>CAWFXU010000012.1:0-215610 GCA_963819895.1 uncultured Gammaproteobacteria bacterium
CGCCGGAGTAGGTGGCGAAGCCGAGGCCCGAGCCGCGCATGCGGCCGGGGAGCTGGGACGGCGCCGGCGAGACAGGTCCCTGCGTAGCAGGTATCGCCGATGAAGAGGCCACACACACACACACACACACACACACACACACACACACACACACACACACACACACACACACGGACCGTCGTCGCCATGGTGTGGTCGACCTTCACGGGGGCGAGTTCGGCGTTGAGGCCGGGCATCACCGGTTGCATCGGGCCGTGCACGGTGGACGCCGCCATGGCCTTTCCGATGGTCAGACCCCAGAACTTGATCGAGACCGGGCGGACGGCCAGCTTGTCCTCGTGGAACGCCGGCACGATCTCGTTGTTCACGTAATTCTCGATCATGTTGGCGACGATCGGCCCGTTGCCGGCCTTCATCTCCTTCCACCACTCCACGACCTCCTTGGAGTGGACGTCCGACTCGAGCACCGGTCGGACGCGCTTGGAGATGTTCTCGCCCTTGGCGTTGTACATGCAGTCCTCGGCGCCCTGGCACACCTCTTTCGTGTCGGCGAACACCCAGTTGATGAAGTTGCCGAACTCGGCGCCGCGCATCGCCGCGCCGGCGCGATACGCGGCGGCGATGCCTTCGCCGCCGGCGCTGGCCCAGCGAGGCATCAGCTTGTAGCACTGGTTGCCGTTGGCAAGCACGACGGCGCCCGCCTGGGCGATCACGCACTCGCCGTCGATCATCCCGAAGCCGATGGCGCCACAGACGCGGTCGCCGTCCTTGAGCAGGTCGACGATCTCGACACGGTCCTGGATGCGCACGCCCAGCTTGCGCGCGTGCTTGGCCATGTTGAGGGTCAGGTCCTGGTCGAGCACGGCCAGGCGCCACGGATGCTCGGGCAGCCAGCGCACGTACTTGGGCTCACCGGCATCGTCACGGTAGATGTGCACGCCCCAGCTCTCGAGCCGCTCGAGGTCGGGCCGCGACTCGCGCATGAAGTCCATCAGCAGATCTTGGTCCTCGAGGAAGTCGCCCACGTTGTGGACGTGGAAGTCGAGGACGTCGCCGAGCTCCGACGGGTCGACGAACACGATGTTGCCGCCGCCCTTGTTAGCCTTGCCGCCCCAGCCGGTGACGACCTTGTCGACAATGAGGACGTCGATCTCGGGGTCGGTCTCCTTGGCGCTGATGGCGCAGGCCAGCCCGGCCATGCCGCCGCCGACGATGAGCAGGTCCGTCTTCAGCACGGTGCCCAGGTTCTCGAGTGCCGCCATCTCACACCACCTCCGGCCAGTAGATGCCGGGGAAGTCGACGACGACTTTGATGCACTCCGCCGGGCACTCGAGCTCGCACTTGTTGCAGCCCGCGCAGTCCTCCGGATACGTCATGACCGGCTGATCGCTCTCGTCGTCCCACCGGTACACGTCGACGAAGCAGGCGTCGTAGCAGGTCTGGCACGACGTGCAGGCGTCGCGGTCGATCTCGATGCGGTTCATGCGCTCTCCTCTCCCGGAGGAAGGACGCTTCCAGGGCGGACACGTCGGGCGGGTCGATGGCTGCCAGCTCATCGATGAGACCCGCGTACGTCTCCTTGAGCGCCCCGACGTCGATGCTCCCGTCGTACAGCCGGCGGACGGCGATGTTCAGCAGGATGTTGGCCCACATGACGTCGCTGCGTGCGTAGCGATTCGTCCCAGGACGCGCGAAGACGCATGGTCTGGAACGCCCCGTACAGCGCGTAGTTCATGAGCTCGTCGGAGAAGGGAGGGTCGTCAGGGGAACGCCGCAATCCCTCCAGCTCCTCGCGCTGGCCGCTCAAGACGTGCTCGTGCGCCCACCTCAGCTCGCGCGTGGTCTCGGGATCGTCGTACGCGGCCTCTCGGGACAGGTACAGCAGATCGGGGTTGAGCGCGCGCAGCCCGTAGTCGCCGACCATCCGCCAGAGCAGGTGCACCGCGAGGTCGTCCTCTCCCACAAGCCGCGGCTCGATGATGCCCATCGAGACGTCCAGAGACTGGCGGTAGGCGGCGGCGAAGAGGTCGCGCTTGGTGGGGAAGTGGCTGTAGAGCACCTGAGGGGTGATCCCGAGCTCCGAGATGATGTCGGCGATGCGCGTCTGGCGGTACCCGTTGCGGGCGAACTCGCGAGCCGCCGTCTGCAGGATGGCGCGACGCGTCTCTTCGCCCTGCCGGGCCACGAGGTCCTCGCCGTTGGCGCTCGCCGAGTCCACACGCTGGCGGAGTTGCTCGCGGATGGCCTTGATGTCCAGGCCTTCCTGCTTCAGCCGCCGGATCTCGTCGAGGAGCTCGACGTGGTCCTTGGTGTAGAGCGCCCGTGTCGGGCTCGACTTCTGGGCGGCCGGGAGCAGGCCCGCGCGCACGTAGTAGTAGATGGTGCTGCGGACACGCCGGATTCAGTCTCGAGCTCCCCGATGGTCAGTGCGCGCATCCGCCCCCCTGGCAGACAATCAGACCTTACTCAACTCAACTACTCTGCATCTTTAGATGCCGTGTCGGCCACTATAGCTGGGTTTTGGGAAAAGCAAGGGTGTCGTTTGCCGTGCCGGGAAGCCCGCCGAGACGCGGCCTTGCGCAGTCAGAGGTGGGTGATGACGTCGTCCTCGCGGTGGTCACGAGGCCGATCACCGGCATGATCCCGCTCATGATCGCGTCGTGGAGCTGCCGGTTCCCGTTGGTGACGCAGTCCGAAGGCACGATGAGGTTGAAGATTCGTACCTCGGCCAGCCGGCCGACGGTGCCGACCACCAGCGCAGTCCGCCGGCAGGAAACCCGGCGGCGCCACGTCGGGCCTGGCGCCGCTGCGCGGGATGGAACTTGTCCTGGTCCACGCCGTTGTAGATCTGCCGAACCCTCGCCGGCGGCACGCCGACCGTGCCGATCAGCCACTGCTCCAGGTCCTTGCTGACCGCGATGTAGCGCTGCACCACCAGCCGCGCGGCCTTGCGCAGCAGGTTGTACTTGCGGTTGGTGCCGTGCAGGTCGAACACGTCGCGGCCGTGCTCGCCGTGCACGCGCTTCACGCCGGGCAGCAGGGCCGCGACGAACTGCATTTCCAGCGTGGCGAGGTTGCGCGTGTGCACGATGGCCGGGCGCAGCGCGCGCAGCGTCTTCCACAGGCGCCAGTAGAGCCCGAGGTCGTGGCCCGGGCGCTTGTGCAGCTCGATGACCTGGACGTCCGGCGCCGTGATGCGCTTCGCGAACTCGCCGGCCTCGGTCAGGCACACGATGGCGTGGCGGTAACGCTCCGGGCGGCGTGCGGTTGATGATGTTCACCAGGCCGTTTTCGAGCCCGCCGGTGCCCAGCTCGTGAATGATGTGCACCACCAGCGGTGGCTGCTGCGAGCGCGGCGACATTCAGTGGCGCTCCTGCAGCGTGATGCTGTCGGTCTGCAGCAGGCCGTGCACCAGCGGCAGGTTGTGCTCCCAGACGAAGTCGGCCTGCACGCGCTCGCGCGCCGCCTTGCCCATGGCGGGATACGCCCCGGCGCAGACCTGCAGCACGAGATCGGCAAACTCGGCCGCACTCTCGGCCAGCAGGACCTCGGTGCCCGGGTTCGCGTCGATGCCCTCCAGGCCCTGCGGGCTGACGATCACCGGCTTCTCCATGGCCATGCCTTCGAGCACCTTGTTCTGGATGCCGCGCGCGATGCGCATCGGCGCCACGGCGGCGGTCGCATGCTGCAGGTAGGGGCGCACGTCGTCCACGCGGCCGGTGACGATGACCGCCTCGTTGGCCAGCGCTCTTACCGCTTCGGCGGGCTTGCTGCCCACGATATAGAAGCGTGCCTCGGGGCGCGCTCTCGCGGACCTGCGGGAACACGTTCTCCGCGAACCATTTCACCGCGTCGACGTTGGGCCAGTAGTCCATGGCCCCGGTGAACACCAGCGCCTGCACGCCTGGCGGGTAGGGATTGGGCAGGTCGGCATCGGGCTGGAAGTAATCGGTATCCACGCCGTTGTTGTAATGACCCACGTTGGGCGCCAGCGACGGCGCCAGCTGGCGGAACAGTTCCGCCTCGGCCGATGACACGAACAGGCAGGCGTCGAAGGCTTCCGCCACGTGCTGTCTCGTAGTGGAACAGGTAGTCCGCCTCGCGGCGGTAGAGCCAGCTCATGGGCCAGCGCTTGTTCGCCGCGTACTGGCGCCACTTGTCGGAATCGATGTCGACGAAGTCGATCACGCGGCGCTCGAAATCGAGCGTGTCGTCCAGCGCGTACTGGGCCATGGCGGAGGAGTACACGATCACGCGCGGGATCTGCTGTTCGGCCACCGTTTGCCTGACCCAGCGCCGAAGCTGCCGGCTGCGGTAGTACGGCAGCGACAGCGCGTGCCCGGTGACGAAGGCGAACAGGCTGTTCAGGCGCGCCAGATGCGGCGTCAGGCCGACGAAGCAGCTGTCCGCGCAGATTTCCTCGACCTTTGCCACATGCTGCCAATCGTCGGCGTCATCGACGAACGTGCCGAGGTATACGCGGTAATGCTCGCAAAGATAGCGCAGCAGGTTCCACGAGCGGATCTTGTCGCCCTTGTTCGGCGGAAAAGGGATGCGGTGGCAGAGGAAGAGCAGCGGCGGTTTCATGGCCGCCGTTCAACCGAGGCTGCGGGCCAGGAACGGTCCGATCGTGTTCGCCACCGGCAGTGGCAGCTTCTCCCAGGCCTTGATCAGCAACTGGTACTTCGGGTTGGTGGGGTTCACGTTCGGCACGTCCTGCGCCTTCACCAGGAAGTACTCGTAGTGCAGCGGCTCGGGCGTGAAGCCGTAGTTCTTCTTGAAGGTGTAGGGCCCGGTGCCTTCCTTGCTGCGACCGAAATCGAACAGCCGGTAGCCGCGCTCGGCCGAGCGGCGCATCAGGTCCCAGTACATGAAGTGGTTGCAGCCGCGGATCTCGCGCGCCGCCGCGATGCTGCCGCCGTAGTACGGCAGCACCTGGTCGCGGAAGTAGAAGTTCATCACGCCGGCCACGTCGCGCCCGGCCTGCGTGATCATCAGCACGTCGCAGTCGTTGCCGAAGACCTCGCGCAGCACCCGCAGGTACTTTTTCGAGAACACCGGCGTGCCGAGGTTGCGCACGCTTTCCGAGTAGACGCGGTAGATGCGGTCGACGCCGTCGTCGAATTCGCCCGCGAGGCCTTCGTCGATGCCCTTGCGCACCATCGCGCGCTGGCGGCCCGGGATGCCCTTGAGGTTCACCTCGGGGTCGGGGTCGATGGGCTTGCGGAAGGTGACGTAGAGGCTCTTGCCGGGCCAGCCCGAATCCGGAGTCGTGCAGGTTGCGGAACTCGAGTGCGTCGACCTGCAGGCGGGTGGCGAGGTCGCAGGCGGCCTGCCTGCAGTGCTGCATCCGCTTCGGTCGTCGCTGGCGACGATGCCGCCGTAGACGCAGAAGGGCAGCGAGGACAGGTTGTTGCCGAACAGCAGGCTCTTCACCTGGGCGAGCGGCAGGATGCCTTCGATCTGGCCGTTGCGCTCGGCGTAGAGGAAATGGGTGCGGTGGCCGAAGGCGCGTTCGAGCACGGTTTTCCAGCCGGCGCGGTGGAAGAAGGTGGCGTCGGGGGTGGCCATGACGAAGGCGTCCCAGCGGGGGGAGTCCTTGTCCGTCAGTTCCCGGATCGAGCTGCTGCGGATGCATGGCCACCGTGGGTTCGAATTCATTCGAACAGCGGGCCATGTCCGGATGAAGTTCGCGACCATCGCGCGCGAGCCGCGATCCGGTCGCGGGCATGGCCCGCTCCTACGAACCGCACGGTCACGACATCGGCTCCCCATAAACACCTCGTCGACGCGGCCCCAGCGGAAATCGTCGAGCAGGCGCGCGAGGCGGCCGTGCATGCGTTCCAGGTTCAGGTAATGGCGGAAGCGGGCGCGGCGGCTGGCGCCGGGCACGCGGGGCTGTTCCGGATCCACTTCCCACGGGTGGAAATAGAAGATGCAGGGCTGCTGCTCCTGCCCGTTCACCTGGTTGATGGCCCAGCGCGAGAACGCGTACGGGAACAGGCGGAACCAGCCGCCGCCGCCGCAGTTGATGTTGCGGCCGGCGAGCGCAATGGTCGTGATCGGGATCTCGACGAGGCGCCCGTCGGCGGCGCTGAACGCGAAGCGCGGGGCGTCGGGGATGCCGTAGAGATCGTGGCGGATCGGCACGATGCTGGAGCTGTAGGTGTAACCGGCGTCGGCCAGCAGGTCCAGCGCCCACAGGTTGTCGGGGCAGATCGAGTAGCTGGCGGCGCGGTAGCCGTTCACGCGCGCGCCCGACAGGTCTTCCAGCAGCGACTTGGTGCGCACCACGTCGTCGCGGAACTGTGCGCGGTCCTGGGTGTTGGCGCGGACGTGTTCCCAGCCGTGGCTGGCCATTTCGTGGCCGTTGGCGACGATGCGGCGCACCATGTCCGGGTAGCGTTCGGCGACCCAGCCCAGGGTGAAGAAGGTGGCCTTCGCGCCCTTGTCGTCGAACAGTTGCAGGATGCGGTCGACGTTGGCTTCCACGCGGCAGGGCAGGCGGTCCCAGTCGGATTTGGGGATGCAGTTCTCGAAGGCGGAGACCTGGAAGTAGTCTTCCACGTCTACGGTCATGGCGTTGGTGATGGGGGGCGCGCGTTCATCTCGGCGAGATGGCGGATTTCGAGGCCCATCGCGGGCATGGCCCGCTCCTACAGGGACGGTGCGCCGTCATAGGTAGGAGCGGGCCATGCCCGCGACCGCGTAGGAACGGTGCGCCGTCATGGGGTAGGAGCGGGCCATGCCCGCGACCCCGTGGGAACGGGATCAGTGGAGCCATTGCGCGATGGCGGCGGCGATGCGTTCGGCGGCCTTGCCGTCCCAGTACTCGGGGACGCGGCCGGCCTTGCCGCCGGTGCGCAGGATCTCGGCGACACAGGCGCGGATCTTCGCGGGGTCGCGGCCCACGATGGTGTTGGTGCCCTGCTCCGCGGTGATCGGGCGCTCGGTGTTCTCGCGCAGCGTCACGCAGGGGATGCCGAGCGCGGTGGTTTCTTCCTGGATGCCGCCGGAGTCGGTCAGCACCAGCTTCGCCTGCTTCATCAGGCCCAGCATTTCCAGGTAGCCCTGCGGCTCGGTGCAGATGAAATCGGGCCCGTCGAGCAGCGAGCCGAGGCCGGCCGCCTCGATGCGCTGGCGCGTGCGCGGGTGCAGCGGGAACACCAGCGGCGTCTCGCGCGCGATCTCGCCGAGCACGCCCAGCAGGCTGCGCAGCACCTCGGGATCGTCCACGTTCGAGGGGCGGTGCAGCGTGAGGATGCCGAAGCCCTTCAGGAAGCGCGCGGTCTTTTCCGCATCGGCGCGCGCGCCGATCGTCGTCGCGGCCGGCACGGCGGCATCGAGGTTGTAGAGCAGCGTGTCGATCATCACGTTGCCCACGAAGTGGATGCGCTCCTTCGCGATACCCTCGCGCAGCAGGTTGGCTTCGCGCCGAGCGCTCGGTGGTGAACAGCAGGTCGGAGATCTGGTCGGTGAGCACGCGGTTGATCTCTTCCGGCATGGCGCGGTCGCCGCTGCGCAGGCCGGCCTCGACGTGGATCACCGCGATGCCCTTCTTCACCGCCACCAGCGCGCAGGCGATGGTCGAGTTCACGTCGCCCACCACCAGCACGGCGCGCGGCTGGATGTCGTCCAGCACCGGCTCGAAGCGCTTCATGATCTCGGCGGTCTGCACGGCGTGCGAGCCCGAGCCCACGCCGAGGTCGATATCGGGCTCGGGAATCTTCAGCTGCTCGAACAGCGCGAGCTTCATCGCCGCGTCGTAGTGCTGGCCGGTGTGCACCAGCGTGGCGGCGATGCCGTATTGCGGGTCGGCGAAGGCGCGCATGATCGGCGCGATCTTCATGAAGTTCGGGCGGGCGCCGACCACGCACAGGATTCGCGCCGGCGTACGCGCTGCACTCATGCGCGGATCGCCTACAGAGATTGAAGGTGAGATTCAGGAATGACGCGGTTTTCCGTGTAGTCGTCATCGAGACGCTCGGAATCGCGATCGGAATAGCTGTAATTGAACGACAGGCTCGTATTGACGCCCGAGCTGCCGGTTGAGTCCGAGGTAATAGCGCATGGTATCGGCGGTCAGCCCGTCCGGATCCTCGTCACCCTCCCAGGTGACGCCGCCGTTCAGGCTGAGCTTGCCGGAGAGCGCACGGCTGAAATTGAGGCTCAGGTCGTTGAACGTGCCTTCGTCGGAATTGTCCTCGCGCGTCTGCTCCGACTGCGTGCCCGCGCAGCGTGAGCGTGGTGCGCTTGCCCTGCACGGCCACCGAGGCTTCGAAGCGCTCGTCGATGATGGAACCGGAGTCGAGGAAAGTCCCGATTGCTCCGACATCGGAATCGGCTGTCCTGTCGACCGGGTCGAAGGGCAGGCCGAAGGGATTGTCCGGCCCGAAATCTGCTCGTCCGCGCACGCAGGTCACGCGAGGTCGTCAGCGTGCGCTCATAGGAGGCACGCAACGTGGTGCGCTTGCTGCGGTGCGAGAAATCGAAACGCGGCGAATTGTCGAAATAGCGGTCACCGTAACCCACGTTCAGCGATGTGCGCGGGCTCGGCGTCCACACCACGCCCACGTCCCAGGTGTCGTCGTCGCGGTCGGAGGTCCTGCGCGTCGTAGTCCTGCCACTCGCGGCCCACCGAGGACGTCAGCTGCCACTTGCGGCTCAGATGCGGTAGCCGAGCGGCACGCTGACGCTGGAATACTGGTCGTCCTGACCTTCGCCGGCGCCGGCATTGTTCGTCGTAGTCCGTGATGCGTGTGCTCGCCGTCCAGCCCCCAGCTCAGGCGCGTGAAATCCGTACCGCTGGACAGGCTCGCGTTGAAGTGCTGCTGGGTGCTGTCATCGAAATCGTCGTTGGCGCTGATCTGCTGGTCCCACTGCGTGCTCGCATTGAACGTGGCGAAGCCGCCCAGGCGTCTTCGGATCGAGGGCGTGATGCCGTAGCTGTAGGTGGTACTGGCATTCTCGTTCTCGGTCAGCGACTGTACGGCTGGACGCGCGGAACGGATCCGTGGTGGTCTGGCCGGCACGCGCGAAGCACGTCGGTGAAGAAGAAATCCTCGATCAGCTCGGCATTGCCGTGTGGCATTCAGCAACGGGTTGAAATTGCCGGTGCCGCCACCGCTGCGGTCGTTCATTTCCATCGCGGCGTTCACGCCGACGTTGGCTCGCGCGCCCTTGCCCTGCACGGAAACCGACGGCATCACGACGCCGTACAGGTCGTCCTGTTCTCGTTTTCGCTCTCGAGCTCGACGTTGTCGGAATAGACCTGCCCCACGCTCATGCTGGCGCTGCGGGTCCATTCCGCCGCGAGCGCCAGCTGCGCTCAGCAGGCTCAAGCCACCCGCACATACGGCAATCGCCAGTCTGCTCGGGCGTGCTCCGTGCAAACGCGCCCGTCGGGTCAATCGGCATGCGCCTTCCCGCGCCGCGCTCCCTTGCCATCGCCCTGCTGCCCTTCACCGTACCCATATCCATACCCATAACCGTAGCCGTATCCATAGCCGAACTTGTCCAGTGGATTGCGCCGGGTCTTGTTCAGCACCATGCCCACGACCTTGTCATCGGGGATGTGCTCCACGGCTTCGGTCACCGCGTGCGGCGGCGTCTGCTCGGCAGCCACCACGAACACGATCTGGCCCATCAGGCTCGCGAGCACGCTGGCCTCCGAGGTCAGCAGCAGCGGGGGGCTGTCGAATATGATTACCCGGTCCGCGTAGCGGCTGGACAGTTCCTGCACCAGCCGGCGCATGCTCTCGCTGGCCAGCAGCTCGGTGGCGCGCTCGTGCAGCAGGCCTGCCGGGATGACGCGCAGGTTCGGAATGCTGGTGTGCAGCAGCACGTCCTCGATGCCGATGTCGTCGTGCTCCAGCACGTCGATGAGACCGCGCGCATCCTCCGGCACGCCCAGCAGCGCGCCCGCGTTGGCCTTGGCCATGTCGCCATCGACCAGCAGCACGGTGCGGTCTTCTTCCATGCTGATGCTCATGGCCAGGTTGATTGCCGTGAAGGTCTTGCCCTCTCCCTGACAGCGCGCTGGTGACCATGATCAGGTTGGCATTGGGAACGACTGCCGCGCCCTGCCCCCTCGATGTTCGCGATCAGCGGACGCTTGATCATCCGGTATTCTTCCGCGATGCGGCTGCGCGGCCGGTCGGGCGTGACGGCCCCCAGGCTGTTCAGCTTCGCCAGCGGCACTTCGATCGATCTGCGGATCGCGGGCCTGGCGGCACTGCGCTCGACCTGCGCCGGCGGCGCCCGCTGCGGACGCGGCCGCAGCAGCTGCCGGGGCATTGCCGGCAACGCGCAGGCGCCGGAGCCAGGCCTGCGCCTGCCGTTCCAGTTTCTCGATCGCTTTTTCGATGATGCTCATATCGGATCCTGCGCGCTTCGCGTCGGTGATCTGATGCCGCCGATCTCGTCATATCAACAGCATCTGCTGGGCGACATTGATGCCGCCGAACACGACGAGCAGCGCCACCGACGCCACCGACAGCATCAGCCTGTTGACGAAGGCCCTGCGTTGTTGCGCCGCGCTGCGTATCTGCGTGACCGCACCGAGCACTGGCAGGCCGACCAGCTCGCCCAGCGAGCGCCTGTCCACGATCACCGGCTGCAGCAGCGACATCAGCAGGCCGATGCCCAGCGCCCCGCCGATCGCGATCAGCGAGCACCGCCGGAATTCAGCAGCAGCTTGTTGGGCTCGTCGGGCCGTCTGCGGCACGAAGGGCGGATCGATCACGCGGAACACCACGTCGCCGGCGCTCTGCTCGACGTCTTCCGAAATCCGCGCCGATTCGCGCCGCTGCAGCAGCGTCGCATGCTGGCCGCGGATCACGTCGTAGTCACGGTTGAGCTGCGTCAGCTCGGCCTCGATCAGCGGGATGCTGTTGACCTTGTCTTCCAGTTCCTTGACGCGCTGTTCGTGCTCCTGCACGCGCACCCGGAATTCGGCAACCGAGGCATCGGCTTCCGACAGCAGGGAGCGCATCTGCTGATACACCGGATTTTCCGCCAGTCCGGGGGACTCCATCGGGCCCTCTGCCATGGCGGTCTCGAGCGCCTGCTGCTTCTCGGCTTCGAGCTCGGCGATCATCTTGCGGATCTGCACCACTTCGGGGTGCATCTCGGTGTACTTGGTCAGCAGATCATCGAGCTTCGCGGTCAATGCCTGGATGCGCATGTCCAGCGGCGAGCTGAGATCGCTGCTCCAGTCCGACATGAACATCGGATCGTCGGGGTTCTGCAGTTGGCGCTGCAGGTCCGCGCGCCGGTTCTCCATTTCGCGCAGTTGCAGTTGCGCATCGCTTCAATTCCTCCCGCGCCGTGGCAAGGCGCGCGAAATAGCCCCCGGATTCACCGGGCAGGATGCCCGCATAGCGCTGCTTGAACTCGGCCAGGCGCCCTTCGGCCTCCGTCAGGCGCTTCTCGTAATCCGCGATCTGCTGGTCCAGGAAGGACTGCGCGCCGGAACTGTCCTGGCGGCTGCCGCCGAGCGCAGCCTTCGACGAACACGGTGATGAGCGACTGCACGACCCGCTTGGCCACGGCCGGGTCACCGTGCAGGTAGGAGATGGAATAGAGCGAGGGATTTGGCGCGATCGCCTTCGAGCTCGATCGTACTTGGCCAGCGAGTTGATCAGCTGCGTCCTTCTGCGCGTCGGTGGTCACGCTTGATGTCGAGGTCCGCCATGCGCATCAGCTTCTCGAGGTTGGGCCGCGTGAGCAGCGTCTTGCTCATCAACGCCACGCGCTGGTCGATGTTGGGCTGGATCGCCAGGCCCTGCAGCAGGGGCCGCAGCACGCTGTTGGTATCCACGTGGACGCGCGCCGAGGCCCGGTACTTGTCGGGCATCTGCGCAACGAAGCCCCAGCCCGCGAGCGCGATGCCCCAGGCCACGAACAGCGCGAGCCAGCGGAATCGCCAGATCCCGAGCAGGTATCCGAAGATTTGCGCAATCAATTCCTGCATAGATTAGTTCACGTTCCGAGGGGACTGACGGTGCATGGTCTGCTCTGTCGTGCCGCCGCGATGGCAGGCCGTGGCGACCACGGCCATCGCTGCGGCCAGGCTCATTCGCTCAGAACCAGGATTCCGGGATGATGACGATGTCACCCGGATACATCGGGACATTGGCGCTGATGTCGCCGTCCTTCAGCAGGTCATCCAGACGCAGCTCCAGGACTTCACGCTTGCCCTCGAAATTGCGTATCAGCACCGCCCTGTTGCCCGAGGCAAAGTCGGTGAGACCGCCAACCTCGATCATCGCGTCCAGCACGGTCATGTGCTTGCGGTACGGAACCTTGAGCGGCTGCTGCGCCTCGCCCACGACCCGCACCTGCTGGAACGGGAACGCCGACGAAATTGTTCACGATGACGCTGACCACGGCGCTCTTGACGTACTGGCCGTAGGCCTTCTCGATGTCGCGCGCGAGTTGCGAGGCGGTCTTGCCGCTGGCCTCGATGTTCTCGACCAGGCGCGTGGTGATCTTGCCGTCGGGCTTCACGACCACGTTCGTGCTCAGGTCCGGGTTGCCCCAGACGAAGACCTCCATCGTGTCGCCCGGACCGATCAGGTATTCGTAATCGGGCGTCGCCGCCTGCTGCTCGGGGCTCAGGTTGACATTGGGATTCGAGCCACAGCCCGTGACCGCGAGCACCATCGAAGCGGCCGCCGCGATGGCGCCCATCCGACGAACCAGACTTTTGAAATCAATCACTTGCGTTCTCCCTTATAGAAGCATCGAGTTGGCGCTGGCACCGTCGCCCGCCTCTTCCACTGCCGGCAAAGTGTAGACCACGGGCCATGGGTTGGCACTAGCGGGCGGTCTATTTGTGGGACCGGCGCACTGTTCTGGTGTAGGAGCGGGCCATGCCCGCGACAAATGACGCGAAGCAGGATGTGGGCGAATATCGGCAAAGTTGGTCGCATTTGGCGTATTGGTCGCGGGCATGGCCCGCTCCTACGCAGGCGCCCGGGTCAGGTCCGAGGATCAATGGCAGCCGCCACTCCGGGCTGCTAGGCTAGGCCAATGTTCATATAGACTGCGGCGCAGCGTTTCGATACCAAGAGCACCATGTCCAACAACAGGTTTCGCGACTACTCGGCCGGGATGAAAGTCCTGATGGTCATCGAATTCTTCGTGCTCTGCGGGATCCTTCCTGCTTGCCAAGCGGCTGGAGCAATGGTTCCGGTGGACCGACGTGCCGGTTGCCGCCACGAACACCCTGGTGATCTACGCGATTCTCTTCGCGCTCACCGCGCTGCTCTTTTCGCTTTCGCTGGGCTTGTACAACCCCAAGCTGCGGGAGCCTTACCGCGCGATTTTCCGCCGCATCGTTATCGCCGTCGCGATGAGCGGCTTTGTCCTGACAATCGTGACCCTGGGAATCGATAGCTACGGCATCCGGGTGGAGGTCTCCCTGCTGGCGGTCGCCCTGGGCGTCGCCATCGTCAGCCTGGTCCGCTACCTCGATTTCGAGTTCGAGTTCCTGGCGCAGAAGAAGATCAGCGTGCTGGTGCTGGGCGCCGGGGAGCGCGCCTCGATCATCGAGCGCCGGATGAAGCGACGCGTCGACCGCCAGCGCTTCGACCTGCACGGCTTCGTGGTGATGCGCGGGGATTCCCCGACCGGCATCCAGAAGGAGAAGAAGCTGACGCTGGAAGGCCAGAGCCTGGCCGACTACATCGCCGAGCACGACATCGACGAGCTGATCGTGGCCTGCGACGAACGGCGCAACAACCTGCCGCTGGACCTGCTGTTCGACTGCAAGATCCGCGGCACCAACATCATCGAGATCCTCGACTTCATCGAGCGCGAGACGGGGCAGGTCGCGGTGAACCTGGTGTATCCGAGCTGGGTGATCTATTCGAACGGCTTTTCCTCGACCAACGACCTGCGCAATGCGCTGGACTGGTCGTTCAATGCCCTGCTTTCTCTCGGGATGCTGGTCTTCGCCTGGCCGCTGATGCTGTTCGCGTGGCTGGCGATCAAGCTCGAGGACGGCATCAGGGCGCCCACCCTGTTCGTCCAGGAGCGCGTCGGGCTGGACGGCCGGGTGTTCCCGGTGATCAAGTTCCGCAGCATGCGCCTGGATGCCGAGAAATACGGCGCGGTCTGGGCCACCAGGGACGACCCGCGCGTGACCCGCATCGGGAAGTTCCTGCGCAAGTACCGCGTGGACGAGCTGCCGCAGCTCTACAACGTGCTGCGCGGCGACATGGGCTTCGTGGGCCCGCGGCCCGAGCGCCCCGAGTTCGTGAAAGACCTGATCATGAAGATCCCCTACTACAACCAGCGCCACAACGTGAAGCCCGGGCTCACCGGCTGGGCGCAGCTGAAGTACCCCTATGGCGCCTCGGAAGAGGATGCGCTGGAGAAGCTCAAGTACGACCTCTACTACGTGAAGCACCGCAGCTTCCTGCTGGACCTGAACATCCTGGTGCAGACGGTGGAGGTGGTGTTGTTCGGGAAGGGGCGGTAGTCGTAGGACACCGTGGGTTCGGCTTTAGCCGAACATTTTTGATTCAAAACACCCAAATCGTTCGGCTGAAGCCGAACCTACGGCCGAACGATGATCATGTTCGGCTAAAGCCGAACCCACGGGGCCGAACCCACGTTACTTCAGGTTGTATTTTTCGACGAGGCTGTAGAGGGTGGGGCGGGTCACGCCGAGCAGCTTGGCGGCTTCGGAGATGTTGTCGTCGGCGCTGACCAGGGCGCGCTGGATCGCGCGCATCTCGGCTTCCTCGCGCACCTGCTTCAGGTTCAGCGGGGTCGATTCCGTCTCGACGTCGTCGAGCTCGAGGTCCTCGGTGGTGATGTAGGTGCCGTCGGCCATGATGATGGCGCGCTTCACGCGGCTCTCGATCTCGCGCACGTTGCCGGGCCAGGCGTGGGCCTCGATGGCGGCCGTGGCGTCCTTGTCGAAACCGCGGATCGCGCGGCCCTGCTCCTGGCAGAAACGGTTCAGGAAGGCCTTGGCCAGCACCAGTGCGTCGCCGTCGCGGTCCTTCACCGCCGGAATCTTGATGGTGATCTCGCTGATGCGGTAGTACAGGTCCTCGCGGAAGCTGCCGTCGGCGATCTTGCCCTGCAGGTCCTGGTGCGTGGCGCAGATGATGCGCACGTTGATCGGGATCTCCTCGCGCCCGCCGACGCGCTCGATCACGCGTTCCTGCAGGAAGCGCAGCAGCTTGGACTGCAGCGCCAGCGGCAGGTCGCCGATCTCGTCCAGGAACAGGGTGCCGCCGTTGGCGTACTCGATCTTGCCCTGCGTCTGCTTGACCGCGCCGGTGAAGGCCCCCTTCTCGTAGCCGAAGAGCTCGCTCTCGAGCAGGTTCTCGGGGATCGCGGCGCAGTTGATGGCCACCATGCGCTGCTTGGCGCGGGGGCTGCGCTCGTGCAGCGCTTGCGCCACGCGCTCCTTGCCGGTGCCGCTGGCGCCGAGCAGCAGCACGGTGACGTCCGACGGCGCCACCTTTTCGATGGTGCGGCAGACCTTCAGCATCTGCGGGCTCGTGGCGATGATGCCGTTCATCGGCTCGCTCATCTGCGCCTGGTGCAGCCGGCGGTTCTCGAGCTCGAGCTCGTGGACCCGGTAGGCGCGGTCGACCATCAGCGTCAGCACTTCCTGCTCGACCGGCTTCTGGTAGAAGTCATAGGCGCCGAGCGCAATGGCCCTGCACGGCGTTGGCGCGCTCGTTGTCGCCGGTGACGATGATCACCTTGGTCTCGGGCGAGAGGCCCTGGATCTCCTGCAGGGTCGCCAGCCCCTCGCTGACACCGCCGGGATCGGGCGGCAGCCCCAGGTCGAGCAGCACCACGCCGGGCTGGTGGCGGCGCACGCGCGCAATGGCGTCCTTGCGATCCCCCGCCACGGCCACCTCGTAACCGTCGAAACACCAGCGCAACTGGCGCTGCAGCCCCTCGTCGTCCTCGACGATCAGCAGATGTTTGTCCGAATCCTGCACGCACTCTCTCCCGCGACTGTCGGTCTACGCGCCCTGCGCGTCATGACAGGGTAGCAGCACCCGGAAGATCGAGCCGGCCCCGGGCGTGCTGTTCACGCGAATTTCGCCACCCAGCGCACGAATGAACTCGCGGCTCTCGTAGGCGCCGATGCCCATGCCGGTCAGGCCCTTGGTGGAATCGAAGGGCTTGAACAGGCGTTCGCGGATGAAATCGGCGTCCATGCCGCAGCCGGTGTCCTCGATCTCGACCACGCCCCAGCCGTCCTCGCGCAGCAGGCGCACCGTGATGCGCCCCGTCTTGTCGGTGGCTTCCTGCGCGTTCTGCAGCAGGTGGCCGAACACGGTCGCCAGCCCCTCGCGGTCGGCCTGCACCACCAGGCCTTCGTCGGCGGCTTCCAGCTCCGGCACCGGCTGCTGGTGCGCGCGGCGCGCCACCGCGGTCGCCAGCACGGCCTGCAGGCCCACGCTCTGCGCCGAGCCGCCGCGCGAGCCGCTGCGCATCTGCTCCATCAGGCGCGTCATGCGCGCCACGGAGTTGCGCACGGTGTCGATCACGTCGTCCACGAATTCCGGCTTGTGCAGGTGCTTCTCGGCGTTGGAGACGATCAGCGACTGCTGCGCCAGGATGTTCTTGAGGTCGTGCACCACGTAGGCCGAGAGCCGGTTGAAGGCCTCGAACTGCTGGGCCTGCACCAGCGCGCGGTCCGACTGGTACTGCGCCAGCTGACCGGCGGCCTGCAGGCCCGCGGTCTTCAGCAGGTCGCGGTCCTCCCAGTTGATCGCCCCGTGCACGTCGGAGCGGGCGAGCAGCACGCAGCCGATGGCGCGCGCGCGGAACAGCAGCGGCACCAGCAGCCAGGCGCCGGGAAGCCGGCGGCACCAGTCGGGCAGTTCCAGTCCTTCGTACAGGCCCGGGCTGCGCGCGTATTCCTCGATGTCGATCACCCACCCGGAGCTTTCCAGGAAATGCGCCAGCGATTCCGGCGCGGCGGAGCTCGCCCGGCTCCGGCTCGGGCATGTTCCAGCGCGCCAGCAGCCGCGGGTGCCCGTGCGCCGAGAATTCCCACAGCATGCCGCCCGGGCTGCTGACCAGGGTGGCGATCGCGCGCACCACGCGCTCGGGCACTTCCTCGGTGGTTTCGGCCAGCGCCTGGGTGAACTTCAGCCATTCCTCGCGGTAGTTGTACTTGTAGCTGAAGAAGTGCTTGTTCAGGAACACGCGCAGGCGGCGGCGGATCTTGTCCGAGAACAGCAGCACCACCAGCAGCAGGCCGGTGCCGAAGAGGAAGGCGATCTGCAGCACGTTGCCCCAGCTGCCGCCGTAGAAACGGATGAAGTAGCCCACGCTGGCCATCAGCAGCAGGTAACTGCCGGCGCCGAACACCGTGACCGAGTGCAGCACCACGTCGCGCGAGACGTGGATGCCGATGTTGAACTTCGGGTTGCGGGCGATGGAGATCGCGATCAGCGGCGCGGCGAGGGCGTTCACGATGCCGCGCGCGCTCCACAGCCCGAGGTCGAGCTGCTTGAACAGCAGCGCGTCCGCGTACATGTAGAAATCGTAGGCGAACACCGCCCCGAGCCCGATGCACAGGAACTTCAGCCCCCAGCGCTCGTCCGGGTTGCAGTTGCGGTAGATCTGTTCGATCAGCAGCAGGCCGATGATCGAGATCACCACCCAGATCACCAGGCCGGCCTCGACCAGCGCGGCTGCCGCCTCGCTCCCGGCCTCGAGCCACAGCGGCGCGATCAGCACGCCGGCGCAGCCCGCGAACACGGCCAGCGCCGCCGGCATCAGCCAGTGCACCGGCGCCACCGGCGCGTCGCTGTCGTCGCGCACGCTGAGCGTGCGGAACAGGAACAGGAACCAGCCCGCGTCGCGGGCGAGCTCCGTGAGCAGCAGGAGCACCGGATTGAAGCTGGTGGTGATGATCGAGGCGGCGGACACCCCGGCCCATAAAGCGGTACAGAAACTGGCGCCGATGGCCAGCGAGCCCAGCGCGCGCCCGCGCCACGAGATCAGGAGCAGGGTCGTCAGCACCAGGTAGGCGGCGCAGGCGATGAGGTAGCTGAAGAATCCGACGTTCACGGGGTTTTGGTCGCGGGCGCTGCCTTCGTGGTTGCCCGTGAATACTAGCACTATACTTTGGCGCTGCCTGGGCGCGGCGCGTTGCGGGTCGCGGGGGTGACGGGTCGCGGGCATGGCCCGCTCCTACATGGGCGTCGCGGGGTGTGACGCGGTCGCGGGCATGGCCCGCTCCTACATGGGGCGTCGCGGGGTGTGACGCGGTCGCGGGCATGGCGGCCTCTTTGTAGGAGCGGGCCATGCCCGCGATCAGGCCGTGCGCAGGCGCAGGCCGCATCTTCGTAGGAGCGGGCCATGCCCGCGATCGGATGCGTGCATGGTGTACCGCAAAAATTCAATCGAGGAGATCGTGTGGATACCGTTGCTGTCGTGGGCCTGGGTTATGTGGGACTGCCGCTGGCGGTCGCGTTCGGCAAGCAACGCGCCACCATCGGCTTCGACCTCGACGAGCGGAAGATCGCGAACTACCGCAACGGCGTCGACCCCACCGGCGAGGTGGAGTCGGCGGACCTGAAGGCCGTGACGCAGCTGGAATTCACCAGCGACCCGGCGCGCCTGAAGGACGCGCGGATGATCGTGGTGGCCGTGCCCACGCCGATCGACCAGGCGCACCGCCCGGACCTCACCATCCTCGAAAGCGCCTCGCGCCTGATCGGCGCCAACCTCTCCCCGGGCACGGTGGTGGTCTACGAATCGACGGTCTATCCCGGCTGCACCGAGGAAGTCTGCGTGCCCATCCTCGAAAAGGTCTCGGGCATGCGCTGGCTCGGCCGGCCGGGCGCCGCAGTCAGCCGACGACGGCAACGGCTTCTACATCGGCTACTCGCCCGAGCGCATCAACCCCGGCGACAAGGTGCACCGCCTCGAGACCATCGTGAAAGTGGTGTCCGGCGACACGCCGCAGACGCTCGAACGCGTGGCCGCGCTCTACGGCAGCGTGGTGACGGCGGGCCTGCACCGCGCCGCGAGCGTGAAGGTGGCCGAGGCGGCGAAGGTCATCGAGAACACCCAGCGCGACCTGAACATCGCGCTGATGAACGAGCTGTCGCTGATCTTCCACAAGCTCGGCATCGACACGCTGGACGTGCTCGAAGCCGCCGGCACGAAGTGGAACTTCCTGCCGTTCCGCCCGGGACTGGTGGGCGGCCACTGCATCGGCGTGGACCCCTACTACCTGACCTACAAGGCCGAGGCCGAGGGCCATCACCCCGAGGTGATCCTGGCCGGGCGCAAGACCAACGACGGCATGGGCAAGTTCATCGCCGAGCAGACCGTGAAGGGGCTGGTGCGCCAGGGCCACGCGGTGAACGGCGCCAAGGTGGTCGTGCTCGGGCTGACCTTCAAGGAAGACTGCCCGGACCTGCGCAATTCGCGCGTGGCGGACATCATTGCCGAACTGAAGGAATACCACTGCGACGTGGCGGTGCACGACCCGCTGGCCGATGCCGAGGAAGCGCGGCACGAGTACGGCGTGGAGCTGACGCCCTGGGACCAGCTGCCCAAGGCACATGCCGTGGTGCTGGCGGTGGCGCACAAGCAGTTCCGCGCACTCGCGCCGGCTGACTTCAAGTCGCTGATGTCGAACCCGTCGGTGCTGATGGACGTGAAGTCGATCGTGGACCGCGCGGCATTCACCGGCAATGGCATCGAGGTCTGGCGGCTGTGAGCCGCATCGAACACCGATTACCGTGGGTCCGAATTTATTCGGACGACCGCTTTCGACGTAGGTCCGAATTCATTCGGACAACGTCGTCCGGCTGAAGCCGGACCTACGCCGAACACGAACGTCCGAATGAATTCGGACCTACGATCAAAGATCAAACGGCCAGCGTCATTGCTTGAGGTCGAGTTGCGTGAGATCCACACCCTTGCGCACGCCACGCATCCGCAACCACGCCTTGTAGCCCAGGTGCCGCACCAGCAGCAGCGGCGGCATGCGCAGCCAGTGGGAGCGCGCGTACAGCAGCCATCGCGCCACGGCGGCGCTGCGGCGCGGGAAATCCGGATGTTCGGGCAGCATCGCCAGCGGCACCAGCCAATCCATCAGCCAGCGTACCGGTGCCATTGGCGCGCCGCGATTCGGCTTCCGCCGCGACCGCCGCAGGAACTTCCGTACCGAGGAGGCTCCGCGCAAATCGCAGCCCGTAATACAGCGGTCGCTGCAGCCCCAGCTCGCGCGCCCGCGGCACCAGCGACATCCCAGAAAACCGGCTTCCCTCCCGAAGTGTGCGAGCAGGTCACTCACGTCGACCAGGTCGCGCAAGCGCAGCCCTTCGACGGGATCCCCCTCCAGAAACAGGTGCACCAGCGAATGCAGCACCATGTCTGTCGGCGCGAGCACGCGCAGCCCTGGGTCCTCCAGCGGGCGGGCCGGCGGCGAGCAGCAGCGCGGGATCGGGCTTGAGGCGGCTGGTGCGCGGCAGGATCGTGTGGTGGAGATCGATCTCGGTCTTGCGCTCGCGGTGGCGCAGCGGCGGGATCTCGTGCATCCACACGCGGTAGTAACGGTCGTCGTAGGGATCGATCTGCATCCGCAGCCAGCCGTGCGCCACCAGCGCCTGCTCGACCGCGTCGATGTGCGCCAACGGAACCATCAAGTCCAGGTCCGCGAACAGCCGTCCGCGGACCACGGGCAGGCCAGCCAGCACATACGCGGCACCCTTCAGGATCACGAGCGGCACGTCCATGCCTTGCAGCGCCCACAACACGCGGTTGACCTCCCAGGCCACGAGGGTCTGGCGATGCGCCACCACGTTGCGCGCCGCGCGCAGGTGGTTGGCGGCCTGCACGGGAATCCGGTCGAGCAGGCCAGCCCGGGCCAGGTCGGCTTCGATGCGCGCGAGCAGACGGGTGCGGCGCGCAACGCGAATCAACAGTTCCCAGTCCGCAGCGGGAAGCGACGGCAGGTCGGCTGGCGAGCGCAGAGCGCCGCAGCAGCAGTTGCGCAGCCCGACGCGCCTGGTGCGCTGCACTAGCCATCGGCGCGCTCGCCCAGCGTGTCGATGGCCGCGATGGCTTCGTCGAGATCCGAGTAGGTCAGCGCATAGCAATCGCAACTGCGCACCATGTCCCTGACCAGGTCGAAGGCGATCTCGCCCAGGGTTTCGTAGTTGAACGCGTTGGTGGCCACCATCAGGAAGGCCTCGCCCTTGTCCACCGGCTCGATGCGTGAGTGGCGCCCCCGCGACCCAGCGGGGAAACACGAACAGGCGCGGGCGCGCGATTTCATGGGCGCGACGCACGCTGTCGGCCGGCGGGCGCACATGCGCCACGGTTCCCTTGCGCGTGCCGTGGAACGAAGGACCGATCACGGCCTCCGGCCGGAAACGGCGGATCACCTCGATCGATTCGTTCTTCAGCGGTATCAGCCGCGGCACCGGCACCAGGGCACCGTCTTCAGGCCGCACCAGCCCGAATTCATCCGACAACAGGCGCCATCCCGAATGGACCAGCGCGGTGCACAAGGTGGATTTGCCATGACCGGACCAGGCCGGAAACAGGATGGCCGCGCCGCCGCGCTCGACCACCGCCGAATGCAGCATCAGTAAATGGTTGGAGCGTGTGGCGACGCACCAGTTGATGCCCCATTCGAGCGCGGGAAGCATATGCGCGGCAGGCAGCGGCCAGAACGGCTTGCGCCCATCGGCCAGGAAGCAGGCCTGGCGGCGCCCGGACGCAAGGGGCTCGAGGGCCGCACCTGGACATCGAAGTCGTGGATCCCGCGTTGCACTCGATACGGAGTGATTGCGCGTAGAGCTCTTGCAGCAGCGGTGCCAGCGATCGAAGCCGGAGCGAATTCGCGCGGGAAACGCGCCGAAGCTGGACGACAGAGTCCGTCACCGGACAATCTGCTCTGCGATCTCGGAAACTCGGTAGTGCGCCGACATTCACGGTGCATGGCGCCTGAAGTCGTACGTTCGATCAGGCCGAGTTCCTCGAGGCGCGCAACGACGTCCAGGAAATCACTTGGCACCGCATTTTCGCGCGGTATCCGAGCTCACTCGCGACCCGTCGCCACGAGCAATTCCAGACTACCGGGCTCGCGTCGAAGGCAGCTCAGGAAAGTCACCGTGACTTCGTTGAAAACATGGGTTTCTCCCGACGCGCGCTGATAGACGGCGTAATGACATCAACCCAGTCCTCCACCAGCAAATCCCGACCTGCAGGCGTCACTCGATAGCAGTCTGACCGGTATTTCAAGATGCGTCGTCACGAAGCCGCAGTCTACGGCACTGACCCGCACTGCGTGCCAGCAATCGCGCGGCAACTGTCAGGTCAGATCAGGGATACCGCCGACGAATCAGTGATGTATCACAACGTGTTGCTGCTGGCAGTTGAGGTAGTGTCAGCGTCGGACGCCTTCTTCTTTTTCGTGTTGTGTCGGAGTCGTGTCAAACTCGACGATCTTGGCGCGTGTATTCCGCACGTAACCGCCGCTGGCATTAGGCGTCACCGAACCAACGATATCCGCAGGCAGCGCGCTTCGACGCGCGTAGGGCTTCCGCGCACCAGCCACTTGCTTGAAGCACACGTCGTCGGGCATGAGGACGCAGTCATTTGCGTGTAATTCAAAGTCCCATGCAGTGATTCAACCGTTGCGGTAGCCGATTTGCCCTGGACACAAGCTGGCAGCCGCGACTCCGCCACTGCGCAGCGTGAGTATCGTGGGCACCGCAACCGCCGCACCGCGCACCAGACGGCGCCGGATTCAATTCGGGCTGAGCGCCGTCCGCTCGTCGCTCTGCCGTCTCGGCATGGATTGGCAACTCCGATATATCAGCGGTTGCCACGCGACGACTCGGCGAGAATTCCGCAGCCTCGTTCTGTGTGAAGCTGACATGTGCGATGTCGTACCGCTCGAGTTACTCCTTGCAAACTGTCACTACTGATGTCACGTTGGCCGCTATCGCGCGGACGCAGAACATCCGACACCCCATTGCCAGCGCCTAACTGCCACAGCGAGCAGTACGCGACTTCTGACCAGCGCCGCGAATGCACAATCAGGCCGACACGTGACGTTGATACAGTCGACATGCCTCGTAGCTCGCCAATCACGGGTAGACGCACTGGCGCCGACTCGCGTCGAGCAATCGGTAGCCATGCCAGCCAAGTGGTGACTGCTGTAGCAAAGTTCGTTCCGGCACTCGCCTCATGTCGCGAAAGCGTGGTCAATGACCGGCGAGCGCCGATCGACGAAGATCGGTCGCGCGCATGGCGCGCTCCTACAACGAAGACGACGCACCTGCGGTAGGAGCGGGCCATGCCCGCGACCGTCACACGCGGCGAGCGCGCTCTTACAGCTTGCCCTGCTGGTAGAAGTGCGTGTAGCAGTAGTTGGTGGCCTCCACGAAGCCGTCCACGCTGCCGCAGTCGAAGCGCCGGCCCTTGAACTTGTAGGCCATCACGCAGCCTTCCTTGGCCTGTTGCATCAGCGCGTCGGTGATCTGGACCTCGCCGTTCTTGCCCGGCGGGGTCTGGCGGATCAGGTCGAAGATGTCCGGCGTCAGGATGTAGCGGCCGATGATCGCGAGGTTGCTGGGCGCCTCGGCGGCCGTGGGCTTCTCGACCATGTTGGTCACCCGGTACAGGTCGTCGCGCACGGCGTCGCCCGCGATCACGCCGAACTTGTGGATCTGGTCCTCGGGCACTTCCTCGATGGCCACGATGCTGCAGCGCACCTGCTTGTAGATCTTGACCATCTGCGCCATCACGCCGTCGCCGCCCTCGTTGAAGCACAGGTCGTCGGCGAGGATCACGCCGAAGGGCTCGTCGCCGATCAGGGTCTGGCCGGTGAGGATCGCGTGGCCCAGGCCCTTCATCTCGCGCTGGCGCGTGGTGGAGAACACCGCGCGGTCGATGACGTTGCGGATGCCGACCAGGTGCTTTTCCTTGTCGCTGCCGGCGATCTGGTGCTCCAGTTCGTAGCTGATGTCGAAATGGTCGTTGATCGTGCGCTTGCCGCGGCCGGTCACGAAGGCGATCTCGAACAGCCCGGCCTCGAGCGCTTCCTCCACCCCGTACTGCACCAGCGGCTTGTTGACGATGGGCAGCATTTCCTTGGGCATGGACTTGGTGGCCGGCAGGAAGCGGGTGCCGTAGCCGGCGACGGGGAAGAGGCATTTCTTGATCATTGATGTGGTGGCTCGGGTTGGTTTGGTCATGAGTGGTGCCTATTTGATCACGACGCGAATTCGCGAAGCATTGATCGCGCGCATGGTGCCGAGCCGCGAACAGGTCGGTCGCGGGCATGGCCCGCTCCTACGCCCGTGGGTCCGCATTCATGCGGACAATGTCGCCATGAATGGCGACCTACAGGAGACGCCAGCGCCGGTGCATGTAGGAGCGGGCCATGCCCGCGACACAACGGTCGCAAGTATGGATCACGTTAGCCGATTCGCATAAACGATGACAACGAATACGGCTGAGCACCAAGGCCATTGCCTCACCGGTAAAGCGCCAGCGCCGACAGCCGCCGCTCGATCTCGTCCGCGACTTTCTCGAAGGCCGGCTCGCCGGGGCCGCCGAAGCGGCGGCGGAACTCGGCCTCGGGCAGGAATTCGGGCAGGCCGTCCAGCGGCGGGAGCAGGTCGGCGTCGCCGGGCTTGCCGGCCAGCACCTCGTCGAGGCGCTTGGCATCAGCCGCGACCAGTTCGCCGAAGCGGGTGCCGGCGCGGTCGGCCATGAGGTCGGCGAACGAGAAACCGCTGCCGCGGCGGGCGTCTTCCAGTTCCTTGTACACGCCGATGGCGGTGGCGACCGGTTCGCCGGCCCAGGCGGCCAGCGCGGCCGAGATCACGAAATGCTGGGCGCTGTCGTGACGACCGTGCAGCGTGATCGCTACGCGCTGCGGCTGGGGCCACGTGGCCGCTTCGGGAATGATTGCCGCCAGCTTCCCCCCGGCGAGCGAGCTGGCGAGCACGAGCAGCGCCGCGCGGCGCTGCGCGCGGCCCTGCCCGTTGCCGGACATCAATGGCGCCAGGACCTCGGCGAGGGGGACGCGCTCGCCCCGCTGCTTCTGGTCGAGCAGCCC
The DNA here is from genome assembly GCA_963819895.1 of uncultured Gammaproteobacteria bacterium. Taxonomy (GTDB): domain Bacteria; phylum Pseudomonadota; class Gammaproteobacteria; order Pseudomonadales; family UBA5518; genus UBA5518. The sequence goes on from CAWFXU010000012.1 coordinate 25,096, forward strand.
GACGAAAGCCGCGTGGGCCACGCGGATGCGCTCCACGTCGGCGGGATCGAGCGCGGCGGCACGGGCGCTATCGAGCAGCGCGGGATTCCAGGCGTAGCGCAGCTCGACCATGCCGCGCGCCGGATCGAACGCGAGTTCGCGAACCGCGGCGCGGGCCATGCGCCATTGCTGCCCGTAACCGAGCGAAGTCAACGCGAGGTCCAGGGCCTGTTCCGCGAGGACAGCGGGAATCGGCACATCACCCACGCTCAGCGCCGCGATGCGCGGCTCGCCCGCGGCTGCGGGCACGGTGGCGCGCAGGTTCAGGTAGCCGGGCGCGCCGGGAAGCCGCAGGCTGAGGCGTACTTCCGCGGACTTCTCGTGCAGCGAGAGCGCGCCGCGACCGTGCAGGAGCTGCGAGGCGACGTAGTTGATGCCTTCGTCGAGCAGGGCCGCCGGGATCAGCGCCGAACGCTCTTCGCCTTCGCGCAGGCGGCGGGGGTCGTTGGCGAGGAGCAGGTTGCGCGCCTGGTCGATGGCGTCGGTGGAAATGGTTTCACTGCGGTCGACCAGCGGTTTGCTGTCGATGGCGGTGAACAGCAGCACGCCCAGGCCGAGCAGCGCGGCGAAGGCGAGCGTGATCAGTCCGGCGAGGAGGCGGATCACGGACACGATTCATTCGCACATGTAGGAGCGGGCCATGCCCGCGACCGGATGTTCAGTCTGAACAGGCCCTGGTCGCGGGCATGGCCCGCTCCTACAGGAATCACGAAACCGCGCCGGCATGGACATCGTGAGGAGGCCGGGCGGCGGGCGGCGCAATTACGAACCGGCTCGCCCGTAGACGTCGTTGAAGCGCACGATGTCGTCCTCGCCGAGGTAGCTGCCGGTCTGCACCTCGATGATCTCCAGCGGGATCACGCCGGGGTTCGCGAGGCGGTGCTTCGTGCCGAGCGGGATATAGGTCGACTGGTCCTCGCCCAGCATCGTTTCCTGGTCGCCGTGCGTCACGCGCGCCGTGCCCTTGACCACCACCCAGTGCTCGGCGCGGTGGTGGTGCATCTGCAGCGACAGCTGGTGCCCCGGGTCCACGATGATGCGCTTGACCTGGAAGCGCTCGGACTCGACCAGGCTCTCGTAGGAACCCCACGGACGGTACACGCGCTTGTGGGTGATCGCCTCGCCGCGCCCCTCGAGCTTGAGGTGCGCGACCACGTGCTTCACGTCCTGCGAGGAATCCTTGTTGGCGACCAGCACCGCGTCGGCGGTTTCCACGATCACCACGTCCTCCAGCCCCACCGCCGCAACCAGCCGCGATTCGGCGCGCACGTAGGCGTTCGACACGTTGCGCAGGATCACGTCGCCGCGGCTCACGTTGCCGCGCTCGTCCGGCGTGCCGGTCTGCCACAGCGCCCCCCAGGAGCCCACGTCGTTCCAGCCGCAGTCGAGCGGTACCATCGCGGCGCGGTCGGTGCGCTCCATCACGGCGTAGTCGATGGAATCGCTGGGGCAGGCGGCGAACGATTCCTTGTGCACGCGGATGAAGTCGAGGTCGTCGCTGGCCTGCTCGTAGGCCTTGCGGCAGGCGGCCAGCATCTGCGGCGCGTGCTTGTCGAGCTCTTCGAGGTAGCGGTCGGCGCGGAACAGGAACATGCCGCTGTTCCAGAAGTATTCGCCGCTCGCGACGTAGCCGTTGGCGGTCTCGAGGTCGGGCTTTTCGGCGAAATGGCTGACCGCGAACGCCTGCTCGCCCAGCGCGGCGCCGCGGCGGATGTAGCCGTAGCCGGTTTCGGGGGCGTTCGGCACGATGCCGAAGGTGACCAGGTGGCCGGCGTTCGCGAGCGCCATGCCGGTCTGCGCCGCGCGCTGCAGCGCGGCATGGTCGCGGATCACGTGATCCGCGGGCAGCACCAGCAGCACGGCGTCCTCGGTCTGGCGCAGCGCATCGATGGCGGCCAGCGCGATGGCCGGCGCGGTGTTGCGCCCGATGGGTTCCAGGATGATCGACGCGCCGCCGTGCCCCATGTCACGCAACTGCTGCGCCACCAGGAAGCGGTGCTCCTCGTTGCACACCACGACGGGCTCGCCGAGCGCCGGCATGCCGCCCAGGCGCTCCAGCGTCTGCTGGAACAGCGAGAGCTTCGCGTCGGCCAGCGGCAGGAACTGCTTGGGGTAGAGCTCGCGCGAGACGGGCCACAGGCGGCTGCCGACGCCACCGGAGAGCAGGACAGGGATCAACATGGGTCAGGATCTCTCTGAGGTGATCGGATGCCGTGATGAAGACAAGAACATCCGGTCGCGGGCAATGGCCCGCTTCGGCTACGAAGCCGAACCTACGACGTGTACGCCATGCGCGTCGCCGTAGGGTCGGGCTTCAGCCCGCGACCACAGCAATCGCTACGCCATCACGCGCCGCGACATTGGTACGCCCGATGCCGTAATACGTGAACCCGTAATCGCTCATCAGCACCGGGTCGTACTGGTTGCGGCCGTCGAAGATGACCGGCGTGCGCAGCAGGTCGCGCATCGCGTCGAAATCGGGCTGGCGGAAGCGCTTCCATTCGGTGACCAGGATCATCGCGTCGGCTTCGCGCAGCGCGTCGTACTGGTACTTGCTGAGCTCGACGCGGCCGGAGTCCAGCCACTCGCGCGGCATGCCGGCGTGGCCGTCGTTGCCGGCCACCGGGTCGTAGGCCGCCACGCTGGCGCCGGCCGCGAGCAGCTGCTCGATCAGCACCAGCGAGGGCGCCTCGCGCATGTCGTCGGTGTTGGGCTTGAAGGCCAGCCCCCACACGCCGAAGCGCCGGCCGCTCAGATCCGTACCGAAGTGCGCCACGACCTTGTCGAACAGCACGCGCTTCTGGCGCTCGTTGCGCGCTTCCACGGCTTCCAGCAGCGAGGGCTCGAAATCGCAGGCGCGGCTGGTCTGCACCAGCGCCTTCACGTCCTTCGGGAAGCAGGAGCCGCCGTAGCCGCAGCCCGGGTAGATGAACGAGTAGCCGATGCGGCTGTCGGAGCCGATGCCCTTGCGCACGTTCTCGACGTCCACGCCGAGGCGGTCGCAGAGGTTGGCGATCTCGTTCATGAACGAGATCCGCGTGGCCAGCATCGCGTTGGCGGCGTACTTGGTCATCTCGGCGTCGCGCACGCCCATGAACAGCATGCGGTCGTGATTGCGCAGCAGCGGGCCGTAGAGCTCGCTCATGCGCCGGCGCGCCTTCTCGGAATCGGTGCCGACGATGACGCGGTCGGGACTGCGGAAGTCGCTGACCGCCGCGCCTTCCTTGAGGAATTCGGGGTTGCTGACCACGTCGAACCCGATGCTCGCGCCGCGCGCCGCGAGTTCCTCGCTGATCGCGGCGCGCACCTTGTCGGCGGTGCCCACGGGCACCGTCGACTTGTCGATCACCACCGCGTACTTCTGCAGGTGCCGGCCGATGTCGTGCGCCACCGCGAGCACGTAGCGCAGGTCCGCCGAGCCGTCCTCGCCGGGCGGCGTGCCGACCGCGATGACGATGTACTCGGCCGTGCCCACCGCGGCGGCCACGTCGGCGCTGAATGTCAGCAGCCCGGCCTGCACCGCCTGCTCCACCACCGGCTGCAGGCCCGGCTCGAAAATGGGGATCTCCCCGCCCTCCAGGCGCGCGAGCTTGGCGGGGTCGTTGTCGACGCACACCACGTGGTTGCCCATTTCGGCAAAGCAGGCGCCCGTGACCAGGCCCACGTATCCCGTGCCGATGACTGCTATTCGCACGCTGACGATTTCCTTGCACTGCGGTTGGCCGGCCCAAAGTCTAGTGGAAGGACCGCTGCTTGTCAGATCGGGCACAGCCGGGCGGGGCGCCGGCGCGCAGGTGACGGCCATCGGCAAACTCATTACAATTCGCGCACTTGCACACCCCCAGAGATCCCCTAGTTGAGCACCATCCCCGCGCGGCGCGAGCCGTCGACCCAGCATTCCTTCAGCAAGGAAGAACTCATCGCCTGCGGACAGGGCGCCCTGTTCGGGCCCGGCAACGCGCAGTTGCCCGTGGACAACATGCTGATGATCGACCGCATCACGCACATCAGCGCCGAGGGCGGTGCGCACGGCAAGGGCGAGATCATCGCCGAGCTCGACATCCACCCGGGGCTGTGGTTCTTCGGTTGCCACTTCGTGGGCGACCCGGTGATGCCGGGCTGCCTGGGGCTGGACGCGATGTGGCAGCTGGTGGGCTTCTTCCTCGGCTGGCGCGGCAACCCGGGCCGCGGGACGCGCGCTCGGCGCGGGCGAGATCAAGTTCACCGGGCAGGTGCTGCCCGAGGCGACGAAGGTCGTCTACCACATCCACCTGAAGCGGGTGATGGAACGCAAGCTGGTGATGGGTATCGCCGACGGCGAGCTGTCGGTGGACGGCAAGGTGATCTACACCGCGCACGATCTGCGCGTGGGGCTGTTCACCACCGCCGCGGATGATTTGGGCTAGGGCCTGAGGAGGAAATCGCAATGCGCAGAGTCGTCGTCACCGGCATGGGAATCGTCTCGTGCCTGGGCAACAGCAAGGAGGCCGTCACCGCGTCGCTGCGCGAGGGCCGCTCGGGCATCCGCTTCATCCCGGAATATGCCGAGATGGGCTTCCGCAGCCACGTGGCGGGCCGTCCCGACGTGGATTTCGCGGCGCAGATCGACCGCAAGCAGCTGCGCTTCATGGGCGATGCGGCGGCCTTCGCCTACATCGCGATGCAGCCAGGCCATCGCGGACGCCGGCCTGACCGAGGCCGAGGTCTCGAACGAGCGCACCGGCATCATCGCCGGCTCCGGCGGCGCCTCGTCGTCGAACCAGGTGGAAGCCGCCGACATCATGCGCGAGAAGGGCGTGAAGCGCGTCGGGCCGTACCGCGTGACGCAGACCATGGCGCAGCACGGTTTCGGCCTGCCTCGCCACGCCGTTCAAGATCAAGGGCGTCAACTACTCGATCGCCTCGGCCTGCTCCACCAGCGCGCACTGCATCGGCGCCGGCATGGAACAGATCCAGATGGGCAAGCAGGACCTCGTGTTCGCCGGCGGCGCCGAGGAAGAGCACTGGAGCATGGCCTGCCTGTTCGACGCGATGGGCGCGCTGTCCTCCAAGCGCAACGACACGCCCGAGCAGGCCTCGCGCGCCTACGACGCGGACCGCGACGGCTTCGTGATCGCCGGCGGCGGCGGCATGCTGGTGCTGGAGGCGCTGGACGTGGCGCAGGCGCGCGGCGCGCGCATCTACGCCGAGCTGGTCGGCTACGGCGCGACCTCCGACGGCTACGACATGGTCGCGCCCTCGGGCGAAGGCGCGGTGCGCTGCATGCGCCAGGCGATGAGCACCGTCGACGGCGCCATCGACTACATCAACGCGCACGGCACCAGCACGCCGGTCGGCGACATCCAGGAACTGAAGGCGGTGGCCGAGGCCTTCGGCGCGCAAGCGTGCCGCCGATCAGCTCCACCAAGTCGCTGTCGGGCCACTCGCTGGGCGCGGCCGGCGTGCAGGAGGCGATCTACTCGCTGCTGATGATGGAGCACGATTTCATCGCCGCCTCGGCCAACATCGAATCGCTGGACGAAGCGGCGGGCAACATGCCGATCGTGCGCCAGCGCATCGACAACGCCAGGCTGAACCGCGTGATGTCGAACAGCTTCGGCTTCGGCGGCACCAACGCCTCGCTGGTGTTGCAGCGCTTCACCGGCTGATCGCACGATCTTCTCGCTGTAGGAGCGGGCCATGCCCGCGACCGGATGTCGGTTCGACGGACTGGTCGCGGGCATGTTCGCTCGACACAGATCCGGTCGCGGGCATGGCCCGCTCCTACATTTCGGGAACGACGACGCTGGTGCGCGGTAACCGCCGCGCCAACTCATCCCGCAGCGTCTCCTTCGCCTCCTCCTCCCCGTGCACGATGCGCACCACGTCGGGTGCGCGCCGCATTCCGGTGACGAAACGCAGCAGGTCGGCCTGGTCGGCGTGCGCCGAATAGCCGCCGATGGTGTGGATGGCCGCCCGGATGTCGAAGCGTTCGCCATCGAGTTCCACCCAGCCGCCCTCGGGGCCGTACTGCTGGATCGCGCGCCCCGGCGTGCCCGCGGCCTGGTAGCCGACGAACAGGATGTCGGTGACCGGGTCGCCGATCAGCGCCTTCAGGTAGTTGATGATCCGCCCGCCCGCGCACATGCCGCTCGCCGCGATCACGATGGCCGGGTAGCGCGTCTTCTGCAGGTGCGCGACCACGCGCAGATGGTCCGAGTGGCTGTTCACCGTGCGCACCTGCTCGAAGGACAGCGGATCGCGGCCCGCGCGCACGCGCTGCAGCGCCTCGGCGTCCCAGAAGGGCTTCAGCCGGTCGTAGACGCGCGTGAACTTCGCGGCCAGCGGCGAATCGACCACGACCTCGAGCTCGTTCCACGGCAGCGCGCGCGCCGCCGGTTCGTCGCGCCGCGCGTGGATGATCTCCTCGATCTCGTACAGCAGCTCCTGCGTGCGCCCGATGCTGAACGCCGGGATCAGCACCGCGCCGCGGTTGGCCAGCGCGCGCTCGATCACGCGCTGCAGCCGGCGCACGCGATCCGCGCGCCCCTCGTGGCGGCGGTCGCCGTAGGTGCTCTCGATCACCAGCGTGTGGCAGCCGAGCGGCGCCTCGGGTTCCGGCAGCAGCGGCGTGTGCGCGGCGCCGAGGTCGCCGGAGAAGATCACGCGGTGGCGGGCGGGCGTGGCTTCGTCTGTGGGTTCGGCTTTAGCCGAACATTCAGCGCTTTGTCCGTCCGTAGGTCCGACTTCAGTCGGACATGAGCCGCAATCGATCCTGTTCGGCTAAAGCCGAACCCACGGGCGGGGCGGTGATCCGGCATTCGACGTAGGCCGAACCGAGGATATGCCCGGCGCGCTGCAGCCGGATCTCGAGCCCCGTGCCGATGCCGGTATCCACGCGCGCCCACTTGCCGTAGGCGAGCGGGCGTATCTGGCTTTTCAATCGTTCCAGCGTGCGCGCGACCAGCTTGCGGTCGCGCGTGGCGCCCACCGCGAGCGCATCCTCGATGACCAGCGGCAGCAGGATCGCCGAGGGCAGCGAGCAGTAGATCGGCCCTTCGAATCCGGCTGCCAGCAGGTAGGGCACGCGCCCGACGTGGTCGATGTGCACGTGCGTGACCACCAGCGCGCGGATATGCCCGATCGGGAAATCGATGCCGAGGTTGTCGCGATCCGCGCCCTCACCCGAAGTCTCCGCACCCTGGAACAGGCCGCAGTCGACGAGGATTCCCGAAACTGCCGTGGGTTCGGCCGTAGGTTCGGCCTTAGGTTCGACCGTAGGTTCGACTTCAGTCGAACGGGCGGGGGAATGTTCGACTGAAGTCGAACCTACGGTCGAACCCACGAGGCGCAGTTCGTGGCAGGAGCCCGTCACGCCCCGAACAGCACCGTGGTGCAGGATCTCGAAGGGTGGGGCGGGCATCGTGCACCTCTCAGATCAGCATCACGCGCACCGGATCGCCGCGCGCCACCGTGGCGCCCGGCGGCACCACCACCAGGCAATCGGCCCACGCCACCGACGACAGCACGCCGGAACTCTGGTTCGGGTACAGCGCCACGCGCGCGCCGTCGCCGCCGTTCACGAGCCGCGCGCGCAGGTATTCCTGCCGCTTGTCGGGGCGCGGGCGCTCGAAATCCGCCGCGACCACGAGCTCGCGCGCCATCACGTCGCCGGCGACGCCCTGCATGCGCTGCAGGTACGGGCCGCGTCACCACGTGGAAGGTCACGAACACCGACGAGGGATTGCCGGGCAGCCCGAAGAAGGGCTTGCCGAGGATGCGCCCGTAGGCCAGCGGCTTGCCCGGCTTGATCGCGAGCTTCCACAGCGCGCAGCGTGCCGAGTTCCTCGACCGCGGCCTTCACGTGGTCCTCGTCGCCCACCGAGACGCCGCCGGTGGTGATGACCACGTCGGCCTGCTGCGGCCGCCTGGCGCAGGCAGGCGCGGGTGGCCGCGGGCGTGTCCGGCACCAGGCCGCCGTCGATCACCTCGCAGCCCAGTTCCTCGAGCATGCCGCTCAGCAGGTAGCGGTTGGAGTTGTAGATCTGCCCCGGCCCCGCCGTCTCGCCCGGTTCGACCAGCTCGTCGCCGGTCGAGAGGATCGCGACCCGCAGGCGCGCGAACACGGTGGCCCGCGCCATGCCGACCGCGGCCAGCAGGCCGGCGTGCGCCGCGCCGAGGCGCGTGCCCGCGGCGACGATCGCGCTGCCGGCGGCGATGTCCTGGCCGCGCCGGCGGATGTTCTCGCCCGGCGCCACCGGCTGCAGGACGGTGACGACGCCATCGGCAACGCTGCAGTTCTCCTGGATCACGACGCAGTCGGCACCGGGCGGCACTTCGGCGCCGGTGAAGATGCGCGCCGCGGTACCCGGCGCGAGCATCGTGCCGACCGCGCCGGCGGCGATGCGCTGGCTGATCGCGAACTCGCGCTGCCCGGCCTCGAGATCGGCGTGGCGCAGCGCGTAGCCGTCCATGGAGCTGTTGTCGGCCGGCGGCACGTCGATCGTGGCGATCGCGTCCGCGGCGAGCACGCGGCCGCGCAGCCGGGCGAGCGGCAGCGACTCCGTGCCCTCGAGCGGCGTGACGTCGGCGAGGATGTGCGCGAGCGCGGCGTCGACGGGAGTCAGTGCCTGCGGCTTCATCGGCGGGCGACTCAGTGGCCGTGCCCGCCCAGCACGATGGGCGCGAAGTTGCAGGGCCGGAACGTGCTGTCGAGCTGGTCGCGGATGATGCCTTCCCACGCCGTGCGGCAGGCGCCGGTGGAGCCGGGCATGCAGAAGATCACGGTGCGGTTCGCCAGCCCCGCCGAACGCGCGCGACTGCAGCGTGGAACTGCCGATCTCCGCCACCGACAGCGCGCGGAAGGTCTCGCCGAAGCCCTCGATCACCTTGTCGAACAGCGGCGCCAGCGCCTCGGGCGTGGAATCGCGGCCGCTGAAACCGGTGCCGCCGGTGCTCGAGGATCACGTGCACCGCGGGGTCGGCGATCCAGCGCGAGACGATCGCGCGCAGCTGGTAGATGTCGTCGATGACGATGGCCTTTTCCGCCAGCGTGTGGCCGGCGGCGCGCAGGCTCTCGACGAGGTACTGGCCCGAGGTGTCGGTGGCCTCGGTGCGGGTGTCCGAGACGGTGAGGACGGCGATGTTCAGGGATTTCCTGTCGGCTGCTGGCGCTCATGCGGTGGTGCTCCTTGCGTGTGGCGTGAATGGTGGCGCGGCGGGTGCGCCGGGGTCAACGCGTGATTCGCGGGCTGGCTCTCCGTGGGTCGGGCATGGTCATGCTCGAGCGATGCGGCTAGCCGGCCTGTAGGAGCGGGCACATGCCCGCGATCAATCGGCCACGTCGGGCCTCGCGAGGAGCGGGCCAAGCCCGACGACGGGAGCTCAACTGCGGCAGTATTCCGCCACCACCGCCGGCAGCGCCGCGCGCCAGGGGCGCTGCTTGATGCCGAAGGTGTTGAGGATCTGGTGGCAGTTGAGGATGACGTTGCGGTCCTTGCCCGGCACCGCCTGCAGGCGCACCTCGTCGCGGCGGATGCGGCCGTATTGCGAGGCCAGCGCGATCACCGCCTCGGCGAAGTTGTACAGGCTGGACGCATCCGAGCTGCAGTAGTTGTAGGTGCCCCAGGGCTCGGCGCCGCAATCGAGCTGCAGGATGATCGCCACCACCACGCGCGCGATGTCGTTGGCCGGCGTGGGGCAGAGCTTGTCCTCGGTGCACTCGAGCAGGTGCCCCTTCTCGAGCTGCGCGGCGAGCATCGTGAACAGGTTGTGCCCGCGCGGGCGCGAACAGCGGACCGCAGCGCAGCACGATGTGCTTCGGCGCGCGCTTGTTCACGTAGCTCTCGGCCTTCAGCACGCGCGCGACGCGCGGATCGGCGCTGTCGGGCTTGTCCTTCTCGCGGTAGGCGCCGCTCTTGCGCCCGGCGTACATGCTGTCGTCGGAGAGGTGGATCAGCGCCGCATCGTGGGCACGGCAGGCCTTGCACAGGTTCTTCGTCACCAGCAGGCTGCGCTTGTAGGCCGCGGGATCGTCGCTGCTGAACAGTTCGTGCGACAGCGCGTTCACGACCTGCGTGGCGCCGTGGTAGGCGAAGGCGTGCAGCAGCAGCTTCACGCTGTCGAGCACGGGATCGCGGCTGGAAATGGAGACGAAGGGGATGTCCCGCCCCTGCAGGTTGGCGGCGAGCTCGAGGCCGAGACGGCAGTCGGCGCCGATGATGACGGTTTTCATGCCGGCATCCCTGCCCGACTGCCGATGCGGCGACGCGGATCAGAACGGGATGTCGTCATCCCATGCCGGGGGTTCGTCGGTCTTGCCCGCCGGTGCCGGCGCGCGCGCGCGGGCGCCTGGCGCGGCTCGGGGGCGAAGCCGCCGCCGGAATCGTAGTCGTCACCACCGCGCGCCACCGCCGCCACCGGCGCCGCGGCTGTCGAGCATCTGCATCTCGTTGGCGACGATTTCGGTGGTGTACTGGTCCTTGCCTTCCTTGTCCTGCCACTTGCGGGTGCGCAGCGCGCCTTCGATGTAGACCTTGCTGCCCTTGTGCAGGTACTCGCCGGCGATCTCCGCCAGGCGGTTGAAGAACACGACCCGGTGCCACTCGGTGCGCTCCTGCTGCTGGCCGGTGTTCTTGTCCTTCCACGACTCGGAGGTCGCCAGGCGGATGTTGGTGACCGCGCCGCCCGAGGGCAGGTAACGCGTTTCGGGTTCGGCACCCATATTGCCGATGAGGATCACCTTGTTGATGCCCTTGGCCATGATTTCCTCCTTGAGCGGGTAGCTGTCCTGGGCCGGCGATCACAACATGCGCCGCCGGCCGGTGTCAATGAATGAGGCTGGCCGGAGGGCACAGCATCCGCGCGGACTCCTAGGCCTTGGCCGCCTGCGGGATCCGGGCGCGCGCCAGCCAGATGAACGCCAGGCCCACGGCGCCCAGGCCCGCCGCCATGAAAAACGGCGCCGATTGCGCGACATGCATGTAGGCATAGCCCCCCATGAGCGGCCCGAAAATCCGCGCCAGCGCGGCGAGCGACTGGTTCACGCCGAGCACTTCGCCCTGTTCGTGCGCCGGCGTCAGCAGGCTGATGCTGCCCGAGACGGCCGGATTGATGAACCCGCTGCCGACCGCCAGCGCGGTCATGGCGACGGCGAGCAGCCAGATCCACGGGCTGAGGCCCGTGAAGAACAAGCCCAGGATGAACAGCAGGAACCCGGCGACCAGCATGCCGCGCTCGCCGTGGATCGGCAGGTACTTCCTGACCAGGTATCCCTGGGTGAACGCAATGCACACGCCGACGTAGGCAAAGCCATAGCTCGACTCCCGCACCCCCCAGCCGAAGCGGTCCTGCATGTAGAGGAAGAGCGAAGCCTCCATGTTGGCCATCGCCAGCCCGGTGGCGAACTGGGCGAACAGCAGCGACCCGATCACCGGGCGCTGCACTTTCTCCACGATATTCTTCAGCCGCGACTTCTTCGCGCGCGGCCGGCGATTTTCGGCGCCGAGCGATTCCTCGAGCACGAGGAAGGCCATGACGAAGTTGACGAGGCTGAGGAAAGCCGCCGCCAGCGCGGGGAAGTTCTCGCCGAAACCGGTCAGCATCCCGGCTATCGCGGGCCCCAGCACGAAGCCGAGACCAAACGCCGCGCCGATCAGCCCCATGTTCTTGGAGCGATCCTTTTCCGAGGTCACGTCGGCGATATAGGCCATTGCCGTGGAAATATTGGCGCCGAAGATGCCGGCCAGGGTGCGCGCCAGGAACAGCAGCCAGAGATCGTGCGCGAAATAGAACAGCGTGTGCGCCAGCGCGGTCCCGGCAATGCTCACGAGCAGGATGGGGCGGCGGCCCAGGCGGTCGCTGAGCCCGCCCCAGAACGGCGAGAACAGGAACTGCATCGCCGAATAGACGGCCATGAGCATCCCGACCTCGAAGGCCGAGGCCCCGAATTCGCGCGCCAGGTAGGGGCTGAGCGGAATGATGATGCCGAAGCCGACGAGGTCGAGGAAAACGGTGAGAAAGATCACCGCCAGGGGACTTTTCTTCATGCCGGCCTGCCGACGCCCTGTCTTGGTCGCCATTTCATCGAGGATATCTCCCGGCAGTTCGCTGCCGATGTCGTGTGCGCGGGTGGCAATTTCAGCCATGCCTTCACCGTTCAGGCCCGAGACCTCGACCTGAACTTTCCGGCGGCAGGATGGAAACCCGGGCATCTGACAGGGCAAACGGGACGCGGAAAATCCTAACAACTATGTTCCGCTCATGCCATGGTGCGAAATACCGCTGGGGCCAGGTGTGCGGGCGGCACGGGCGGCGTCTGGATCGCGCCGGGGAGCGCGTGGCATACTCGGTCGCGTCAAGGGATCTGACAACGCATGCAAGGACGCCATGCCATGGACTGCTATTACGTCTTCATCGTCTCCAGCCCCCGCGCCGGCACGTTGCGCACCGGGCTGACCTGCAATCTCGCCTCACCGTCTCGAGCGCCTGCGCGGCGAGGCCGCGGCCTCGCGCGCCGGGTGCAACGACGCGCCTGGTGTACTACGAAGTCGATCTGGATGCGGAGGCCGCCTGCCGCCGCGCGCGCCAGATCCGCCACTGGAGCCGGGAGCGCCGCGAACGTCTCGTCGATTCGATGAATCCGCAGCGCGACGATCTCTGCACCAGGTGGTGAGGGGCGGCCGGTGCGGTCGCGGACGTCCGGGTCGCGGGCATGGCCCGCTCCTACACCGGGATCCGGCGCGGGCTGGCTTACCGGTCGCGGGCATGGCCCGCTCCTAGCGGGTCGGACCGGACCATCGCGGGCGTGTCTGCCGACGCGGATGGGTGTAGGAGCGGGCCATGCCCGCGACCAAAACCGCTCGACCGTAGGAGCGGGCCATGCCCGCGACCAGCCATCGCTCATGGAGGAGCCATCCCATGTCCCCGACCAAACCCTGCCCGAACCGCGTGGCACCCGCCGCGCCTCGCCCCGGCCACGCCGCATTGCGACGCGGTCGCGTGACGTTGCACAACGGCGTCTACTTCGTCACTGCCGCCACGCACCAGCGCATCGCCTTGTTCCGCGATTGCTGCGCCGCCCGAACCGCAGCGCGCTCCTTCGAAGATCCACTGGTCCTCGGTGACGCCAGCATGCTCGCGTGGGTGCTGATGCCGGATCACGCGCACTGGCTGATCCAGCTCGGCGCGACGACGCCGCTCGGCGTCTGCATCGGGCGCATCAAGTCGGCGTCGTCGCGGGAAGTCAATCGGGCATGCCGGCGCAAGGGTGCGTCTGGGCGCCGGCATTCCACGATCACGCGTTGCGCGCCGAGGAGGATGTCGAGGTGGCCGCGCGCTACCTCGTGGCCAATCCCCTGCGGGCGGGGTTGGTGGAACGCATCGGCGATTATCCGTACTGGAACGCGGTATGGATCTGAAAGGCTGTTGTCGCGGGCATGGCCCGCTCCTACGGCGGGATCTGGCGCATCGCGTGGCGGGCGCGTGAATTCCATCAGCTTTCGCGCGCCTTGCACGCCATGGCGTCGGCATGCCAGCGCAACCAGTCCGCTTCCATCTCTTCGTGGACGAATAAATGAACACGCCCTTGGGCACCCGCGTGCGATAGCGGGCCATTCCGCCATCGCAGCCGATCGGCAGGCGTGAGCGCCCGGCCTTCCCGGGACTGCCGGCGTCCTACGGTCTTGCGGATGGGTTGCTGGTCGAACAACGAGCTCACGGGCGACCCGGTGGTGCGGCGATCATGGCCGATCGTGCCACAAAACCCGGATCAGGCGAAGGCGTGCACGATGGCCAGCAGCTCGTCGCGTTTCGCCTCCATCAATGCCGCGTCGCCGCGCGACTCGACGTTGAGGCGCACCACGGGCTCGGTGTTGGACATGCGCACGTTGAAGCGCCAGTCGGCGAATTCCATGCTGAGGCCGTCGGTGAAATCGACCACGGCGGCGCTGTCGCGGTAGCGCGCCTCGATTTCCGCGAGCAGCGCGCGCGGGTCGCTGACGCGGTTGTTGATCTCGCCGCTGCAGGGAAACTTCGCCGCGCGCTCGGCGACCAGCGCCGACAGCGGCTTGCCGCTCGCGCTCATCAGCCCGGCGACCAGCAGCCAGGGGATCATGCCGCTGTCGCAGTAGGCGAAATCGCGGAAGTAGTGGTGCGCGCTCATCTCGCCGCCGTAGATCGCGTTCTCCGCGCGCATGCGCTCCTTGATGAAGGCGTGCCCGGTCTTGGTGCACACCGGCACGCCGCCGAGGCCCGACACGATGTCCACCGTGTTCCAGGTCAGCCGCGGGTCGTGCACGATGCGCTCGCCCGGGTGCTGCTTCAGGAAGGCCGCCGCCAGCAGCCCCACGATGTAGTAGCCCTCGATGAAGCCGCCGCTCTCGTCGAACAGGAAGCAGCGGTCGAAGTCGCCGTCCCACGCGATGCCGAGGTCGGCCTTGTGCTCGAGCACCGCCTCGATGGTGGACACGCGGTTCTCTTCCAGCAGCGGGTTCGGCACGCCGTGCGGGAAGTTGCCGTCGGGCTCGTGGTGCACCTTGACGAACTCGAAGGGCAGGTGCGGCTCCAGCGCGTCGACGACCGCGCCGGCGCCGCCGTTGCCGGCGTTCACCACGATCTTCAGCGGCTTCAGCGCGGCGCGATCGACGTAGCCCAGCAGGTGCGCGACGTAGCGCTCGCGCGCATCGAGGCGCTGCAGGCTGCCGCGCGCGGCGGCCGGGGCGAAGTCGTTCTTCTCGGCCAGCGCCTTGATCTCGAGCAGCCCCGAGTCGCTGCTGATCGGGCGCGAACCCTCGCGCACGAACTTCATGCCGTTGTAGTCCTTCGGGTTGTGGCTGGCGGTGACCACGATGCCGCCGTCGACACCCTGGTCGAAGGTGGCGAAGTAGATCTCCTCGGTGCCGCACTGGCCGATGTCGAGCACGTCGACGCCGGCGTCGCGCAGGCCCTCGACCAGCGCCGCGCAGATCTGCTCGCTGCTCAGGCGGATGTCGTGGCCGACGACCACGCGGCGCGGCTTCACCACGGCGGCATAGGCGCGCCCGATGCGGTACGCGATGTCGGGATTCAGCTCGTCGGGGATGCGGCCGCGGACGTCGTAGGCCTTGAAGCAGGTGAGTTCGGGGGTGGTCATGCGGACGGGTTCCTTGGTGTTGGCCACGGTTGCGTGGCGCGGCGACGGTCGTGGGCAACTATAGGAAGCGAATGCGAAGTTGTCATGGTGGGCAGAGCGAGGCTGATCGCATGGCATGGCCCGTCCGCCAGCGGCATGCGGCCGCATGCCTGCAGGTCGGCATTCATGCCGACTGGTGCCTGGCAGAATGCCGCTGTCGCCATGAATGGCGACCCACGGGCCATGCCCGCGACCCGACGACGCGCGGTATACTCGCGCGGTTTGGCACCCCTCACCGGAAAGCGATGGCCACCATACAGGTACGCGGCGCGCGCACCCACAACCTGAAGAACGTCGACCTCGACATCCCGCGCGACCAGCTCATCGTGATCACCGGGCTGTCGGGTTCGGGCAAGTCCTCGCTGGCCTTCGACACGCTGTATGCCGAGGGCCAGCGCCGCTACGTCGAGTCGCTGTCGACCTACGCGCGGCAGTTCCTGTCGGTGATGGAGAAGCCCGACGTCGACCACATCGAGGGCCTGTCGCCGGCGATCTCGATCGAGCAGAAATCGACCTCGCACAACCCGCGCTCCACCGTGGGCACCATCACCGAGATCTACGACTACCTGCGCCTGCTGTTCGCGCGCGCCGGCGAGCCGCGCTGCCCGCAGCACGGCCTGCCGCTCGCGGCGCAGACCGTGAGCCAGATGGTCGACGCGGTGCTGGCGCTGCCCGAGGGCGCGAAGCTGATGCTGCTGGCACCGGTGGTGCGCGAGCGCAAGGGCGAGCACGCGCAGTTGCTGGAGCAGCTGCGCGGCAGCGGCTTCGTGCGCGTGCGCGTCGACGGGCGCGTGGCCGAGCTCGACGACGTGCCCGCGCTCGACAAGCAGCGCAAGCACACCATCGAGGTGGTGGTCGACCGCTTTCGCGTGCGCGCCGACCTGGGGCTGCGCCTGGCGGAATCCTTCGAGACCGCGCTGGGGCTGGCCGAGGGGCTCGCGATCATCGCCCCGATGGACGAGCCGGGCGAGGAGCAGGTGTTCTCCGCGCGCTTTGCCTGCCCGCACTGCGGCCACAGCATCCCGGCGACTGGAGCCGCGGCTGTTCTCGTTCAACAACCCCGCCGGCGCCTGCCCGAGCTGCGACGGCCTCGGGGTGCAGCAGTTCTTCGACGTGGAGCGCATCGTGCAGAACCCCGGCGCGAGCCTGGCGCAGGGCGCGATCCGCGGCTGGGACCGGCGCAACGTCTACTACTTCCACCTGCTCGGCTCGCTGGCCGAGCACTACGGCTTCAGCCTCGACACGCCCTTCGCGGAACTGGCGCCCGAGCACCGCGAGCGCGATGCTCTACGGCAGCGGCGAGGAGGCCATCCGCTTCAACTACGTGAACGACCGCGGCGACGTGATCCAGCGCACGCACCACTTCGAAGGCATCGTGAACAACCTCGAGCGCCGCTACCGCGAGACCGATTCGGCGCTGGTGCGCGAGGAGCTCGCGAAGTTCATCGGCACGCGGCGCTGTGCGGCCTGCCAGGGCAGCCGGCTGCGCCCCGAGGCGCGCCACGTCTTCGTCGACGACCGTTCGCTGCCGCAACTGTCCGCGCTCGGCGGTGGGCGAGGCACAGGCCTATTTCGACGAATCTCGAGCTCGCCGGGACGGCGCGGCCAGATCGCCGACAAGATCCTGAAGGAGATGCGCAGCCGCCTGCGGCTTCCTGGTCAACGTGGGGCTCAATTACCTGACGCTGGACCGCAGCGCCGACACGCTCTCCGGCGGCGAGGCGCAGCGCATCCGCCTGGCGAGCCAGATCGGCGCCGGCCTGGTCGGCGTGATGTACATCCTCGACGAGCCCTCGATCGGGCTGCACCAGCGCGACAACGAGCGCCTGCTGGCGACGCTCACGCACCTGCGCGACATCGGCAACACCGTGATCGTGGTCGAGCACGACGAGGACGCGATCCGCAGCGCCGATTACCTCATCGACATCGGCCCGGGCGCGGGCGCGCACGGCGGCGAGATCGTGGCCGCGGGCAGCGCGGCCGACATCATGGCCGCGCCGCGCTCGGTCACCGGCGACTACCTCGCGGGGCGCCGCGCGATCCCGCTGCCGGCGCGGCGCACGCCGCGCGACCCCAAGCGCCAGCTGGTGCTGCGCGGCGCGAAGGGCAACAACCTGAAGAACGTGACGGCGGCGATTCCCGTGGGGCTGTTCACCTGCGTCACCGGCGTGTCGGGCTCCGGCAAGTCGACGCTGGTCAACAACACGCTGTACCCGCTGGCCGCGACCGCACTGAACGGCGCCAGCACGCTGGACGCGGCGGCGCACGGCGCGATCGCGGGGCTCGAGCAGTTCGACAAGTGCATCGACATCGACCAGAGCCCGATCGGGCGCACGCCGCGCTCGAACCCCGCGACCTACACCGGCCTGTTCACGCCGATCCGCGAACTGTTCGCCGGCACGCCGGAGGCGCGCTCGCGCGGCTACGGCCCGGGGCGCTTCAGTTTCAACGTGAAGGGCGGGCGCTGCGAGGCCTGCCAGGGCGACGGCGTGACGCGGGTGGAGATGCACTTCCTGCCCGACGTCTACGTGCCCTGCGACATCTGCAAGGGCCAGCGCTACAACCGCGAGACGCTCGACATCCGCTACAAGGGCCGCAACATCCACGACGTGCTGGAAATGACCATCGAGGAGGCGCTCGGCTTCTTCAGCGCGGTGCCCGCGCTCGCGCGCAAGCTGCGAGACGCTGATGGAGGTGGGGCTGTCCTACATCCACCTCGGCCAGGCCGCGACCACGCTCTCGGGCGGCGAGGCGCAGCGCGTGAAGCTCTCGCGCGAGCTCTCCAAGCGCGACACCGGCAAGACGCTCTACATCCTCGACGAGCCGACCACGGGCCTGCATTTCCACGACGTGCAGCAGCTGCTCAACGTGCTGCACCGCCTGCGCGACCACGGCAACACGGTGGTGGTGATCGAGCACAACCTCGACGTGATCAAGACCGCCGACTGGGTCATCGACCTCGGGCCCGAGGGCGGCGACGGCGGCGGGCGCATCGTGGCCGAGGGCACACCGGAGCAGGTTGCGGCGAACCGCGCCTCGCACACCGGGCGCTTCCTGGCGCCGCTGCTGAAGTCGGCCGAAGCGCGCGCGCCATGAATGAGGCTCCTGTAGGAGCGGGCCATGCCCGCGACTGTGCGCCGATGCATGCCGACAGGTGCTGGCCGATGCGCTGTCGCGGGCATGGCCCGCTCCTACAGGAGGTCGACGGCGTAGGTCCGGATTTCATCCGGCAACGAGTCGGCATTTAGCCGACAGATGTCCGGATAAATCCGGACCCACAGGGACGGCGAGGGAGTGGAGCGACGGATGAAGATCCTGGTCACCGGCGGCGCCGGCTATATCGGCTCGCACACCTGCGTCGAGTTGCTGGCGGCGGGCCACGAGGTCGTCGTCGTCGACAACCTGGCCAACAGCAGCGCGGAAGCACTGGAGCGCGTGCGCCGGATCAGCGGGCGCGGGCTCGAGTTCCACCGGCTCGACCTGCGCGACGGCGCGGCGCTGCGGGAGGTGTTCGCGCGCCACCGCGTCGACGCGGTGATCCACTTCGCCGGGCTGAAGGCGGTCGGCGAATCGGTGCAGAAGCCGCTGCATTACTACGACAACAACGTCACCGGCACGCTGCGCCTGCTCGAGTGCATGCGCGAGGCCGGCGTGACGCGGCTGGTGTTCAGCTCCTCGGCGACCGTCTACGGCGACCCGGTGTCGGTGCCGATCCGCGAGGACTTCGCGCTGTCGGCGAGCAACCCCTACGGGCGCACCAAGCTGTTCATCGAGGAGATCCTGCGCGACGAGCAGCGCGCCAACCCGGACTGGGACATCGTGCTGCTGCGCTACTTCAACCCGGTGGGCGCGCACGCCAGCGGGCTGATCGGCGAGGATCCGGCCGGCATCCCCAACAACCTGATGCCCTACGTGAGCCAGGTCGCGGTGGGCAAGCTGGACTGCCTGAACGTCTGGGGCAACGATTACCCCACGCCCGACGGCACCGGGGTGCGCGACTACATCCACGTGGTGGATCTCGCGCTCGGGCACCTGGCGGCGCTGGAACGCGCGGCGGGGCCGGGGGTACGCGCCTACAACCTCGGCACGGGGCGCGGCTACTCGGTGCTGGAGATGATCGCGGCCTTCGAGCGCGCCTCGGGGAAACCGGTGCCATACCGCTTCGCGCCGCGACGACCCGGCGACGTGGCCGCCTGCTACGCCGACCCGGCGCTGGCGCGCGCGCAGCTGGGCTGGACCGCCGAGCGGGACGTGGACGCGATGTGCCGCGATACCTGGCACTGGCAGTCGAGGAATCCGCGCGGGTACGGCGCCTGATGCCCAGAAACGAAAAAACCGGGCAATGCCCGGTTTCCCCGTGGGTTCGGCTTCAGCCGAACAATTCCGTGGGTCCGGATTCATCCGGACAATTGTCCGGCTGAAGCCGGACCCACAAAGAGTGCGATCAATCCTCGTCGCTGCTCGACGCTTCGGTGCGCGGACGGTCGACCAGCTCGACGAAGGCCATCGGGGCCGAGTCGCCGGGGCGGAAGCCGCACTTCAGGATGCGGATGTAGCCACCCGGGCGCTCCTTGTAGCGCGGACCGAGCTCGGTGAACAGCTTGCCCACGGCTTCCTTGCTGCGCGTGCGGCTGAACGCCAGGCGGCGGTTGGCCACCGAGTCGTTCTTCGCCAGCGTGATCAGCGGCTCCGCGTAGCGACGCAGTTCCTTCGCCTTGCGGCAGCGTGGTCCTGATCAGCTCGTGCTCGACCAGCGAGATGGCCATGTTGCGCCACATCGCGGTGCGGTGCGACGCGTTGCGGTTGAGTTGACGTCCTGCGGTACGGTGACGCATGTTCCTGGTCCTGTATCAGCGTGTTGCGCGCGCAACGATCAGTGCGCGCGGCCTTCGGTCTTCAGGCTCGCCGGCGGCCAGCTCTCGAGGCGCAAGCCCCAGCGAGAGCCCGCGCGAGGCAAGCACGTCCTTGATTTCGGTGAGCGACTTCTTGCCGAGGTTCGGCGTCTTCAGCAGCTCGACCTCGGTGCGCTGCACCAGGTCCCCGATGTAGTAGATGTTCTCGGCCTTCAGGCAGTTGGCCGAACGCACCGTCAGCTCCAGGTCGTCGACCGGGCGCAGCAGGATCGGGTCGACCGGCTCGGTGCCCGCGCCGGCCTGCGCGACCGGTTCACGGTCCTTCAGCTCGACGAACACCGACAGCTGCTCGTGCAGGATCGTCGCGGCGCGGCGGATCGCCTCTTCCGGATCGATCGTGCCGTTGGTTTCCAGGTCGATGATCAGCTTGTCGAGGTCGGTGCGCTGCTCGACGCGCGTCGCTCTCGACGTTGTAGGACACGCGGCGCACCGGCGTGAAGCTGGCGTCGAGCTGCAGGCGGCCGATCGAGCGGGTCTCTTCCTCGGTCTCGCGCGAATCCGCCGGCACGTAGCCGCGGCCGCGTTCCACCTTGATCTGCATCTTGAGCTGGCCGCCCGAGTTCAGGTGCGCGATCACGTGCTCGGGGTTGCGGATCTCGACGTCGTGGTCGAGCTGGATGTCGGCTGCCGTGACGATACCCGGACCCTTCTTGTTGAGGGTCAGCGTGGTCTGCTCGCGGCCGTGCATCACGACCGCCAGGCCCTTGAGGTTCAGCAGGATGTCGATCACGTCTTCCTGCACGCCTTCGATGGTGCTGTACTCGTGCAGCACGCCCTCGATCTCCACCTCGGTGACGGCGAAGCCGGGCATGGAAGACAGCAGGATGCGGCGCAGTGCGTTACCCAGGGTGTGCCCGAAACCGCGTTCCAGCGGCTCGAGGGTCACCCGCGCACGAGTGGCAGCAACCTGCTGCACATCGATCAGGCGCGGAGTGAGGAAATCGCTAACTGTTGCTTGCATATGACACCTGCAGGTTTGTTGCCGGACACGACCTTACTTCGAGTAAAGCTCCACGATCAGGTTTTCGTTGATCTCGGGGGAGAGATCGATACGATCCGGCACGCGCTTGAAGGTACCTTCGAGCTTGTTCGCGTCCACTTCGATCCACTCGGTGGAGCCACGTTGCGCCGCCAGCGACATCGCCGACTGGATGCGCAGCTGCGACTTGGCACGCTCGCGCACCGAGATCACGTCACCGGCTTTCACCTGGTAGGACGCGATGTTCAGCTTCTTGCCGTTGACCAGGATCGCGCTGTGCGCGACCAGCTGGCGCGACTCGGCGCGGGTGGCGCCGAAGCCCATGCGGTAGACCACGTTGTCGAGACGCGACTCGAGCAGCTGGAGCAGGTTCTCGCCGGTCGCACCGCGACCGCGTGCCGCCGCCTTGTAGTAGTTGCGGAACTGCTTCTCGAGCACGCCGTAGGTGCGGCGCACCTTCTGCTTCTCGCGCAGCTGAACCCCGTAGTCCGACAGACGTCCGCGGCGCAGGCCGTGCTGGCCGGGTGCGGTTTCGGTCTTGCACTTCGTGTCGAGCGCGCGAACGCCGCTCTTCAGGAAGAGGTCGGTGCCCTCGCGACGGGAGAGCTTGCAGGTAGGTCCGAGATATCTCGCCATTCCAGTTACCCTGATCGAAAATGATTACACGCGACGTTTTTTCGGCGGCCGGCACCCGTTGTGCGGTATCGGCGTGACGTCGGTGATGTTGGTGATCTTGTAGCCGCAGGCGTTCAGCGCGCGCACGGCGGATTCGCGGCCCGGGCCCGGGCCCTTGACCTGCACGTCCAGGTTCTTCAGGCCGTATTCCAGCGCGATGTTGCCGGCCTTCTCGGCCGCAACCTGCGCCGCGAACGGCGTGCTCTTGCGCGAACCACGGAAACCGGCACCGCCCGAGGTGGCCCAGCTGAGCGCGTTGCCCTGGCGGTCGGTGATCGTGATGATGGTGTTGTTGAAGGAGGCGTGGATGTGCGCCACGCCGTCCGCCACCTGGCGGCGGACCTTCTTCTTGACAACCTTCGATTGCGCAGGCTTTGCCATGTTGCTTTCCTGTGATTCCCGTGTCTTCAGGCCGCCTCGGCGGCCCGATCAGTGCTACTTGCGGATCTGGCGACGCGGGCCCTTGCGGGTGCGCGCGTTGGTCTTGGTGCGCTGACCGCGAACCGGCAGGCCCTGGCGGTGGCGCAGGCCCCGGTAGCAACCGAGGTCCATGAGACGCTTGATGCTCATGTTGACCTCGCGGCGCAGGTCACCTTCGACCGACTGCTTGGCCACGGCGCCACGCAGCGCCTCGAGCTGGTCTTCCGACAGCGACGAGATCTTCGCGGTCTCGGCAATGCCGGTCGCCGCGCAGATCTGCCTCGCGGTGGTGCGCCCGACCCCGAAGATGTAGGTCAGCGAAATCACCGTGTGCTTGTTGTCGGGTATGTTGACTCCAGCGATACGAGCCATTCAGATCACTCCACTAGTTGCCGGCCGGGCAGTCGCGAAAAAGCGCGGCAGTTTAGCCTCGGCAGGCTATCAAATCAACCGCGGCGCCGAACGCCGCGTACTATTCCCACTCAGCCCTGGCGCTGCTTGTGGCGCGGTTCGACCTTGCAGATCACGCGCACGGCGCCCTTGCGGCGAACGATCTTGCAGTTGCGACACACTTTCTTGACGGATGCCTGTACTTTCATCGCGGATCTCCTTCCACACGCGCCTCAGCGGCGGCCAAAACTCTTCAGATTCGATTTCTTCAGCAGCGAGTCGTACTGGTGCGACATCAGGTGCGACTGGACCTGCGCCATGAAATCCATCACGACCACCACCACGATCAGCAGCGAGGTGCCGCCGAGGTAGAACGGCACGTTCCACAGCACGACCAGGAACTGCGGCAGCAGGCACACCGCGGCGATGTAGGCCGCGCCGAACAACGTCAGCCGGGTGAGCACGCCGTCGATGAAATTCGCCGTCTGCTCGCCCGGACGGATCCCCGGCACGTAGGCCCCGGACTTCTTCAGGTTGTCCGCCACTTCCTTCGGGTTGAACACCAGCGCCGTGTAGAAGAAGCAGAAGAACACGATCAACGCCGTGAACAGCACGATGTTGAGCGGTTGCCCCGGCCCGATCATGAACGCCAGGTTCTGCAACCATTCCATGCCGGACGCCGACTGCCCGAACCACTGCGCGATCGAGGCCGGGAACAGCAGGATGCTGCTGGCGAAGATCGCGGGAATCACGCCCGCCATGTTCACCTTCAGCGGCAGATGACTTGCCTGCCCCTGCACGACCCGCCGTCCGACCTGGCGCTTCGCGTAATTCACCGTGATGCGCCGCTGACCCCGCTCGATGCGCACGATCAGGAAGATCACGCCCACCGCGATCGCCAGGATCACCAGCAGCACCAGGATGTTCAGTTCGCCCTGGCGCGCCTGCTCCAGCGTCTGGCCCGAGCGCCGCCGGCAAGCCCGGCCACGATCCCGGCGAAGATCAGCATCGAGATGCCGTTGCCCACGCCGCGCTCGGTGATCTGCTCGCCGAGCCACATCATGAACATCGCGCCCGCCACCAGCGACACGATCGCGACGAATATCACGCTGAAACCGCTCGCGTAGAACAGCCCCTGCGCGCCCATGCCGACCGACATCCCGCTCGCCTGCACCGCCGCCAGCAGCAGCGTCCCGTAACGCGTGTACTGCGTGATCTTGCGCCGCCCGGCTTCGCCTTCCTTCTTCAGCTGCTCCAGCTGCGGCAGCACCGAGGACATCAGCTGCACGATGATCGACGCCGAGATGTAGGGCATCACACCGAGCGCCATGACGCTCATCCGTTCCAGCGCGCCGCCCGAGAACATGTTGAAGAGACCGACGATGGTCCCCTGGTTCTGGTTGAACAGCGCCGCAAGCTGGTCCGGGTTGATCCCGGGCACCGGGATGTGCGTCCCGATGCGATAGACGATCAAGCCGAGAAACAGGAACCGGACGCGGGCCCAGAGCTCGCCCAGACCCGCCTGGTTCACCCCGCCGAGCGGCAGCTTTGCCATTTATTCCTCGACCTTGCCGCCTGCCGCTTCGATCGCGCTGCGCGCGCCGGCCGTCACGGCGATACCCTTGAGGTTGAGGGCCTTGCGCACTTCACCCGAGGCGAACACACGCACACGCGTGATGTTGCGCGAAATCAGGTTCGCCGCCTTCAGCGTGTCCAGGTCGACGACGTCGCCCTCGACCTGGTTCAGCTCGGCGCTGCGCAGCTGCGCCGTCACCCGCGCGATGCGCGAGGTGAAGCCGTATTTCGGCAGGCGCTGCTGCAGCGGCATCTGGCCGCCTTCGAAGCCGGGGCGCACGTTGCCGCTCTTGCGTGCCTTCTGACCCTTGTGGCCGCGGCCACAGGTCTTGCCGAGGCCGCTGCCGATACCGCGACCGACGCGCTTGGGCGCGTGGCGGTGACCCGGGGCGGGGCTCAGCGTGTTCAGACGCATCGTTTCATCGCTCATGATCATGCACCTTCAACTTTCAACAGGTAATTGACCCTGTTGATCATTCCGCGTACCGCCGGCGTGTCCTCGACCTGGACCACGTGCCCGATACGGCGCAGTCCCAAGCCCCTTCACGCAGGCGCGGTGGCTCTGGAGCCTGCCCGCGGTGCTGCGCACCAGCGTTACCTTGATTGTCTTTTCGTGGTTCGTCATGACCTGTGTCCTTTGCCTCAGCCGGTGATATCGGCCACGCTCTTGCCACGCTTGGCCGCCACTTCCTGCGGCGAACTCACGGACTTCAGCGCGGCAATGGTCGCACGCACCACGTTCACCGGGTTCGTCGAGCCGTAGCACTTGGCCAGCACGTTGTGCACGCCGGCGATTTCCAGCACGGCGCGCATCGCACCGCCGGCGATGACACCGGTACCCTCGGATGCCGGCTGCATGTACACCTTGGAGGCGCCATGCGCGGCCCGCACCGCGTACTGGATCGTGCCGCGATCGAGGTCGACCTGGATCATGTTGCGGCGCGCGGCGTCCATGGCCTTCTGGATCGCGGCCGGCACTTCACGCGCCTTGCCGCGGCCGAAGCCGACCTTGCCCTTGCCGTCGCCCACGACCGTGAGCGCGGTGAACGCGAAAATGCGTCCACCCTTCACGACCTTGGCCACGCGGTTGACCTGGACCAGCTTCTCCTGGAAGCCCTCGTTAGCACCTGAATCCTGCTGCTCGAACGCCATAGTCTTACCCTAGAATTCCAATCCGCCTTCGCGCGCACCATCGGCCAGAGCCTTGACGCGCCCGTGATACCGGAAACCCGCGCGATCGAAGGCTACCTGGCTCACGCCCGCTGCCTTGGCCCGCTCGGCAATCAGCTTGCCGACCGCCGTCGCCGCTTCCGCGTTGCCCGTGCTGCCGCCGCGCAGATCCTTGTCCAGCGTGGAAGCGCTCGCGAGCACACGGTCGCCCTCGGGCGAGATGACCTGCGCGTAGATGTGACGCGGGGTCCGGTGCACGCTGAGACGGTACACGCCCAGTTCGCGCATCTTCGCGCGGCTGCGCCGCGCACGACGCACTCTTGCTGCCTGCTTGTTGCTCATGTCTTTGGCCCTACTTCTTCTTCGCTTCCTTGCGATGAACGTTCTCGTCCGAATAACGGATGCCCTTGCCCTTGTAGGGCTCCGGCGGCCGGTACGAACGAATCTCCGCCGCCACCTGTCCGAGCAGCTGCTTGTCCGTGCTCTTGAGCACGATCTCGGTCTGGGTCGGCGTTTCGGCCGTCACGCCTTTCGGCAGTGCGTACTCGACCGGGTGCGACAGGCCGAGCGTGAGGCTCACGGTGTCGCCCTTCGCCGCGGCGCGATAACCCACGCCGATCAGCTGCAGCTTGCGCTCGAAACCGCTCGACACGCCGGCAACCATGTTGCCGACGAGCACGCGCATGGTTCCGGCCAGCGCATCGGCCGAGGTCTCGGCGCTGCGCGGCGCGAAGCTCAGCACGTTGTCTTCCTGGGTCACCTGCACCGATTCGTGCACGGTCATTGCCAGGGAGCCCTTGCTACCCTTGACCGTGATCGCATTGCCGTCGAGCGTCACTTCGACGCCCTTGGGCAGGATCACGGGATTCTTCGCAACTCTGGACATGGTTCTTACCTGTCGATCAATTCGTCACATCAGAACACGGTGCAAAGGACTTCGCCGCCGACGCCCGCCGCACGCGCGGCACGGTCGGTCATCACGCCCTTGCTGGTCGACACGATGGCAATGCCGAGTCCGCCACGCACCTTCGGCAGCTCGTCCTTGCCGGCATAGCGGCGCAGGCTCGAGCGGCTGACGCGGTCGATCTCGGCGATGACCGCCTTGCCTTCGAAATACTTCAGCGTCACCTCGAGAACCGGCTTGCCGTCCTCGGCAGTGACCTTGAAACCCGCGACATAGCCCTCGTCCCTCAGGACGCGCGCAATGGCGACCTTCTTGGTCGACGACGGCATCTTCACCGAGGGCTTCGCACGCGCCTGGGCGTTGCGAATGCGGCTCAGCATGTCCGCAATAGGATCCTGCATGCTCATATCGATTCCACCTCGCGTGGACTTACCAGCTGGACTTGACCAGGCCCGGGATGTCCCCGCGCATGGCCGCCTCGCGCAATTTGTTGCGGCCCAGACCGAAGCGGCGATACACACCGTTCGGACGGCCCGTGATTTCGCAACGGGTGCGCAGCCGCGACGGGCTCGCATCGCGCGGCAGCTTCTGCAGCGCCTGGGTCGCTGCGAAGCGCTCTTCGTCGCCCAGTTTCGGATCGCGGATGCTCTCCTTCAGCGCGGCGCGCTTCTTGGCGTATTTCGCCACGGTGCGCTGGCGCTTCTTCTCGCGCATGATCATCGACGTCTTGGCCATCTGAGACTTAACCCCTGAAAGGAAAGTTGAATGCCCGCAGCAGCGCGCGCGCTTCGTCATCGGTGCGGGCGGTCGTCGCGATCGCGATGTCCATCCCGCGCAGCGCGTCGATCTTGTCGTAATCGATCTCCGGGAAGATGATCTGCTCGGACACGCCCATCGAGAAATTGCCGCGTCCGTCGAAGCTCTTCGCGCTGATGCCGCGGAAGTCCCGGATGCGCGGGATCGCGATGTCGATCAGGCGCTCGAGGAATTCGTACATGCGCTCGCGGCGCAGCGTGACCTTGCAGCCCACCGGCCAGCCTTCGCGGATCTTGAAGCCCGCGATCGAGGTCTTGGCCTTGGTCATCACGGGCTTCTGACCGGAGATCTTGGCCATGTCGCCCATGGCGTTGTCCAGGATCTTCTTGTCGCCCACGGCCTCGCCCACACCCATGTTCAGGGTGATCTTGGTGATGCGGGGCACCTGCATCACGCTCTGGTAGCCGAACTCGCTCATCAGCTTCGGAACGATTTCGCTGTTGTAGATCTCTTTGAACCTTGCCATTGCCATTACCCGTCGATGAGTTCACCGGAGGAGCGGAACACCCGCACCTTGGTCTTGTCCTCGAGCACCTTGAAGCCCACGCGATCGGCCTTGCCGCTCACGGGATTCACCAGCGCCACGTTGGAGGCGTGCAGGGACGCTTCCTTCTCGACGATGCCGCCGGCGGTGCCGAGCTGCGGGTTGGCACGCGTGTGCCGCTTGACCATGTTGATCCCCGCCACGACCACGCGGCCGTTCTCGAGCACGCGCGTGATCTTGCCGCGTTTGCCCTTGTCCTTTCCGGTGATGACGATCACCTCGTCATTGCGCCTGATCTTTGCCATTGCCTTGCCTCTTGCCGTTGCCGTCGTGCTCAGAGCACTTCGGGAGCCAGCGAAATGATGCGCATGAACTTCTCGGTGCGCAGCTCGCGCGTCACCGGTCCGAAGATGCGCGTGCCGATCGGTGCCAGCTGGTTGTTCAGCAGCACGGCCGCGTTGTCGTCGAAGCGGATGATCGAACCGTCGGGGCGGCGTACGCCCTTGCGGGTGCGCACCACCACGGCGTTCATCACCTGGCCCTTCTTGACGCGACCGCGCGGGATCGCATCCTTCACCGTGACCTTGATCACGTCGCCGACCCGCGCATAGCGGCGGTGCGAACCGCCGAGCACCTTGATGCACATCACGCGACGCGCGCCGCTGTTGTCCGCCACTTCCAGGTACGATTCAGTCTGAATCATGTTCTACTCCAACTCGCCACTGCCGCCGCTATCGCCTGTACCGTCTGCCGCTCACGCGTCCACGCGCACGGGGCGTTCGTCGATGCTCACCAGCGCCCAGGTCTTGGAGCGCGAGATCGGACGCGTTTCCCGTACCGTCACCAGGTCACCGGTGCGGCACTCGTTCTTCTCGTCGTGGGCGTGAACCTTGGACGAGCGCGTGATGTACTTGCCGTACACCGGGTGCTTGACGCGACGCTCGATCAGGACGGTGATCGTCTTGTCCATCTTGTCGCTGACAACGCGGCCCGTCACCGTGCGCACGCTCTTGCTCGCTTCAGCCGTCATGGTCACTTACCTGCCTTTTCCTTGAGGATCGTCTTGACCCGCGCAATATCGTGCCGCTGGGCCTTCAACAGATGCGTCTGGCCAAGCTGCCCTGTCGCTTTCTGCATGCGCAGCTTGAAGCGTGCCTCGAGCAGACGCAGCAGTTCCTTGTTCAGGTCTTCCACGGACTTCCCGCGCAGTTCGCTAACGTTCATCACATCACCGTTCTTTTCACGAATACAGTCGGAATGGGCAGCTTCGCGGCGGCCAGCGCGAGCGCCTCGCGCGCGAGTTCCTCGCTCACTCCCTCGATTTCATAGAGCACCTTGCCGGGCTGGATCTGGGCCACCCAGTACTCCACGCTGCCCTTGCCCGCGCCCATCCGCACTTCCAGCGGCTTCTTCGAGATCGGCTTGTCCGGGAACACGCGGATCCAGATCTTGCCGCCGCGCTTGATGTGGCGGGTCAGCGCGCGACGGGCCGCCTCGATCTGGCGCGCCGTGAGGCGCCCGCGATCGGTCGTCTTCAACCCGAATTCCCCGAAGCTCACCTTGCTGCCACGCTGGGCCAGGCCACGGTTGCGCCCCTTGAACTGCTTACGAAACTTGGTACGCTTCGGCTGTAACATCGCTTTCTGCTCTCAGAATTTTGTCGCCCGGCCTTACTTGGCCGCCAGCTGTGTTTCGCCCGGCCGGCCAATGACTTCGCCCTTGAACACCCACACCTTGACACCGATGATGCCGTAGGTGGTGAGCGCCTCGAAGGTCGCGTAGTCGATGTCGGCACGCAGCGTGTGCAGCGGAACGCGTCCCTCGCGGTACCATTCCGTGCGGGCGATCTCGGCGCCGCCGAGGCGGCCGCTGACCTGCACCTTCACGCCTTCGGCACCGGCGCGCATCGCGCTCTGCACCACGCGCTTCATCGCGCGGCGGAACATGATGCGCCGCTCGAGCTGCTGGGCCACGCCCTGCGCCAGGAGCTTCGCATCCAGGTCCGGCTTGCGCACTTCCTCGATGTTGATCTGCACGGGAACACCCATGCGCAGCGTCAGTTCCTTGCGCAGGCGATCGACATCCTCGCCCTTCTTGCCGATCACGATGCCCGGGCGCGCCGTGTGCACGATGATGCGTGCCGTCTGCGCGAGGCGCTCGATCACCACGCGGCTGACCGATGCGTTCTTCAGGCGCGACTCGATGTACGCGCGCGCCTTCAGATCCGTGATCAGGTTCTTCGCGTAGTTCTTGCTGTCCGCATACCACACCGAATTGTGCTTGCGGACGATACCGAGCCGAATCCCGGTAGGGTTGACTTTCTGACCCATCGTGTCTCCCGTTTTGCCTCAGCGACCGGCAACTTTGACCGTAATGTGACAGGTGCGCTTCGCGATGCGATCTGCGCGACCCTTGGCACGCGGCATGATGCGCTTGAGCGTCGTGCCCTCATCCACGAATACCGAACTGACCTTCAGCTCGTCGACGTCGGCACCCTCGTTGTGCTCCGCGTTCGCGATCGCCGAGTTCAGCACCTTGCGCACGAGCACGGCAGCCTTCTTGGTGCTGAACGCGAGCGTGTTCAGCGCCTCTTCGACGGGCTTGCCCCGAATCTGGTCCGCCACCAGGCGGGCCTTCTGGGCGGATATCCGCGCGCCCCTGAGTTTCGCCATAACTTCCATCGTTGGACCCTCGTCCGGTACGCTTACTTCTTCGTCTTCTTGTCGCCGGCGTGACCCTTGTAGGTACGCGTGGCGGCAAATTCACCCAGCTTGTGCCCGACCATCTCCTCGGAGACGTGCACCGGCACGTGCTGCTTGCCGTTGTGGACGGCGATCGTCAGGCCCACCATGTCGGGCGACACCATCGAACGGCGCGACCAGGTCTTGATCGGCCTCTTGTCGCCCTTGGCGGCGGCGACCTCGACCTTCTTCACGAGATGAAGGTCGATGAACGGTCCTTTTTTCAACGAACGTGGCACAGACTGAATCCTCTTGATCTGGTTCGCGCTGAACGAGAGCTGCCCTTATTTCTTGCCGCGGCGGCGCACGATCATCTTGTCGGTGCGCTTGTTGGAGCGCGTCTTGTAACCCTTGGTCGGGGTGCCCCACGGGCTGACCGGATGACGGCCGCCGCTGGTGCGCCCTTCGCCACCGCCGTGCGGGTGATCGACCGGGTTCATCACGACACCGCGCACCGTCGGGCGCACGCCGCGCCAGCGCTGCGCGCCGGCCTTGCCGAGCGAACGCAGGTTGTGCTCCGAATTCGACACTTCGCCGATGGTCGCGCGGCAATCCACCAGCACCTTGCGCATCTCGCCCGAACGCAGGCGCAGCGTCGCGTACTGGCCTTCGCGGGCCACCAGCTGCACGCCGGCGCCGGCGCTGCGAGCCATCTGCGCGCCCTTGCCCGGCTTCATCTCGATGCAGTGCACCACGGAGCCCAGCGGGATGTTGCGCAGCGGCAGCGTGTTGCCTTCCTTGATCGGTGCGTTCTCGCCCGACACCACCTCGTCGCCCGCCTTCATGTTGCGCGAGGCGATCACGTAGCGGCGCTCGCCGTCACGGTACAGCAGCAGCGCGATGTGCGCGGTGCGGTTCGGGTCGTATTCCAGGCGCTCGACCTTGGCCGGTATGCCGTCCTTGGTGCGCTTGAAATCGACCAGGCGGTAATGCTGGCGATGACCGCCGCCCTGGTGGCGCACGGTGATACGGCCGGCATTGTTGCGCCCGCCGTTCCTGCCCTGCGCCTCCACCAGCGCACGATGCGGCGCGCCCTTGTGCAGGTCCGGATTGACGACCTGCACCACGAAACGCCTGCCCGGCGAAGTCGGCTTCTTCTTTACGACTGCCATCTTCCCTGCTCCCGTTTAATCCGTGACCGTGAAGTCGATGTCCTGGCCGGACTCCAGGCGCACATACGCCTTCTTCCAGTCAGAGCGCTTCGCCACACCGGTTTTGTTCAGCTTGACCTTGCCCTTGACGTTCAGGACACGGACGCTGGAAACCTTCACCTTGAAGAGCTGCTCCACCGCCGTCTTGATCTCCGGCTTGGTGGCATCGCGCGCAACGCGGAAGGCGTACTGGTTCGCCAGTTCGGTGGCTGCCGCGGACTTCTCCGAGACATGCGGCCCGAGCAGGACGTTGAATACTCGCTCCTGATTCATCCCAGCATCTCCTCGAACTTGCGCAGCGCCGCCACGGTGACCAGCACCTTCTCACACCCGATCAGGCTGACCGGATCCACTCCCGCCACGTCGCGAACCTCGACGTGCGGAATGTTGCGCGACGCCAGGTACAGGTTGCGATCCACTTCGTCCGCAACGATCAGCGCGCGCTCCAGCTGGTAGCCGGCGAGCTGCTCGATCAGCAGCTTCGTCTTCGGCTCGGCCAGCGCGATCGACTCCACCACGACCAGGCGGTCCTGGCGCGCCAGCTCGGACAGGATCGAGCGCATCGCCGCGCGATACATCTTGCGGTTCAGCTTCTGCGAGTGATCCTGCGGCACCGCGGCGAAGGTCACGCCGCCGGAGCGCCACAGCGGGCTGCGGATGCTGCCGGCGCGGGCACGGCCCGAGCCCTTCTGCTTGAACGGCTTGCGGCCGCCGCCGCTCACTTCCGAGCGCGTCTTCTGCTGGCGGGAACCCTGACGGGCGCCCGACATGAACGCGACCACGGCCTGGTGGACCAGGTCCTCGTTGAATTCCCGGGCGAAAGTCACGTCGGAAACCTGCACGGTTCCCGCGGATGCGTTGCCAGGAGCGGTGATACTCAATTCCATGCGCATATACCCCCAGGGATCCTCAGGCTTTCTCGGCCGGACGCACGATGACGTCGGCCCCCGGCGCGCCCGGGATTGCACCTTTGATGAGCAGCAGATTGCGTTCGGCGTCCACGCGCACGACCTCGAGGGTCTGCACGGTCACGCGCTCGTCGCCCATGTGGCCTGCCATTTTCTTGCCCTTGAACACGCGCCCCGGCGACTGGTTCTGGCCGATCGAGCCGGGTGCGCGGTGCGAGCGCGAGTTACCGTGCGTCGCGTCCTGCATGCGGAAGTTCCAGCGCTTGATCACGCCCTGGAAGCCCTTGCCGCGCGACTGGCCGGTCACGTCGACCTTCTGGCCCGCTTCGAAGGAGGAGACGGTGATCTCTTCGCCGACCGCGGGAGAGTCCACGCCATCGGCGAGACGAAGCTCCCACAGGCCGCGCCCGGCGGCGACGCCGGCCTTGGCGAAGTGCCCGGCTTCGGGCTTGCTGACGCGCGAGGCCTTGCGCTCGCCGACGGTGATCTGCACGGCGCTGTAGCCGTCGATGTCGGCGGTCTTGACCTGGGTAACGCGGTTGGGCGTTGCTTCGACGACCGTGACGGGGATCGAGGTCCCGTCAGCGGTGAATACGCGGGTCATACCGGTCTTGCGACCGACAATACCAATAGTCATCTTGTCATCCTCAAGTGTACGGGGCTGAACCCTCTATGGCCGCACGCGAGCGTGCGTTACACATGCCCGGTCACGGCCGGGCAGGTCCCGGCATTGTCAACCGAGACTGATCTGCACCTCTACGCCGGCTGCGAGATCCAGCTTCATCAACGCATCGACGGTCTTCTCCGTCGGCTCCACGATGTCCAGCACGCGCTTGTGGGTGCGGATCTCGTACTGATCGCGCGCATCCTTGTTGGCGTGCGGCGAGATCAGGACCGTGAACTTCTCCTTGCGCGTGGGCAGCGGAATCGGTCCGCGCACCTGCGCACCCGTGCGCTTGGCCGTGTCGACGATTTCCTGGGCGGAAATGTCGATCAGGCGGTGGTCAAAAGCCTTGAGTCGAATTCGGATACGCTGATTTTGCATCTGACCACTGAGCTCCGGTTCAAACCTTCATCTGTCCCGTTTCGGGGGCAGTCAAAAAAGAAGCGGAATTCTATTTTCGCGACCCCCGCGTGTCAACACAAATCGCGGGTCGCTCCAGAATTTCCAACTATTCACGCCGGCTTTCTGGTGCAGGAGCGGCCCATGGCCGCGATATCGCGCGCATGGCGCGCTCCTACCATGTGGGTCCGCATTCATGCGGACAATAAGTCCCGTGGGTCCGGACTTCAGTCCGGACAATCCGGACCCGCATCAGGGACCATTGTCCGGCCGAAGCCGGACCCACGGGCAGCGGATCACTCGATGATCTTCGCCACCACGCCCGCGCCTACCGTGCGCCCGCCTTCGCGGATCGCAAATCGCAGGCCTTCTTCCATCGCGATCGGCACGATCAGCGTCACAACCATCTGCAGGTTGTCACCCGGCATCACCATCTCCACGCCCTCGGGCAGCTCGCACGCGCCCGTCACGTCCGTCGTGCGGAAGTAGAACTGCGGACGGTAACCCTTGAAGAACGGCGTGTGACGACCACCCTCGTCCTTGCCCAGCACGTACACCTCGGCCGTGAACTTCGTGTGCGGCTTGATCGAGCCCGGCTTCGCCAGCACCTGACCACGCTCCACGTCGTCGCGCTTCGTGCCGCGCAGCAGCACACCCACGTTCTCGCCCGCGCGACCTTCGTCCAGCAGCTTGCGGAACATCTCCACGCCCGTGCAGGTCGTCTTCACCGTCGCCTTCACGCCGACGATCTCGACTTCCTCGCCCACCTTCACGATCCCGCGCTCCACCCGGCCCGTCACCACCGTGCCGCGACCCGAGATCGAGAACACGTCCTCGATCGGCATCAGGAACGGCTGGTCGATCGCCCGCTGCGGCTCCGGAATGTACGTGTCCAGCGTCTCGACCAGCTTGCGCACCGCGCTGGTGCCCATGCCGTTGTCGTCCTGCCCGTTCAGCGCCATCAGCGCCGAACCCGTGATGATCGGCGTGTCGTCGCCCGGGAACTCGTACTTCGACAGCAGCTCGCGCACTTCCATCTCGACCAGCTCGAGCAGCTCCGCGTCATCGACCATGTCCGCCTTGTTCAGGAACACCACGATGTACGGCACCCCCACCTGGCGGCTCAGCAGGATGTGCTCGCGCGTCTGCGGCATCGGGCCGTCAGCGGCCGAGCACACCAGGATCGCACCGTCCATCTGCGCCGCACCCGTGATCATGTTCTTCACGTAGTCCGCGTGACCGGGGCAGTCCACGTGCGCGTAGTGGCGCGTCGGGCTCTCGTATTCCACGTGCGAGGTCGCAATCGTGATCCCGCGCTCGCGCTCCTCCGGGGCGTTGTCGATCTGGTCGAACGCGCGCATCTCGCCGCCCCACGTCTCCGCGCATACCCGCGTCAGCGCCGCCGTCAGCGTCGTCTTGCCGTGGTCGACGTGACCGATCGTGCCCACGTTCACGTGCGGCTTCTTACGCTCGAATTTTTCCTTGGCCATGGTTCGCTACCTCAGATAAGTGCTTTGGGAAAAAACTCAGGACTTGTTCCTGGCGATGATTTCTTCGGCGATGTTGTTCGGCGTTTCCGCGTACTTCTTGAACTCCATCGTGTACGTCGCGCGGCCCTGCGTCGCGGAACGCAGGTCGGTCGCGTAGCCGAACATCTCGGAGAGCGGAACCTCGGCCGTCACGACGCGGCCCGACGTGCTGTCGTCCATGCCCTGGATCAGGCCGCGGCGGCGGTTGAGGTCGCCGATCACGTCGCCCATGTAGTCTTCCGGCGTCACCACCTCGACTGCCATGATCGGCTCGAGCAGCACCGGATTCGCCTTCTTGGCGCCTTCCTTCACCGCCATCGAGCCGGCGATCTTGAACGCCATTTCGTTCGAGTCGACCTCGTGGAACGAGCCGTCGAAGATCGTGACCTTCATCGCGAGCAGCGGGTAGCCGGCAATCACGCCGTTCTGCAGCTGTTCGCGCACACCCTTGTCGACCGCCGGGATGTATTCCTTGGGAACCGTGCCGCCGACGACCTCGTTGTGGAATTCGTATTCCGCATCGGCCGGCAGGGGCTCGAGACGCAGCCACACGTGGCCGTACTGGCCGCGACCGCCCGACTGGCGCACGAACTTGCCTTCGACCTCGACGCTCTTGCGGATGGTTTCGCGGTAGGCCACCTGCGGCTTGCCGACGTTGGCCTCGACGTTGAACTCGCGCCGCATGCGGTCGACGATGATGTCGAGGTGCAGCTCGCCCATGCCGGAGATGATGGTCTGGCCCGATTCCTCGTCGGTGTGCACGCGGAACGACGGGTCTTCCTGCGCCAGCTTGCCGAGCGCGACACCCATCTTTTCCTGGTCGGCCTTGGTCTTGGGCTCCACCGCGACCGAGATCACCGGCTCGGGGAACTCCATGCGCTCCAGGCGCACCTTGTGCTCGATCGAGCACAGCGTGTCGCCGGTGGTGACGTCCTTCAGGCCCACCGCCGCGGCGATGTCGCCGGCCAGCACTTCCTTGATCTCGGTGCGCTGGTTGGCGTGCATCTGCACCATGCGGCCGACGCGCTCCTTGCGGTCCTTCACGGCGTTGTACACCCCGGTGCCGCTCTCGAGCGTGCCCGAGTAGACGCGGAAGAAGGTCAGCGTGCCCACGAACGGGTCGGTGGCGATCTTGAACGCCAGCGCCGCGAACGGCGCGTTGTCGTCGGCTTCGCAGTTCACGATGGTGCCGTCCTCGAGCTCGCCCTCGATCGCCTTCACCTCGGTCGGCGCCGGCAGGTACTCGACGACGGCGTCGAGCATGGCCTGCACGCCCTTGTTCTTGAACGCGGAACCGCCCAGCACCGGCACGATCTCGCTGCGGATCGTGCGCGTGCGCAGACCCCACTTGATCTCTTCCTCGGTGAGCTCGACGCCCTCGAGGTACTTCTCCATCAGCTCGTCGGAGGCCTCGGCCGCGGCGGCCACCACGCCGTCGCGCAGCTCGTCGCAGACGGCGGCGTACTCGGCCGGAATCGGGCCGTACTCGAAGGTAATGCCCTGGTCTTCCTCGTTCCAGATGATCGACTTCATCTTCACGAGGTCGATCACGCCGGCGAACTTGTCCTCGGCGCCGACCATCATCTGGATCGGCACCGCGGTGGCGCCCAGGCGCTCCTTGATCTGCTTCACGACGCGCAGGAAGTCGGCGCCGTTGCGGTCCATCTTGTTCACGAAGATGATGCGCGGCACTTCGTACTTGTTGGCCTGGCGCCACACCGTCTCGGTCTGCGGCTGCACGCCGGCGCAACCGCACAGCACCACCACGGCGCCGTCGAGCACGCGCAGCGAGCGCTCCACCTCGATCGTGAAATCGACGTGCCCGGGGGTGTCGATCACGTTCAGGCGGTGCTCGTCGAACTGGCGGTTCATGCCGTTCCAGAAGCAGGTGGTCGCGGCGGAGGTGATCGTGATGCCGCGCTCCTGCTCCTGCGCCATCCAGTCCATGGTGGCGGCGCCGTCGTGCACTTCGCCGATCTTGTGCGAGACACCGGTGTAGAACAGCACGCGCTCGGACGTGGTGGTCTTGCCGGCGTCGATGTGCGCCACGATGCCGATGTTCCGATAACGCTTGATGGGTGTCTTGCGAGCCACGTCGATTCCTCGATATCCAGTTGCCGCCGACCTGCGTCAGAAGCGGTAATGCGAAAAGGCTTTGTTGGCTTCCGCCATGCGGTGCACGTCTTCACGCTTCTTCACGGCCGCACCGCGACCCTGGCAGGCGTCGATCAGCTCGCCCGCGAGGCGCTGCGGCATGGATTTCTCGCCGCGCTTGCGGGCGTAGTCCACGAGCCAGCGCATCGCCAGCGCCTGCTGGCGCGAGGAGCGCACTTCGACCGGCACCTGGTAGGTGGCGCCGCCGACGCGACGCGATTTCACCTCGACCATCGGGGCGACGTTGGCGAGCGCTTCCTCGAACACGTCGACCGGATCGCGCTTCATGCGCTCCTCGATCAGGTCGAGGGCGCCGTAGATGATGCGCTCGGCCAGCGACTTCTTGCCGCCGACCATCACGTGGTTCATGAACTTGGCGAGCGTGACATTGCCGAATTTGGGATCCGGCAGGATTTCCCGCTTGGCGGCTACGCGTCTTCTTGGCATTTCATACCTCTTCGGTTT
The DNA here is from genome assembly GCA_963819895.1 of uncultured Gammaproteobacteria bacterium. Lineage (GTDB taxonomy): Bacteria > Pseudomonadota > Gammaproteobacteria > Pseudomonadales > UBA5518 > UBA5518. Next base: position 62,620 of record CAWFXU010000012.1, read on the forward strand.
TTCAGGTTACCCGGGACGGCCTGCGGCAATTGCATTGCCGTGGGCCCGGCCTTACTGGTTGTATGGAACTCACTACGCCGCCACCGGGAGTGGCGGCGTCACGGCCCGATCAGGATTTCGGGCGCTTCGCACCGTACTTCGAACGACGCTGGCGACGCTTGGCCACGCCGGCGGTGTCCAGGGTCCCGCGCACGGTGTGGTAACGCACACCCGGCAAGTCCTTGACGCGGCCGCCGCGGATCAGCACCACGCTGTGCTCCTGCAGGTTGTGGCCTTCGCCACCGATGTAGGAGCTGACCTCGAAGCCGCTGGTCAGGCGCACGCGGCACACCTTGCGCAGCGCCGAGTTCGGCTTCTTCGGGGTCGTGGTGTAGACGCGCGTGCATACGCCGCGGCGCTGGGGGCAACCCTGCAACGCCGGCACACTGCTCTTTTCGACCTTGCGCTGGCGGGGCTTGCGAACCAGCTGGTTGATCGTCGTCATCGAATACTCCGGTTTCCGTCCGCGCCGCGCCTTGGGCGGCACAAATATAAATGCGGTGGCCTGCGACCACCGCGCAATTGCGACCCCGGCCCGAACCGGGGTCACCCGTTTTTGCGGAGGCGGGATTCTAAAGATGCCTCCGGGGACCGTCAATACGACAGGCGGGGTATCACCCCGCCTGTCTCAATATTACCGTCAGCTGCGTTCCGTGCTCAGCGCTTCCGTCAGCGCTGCCTCGACTTCGCTCGCGGTCGCCGTGGTCTCGCCCAGGGCTTCCCTGGCGCGCCGGCGACGCCGCTCGCTGTGGTACGCGAAGCCCGTTCCCGCGGGAATCAGGCGGCCCACGACGACGTTTTCCTTCAGTCCGCGCAGGTAGTCGCGCTTGCCCGTGACCGCGGCCTCGGTCAGCACCCGGGTGGTCTCCTGGAAGGAGGCCGCCGAGATGAACGACTCGGTCGCGAGCGAGGCCTTGGTGATGCCGAGCAGCACGCGCTCGAAGGTGGCCGGCATCTTGTCGTCCTGCATCAGGTTCTCGTTCTCCTCGAGCACCCGGTTGAACTCGGCCTGCTCGCCCTTGATGAACGAGGACTCGCCGTTCGCGGTGATTTCCACCTTGCGCAGCATCTGGCGCACGATCACCTCGATGTGCTTGTCGTTGATGCGCACGCCCTGCAGGCGGTAGACGTCCTGGATCTCGCTGACGATGTACTTCGCCAGCGCCTCCACGCCCTTCAGGCGCAGGATGTCGTGCGGCGCGGGCGGGCCTTCCGAGACCACTTCGCCCTTGGCGACGGTCTCGCCCTCGAACACCGTGAGATGGCGCCACTTCGGGATCAGCGTCTCGTAATGATCGCTGCCGTCCGCCAGGGTCTGGCCTTCGGTCGGCGTGATGATCAGGCGACGCTTGCCCTTGGTTTCCTTGCCGAACGTGATGGTGCCCGAAACCTCGGCGAGGATCGCCGGTTCCTTCGGCTTGCGCGCCTCGAACAGGTCGGCCACGCGGGGCAGACCGCCGGTGATGTCCTTGGTTCCGCCCGATTCCTGCGGGATACGCGCGATGACGTCACCGAGATCCACCGCCGCGCCATCGGCGAGGCTGACCAGCGAGCCGGGCGGCAGGAAGTAGTGCGCCGGGATGTTGGTCCCGGGCAGATTGGCTTCCTTGCCCTTGGCGTCGAGCAGCACCACCGCGGGACGCACGTCCTTGCCGGCAGCCGGACGCTCCGAGGCATCCATCACCGAGATGCTCGAAAGGCCGGTCAGCTCGTCGGTCTGACGGTTGACGCTGATGCCCTCTTCCATGCCCTCGAAACGGATCGAACCCGCCACTTCGGTGATGATCGGGTGGCTGTGCGGATCCCAGGTCGCCACGATCTGGCGCGCCTTCACCGCATCGCCGTCGTGCACGGTCAGCACCGCGCCGTAGGGCAGGCGGTAGCGCTCCTTCTCGCGACCGTTGGCGTCCAGCACCGAGAGCTCGCCGGAGCGCGACACCGCGACCAGCTTGCCGGTCTTCTGCTCGACCGAGCGCAGGTTGTGCAGGCGCACGGTGCCGTCGTTCTTGACCTGGATGTTGTCCGCCGCGGTCGAGCGCGACGCCGCGCCGCCGATGTGGAAGGTCCGCATCGTGAGCTGCGTGCCGGGCTCGCCGATCGACTGCGCCGCGACCACGCCGATGGCCTCGCCGATGTTGACGCGGTGTCCGCGCGCGAGATCGCGCCCGTAGCACATGCTGCAGATGCCGTAGCGGGTCTCGCAGGTGATCGGGGAGCGCACCGTGAGCTCGTCGATGCCGAGCTTCTCGAGGCGCTCGATCCAGCTCTCGTCGAGCATCGTGCCGGCGGGCACGGCGATCTCGTCGCCGCCCGGGCGCAGCACGTCGCGCGCCACCACGCGTCCGAGCACGCGATCACCCAGCGCCTCGATCACGTCGCCGCCCTCGATCACCGGCATCATCAGCAGACCTTCGCTGGTGCCGCAATCGTCTTCGGTGATCACCAGGTCCTGGGCCACGTCGACCAGGCGGCGCGTCAGGTAACCCGAGTTCGCGGTCTTCAGCGCCGTATCCGCCAGGCCCTTGCGCGCGCCGTGGGTCGAGATGAAGTACTGCAGTACGTTCAGGCCCTCGCGGAAGTTCGCGGTGATCGGCGTCTCGATGATCGAGCCGTCGGGCTTGGCCATCAGGCCGCGCATGCCCGCGAGCTGGCGGATCTGCGCCGGCGAACCCCGCGCGCCGGAGTCGGCGTACATGAACACGGAGTTGAACGAATCCTGTTCCTCCTCCTTGCCGTTGCTGTTGCGCACGGTCTCCTTGCTGATGCCTTCCATCATGGCCTTGGCGACCAGGTCGTTCGCGCGCGACCAGATGTCGATCACCTTGTTGTACTTCTCGCCCTGGGTCACCAGGCCCGAGGCGTACTGGGTCTCGATCTCCTTCACTTCCTCGTCGGCCGATTCGATGATCGTGGCCTTCGCCGCGGGGATCACGAAATCGTTCACGCCGATCGAGGCGCCCGAGCGGGTCGAGTACTCGAAGCCGGTGTACATCAGCTGGTCGGCGAAGATCACGGTCTCCTTCAGGCCGACCGTGCGGTAGCACTGGTTGATCAGGCGCGAGATCGACTTCTTCGTCATCGGGCGGTTCACGAGGTCGAACGACAGCCCGTCCGGCACGATCTCGAACAGCATCACGCGCCCGACCGTGGTGTCGACGCGGCGCACGTTCTCGTAGCGCTCGCCGGCGTCGTCGAACAGCCCTTCGCACACGCGCACCGCGATGCGGGTGTGCAGGTCGACCTGCTGCGAGCCGTAGGCGCGCATCACCTCGTCGACGTCGGCGAAGGCGCGGCGCTGGCCTTCGGGGCCGGTGCGCTCGCCCCTGGCGCCGATGCGCTCGCGGGTCATGTAGTAAAGACCGAGCACCACGTCCTGCGAGGGCACGATGATCGGCTCGCCGTTGGCGGGCGAGAGGATGTTGTTGCTCGACATCATCAGCGCGCGCGCCTCGAGCTGCGCTTCCAGCGTCAGCGGCACGTGCACGGCCATCTGGTCACCGTCGAAGTCGGCGTTGTACGCCGCGCAGACCAGCGGGTGCAGCTGGATCGCCTTGCCCTCGATCAGCACGGGCTCGAAGGCCTGGATGCCCAGGCGGTGCAGCGTCGGCGCGCGGTTGAGCAGCACCGGGTGCTCGCGGATGACTTCGGCGAGGATGTCCCAGACTTCCGGCGGCTCGCGCTCGACCATCTTCTTGGCGGCCTTGATGGTGGTCGCGAGACCGCGCGCCTCCAGCTTGCCGAAGATGAACGGCTTGAACAGCTCGAGCGCCATCTTCTTCGGCAGGCCGCACTGGTGCAGGCGCAGGCGCGGACCGACCACGATGACCGAACGGCCCGAGTAGTCGACGCGCTTGCCGAGCAGGTTCTGGCGAAAGCGCCCCTGCTTGCCCTTGATCATGTCGGCCAGCGACTTCAGCGGGCGCTTGTTGGTGCCGGTGATCGCACGGCCGCGACGGCCGTTGTCGAGCAGCGCGTCGACCGCCTCCTGCAGCATGCGCTTCTCGTTGCGCACGATGATGTCGGGCGCGCTCAGGTCGAGCAGGCGCTTGAGGCGGTTGTTGCGGTTGATGACGCGCCGGTACAGGTCGTTCAGGTCCGAGGTCGCGAAGCGCCCGCCGTCCAGCGGCACCAGCGGACGCAGGTCCGGCGGCAGCACGGGCAGCGCGTTCAGCACCATCCACTGCGGCTTGTTGCCGGACTGCCAGAAGGCCTCGAGCAGCTTCAGACGCTTGGAGAGCTTCTTGATCTTGGTTTCCGAGGTCGTCTGCGGCAGTTCCTCGCGCAGGCGCGCGATCTCCTGCTCGAGATCGATGTCGGCGATGTACTGCTGGATCGCTTCGGCGCCCATCTTCGCCGTGAACTCGTCGCCGTGCTCCTCGAGCGCCTGGTAGTACTGCTCGTCATTGAGCAGCTGCCCGCGCTCGAGCGTGGTCATGCCGGCGTCGACGACCATGTAGGACTCGAAGTACAGCACGCGCTCGATGTCGCGCAGCGTCATGTCGAGCAGCAGGCCGATGCGCGAGGGCAGCGACTTCAGGAACCAGATGTGCGCCACCGGGCTGGCGAGCTCGATGTGGCCCATGCGCTCGCGGCGCACCTTGGCCAGCGCCACCTCCACGCCGCACTTCTCGCACACCACGCCGCGGTGCTTGAGGCGCTTGTACTTGCCGCACAGGCACTCGTAGTCCTTCACGGGCCCGAAGATCTTGGCGCAGAACAGGCCGTCGCGCTCGGGCTTGAACGTGCGGTAATTGATCGTCTCGGGCTTCTTGACCTCGCCGAACGACCACGAACGGATCATTTCGGGCGAGGCGAGCCCGATGCGGATCGCATCGAACTCTTCCTGGTTGCCCTGCGTCTTCAGAAGATTCATCAAATCTTTCAAGGCCGTTCCTCCGCGTATTGCTAGCCGGCTTCGGCGTTACTCAGTCTCGAGATCGATATCGATGGCGAGCGAGCGTATTTCCTTCACGAGCACGTTGAAGGATTCCGGCATGCCCGGTTCCATGCGATGGTCACCGTCGACGATGTTCTTGTACATGCGCGTGCGACCGTTCACGTCGTCGGACTTGACGGTCAGCATTTCCTGCAGCGTGTACGCGGCACCGTAGGCCTCCAGGGCCCACACCTCCATCTCCCCGAAGCGCTGGCCGCCGAACTGCGCCTTGCCCCCGAGCGGTTGCTGCGTGACCAGCGAGTAGGAACCCGTGGAGCGCGCGTGCATCTTGTCGTCGACGAGGTGGTTCAGCTTCAGCATGTACATGTAGCCGACCGTGACCGGGCGCTCGAAGCGCTCGCCGGTGCGGCCGTCGCACAGCTGCATCTGTCCCGTGTCCGGGAGGTCCGCCAGCTTCAGCAGGGACTTGATCTCGTGCTCGGCGGCACCGTCGAACACCGGCGTTGCCATCGGCACGCCCGCGCGCAGGTTGTCGGCCAGCTCCAGGATCTCCTTGTCGCCGAGCGACTTGAGGTCCACCGGCTGCCCGCCCGTGGTGTTGTACACCTCGTCGAGGAACTTGCGGATCTCGGCGACCTTGCGCTGTTCGCGCAGCATCGTGTCGATCTTCTGGCCGAGGCCGCGCGCCGCGAGACCGAGGTGGGTCTCGAGGATCTGGCCCACGTTCATCCGCGACGGCACGCCGAGCGGGTTCAGCACGATGTCGACCGGGACGCCGTGCTCGTCGTAGGGCATGTCTTCCTCGGGCATGATCACCGAGATCACGCCCTTGTTGCCGTGGCGGCCGGCCATCTTGTCGCCCGGCTGCACGCGGCGCTTCACCGCGAGGTAGACCTTGACGATCTTGAGCACGCCCGGGGCGAGGTCGTCACCGGCCTGGAGCTTGCGCTTCTTCTCGTCGAAGCGCTTCTCCATGTCCTGGCGGCGCTCCTCGAGGCTGCTGTCGGCGCTCTCGAGCTGGGCGTTCAGTTCCTCGCTGGCCATGCGCAGCTTGAACAGCTGCTCCGACTCCATCGCCTCGAGCTGCTCGGCCGTGAGCACCGCGTCCTTCTTCAGGCCCGGGCCGCTCAGCACCTTGTTGCCGGCGAGATTGGTCCGCAGGCGCGCAAACGTCGCGTTCTCGACGATGCGGTACTCGTCCTTCAGGTCCTTGCGGAACTGGTCGAGCTGCGACTTCTCGATCTCGAGCGCGCGCTGGTCGCGCTGCAGGCCCTCGCGCGTGAACACCTGCACGTCGATCACCGTGCCCTTGGTGCCCGAGGGCACGCGCAGCGAGGTGTCCTTCACGTCGGAGGCCTTCTCGCCGAAGATCGCGCGCAGCAGCTTCTCTTCCGGCGTGAGCTGGGTCTCGCCCTTGGGCGTGACCTTGCCGACCAGGATGTCGCCGGCGTTCACTTCGGCGCCGATGTAGACGATGCCCGACTCGTCGAGCTTCGCCAGCGCGCCTTCGCCCACGTTCGGGATGTCGGAGGTGATCTCTTCCGGCCCGAGCTTGGTGTCGCGCGCGACACAGCTCAGCTCCTGGATGTGGATCGTGGTGAAGCGGTCCTCGCTCACCACGCGCTCGGAGATCAGGATCGAGTCCTCGAAGTTGTAGCCGTTCCACGGCATGAACGCGATGCGCATGTTCTGGCCGAGCGCGAGCTCGCCCAGATCCACCGACGGGCCGTCGGCGAGGATGTCGCCGGAGGCCACGATATCGCCCTGGCGCACGACGGGGCGCTGGTTGATGCAGGTGTTCTGGTTCGAGCGCGTGTACTTGGTCAGGTTGTAGATGTCGACGCCGACTTCACCGGTGCCGATTTCCTCTTCCTTCACGCGCACCACGATGCGCGCCCGCGTCCACGCTCTCGATCTCGCCGCCGCGGCGCGCGACCACGCAGACGCCGGAATCGCGCGCCACGCAGGCGCTCGATGCCGGTGCCGACCAGCGGCTTCTCGGTGCGCAGCGTCGGCACGGCCTGGCGCTGCATGTTCGAACCCATCAGCGCGCGGTTGGCGTCGTCGTGCTCGAGGAACGGGATCAGCGATGCCGCCACCGAGACCACCTGCTTCGGCGACACGTCCATGTAGTCGACGCGTTCCGGCGGCATCGACGGTGAATTCGTTCTCGTGGCGCACCGCCACCAGGTCATCGACCAGCTTGCCGTGCTTGTCGACGGCGGCCGAGGCCTGCGCGATCACGTGATCGGCCTCGTTGATCGCCGACAGGTACTCGATCTCGTCGGTGACCTTGCCGTCCACGACCTTGCGGTACGGCGACTCGAGGAAGCCGTAGCGGTTGGTGCGCGCGAAGGTCGCCAGCGAGTTGATCAGGCCGATGTTCGGGCCTTCCGGCGTCTCGATCGGGCACACGCGGCCGTAGTGGGTCGGGTGCACGTCGCGCACCTCGAAGCCGGCGCGCTCGCGCGTCAGGCCGCCCGGCCCAAGTGCCGATACGCGGCGCTTGTGCGTCACTTCCGACAGCGGGTTGTTCTGGTCCATGAACTGCGACAGCTGGCTGGAACCGAAGAACTCCTTGATCGCCGCCGCGACGGGCTTGGCGTTGATCAGGTCCTGCGGCATCAGCTGCTCGGATTCCGCGAGGTTCAGCCGCTCCTTCACCGCGCGCTCCACGCGCACCAGGCCGACGCGGAACTGGTTCTCGGCCATCTCGCCGACCGAACGCACGCGGCGGTTGCCCAGGTGGTCGATGTCGTCGACCGTGCCCTTGCCGTTGCGGATCGCGATCAGCGAGCGCAGCACGTCGACGATGTCCTCGCGGCTGAGCACGCCCGGCCCTTCGACCTCCTCGCGGCCGAGGCGGCGGTTGAACTTCATGCGGCCGACCTCGGAGAGGTCGTAGCGCTCGGCCGAGAAGAACAGGTTGTTGAACAGGTTCTCCGCCGCTTCGCGCGTCGGCGGCTCGCCGGGGCGCATCATGCGGTAGATCTCGACCAGCGCTTCCAGCGGGTTGCGGGTCGGGTCGGAGCGCAGCGTCTCGGAGACGAACGGACCGCAGTCGAGCTCGTTGGTGTAGATCGTCTCGATGCGCTTGATGCCCTTGGCGGCCAGCTTGCCCAGCATGTCGGCGGTGAGCTCGGTGTTGCAGTCGAGCAGCACCTCGCCGGTATCGGTGTCGACGATGTCGCGCGCCAGCGAGCGGCCCACGATGTACTCCGGCGGCACCTGCAGCGTCTCGAGCTTCGCCTTCTCCATCAGGCGGATGTGGCGCGCCGTGATGCGGCGCCCGCGCTCGACGATCACCCCGCCCTTCTCGTCGCGGATGTCGAAGGCGGCGATTTCACCGCGCATGCGCTCGGCCACGAGCTCGAGCACCCAGTTGCCGCTGGCGTCGGCATTGAACACCGTGGTGTCGTAGAACATCTCCAGGATTTCCTGGGAGCTGTAGCCGAGCGCGCGCAGCAGGATCGTCGCCGGCAGCTTGCGGCGGCGGTCGATGCGCACGAACACGAGGTCCTTCGGGTCGAACTCGAAGTCGAGCCACGAGCCGCGGTAGGGGATGATGCGCGCGGAGTAGAGCAGCTTGCCCGAGGAGTGCGTCTTGCCCTTGTCGTGGTCGAAGAACACGCCCGGCGAACGGTGCAGCTGCGAGACGATCACGCGCTCGGTGCCGTTGATGACGAAGGTGCCGTTCTCGGTCATCAACGGGATTTCTCCCATGTAGACCTCCTGCTCCTTGATGTCCTTGATCGCGCGCGTCGAGGACTCGCGATCGTAGATGATCAGGCGCACGCGCACGCGCAGCGGCACCGCGAAGGTGGCGCCGCGCAGCTGGCACTCCTTCACGTCGAAGACCGGGTTGCCGAGCACGTAGTCCACGTACTCCAGCGCCGCGTTGCCCGAGTAGCTCACGATCGGGAACACGGAGCGGAAGGCGCCGTGCAGGCCGGACTCCTCGCGCTCCGACGGCGCCACGTCCGTCTGCGTGAACTGGCGGTAGGAATCGCGCTGGATCGCCAGCAGGAACGGAACCTCCATCCCCGCGGGGAGCTTCAGCTTGCCGAAGTCCTTGCGGATGCGTTTTCTCTCGGTGTATGAGTAAGCCATGCGTGTTCCTCAGCAATTTGCCCCGAGTCTTCAGAGTCCGGAAACCGTCTCTCGAAAGGCCATCGCGCCTTTCGACAACCGGTTCACAACGACAAAAACGCCGGGGGGCAAGCCCCCCGGCCCGGCGTATACGCCAGCCTCCCGCAATCGCGTGCCCGAAGGCCTCGCGATCACTTCAGCTCGACGGTAGCGCCTGCTTCTTCGAGTTTCGCCTTGGCCGCGTCGGCGTCGGCCTTGTTCGCGCCTTCCTTCACGGTGGACGGAGCGCCGTCGACCAGGTCCTTCGCTTCCTTCAGGCCGAGACCCGTCAGTTCGCGAACGGCCTTGATCACGTTGACCTTCTTCTCGCCGGTCTCCTTCAGGATCACGTCGAACTCGGTCTGCTCTTCCACCACCGCGGCAGCGGCAGCGGCAACCGGCGCGGCTGCAACGGCAGCGGCGGCGGTCACGCCGAACTTGTCTTCCATCGCCTTGATGAGGTCGACGACGTCCATCACGGTCATTTCGGCGATTGCGTTCAGAATGTCATCTTTGGACAGTGCCATGACTTGTCACTCCTGATTGATTGGTCAAATTGAAAAAGCCAGATTCCCACCCGCTCAAGCGGCTTCCTTCTGATCGCGAACGGCAGCGATGGTACGGACGAGCTTGCCCGGTACCTCGTTGATCGTGCGCACGAACTTGGCAATCGGTGCCTGCATGACGCTCATGAGCATCGAGATTGCCTGGTCGCGGGTCGGCAGCGACGCGAGTACGTCGAGCTGCTCGGCTCCCATCAGTCGGCCGCTTACCGCCAATGCCTTGACTTCGAAGGCCTCCACCTGCTTTGCGAAATCCTTGAAGATCCGCGCCGCAGCGCCCGGGTCCTCCAGGGAGAACGCGAGCAGGGTAGGCCCCACCAGCGCCGGCGCAATGCATTCGAAGTCGGTGCCTTCGACGGCGCGCTTGGCCAGCGTGTTGCGGACGACCCGCACCACGACCTTGGCTTCGCGAGCCTGCTTGCGCAGGTCGGTGAGTTTCGTGACGCTGACGCCGCGGGCGTCGGCGATCACGACGGACAGGGCATTGGTGGCGGTCTCTTTGACTTCAGCTACTATCGCTTTCTTGTCTTCGAGTCCTAGTGCCACTGGAGTTACTCCTGTGATGAACCGGCCCGTGGGCCGGCTGATTACCATGACCGTTGCGTGTCTGGGGCCGCGCAACGGCTTCGCTTGCGGTGAAGCACTCCAATCGTCACCAATCGGGTTTTCCACCATCTGCGTAGGCCAGCGCCTCCCGGCGCGGATTAACCCCTGCGGGGCCTACGGTCTTTGATGGTCCTGGCCAGTCATGTTGCGCACTGTCCACAGACCCCAAAGTTCTCTCGGGGGACTTCATTCCCCCGCCGGCAGCGGGCGCCACGCGCCCTGCCGCCGCATCGCTGCGCGCGCCCGGCCGTGGCCGGGCGCGCGCCTCATCAGGCCTCGAGGCTCGACTGATCGATCACCAGGCCCGGCCCCATCGTCGTCGACAGGGTCACTTTCTTCACGTAGGTGCCCTTGGCCGTGGCCGGCTTGGCCCTGCGCAGGTCAGCCAGCAACGCCTCGAGGTTTTCCTTGACCGCCACGGTCTCGAAACCGAGCTTGCCGATCGCGCCGTGCACGATGCCGTTCTTGTCGGTGCGATAACGCACCTGGCCGGCCTTCGCGTTGCGCACGGCGGTGGCCACGTCGGGCGTCACCGTGCCGGTCTTCGGGTTCGGCATCAGGCCGCGCGGACCGAGGATCTGGCCCAGCTGGCCCACGACGCGCATCGCGTCGGGCGAGGCGACGACGACGTCGAAGTCCATGTTGCCGGCCTTGACCTGTTCGGCCAGGTCTTCCATGCCCACCACGTCAGCGCCGGCAGCCTTGGCCGCGTCGGCGTTGGCGCCCTGCGTGAACACGGCCACGCGGACCGTCTTGCCCGCGCCGTGCGGCAGCGTCGTCGCGCCGCGAACCTGCTGGTCGGACTTGCGCGCATCGACGCCGAGGTTGATCGCGACATCGATCGATTCGGCGAATTTCGCGCGCGGCAGGCTGCCGAGCAGCGCAACCGCTTCGTCGATGCCGTACTGCTTGCCGGCGGTCAGCGTTTCGCTGAACGCGCGTTGCTTCTTGGTCAATCTGGCCATCTCAGAGCCCCTCCACTTCGATGCCCGCGCTGCGCGCGCTGCCGGCGATCGTGCGGATCGCCGCGTCCATGTCTGCCGCCGTCAGGTCGGGCATCTTCGTGCGCGCGATCTCCTCGACCTGCGCGAGCGTGACCTTGCCCACCTTGTTGGTGTTCGGCGTGGCGCTGCCCGACTTGAGGCCCGCCGCTTTCTTCAGCAGGATCGAGGCCGGCGGCGTCTTGGTGATGAACGTGAAGCTGCGATCCGAATAGACCGTGATCACGACCGGAATCGGCATGCCGAGTTCCATGCCCTGCGTGGCCGCGTTGAAGGCCTTGCAGAATTCCATGATGTTCACGCCTTTCTGGCCCAGCGCCGGACCCACGGGCGGGCTCGGGTTGGCCTGGCCGGCCTTGACCTGCAGCTTGATGTAAGAATCGACCTTCTTGGCCATCGATATGCTCCAAAGTGGGTGATTGACGCCTCGGAACGGCCACCACAGGCCATTCGTCTCCGGCTCCCCGCGCGCCTCAACCGGTGACGGCGCGCAACCTCATCGCATCAGGCCTTCTCGACCTGCGCGAAATCGAGCTCGACCGGGGTCGAGCGTCCGAATATCAGTACGGCGACCTTCAGGCGGTTCTTGTCGTAGTCGACCTGTTCGACCACGCCGTTGAAGTCGTTGAACGGCCCGTCGACGACGCGCACCATCTCGCCCGGCTCGAAGATCGTCTTCGGCCGCGGCTTCTCGGCACCTTCCTCGACCCGGCGCAGGATCGCGCGCGCCTCGGCCTCGGTGATCGGCGACGGCTTGTCGGCCTTGCCGCCGATGAAGCCCATCACGCGCGGCGTTTCCTTGACCAGGTGCCAGCTGTCCTCGTCGAGCTCCATCTCCACCAGGACATAACCCGGGAAGAACTTGCGCTCGCTCTTGCGCTTCTGGCCGCCGCGCATCTCCACCACTTCCTCGGTGGGCACGAGAATGTCGCCGAACTTCTCTTCCATGCCGAAGCGCTGCACGCGCTCCTTGAGTGCCAGCGCCACCTTCTTCTCGAAACCGGAATAGGCGTGCACCACGTACCAGCGTTTCGCCATGAACCCTACCCCTAACCAATCAGCATTGAAGCGAGCCATCCGAGGAAGGTGTCGAGCCCCCAGAGGATCAGCGCCATGACCACCACCACGACCACCACGATCAGCGTCGTCTGCGTGGTTTCCTGGCGCGTGGGCCAGACCACCTTGCGAATCTCGCTGCGCGCCGCCTTTGCCAGCACCAGGAACGCGGCGCCCTGCGAGGTCAGCGACGCCACGGCAACGCCCGCCGCGGCCGCGAGGAACAAGGCAATCCAGCGATAGAACTGCGGCTGGCTGGAAAAGGCGAGGTTGCCCCAGATCGCCGCCACGGTGATCGCGGCGACCACGCCCCACTTGAGCCAGTCGAGCCGGCTGTCCTTGTCCTGGACGTTTGCTTTCATCGGAGAAATTCCGTGCGACTCCGCCAATCACGCGCCGGGAAAGACACAGGTGCCATGGATCGCCGCACTGCAGCCTGAAAAGTGGCACGCCAGGAGGGAATCGAACCCCCAACCTGCGGTTTTGGAGACCGCCGCTCTGCCAATTGAGCTACTGGCGTATCAAACTCAGTCCGCGACTCCCTGGTCGCCTGCCCGGATCCGGCCCGGGAATACCATCTGTTCTCGTGGGTCCGCATTCATGCGGACAATCGCCCTTGTGGGTCCGGCTTCAGCCGGACAATGTGGGTCCGCATTCATGCGGACAATTGTCCGGCTGAAGCCGGACCCACAAGGGCAGCGGATCACTCGATGATCTTCGCCACCACGCCCGCGCCTACCGTGCGCCCGCCTTCGCGGATCGCAAATCGCAGGCCTTCTTCCATCGCGATCGGCACGATCAGCGTCACAACCATCTGCAGGTTGTCACCCGGCATCACCATCTCCACGCCCTCCGGCAGCTCGCACGCGCCCGTCACGTCCGTCGTGCGGAAGTAGAACTGCGGACGGTAACCCTTGAAGAACGGCGTGTGACGACCACCCTCGTCCTTGCCCAGCACGTACACCTCGGCCGTGAACTTCGTGTGCGGCTTGATCGAGCCCGGCTTCGCCAGCACCTGACCACGCTCCACGTCGTCACGCTTCGTGCCGCGCAGCAGCACACCCACGTTCTCGCCCGCGCGACCTTCGTCCAGCAGCTTGCGGAACATCTCCACGCCCGTGCAGGTCGTCTTCACCGTCGCCTTCACGCCGACGATCTCGACTTCCTCGCCCACCTTCACGATCCCGCGCTCCACCCGGCCCGTCACCACCGTGCCGCGACCCGAGATCGAGAACACGTCCTCGATCGGCATCAGGAACGGCTGGTCGATCGCCCGCTGCGGCTCCGGAATGTACGTGTCCAGCGTCTCGACCAGCTTGCGCACCGCGCTGGTGCCCATGCCGTTGTCGTCCTGCCCGTTCAGCGCCATCAGCGCCGAGCCCGTGATGATCGGCGTGTCGTCGCCCGGGAACTCGTACTTCGACAGCAGCTCGCGCACTTCCATCTCGACCAGCTCGAGCAGCTCCGCGTCATCGACCATGTCCGCCTTGTTCAGGAACACCACGATGTACGGCACGCCCACCTGGCGGCTCAGCAGGATGTGCTCGCGCGTCTGCGGCATCGGGCCGTCAGCGGCCGAGCACACCAGGATCGCACCGTCCATCTGCGCCGCACCCGTGATCATGTTCTTCACGTAGTCCGCGTGACCGGGGCAGTCAACGTGCGCGTAGTGGCGCGTCGGGCTCTCGTATTCCACGTGCGAGGTCGCAATCGTGATCCCGCGCTCGCGCTCTTCCGGGGCGTTGTCGATCTGGTCGAACGCGCGCATCTCGCCGCCCCACGTCTCCGCGCATACCCGCGTCAGCGCCGCCGTCAGCGTCGTCTTGCCGTGGTCGACGTGACCGATCGTGCCCACGTTCACGTGCGGCTTCTTACGCTCGAATTTTTCCTTGGCCATTGCGCGCGTCTCCAGTACCAGTAAATGAAAGCATTGCCACGAATAACAACAGGCCCTCCGCACTTCTCAGCACGGGAGCCATAAAGCCCGAATAATGGAGCTCATAACCGGATTTGAACCGGTGACCTCTTCCTTACCAAGGAAGTGCTCTACCGACTGAGCTATATGAGCCCTGAATAACCCTGCCGACCTCCTTCCCGAAACAACTGGCCGACCATTCCACTCTTCACGATTCGTCACTGTCCATTGCGCCGGCACCGCACCGCTGGAGCGGGTAGCGGGAATCGAACCCGCACCATCAGCTTGGAAGGCTGAGGTTCTACCATTGAACTATACCCGCCTTCCGGATGCGCCTTCCCGCTGCGCCGCGCCAGACGCGCGCCCCGCACGGGGAGAAGAACTGCCTGCCGAATGGTGGTGGGGGCTGGATTCGAACCAGCGAAGCTTGCGCGTCAGATTTACAGTCTGATCCCTTTGACCGCTCGGGAACCCCACCTGAAAGAGCCGGGCATTCTCTTCGGATGCCCTTCTCCTGTCAACATGCGCGCGGACACTACCTGTGCCCAAGCTGCATTTATCACGTCTTCGCAGTCGCCTCGGCCTGCGCCCCGGGGAGAATGGAGCTGGCGAGAGGAATTGAACCCCCAACCGGCTGATTACAAATCAGCTGCTCTACCAATTGAGCTACGCCAGCGGCGCTGATCCTCCCGTTCCGCCGGACGGCGGGGCGCGAAGTTTAGTCGGAGCCTGTCGCGGGTGCAATGCCGTCAAGGCCGTCACAGCCCGTCACAGCCCACCGGCGCGACGCGGGCCTCCGGACGCCGTCGCCGCGACAGCCTCGCCGAGCGCCGGCGGCACGACCGCGCCCGCATCGGCGGCCAGCGCGCCGAGCAGGAAGAATGCACGGCGGGTGCGCGGCTTTTCGTGGATCGCCACCGGGTAACCAATCCCCTGCATGCGGTCCATCAGTTCCTGCGCGCTCTGCGCATCGCGGAACACGCCGAGCGACACGCCATGCAGCAGCGCCGGCTCGTCGCGGATCACGAAGCTGTCGACACCTCGCGCCGTCAGTGCGCGCACCACGGCCCTGGCTTCGTCGTCGGATGCGCGCGGCGGGATGTGCACCCAGTAGGAACTGCGATCGGGCGCCTCCCCCTCCTCCAGGCGCGCCGCGGGCAACCATTCGCGCACGCGCTGGCGCATGCGCTCGCCCGCTGCACCGTCGGGCAGGGGCCCGATCCTCACGCAATCGCGCGGCGGCGCGTCGGCCGCAGCGGCTGATTCCGGCGCCGTGCTCCCGCCGGCGCCGTCCGGCTGCTCGTCGCCATCCTCCGGGGGCACGGCTTCTCCCGGCCCCTCGACACCCGCCCCGGCGTCCGCCCCGGGCACTTCAGCGGCCTCGACAGCAGGCGCCGATTCGGGCACGGAATCGCCTTCGGCACCCGGCGCCGATGCGCGTTGGCGCATCGCTTGCGGCAGCAGGCGCCTGTGGCGGGGCCGACGCAGCAATCTCCGGCGCAGGTGAGTACTCACTCGCAAGTTCCAGCCTGACGGCATAGGCCGGCGCCGCCGGACGGCGCCCGCCACCCTCGGCGCTCTCACGCGGCGACAACAGGATCCAGCCCGCGCAGAGCGCGTTGGCGACCAGCAGCACCAGGAACAGGCGGCGCATCAGGGCAGGGCCAGGCCGAGGCCGTCGAGCACCAGCTGCGGCCGGATGCTCAACGGGAAATCCAGGCAGGCCGCGATGGTCCCGGCATCGCCGCCGGTCAGCAGCACCGCCGCTCCGGGGCACGCCTGCTCGAAGCGTTCGCGGGCAGCGCGCAGGAAGCCGGCCGCGGCCAGCAGGGTGCCGCCGCCGACGGCCTCGGCGGTGTCGCGCCCCGGCGCCGCCCCTGTCGCAGCCGCCGCGGCCTCGAAGCGCACGCGGTCCGTGGCCGCCAGCAGGCTGGCGCGCATCATCGCGAGCCCGGGCGCTATGTAGCCGCCGCGGTGATCGCCGCCGGCATCGACCAGGTCGGCCGTGATCGCGCTGCCGCAGTCCAGCACGCAGACCGCGCCGCCGACCTCGGCGAAACCGGCCAGCATCGCGAGCCAGCGATCGACCCCGAGCCGCTGCGGTTCCGCGTAGGCATTGCGCACCCCGGCCGCGACAGCCTGCGAGCGGGCGAACGCCGTTTCCAGCCCCAGCACCTCGTGCACCGCCTCGCGCACCACGGCCTCCACCTGCGGCCCGCGCACGCAGCCGGCGCGCACGCGCGCGATCGCCGCCCGCTCCGGCAGCTCCGCCAGGGCCGCGGCCAGTTCGTCGACAGCGCAGGCGCCGGCACGCGCGGCCGGCGCGCCGGCCAGGCGCCACTTGCAGCGCGTATTGCCTATGTCGAGTTCCAGGATCAACCGTTACGCCTCACGCTTATCTCGCCACCACTCAACAGCTGCTCCCCTTCGGAGGTCATAAGCCGCAATGCGCCGGTGGCATCGATGCCGTTGGCGATGCCCTGCAGCGTCGAGCCGCTTCCCGCCGACACCGACACTTCCCGCCCGCGCAGGGCATCCACCCGCTCCCACTCCGCGGCGAAATGGCCGAAGCCATGGCGCGCGAAGTCGCCGAGGATATCAAGACAGGACTCCAGCAGCGCGGCCGCGAGCACGTTGCGGCCGATGCGCCGGCCGCACACCGTCTCGAGATCGGTCCAGGACTGCCCGATCGCCGCGGCGGCGCCGGGCGGCATGCCGACGTTGATGCCCACGCCGATCACCGCGGTGACGGGGCCGGCCAGCTCGCCGTCGATCTCGATCAGGATCCCGCCCAGCTTCGCCGCGCCCGCCACCAGGTCGTTCGGCCACTTGAGCATCACGCCGGGCACGGCAACGCGCTCGAGCGCCCGCAGCGCGCCCATGCCGATCACCAGGCTCAGGCCTTCGAGCGCGGCCACGCCGCCATCGAAGCGCCACGCGAAGGAGCAGTAGATGTTGCGCCCGAAGGGGCTCACCCAGCTGCGCCCGCGGCGACCGCGGCCGCTGGTCTGCTGCTCGGCGAACACCACGGCGCCGTGGCCGAGCGTGCCCGAGCGCAGGCCTTCCAGCACCAGCGCATTGGTCGAATCCACCACCCGGCGCAGCTCGAGCCGCGACAGCTGCGCCCGCACCCGTTGCGGCAGCGCGGCCGCGATGCGCTCGCGATCGAGCAGCTCGATGCCGCCGGGCACGCGGTAGCCGCGCCCGCTCACGCGCTCGAGCTCGATGCCGCGCTCGGCCAGCTTGCCGACGCGCTTCCAGATCGCGGCGCGGGAAATGCCCAGCCGGCCTGCCAGCCACTCGCCGGAGCGGAACTCGCCGTCGGCGAGCAGCGCGAGCAGCTCGGTTTCCTCGTTCAGGTCCATCGCGGGCGGCGGCCTCCGTGGCGCGGGATCGGGCGGATGCTGTCCACTAGTCGCGGTAACGCCGCAGCAGGTCCTGGTAGGCGTCGATGCGCCGGTCGCGCAGGAACGGCCAGATGCGCCGCACGTCCTCGCTGCGCTTGAGGTCGAGCTCCGCCAGCAGCACCTGCGGCGCGCTGTCGCCGGCGCGCGCGATGAACTCGCCCTGCGGACCGGCAACGAAGCTGTGGCCCCAGAAGCGGATGCCCGGTCCCTGCGCCGAGGGGTCCGGCTCGTGGCCGACGCGGTTGCTGACCAGCACCGGCACGCCGTTGGCGACCGCGTGCGCGCGCTGCACCGTGATCCAGGCCTCGCGCTGGCGGGCCTGCTCCTCGGCCGTGTCGCGCGGATCCCAGCCGATCGCGGTCGGGTACAGCAGCAGCTCGGCGCCGGCCAGCGCCATCAGCCGCGCCGCTTCCGGGTACCACTGGTCCCAGCACACCAGCACGCCGAGCCGGCCCACCGAGGTGTCGATCGGCGTGAAGCCGAGATCGCCGGGCGTGAAGTAGAACTTCTCGTAGTACGCCGGATCGTCGGGGATGTGCATCTTGCGGTAGCGCCCGGCGATGCTGCCGTCGCGCTCGAACACCACCGCGGTGTTGTGGTACAGGCCCGGCGCGCGCCGCTCGAACAGCGAGGAAACCAGCACGATGCCGAGCTCGCGCGCCAGCGGCCCGAGGAGCTCGCAGCTGGGGCCCGGGATCGCTTCGGCACGGTCGAAACACGCCACGTCCTCGACCTGGCAGAAATACGGCCCGGTGTGCAGCTCCTGCAGCAGCACCAGGCGCGCCCCGCCCGCCGCGGCCTCGCGCACCAGCGCGGCCGTGGTCGCGAGATTGGCGTCGCGCCCGTCCACGCAGGCATGCTGGATGCAGGCAACGACCAGCTTGGAACTCATGCAGCTCTCCTCCTGATGCGGCCTCGTCGATGCGGCCTCGCGTGGCGGCCTCGAATGGCGCGCGAAAATTATACCGGCGCCAGCGCGCCGGCCGGCAACTGCATGGTGATGCAGTGCAGCGAGCCGTACTGCTGGATCAGCGGCAGGCAATCGATGGCGATGATCTCGCGCCCCGGAAAGCAGGCCGCGAGCTGCGCCAGCGCCCCGGCGTCGGCCGGATCGCGGTAGGTGGGCGCCAGCACCGCGCCGTTGACGATCAGGAAGTTGGCGTAGGTCGCCGGCAGGCGCCGCCCGTCACGCCCGTGCTTCGCCGCGGGCCACGGCAGCGGCACCAGGCGGTAGGGCTCGCCGCGCGCGTCGCGCAGCGCGCGCAGTTCGCGCTCCATCGCCTCGAGCCCGGCGAAATGCGCGTCGTCGCGGTCGGTGCAGCGCACGTAGGCGACGGTGCGTTCGTCGCAAAAGCGCGCCAGCGTGTCGATGTGGCTGTCGGTGTCGTCGCCCTCGAGCGCGCCGTGCTCCAGCCACAGCACCCGCTGCAGTCCGAACAGCTCGCCGAGGCGCTGCTCGATCGCCGCGCGCGAAAACGCCGGGTTGCGCCCCGGCGACAGCAGGCAGGCCGAGGTGGTCAGCAGGGTGCCGGCGCCATCGGACTCGATGCCACCGCCCTCCAGCACGAATTCGACCCGCTCGCGCTCGGTGGCGCCGAAGACGCCCTGGCGCGCCAGTTCCGCCGTGATGCGATCATCCAGGCCCGCCTCGTACTTGCCGCCCCAGCCGTTGAACACGAAGTCCAGCACGCGTGGCCGCCCGCCGTCGACGACCGTGATCGGCCCGTGGTCACGCGCCCAGGAATCGTTGGACGGCACCACGTGCAGCAGCAGGCGCTCGCGCGGCACGCCGCCTGCCGCCAGCAGGGCCGCCACGTGATCGCGGTGCGCCTCGTCGCGCACACAGACCAGCACGCGCTCGCGCGCGCTCACCGCCCGCGCTATCGCCACGTAGACCGGCTCGACCTCGGCCAGCCACGGCAGCCAGTCGCTGCGATCATGCGGCCAGGTGAGCATGATGCCGTCCTGCGGCTCCCACTCCGCCGGAAGCCGCCGCGCGGGGGGCGCTGCTGTCTGCATCGGTCGTTCCTCGAAGAATCTGCGGTAACGGGCGGCTCCCGGGCCCGGCCCGGGCGGGCGCGCAGTCTAATGCATCGCCCCGGACGGTGTCGCCGGCTCAATTCGGCGCGCGTCACTGGCATAATCGGTCGCCGCGCCACCGCGGCAACCCAGGACAGCAGAGACCTTGCCCAACACCCGCAAGCAGCGAAACCACCGTCGCCTCGGCGCCCTGGCGCTGCTGTGCGCCGCGGCTGCTGTGCCCGGCGGCAGGTCTCGCGGAATCGATGAAGCTCACGGTGCGCGGGCTGGACAACGCGGCGCGGCAGAACCTGCGCGCGCATCTCGGCGAGGTCGGTGCCGAACTGGCCGCGCAGGAGGCGCGACTGCAGCGGGTGCTGCAGCGCGCGGTGCGCGACGCGCTGCAGCCGCTCGGCTACTACGAGGCGCAATTCAGCGTTGCGCGCGACGGCGCGCGGTTGCTGATCGACGTCGAGCCCGGCCCGCGGGTGGTGTTCGCCGCGCCCGAGATAGCGGTCGACGAGCCCGCCGCCTCGCTGCCGGCCATCCGCGAGCTGCTCGGCTCGGGCGCGCTGGCCGCGGGCAAGCCGCTCGCCCACGCCGACTACGACCGCTTTCGCGACGAGCTGCTGCGCGGCTGCCTGGGCCTCGGCTTCTTCGACGCGAAGTACCGGCTCTCGGAGCTGCGCATCGACCTGGCGGCGCGCACCGCCACGGCACGGCTGGACCTCGCCTGCGGCGCGCGCTACGCCTTCGGCACGGTGGAGATTTCCGGCAGCCGGGTCGATCACGACCTGCTCCAGGCGCTGGCGCCGTTCCGTGCCGGCGAGCCCTTCGACAACGAACTCGTGTCGCGCTTCGAGCAGCGCCTGCGCGACACCGGCTATTTCCGCGACGTGATAGTGCGCGTGACACCCGGGCCGGAGACCCGCGCGGACGTGATCGCGCTCGCCGAGGACATCGTGACCAGCCGCTACGAGGTGGGCGCGGGCTTCAGCACCGATTCCGCGCTGCGGCTGCGCTTCAACCGCGACACGCCGCTGCTGAACGACGATGGCCATTCGCTGCGCATCGAGTCCGAAATCTCCGAGCCGCGCCAGGCGGTCGAGGCCCTCTACCGCATTCCGCACGGCGATCCGCTCGACGACATCCTCGAGCTCACCGCGGGATTGCAGGGCAAGAACGTGCAGGACACCGACTCCCTGACCGCGACGATCGGCGCGCGCCACGCGATCAAGATCTTCGACGACTGGTCCTTCGGCTACGGCGCCAGCGTGGAACTGGAGCGCTACACCATCGCCAGCCAGAGCGAGAAGCAGGTCGCCTACCTGCTGCCCGCTGCCGGCATCTCGCGCAGGCGGATCGAACCGGGCGTGGATCCGCGCAGCGGCAGCGCGTGGTTCAGCGCGCTCGACTTCAGCGACCGCGTGCTGGGTTCGCCGGCGGATTTCCTGCGCTGGCGCGGCGGCGGCAAGTGGCTGGCCGGCCTGCCCGATGACAACACCACGGTGCTCGCGCGCCTCGAGCTGGGCGCCATCCTCACCGACGGTTTCAGCAACCTGCCGCCGTCGCTGCGCTTCTACGCCGGGGGCGACAGCAGCATCCGCGGCTACGATTTCGAGTCGATCGGGCCACGCGACGACAACGGCAAGCTGACCGGCGGTCGTTATCTCGCGGTGGGCAGCATCGAACTCTCGCGGCGCGTGCTGCCGCACTGGCGCGTCGCTGCCTTCGTGGACGGCGGCAGCGCCTTCATCGAGGAGACCGACCCGTTCTACCAGAGCGCCGGGCTGGGGCTGCGCTGGCTGTCGCCGGTGGGGCAGATCCGGCTCGATCTCGCGGTACCGGTGCGCGACGGCGAGAACTCGGGTTTCAAGCTGCACATCAGCATGGGGCCGCCGCTGTGAGCGCGCGCGGCGTCCAGCGCGCGCTGCTGCGCGTGCTGCTGTGGGGCATCACCGCGGCGATCGTGCTCGCGCTGGGGCTCGGGCGCCACCGCGCGCGGCACGGCGCTGCTGGCGCGCGCGCTGTCGCTCGTGGAACCCCGGCTCGTGATCGCGCACCGCGAGGGCAACCTGCTGGAGGCAGGCTTCGAACGCATCGCGTGGCGCGACGCCGCTCTCGCGGTGGAACTGCGCGATATCGCGTGGACGCTTTCGCCGCGCTGCCTGCTCACCGACGTGCTGTGCTTCGAACAGCTCACGATCGCCACGCTGGACATCGACATCGGGCCGCGCCTCGGGCAATTCGAGCCCGCTCGCGCTGGCGCCGGTGATGCTGCCGCTGCAGCTGAGCGTCGCGCACGGCACGCTCGCCACCCTGAGCGTGCGCCGCGGCGCCGCGGCGCTGCTCACGCTGCAGGACATCGCGCTCGGTGGCCAGGCGCGCGGCAGCCGCATCGAGCTGCAACGCCTGGACGCGCGCATGGGCGAGCTCACGCGCCACGCTGGCGGGCAACGTCGACCTGCGCGCGCAACTGCCGCTCGCTGCCACGGGTCGCCTGCGCTGGGGCGCCGCGCACCACGCCGACATCCGCGCCAGCGGGGACCTGGCGCGCCTCGTGTTCAGCGCCCGCAGCGGCGGCCGTTATGCGCTCGACGTCGAGGGCCGGGTCGATGCGCTGGCGCGCCCGCTCGCGCTCACGCTGACGGCGCGCAGCCGCGAAGCGCTGCTGCTGCGTCCGGAACAGCCCGGTCTTGCCGCGCTGCACGAGGCCCAACTGACGCTCGAGGGCACCCTCGCCGCGCTGCGCGCCACGCTCGCGGCGCGGCTGGAGTCCGAGGCGCTGGGCGCCAACGCAGTCAGCGCCGCCGCGACGTGGACGCCCGGGCGCATCGACGTCGGCGCCTTCGCGCTGCAGGGCGAGGCGGGGCGGCTGGACGCCAGCGGCCATCTCGACACCGGCGCCGGGCGGCGCTGGGCGGTGCAGGCGCGGGCCACGGACTTCTGTCCCACCGGCTGGGCCCCGGCGCTGCGCTGCGCCATGAGCGGCACCGCCTCGCTGGATGGCGCATTCGGCACGCCGCTCGCGCTCGCCGTCGAAAGCACACTCGAGGGCACCGTCAACGACCACCCCGCGCGCATCGCCGGGCGCGTGGCGGCGCTGCCGGACGGGCGCTGGCAAGTGGACGGGCTGCGGCTCGCGAGCGGCGCGAACACGCTCGCGCTCGACGGCAGCGTCGGCGAGCAGATCGCGCTCGACGCCACGCTGGTCGTCGCCAACCTCGCCGACACCATCGCCACCGCCACCGGCACGGGCGGCGGCAGCTTCAGCGTGCGCGCAAGCCGCGCGGACCCGCAGATCAAGGGCACGCTGCGACTGCGCGATGCCGCGTGGAACGGGATGGCGGTGGGCTCGCTCATGCTGGAGGCGGACTGGCGGGGACTCGCGCAGGCGGGCAACAGCGTGCGGCTCGCACTCGGCGAGGCACGCTGGCAGGACATCGCGCGGCATCAGCCTCGACGCCTCGCTCGCGGGCTCGGGGCCGGCGCACCGCATCGCGCTCGACGCGCGCGCGGCGGACGCGGCGCTCAGGCTCGACTGCACGGGCGCCCTTGCCATGGCCGACGGCTGGCGCGGCGAGTGCCGGCGAGTGGATGTCGCGCCGGCCGCCGCGCAAGCGCCGTGGCACGGCGATCGCCCGATCAGGCTGGCGTGGCAGCGCAAGGACGGCGAGCTGCGCATCGAGCCGTTCTGCCTCGGGCGCGACACCGCCGCGCTGTGCAGCCGCCGCACCGCGGTCGTCGGGGCGGGGCGCCTGGCCGGCATCACGATCGACGGCAGCGACATCCCGTTTGCGTGGCTCCGCCCCTGGCTGCCCGCGGGCCTGGAGGCGGACGGGAGCTTCGACCTGCGCGTGGAGGCCGACAAGGTCGCCGAGCGCAACCCGCGCATCGAGGCGCGCGCCAGCGCCGGCGCGATGACGCTGACGGCGCTCGCGGCGGGCGAACCGCTCGTCGTCGCGCTGAGCGGCGCGAGCGCGTCGCTGCGCACCGACGGCGCCGGCATCGCGCTCGACTGGCGACTGTTGCTCACCGGCGGCGCGAGCTTCAGCGGCGAGGCGCTGCTGCAGCAGGGCAGCGGCGCGCTGTCCGGCGCGATGGCGCTGCGCGAGCTCGACCTCGCGCCGTTCGCGAAGCGGGCGCCGGGCGTCGTCGCGGCGGCGGGCACGCTCGGCGGCGACGTCCGCCTCGCGGGCAGCCTGCGCGAACCGCGCGTCTCCGGCGTGCTGAGCCTGCGCGACGGGATGCTGAGCCACGAGCAGCTGCCGCATCCGATCGAAGACGTCGTGCTCGACGTGGAGTTCGCCGGCGCCGAGGCGCGGCTCGCGGGCCGCTTCGGCACGGCCGCCGGCGCGGGCACTCTCGAGGGCACCGCGCGCTTCGGCCGGCGCCGGCTGGAGCGCCGACCTGGGCCTGAAATCCGCTGGCCTGCAGCTCGAGCCGATGCGCCACAGCACGCTCACGGTGGTGCCCGAGCTGCGCGTGCAGCTCGATGCGCAACACGCCGGGATCAGCGGCGAGCTGTTCATACCGCAAGCCGACATCCGCCTCGACCGGCTGCCCGCCACCGCCGTCAGCGTGTCGCCCGACGCCGTCATCGTGGGCGAGGAAGCCGGCGCGCGCGCCGTTCGACTACAGCGCAGACCTGAAGGTGCGCCTCGGCGACGCCGTGCGGCTGCGCGGCAGGGGCGTGGACGCACGGCTCGAGGGTGGCATCGAGGTCCGCCGCGACATCGGCGACCGAAGGCTGCGCGGAAGCGGCGAGATCCAGATCGCGGACGGTCGCTTCACCGCCTACGGCCAGCGCCTCGCGGTGACCGAGGGCGTGGTGCGCTTTCGCGGCCCGCTCGACCGCCCGGAACTGCGCCTCACCGCGGTGCGCCGCATCGAGGAGGAGAACATACAGGTCGGCGTGCGCGTGCGCGGCTACCTGCACGATCCCCAGCTCAGCACCTTCTCGCGCCCCGCGATGGAGGAGAGCCGCGCCCTGCACTACCTGCTCACGGGCCGCGCGCCCGCTGCCGGCGGCAACTCGGACCTGGTGGTGGCGAGCATGCTGATGCAGCTCGGCGTGGCCGGCGCGAGCGGGGTCACCGGCAACGTCCTGCAGGGCTTCGGCATCCAGGATTTCCAGCTCTCCACGCGCGAGGTCGAGGGCGGCACCGAAGTGCACCTGAGCGGCTACGTGCTGCCCGACCTCTACCTGCGCTACGGCATGTCGACGTTCGACAAGGCCAACACCTTCCGGCTGCGCTACCGCCTGCGCCGTTCGGTCTATGTCGAGGCCGTCTCCGGCATCGAGAACGCGGTGGACTTCCTGTATTCTTTCGAGCGCTGAGACGCACGCCACGCTGCGCGCGGGCGACAGGGAGAATGCAGGATCATGAGCATCAGCGCCCGTTTCGAGGTGGCCTTTTCGCGCTTCCTCGCGCCCGAGGGCAACATCGAACAGGAACTGCCCGCCTTCGCGCACGAGCGCGACATCATGCTGCGCCTGTACCGCGCCATGGTGCTGACGCGCACCTTCGACACCCGGGCGGTCGCGCTGCAGCGCACCGGGCGCCTCGGCACCTACGCCTCCTCGCTCGGGCAGGAAGCGGTGGCCGTCGGCGCGGGCGACGCGATGCAGCCCGGCGACGTGCTGGTGCCCTCGTTTCGCGAGCACGGCGCGCAGTGGCTGCGCGGCGTCACGCTGCTCGAGATGCTGCAATTCTGGGGCGGCGACGAGCGCGGCTCCTGCTTCGCGGCGCAGCCGCGCGATTTTCCGGTCTCGATCACGGTGGGCGCGCACGCGACGCACGCGGTCGGCGTGGCGCACGCGATGCGCTACCGCCGCGAGGCGAACGCCGTGGTCTGCGTGTTCGGCGACGGCGCCACCTCCAAGGGCGATGTCTACGAGGCGATGAACATCGCCGGCGCGTGGCGCTCGCCGGTGGTGTTCGTGGTCAACAACAACCAATGGGCCATCTCGATGCCGCGCGCCGCGCAGAGCGCCGCCGCGACGCTGGCGCAGAAGGCCATCGCCGCCGGCATCGGCGGCGAGCAGGTCGACGGCAACGACGTGATCGCGGTGCGCCACGCCGTCGCTGCGGCGCTGCAACGCGCGCGCGCCGGCGGCGGCGCGCACCTGATCGAGTGCCTGTCGTACCGCCTCGGCGACCACACCACGGCCGACGACGCCAGCCGCTACCGCGACGACGCGCAGGTGAGCCCGCACTGGAAGGAGGATCCGCTCGCGCGCCTGCGCACTTACCTGGCCGCAGCGTGGCACTGGTCGCGCGAGGAGGAGGAAGCCTTGCAACACGACTGCAGCCGCGCGGTCGAGGAGGCCGCGGCGGCCTGGCTGGCCACGGCGCCGCAGCCGCCACGCGCGATGTTCGATCATCTCTACGCGCGCCTGCCGGTGGCGCTGGAACCGCAGCTCGCCACGCTGCAGCGCCACGCCGGCGACGGAGGCGCGCATGGCTGAGCTCACGCTGGTCGAGGCGGTGAACCACGCGCTGGCGCGCGCGCTGCAGGACGACCCCGCGGTCATCGTGTTCGGCGAGGACGTGGGCCGCGACGGCGGCGTGTTCCGCGCCACCGACGGCCTGATCGAACGCTTCGGCGCCGAGCGCGTGCTGGACACGCCGATCGCCGAGGCCGCGATCGCGGGGATCGCGGTCGGCATGGCGGCCTACGGGCTCAGGCCGGTCGCCGAAATCCAGTTCGACGGGTTCATGTACAGCACGCTCGACCAGATGGTGAACCACGCCAGCCGCCTGCGTAACCGCACGCGCGGGCGCCTCTCGTGCCCGATGGTGCTGCGCGCGCCCTTCGGCGGCGGCATCCACGCGCCCGAGCACCACTCCGAGAGCCCCGAGGCGATGTTCGCGCACATTCCCGGGCTGCGCGTCGTGATTCCGTCCTCGCCCGCGCGCGCCTACGGACTGCTGCTCGCCGCCATCCGCGATCCCGACCCGGTGGTGTTCCTCGAGCCCAAGCGCAGCTACCGCGCGCACCGCGAGGAGGTCGCCGACGACGGCGTCGCGCTGCCGCTCGACACCTGCTTCACGGTGCGCGAAGGCAGCGACCTCACGCTGATCAGCTGGGGCGCGATGCTCGGGGAAACCCTGGCCGCCGCCGACACGCTGGCCGCGCGAGGGCGTGGCCGCCGAGGTCATCGACGTCGCCACGCTGAAGCCGCTGGACGCGGACACCATCACGGCCTCGGTGGCGCGCACCGGTCGCGCGGTGATCGTGCACGAGGCGGCGCTCAGCGGCGGCTTCGGCGCCGAGATCGCCGCGCGGCTCGCCGAGCGCTGCCTGTTCGAACTGCTGGCGCCGGTGCTGCGCGTCGCCGGCTACGACACCGTGATGCCGCTGGCGAAGCTGGAACAGCACTACATGCCCTCGCGGGAGCGCATCCTGGAGGCCGCGCACGAGGTCATGCGATACACATGAGCGACACCGAATTCCGGCTTCCCGATCTCGGCGAGGGCCTGCGCGACGCCGAGATCGTGCAGTGGCACGTGGCGCCCGGGGATCACGTGGTCGCCGACCAGCCGCTGGTCTCGGTGGAAACCGACAAGGCCGTGGTCGAGATCCCGGCGCCGCACAGTGGACACATCGCCACGCTCGGCGCGGCGGAAGGCGATCGCATCGCGGTCGGTGCGGTGCTGGTGACCTTCACCGCGGCGGCGCAGGCCGACACCGGCGCGGTGGTCGGCGAGCTGCCGCGCGCGCAGGCCCCGGCCGCCGCGACACCGGCACGGCACGCCGAATCCATCCAGCACCTGCGCGCGTCGCCGGCCGCGCGGCGCCTGGCGCACGAGCTGCGCTGCGAGCTCGAGAGCATCACCGGCAGCGGACCCGACGGCGTGATCAGCGTGGCCGACGTGCAGCGCGCCGCCGAAGCCGCCAGCGCTCCCGCGGCTGCCGGCTGGGAAAGCCTGCACGGCGCGCGGCGCGCGATGGCCGAACGCATGAGCGCGGCGCATCGCGCCGTGGTGCCGGCCTCGGTGACGCTGCGCGCGCGCATCGGTGCCTGGCACGGCCGCGATCGCCCGCTGCTGCGGCTGATCCGCGCGCTGCTGCACGCCTGCGCGGTGGAACCCGCGCTCAACTGCTGGTTCGACGGCGAACGCGAGGCCGTGCTGCGCCACGACGCCGTGAACCTCGGCCTCGCGGTGGACACCGCCGAGGGCCTGTTCGTGCCGGTGATCGCCGCCACCGAACGCCTGGACGACGCCGCGCTGCTCGCGACGGTGCGCGCGCTGCGCGAAGCCGTCGCCGCGCGCAGCATCGCGCCGGCGCAGCTGCGCGACGCCACGATCACGCTGTCGAACTTCGGCACGATCGGCGGCGAGACGGCGCAGATGGTGGTCGCGCCGCCGCAGGTCGCGATACTGGGCGCCGGGCGCATCGCGCCCGAGGTCGTCGCGCGCGACGGCCTGCCCGCGGTGGAGCCGGTGCTGCCGCTCTCGCTCACCTTCGACCATCGCGCCGTGACCGGCGGCGAGGCAGCGCGCTTTCTCGAGGCCGTGCGCGCCCACCTGGAACAGGAGACCTGCGCATGACGCCCGCCAGCCCCGTCATCATCGAAGTCGCGATCAACGGCGTGACCCAGCCCGCGCGCAATCCCCGCGTGCCGGTCACCGTGGAGGCCATCGCCGCGGATGCGCTGGACTGCCTGCGCGCGGGCGCGGCGATCGTGCACAGCCACGCGCCGTCCAGCGATTTCAACCTCGCCGCCGAGGACGCCGCCGAGCGCTACCTCGCCAGCTACCGCACGGTGCTGGCCGAGCGGCCCGACGCGCTGCTCTACCCGACCATCGGCGGTGGCGCGACGATGGCCGAGCGGCTGCGCCACATCGAGATCCTCGCCGCGGCCGGCGCCATCCGCATCGGCCTGCTCGATCCCGGCTGCACGCTGCTCGGCTGGGCCGAGGCCGACGGTTCACCGAGTGCGCACAGCTTTGCGTACGTGAACACGGTGGCCGACATGGAGGCCGCGCTGGAGCAGGGCGCGCGCCTCGGGCTGGGGCTCAGCATCGCGATCTACGAGCCGGGTTTCCTGCGCAACGCGCTCGCCTACTGGCGCCTGGGGCGCATCCCGCGCGGCAGCATGATCAAGTTCTACTTCGGCGGCGAGGCGGGTTATTTCGGCGGCGGCCGCGGCGTCAGCTTCGGCCTGCCGCCGACCGCGAAGGCGCTCGATGCCTACCTCGAGATGATGGAGCTCGCCGGTTGCACGCTGCCGTGGTCGGTGGCGGTGATGGGCGGGGACCTGTTCGCGACACCGGTGGCGCGCCTTGCGCTGGAGCGCGGCGGTCACCTGCACACGGGTCTCGAGGACCACCTCTCGGGGGAACACCCGGGCAACCTCGAGCTGACGCAACGCGCCGTCGCACTCTGCGCCGCGGTGGGGCGCCCGGTGGCGGACCCTGCCGAGGCGGCGCGCATCCTCGGCTTGCCCTGACAAGCCGACAGCGAATCATCCGGCCCCCGGTCGATCGCAGCGCGTCGCCCCGGCGCGGAAATCCCGGTTCATGCGCCGCACCGGCTCCAGCAACGGACCCGGCCCTCCCTCGAGATCGTAGATCCCGCCGTACTGGACGTGGTCGAAGAGCATCGCCTCGCGCAGCGCGAGTTCGCCGTCGCGCAGTTCCAGCGAGAACGCGAGACCGGCGTCGTCGGGCTGCGCCACGATGTCCGGCACAGCGGCGCTGCAGCCCGGAGCCGTCGAAGCTCAGCATCGCCGGCGCGCCGCCGGCACGCGCCACCAGCACGCCGGGCGCACGCACCTCGGCCTCGGCACAGACGCGATCGGGCAGGGTATCGCCGGCGCGCGGCAGGCGCCCGCGCCGGTTCGGTGCCATGTGCTGCGCCAGCCGGTCGCCGGCAACCAGGCGCAGCTGGAAGTCACCGCTCGCCAGCCCTTCCAGCGCCTGCTGCGGTGCGCCGGTCCCGGTTTCGAGCCGCCAGCCCTCCAGCCCGTACCCGAAGGTCGGGTTGTACAGGGGGCTCTCCGCGTAGTCGCGCGCGGTCCACACGCCGTACCCGAGCACGTCCCGGCGCTTCAGGATGCACACCGCGGCGTGGAGGAAGGCGGCAGTTTCCTCGGGCCGGATCACGGCGTGGTGGCCGTGGCCCACGGTGTTGTCCACGAAGTTGAACTGGTCGATGAAGAGCGGGCGCCCCGACTTGTGGTGCGCCTGCACCAGCAGGGCGTCCAGCAGCGCGAGGCTGCGCGCTGCCGGCAGCTGCTCGCCCTGGTTCAGCGCCCCCCAGAACGGCGCCCAGTAGATCGTCAGCGGGTGCCCTGGCGGCATCTGCATCATGCCGTCGTGGCCGATCCACCCGGCCACTACCGGCTGCCCGTCGGGGCCGGGTTCGACAAGCGGCTCGGCGTCAACGCGCGCCTCGAACGACAGTACCGGGAACAGCGGCATGGCGGGCTCGAGCAACTTCTCGATCACGAGCCAGTCCCAGTAGCCATTGAACAGCCGGGGGTCACGCGCGGCGTCCGGCAGCGCCGACGGGTGCGCCGGGCCGGGCGGCAGCGTGGCCAGGTATTCGGACCAGGTGCCGGCAGCGGTCTCGTCCACGCGGCGCAACCACAGGTCCTCCCAGCTCATGAAGGCCATCACGACGCCCTCGCGCCCCTCGATCTCCTTCGACACGCGCCCCAGGAACCCGAAAAACGCCTCGCGCGCCTGCCCGTCGTTGAGCAGGCGCTGCTGGCGTTCGAAGCCGCTGCCCGCCTGCGGATGGAAGCTCCAGCTATAGCCGAGCCGCAGCATCACCTTGAGCCCGGCCTCGTCGGCGCGGTCGAGCAGGAAGCGCAGGCGCTCGAACGCGCGTTCGTCGTAGGTGCAGCACGGCGCGTACACCGGCTGGAAGTCGCCCCAGGCCACCAACAGCACCACCGTGTCGAAGCCGTCGTCCACCAGTTGCCGGAAATCCGCGGCCACGTGCTCGCGCCGAAAGCCCGCGAGGAAATTCATGGGCCACTGCCGGCCGAACCAGTGGGCGGCAACGCGGCCGCGCACGGCGTCGGCGGGCACGGCTGCGGGGCTGTCCTGCGGTGCGGGCGCACGGCCGCATGCGGCAAGGACGATGAGGCTGAGGGCGAGTGCGAGCGCTTTTGTCACTGCCCGGCCAGGCCCATCATTTCCGCCGACAGCAGGATCACCTCGATCTCCTCGGTGATCTCCTCCTGGCGCTGCCGGTTGCAGGCGAGCCGGAGCTTCTCCGTTTCCGCGTCCAGGCGCTGCAGCGCGCGGTCCATGTGCGCCTGGCGCTGGCGGTTCTCGGCCATCAGCGAGCTGTAGAGCACCTCGTTCAGCACCGCGTGCAGGTAGTGGCGCGTCAGCCCGCTCAGGAAATCCGCCGGTGCCAGTGTCAGTTCCGCGCCGTGGCGGTGATCCCGTCCGGGAGGCTGCAGCCCGCCGAGCGGCAGCAACCGGCGCAGGCGGACCTCGCGCGTGGCGTCGCAGTGATACACGACGGACAGGCTGCGCGCGGCCGGCTCGCCGCGCGCGAGCAGGTCGCCGAGCTCGCGGGTCAGACGCAGCAGCACGGCGGGCACTTCGTCCGCCACGATCGCGCCGGGCAGCGCCAGGTCGACGTCCTCGCGCGCGCCGCTGCGCCCGGCCAGCCGCTGGCCCACCACGACGCGGCGCGCCGGCACCCGCTGGCCGCCCAGCAGCCGCGCCGAGGCGCTCAACAGCGCCTCGTTGAAGTCGCCGCAGAAACCCTGCTCCGAGCCCACCAGCACGCACAGTCCGCCGCCGTCCGTCGCCGGCTCGCCGGCGACCCCGCCGTGCCAGGCCAGGAAGTCGCCGGCCGCCGCCTCGATGCCCGCCACCATGCGGCGCTGGCTGCCGAGGAACTCCTGCAGGATGCGCGTTTCCATCAGCGCCAGGCCCTTCATCGCGGACATGATGCCGGCGATGTCGGACAGCGCGTCCATGCGCCTGGCGAGCTCACGCCGGCGGCTCATCGCCCGCCTCCGCGGCCCACGCCGCGATGCCCTCGCGCCACGCATCGCGCCCGGCACTGAGCCCCGGCCCCGCGCTGGCCGCGCGCGCGAGCAGCCAGGCCAGGCGCCGCTGCACCTGCGGGCCCTCGCAGGCGTCGAAGAAGCCCTCGTTGTAGGCCACCAGCCACGCCAGCTGCTGCTCGGGGCCGAGCGGCGCCAGGCGTTCCTGCTTGAGGAGCTCGCGCAGCAGCCGGCCGCGCCGGATCTTGGCTTCGACGCCCGCCTCCAGGCGCGAGCCGAAGCGCGTGAACACCTCGAGCTCGAGGAACTGCAGGAAATCGAGCTTCATGCGCCCCGCCTCGGCCTTGATCGCCGGCAGCTGCGCCTTGCCGCCGATGCGCGACACCGAGCGCGTGATGTCGATCGCCGGCAGCACGCCGCGCGGCGAAGAGCGCCGGATCGAGGTAGATCTGGCCGTCGGTGATCGAGATCAGGTTGGTGGGGATGTAGGCGGCGATCTCGCCCTGCTCGGTTTCGACGATCGGCAGCGCGGTCATGCTGCCGCCGCCGTAGTGCGCCGCGAGGCAGGTGGAGCGCTCCAGCAGCCGCGAATGCAGGTAGAAGATGTCGCCGGGATAGGCCTCGCGCCCCGGCGGGCGGCGCAGCAGCAGCGACAGCTCGCGGTAGGCGCGGGCGTGCGTGGTGAGGTCGTCGTAGACCACCAGCACGTCGCGCCCGCCCCACATCCATTCCTCGGCGAGCGCGCAGCCGGCGAAGGGCGCCAGGAACTTCAGCCCGGGCGTGGTGGTGGCCTCGGCGACCACCACGCAGCTGATGTCGCAGCACGCCGGCGCGGCGCAGGGTCTCCACGGTCGCGACCACCGCCGAGCGCTTCTGGCTGATCAGCACGTAGACGCAGAGCACGTCGCCGCCCTTCTGCGCGATGACGGCATCGAGCGCGAGCGAGCTCTTGCCGGTGCCGGCGTCGCCGATGATCAGCTGGCGCTGGCCGCGGCCGATCGGGATCATGGTGTCGACCATCTTGTTGCCGCTCAGCAGCGGGCGGTCGACGAAATCGCGCGCCATGATCGGCGGCGACGCCACCTCGAGGGCGCGCCGGCGGTGCGGCCGCGGGTGCCGGCCCGCCGTCGAGCGGGCGGCCCAGCGGATCGACCACGCGGCCGAGAAAGTCGTCGCCGACGCCGATGTCGAGCCGCCGGCCGGTCAGGTGCGCCGAGGCGCCGGCGACGAGGCCATCCTTCTGGCTGAGCAGGATGGCGCCGATGCGCCGGCTGCCGAGATGGAACACCAGCGCCTCGCTGCCGTCGTCGAAACGCAGGATCTCGTCCATGGCCGCCGAGGGCAGCCCCTCGATCCAGGCGATGCCGTCGCCGATCGCCACCACCCGGCCCATCTCGCTGACGCGCAGCTGCGGGCGGTACGCCTCGGGCGTCGCGCCGCGCTCGCGCCGGCGCAGCGGGTGGCGCGCGCTCAGCCGCCAAGGCTGCCGCTCTCCGCGAAGACGCCGAGCTCGCCGGCCACGCTGAAATCGAGCTGCCAGGCCCCGAGCGACAGGCGCACCCCGGCCAGCAGGCCGCTGTCCTCGACGAAGTCGAATTCCCCGCGCACGCCGAGCCGCGCCTCGACGGCACCGGCGAGCCGCGCGCGCAGCGGCTCCGGGAGCGGGTAGGCGCTGGCGAAGACGCCACGGGCCCGGGCATTCTGCCCGGTGCGCAGGGCGCCCAGGCGCTCCTCGGGCAATGCGCCCAGTTCCTCGATGAAGAGCTCGACCAGGCGTGCCTCCGTCTCGCGCCCGGCGACCCTGCCGAGCAGCGTGCTCGCGAAGCGCCGTGCCTCGGCGCCGGCCTCGGCCGCCAGTTCGCGCTTCAGCGTTTCCTGGCGGTGCGCCTCCTGGGCGGCGCTGCGCTCGCGCTCGGCGGCCAGGGCCTCCGCGAGCGCCTCCATCTGCCGCTCGCGCTCCAGCGCCATCGCGGTTTCCAGGCTTGCGCGCGCGGCGGCCTTTTCCTGCTCCCAGTCGGCGAGACGGCTCTCGAACTGGCCCTTCAGCGCGCTGGCGCGCTCCTCGGTCTCCTTCGCCTCGGCGAGCACGCGCTTCGATGCGGCTGCGGCGCTCGGCCAGCGTGGCCAGCACCGGCCGGTAGAGAAAACGCTTCAGCATCCATACCAGGACCAGGAAATTGACGATTTCCAGGACGAAGGTGGTCCAGTCCAGCCCCATGAGACAGTCCCTACTTCAGCAGGTATTCGAGCAGCGGGTTGCGGAACAGCACGATCAGCACGATCACCAGCACGTAGATCGCCAGCGACTCGATCATCGCCAGGCCGATGAACAGGGTGCGCGTGATGGACTTCTCCGCCTCCGGCTGGCGCGCCAGCGCTTCCAGCGCCTGCGCGATCGCGCGCCCCATCGCCAGCGCCGGGCCCAAGGTGCCCAGTGCGATCGCAATTGCCGCCGCCGCGGTCGAGACCACGGCAAACCAGTGCATGTCGCTCATGTCGTGCGTCCTCCGGTGTCGAATTCGCCCTGTGCCGTCTCGCCGTCCTCGTGCGAGTCGCGCGATTGCATGCCGCCGGCGATGTAGATCAGCGCCAGCGTGCCGAAGATGTAGGCCTGCACCAGTGCCTCGACGATGTGCAGCATCAGCAGCGGCACCGGCACCAGCAGGCCCGCCACCAGCAGCACCAGCAGCGCGGCCATTTCCAGGCTCATGATGTTGCCGAACAGCCGCATCGCCAGCGCCAGCGTGCGCGAGAACTCGCCGATCAGGTGGAACGGCAGCAGGATGGGGCTCGGGCTCAGGTAGTGGCGCGCGTACTTCGCCAGGCCGGCGCTGCGGATGCCGAACCAGTGCACCGACACGAACACCAGCAGGGCCAGCGCGGTCGTGGCCGACAGGTCCGCGGTCGGCGAGTGCAGTTCAGGCACCAGCCCCGTGAGATTGGCGACCGCGAGGAAGACCCACAGCGTGCCGACGAAGGGCAGCAGCAGGCCGGCGCGCCCGGGCAGCACGGCGTCGATGGCCGACTCGATGGCCTGTACGGCGCCCTCGAGCGCCGTCTGCAGCAGGCCGGGGCTGTCCACCGAGAGCCGCCGCGTCGCGGCAAGGCTGCCAAGCGACAGCAGCAGCATCAGTGCCCAGGTGGTGACGACGGTGGACGTGACCGCGAGCGGACCGAGGCTGAACACGACGCCATGCTCTCCCATCACCAGTACTTCCGGACGAACAGGAAGACGTTGAGCGCACCGAGGCCGACGCCGAGCACGATCAGGTTCACCGTCCAGCGCACGGTGAAGCCTTCGCCGTGCGCGTCGAGCCAGCGCCCGAGATAGGCCCCCGCGATCACCGGCACCATGAACAGCACCGAGATGCTGCCGAGAAACACGGTCTGCGCCAGCACCGTACGGCGGGTCCGCTCGGCGCGCCGCAGCCGCTCGCTGTCGCGATCGACGCCCCGGCGCCAGTTCTCGTTGCTCATGCCACACCCCGGTCGAGCTGGCGCAGGCGCCGCAACAGCGCCTGCTCCAGGTTCTGCACGTTCTGCTTGACGCTCTGCAACGCCTCTTCCTCGCGTGCGAGCTGTCCGCTCAGCAGCCCGGAGATTCGATCGTAGTCCGCGTCGCAGAGGTAGCGCCGCGTGCTCAGCGTCAGGCGGTCGTCGGCAAGATACAGCACCGCGCCCGGGCAGGCGAGATAGAGCCAGCCCCCGTGCGCGCGGCGGAAGCGCGACAGGCCGTAGTCGAGGACGGTCATGAAGCGCGCCCGCCCGGGCCAGATGCCGAAGCTGCCGCTCGCGTCCGCGCCCACGAAGCTCACCACGCCCTCGAGGTCCTCGCTGCGCTGGGCGCTGCGCAGACACAGCGTCATCGTGTTCATCCCGCGTCCTCCATGCCGCCGCGCATGTAGCAGCGCTCTTCCGGCAGGTCGTCGTAGCGCCCGCGGATGAAGTCCTCGCAGTCGCCGAGCGTGACCGCGAGCGGCACCGAGGCGCCGGCGATGCCGGTGTGCTCCGACACCACGAAGAAGGGCTGCGTCAGGTAGCGCTCGAGCAGGCGCGCACGCTGCACGATGCGCCGGTCCGCCTCCGACAGCGCCTCCATGCCCAGCATCGCGATGATGTCCTCCAGCTCGCGGTAGCGCGCGAGGTGCTCGCGCACGGCCTGCGCCACGCGGTAGTGCCGGTCGCCGAGCGTGACCCGGTCCATCAGGCGGCTGCCGGATGCCAGCGGGTCGACCGCCGGATAGATGCCCTTGGCGGCCTGGTTGCGCGACAGGATCACGGTGGTGTCGAGGTGCGCGAGGATGGCGCCGACCGCCGGATCGGTCATGTCGTCGGCCGGCACGTAGACCGCCTCGACCGCGGTGATGTTGCCGCGGCGCGTCGAGGAGATGCGCTCCTGCAGTTCCGCCACCTCGGAGAGCAGCGTCGGCTGGTAGCCCACGGTGGCGGGCATGCGCCCGAGCAGCCCCGAGAGCTCGCTGCCCGCCTGGATGAAGCGGAAGGCGTTGTCCATCAGGAACAGCACGTCGCGCGCCACGTGGTCGCGCAGGTACTCGGCATAGGTCAGCGCCGACAGGCCGATGCGAAAGCGCACACCCGGCGATTCGTCCATCTGGCCGAAGACCATCAGCGTGCGCGGCATCACGCCGGCGTCCTGCATGTCGTGCCAGAGCTCGTGGCCCTCGCGGATGCGCTCGCCCACCCCGGCGAAGACCGATACCCCGCGATGCAGGTGCACGATGGCGTGCATGAACTCCATGATCAGCACGGTCTTGCCCACGCCCGCGCCGCCGAAGAGGCCCGTCTTGCCGCCGCGCACAAAGGGGCACAGCAGGTCTATCACCTTGATGCCGGTCGGCAGGATCTCGCCGACGCCGATTGCCTCGTCGAGCGGCCCCGGGGCCGCGACGATCGGGCGCGAACCGCTGGCGACGAGCGGCGGGCCGCCGTCCAGCGGGTTGCCGAACAGATCGAGCAGGCGCCCGAGGCAGTCGGGCGTGACCGGCACCACGAGCGGCCCGCCGCTGTCGAAGACCGGCAGGTGCCGGCGCAGCCCCGAGGTGCGGTGCAGCGCGACGGCGCGCGCGCGCGATTCGTCGAGGTGGCGGTGCACCTCCAGCGGGTAGTACTCGCCGTCCGCGCGCACGTAGAGCGCCTGGTGCAGCGGCGGCAGACGGGTGCACAGGATGTCGACCACCGGACCGTGCACCTCCTCGATCACGCCCAGCGGCTCCGCTGCCGGGAGTTCGTCGACGGGTGCAACGGCGGGGGTGGCGGGCGTATCCATCGCTCAGCGCCGCCGCACGCGTTCGCGGAAATAGCGCGGCTCGGTCTCGATGCCGAGGAGCTCGCGGCGCAGCAGGTCGAGCGCGGTGGCGGCGACCATGGTCTGGAACAGCTTGCGCGCGACCGGGAACCAGAGCTCGCGCGCCTGCACGCGCCGGGCGCTGCCCCAGGCGATCCACACCGTGCCGACCGGCTTGTCGGGCGTGCCGCCGTCGGGGCCGGCGATGCCGGAAACCGCGACCGCGTAGTCGGCACCGCTGCGCGCCAGCGCGCCCTGCGCCATCGCGCGCACCACGGCCTCGCTGACCGCGCCATGGCGGGCAAGCGTGTCGGCGCCAACGCCGAGCACGCGTTCCTTGATACGGTTCGAGTAGGTCACGAAACCCGCGTCGAAGACCTGCGAGGCGCCCGGCACCTCGGTCAGCAGCGCGGCAATCAGGCCGCCGGTGCAGGACTCCGCGGTCGCGAGCCGCTTGCCGGCGGCAGCGCACAGTTCCACCACGCGCCGCTGCAGGCTGGTGTCGCCGGTGCCGATGATGTGATCGGCGAACATCGCCTGCAGGCGCTGCTCGCAGGCCACGCGCGCGGCCTCGTCGGCGGTGCGGAAGCTGGAGACCTTGAGCTCCAGCGTCGGCGCCCCGGCGCGGAAACCCAGCTCGATGTGCGCGGGCCAGTCGGGGAATTCCTCGCTGATGCGCTGCTGCAGCGAGGACTCGCCGATGCCGAACAGCTGCAAGCGCGTGATCACCACGCGCTCGCTGGAGGGGAACTCGGCGGCCAGCCAGGGCACGACCTCCTCGTCGAGCATCTGCCGCAACTCCGACGGCACGCCGGGCGTGCACACGATCTCGCAACCGCGGTGGCGCAGGCGAAAGCCCACCGCGCTGCCGACCGCATTGGGCACGACCGCCGCGCCCGCCGGGAGCAGCGCCTGCTTGCGGTTGGCGGCGTTCAGCGCCAGTCCGCGCCGGGCGCACCACGCCTCCAGGTGCGCCAGCGCCTCGGGGCTCTCCTGCAGCGGGACTCCCGCCACGTTGGCCAGCGCCTCGGCGGTCAGGTCGTCGCTGGTCGGCCCGAGTCCGCCGTTGACGATCAGCACGTCGGCGAGGCCCGCCAGCCGCTCCAGCTCCGCGCACAGCAGCGCGAAGTCATCTCCGATGGTGACCTTCGCGGCGACCTGGCGATTGAGCGGCGCGAGCTTCTGCGCGATCAGCGCAGAGTTGGAGTCGAGCGTGACCCCGCTCATCAGCTCGTTGCCCGTCATCAGCAGTAGCAGTCTCACGCGCTGGCCTCCCCGCGCCCTTGCCGGCAATGTGCGCGATCGGTGGTCGATCCGTGCGCAGTGTAATCCAACGTTGCCCCGGCCCGCTCAACGCGGCGCGAGCGCCGCTTCGCGCCCGGGCAGCACACCGAGCAGCGCCAGCGCCAGCGCGGCGCACACGGCACCGGCGGCGTAGGCAGCACCGGCGCCGAAGCGCGTCCACAACCAGCCGCCCAGCGCGCCCGCGAGCACGGTCGCCAGCCCCGTTCCGAGGTGCAGCCAGCCGAAGGCCGCGCCGCGCGCCTGCGCCGGGGCGCGATCGGCCACCAGCGCCGCGAGCAGTCCCTGCGTGGCGCCGAGGTGCAGCCCCCACACCAGCGCCCCGAGCAGCGCCGTCCACGGATCGGCGGCGCGCGCGAGCAGCAGGTCGGCGAGCAGCAGCAGGCCCAGCCCGCAAGCCAGCACCGGCTTGCGCCCGAAGCGGTCCGAGTACGCGCCCGCGGGCCAGGCGCTGAGCGCATAAGCCGCGTTCATCACGATCAGCACCAGCGGCACCAGCGCCGTGGCCAGCCCGAGCTCGCTCGCGCGCAGCAGCACGAAGGCCTCCGCGACGCGCGCGAACGCCAGCAGCGCGGCCAGCGCGATCACCGCGCGGCACCCGGGGGGCACGGCGCCGGGCCGCAGCCAGGCCAATGCAAAGCGCTCCTTCGCGGCGCGCGCTGGCGGCGCGGCCGGCTCGCGCACGAACACCGCGAGCACCGCGACGGCGAGCAGCGCCGGCACGGTGGCGACCCAGAACACCGCGCGGATGTCGTTCGCCAGCAGGTACATCAGTGCGATCGCGAGCGCCGGCCCGAGCACGGCGCCCACCGTGTCCAGCGCCTGGCGCACGCCGTAGGCAGCGCCGCGCGAGTCCTGCGGCGTCACGTCGGCCACCAGCGCATCGCGCGGCGCGCCGCGTATGCCCTTGCCGAGGCGGTCGATCGCGCGCGCGGCGAACACCGTCGCGGCCGAGCCCGCCAGCGGAAACAGCGGCTTGCTGAGCGCCGCCAGCCCGTAACCGCACAGGATCAGCGGCTTGCGCCGGCCGCTGCGGTCGCTGAGCGCGCCCGAGAACACGCGCATCACGCTGGCGACGCATTCCGCCGCGCCTTCGATCAGGCCGAGCACGAGCGGGCTGGCGCCCAACCCCGCCACCAGGAACACCGGCAGCAGGCTGTGGATCAGTTCCGAGGAGGTGTCCATGCACAGGCTGACGAAGCCCAGCGCGACCACCGTGCGCGGCACACCCTGCTGCAATTGTTGTCCCTCCCGTTTGGCGCAACCCGGGCCGATCCCGGCTAGACTGCCCGTTCGCCCCCCAGGATCGCAAGCCATGAGCGCACGCCGCCCCGCACGCCATCGCGTCCGCCCCGCTGCAGCGCGGCACTCGACGAGCGCCGCCGTTTCCCGGACGCGCTGAGATGCTCGGTTATCGCCATGCCTTCCACGCCGGCAACCACGCCGACGTGCTCAAGCACGTGGTGCTGCTGCAGCTGGTCGACTACATGGCCGCGAAGGACAAGCCGTTCTGGTACATCGACACCCACGCCGGGGCGGGACGCTACACGCTCACCCAGGGCTACGCCGCCGCGCAGCGCGAGTACGTCGACGGCGTCGGGAAGCTCTGGGACGCCGGCGTGCTGCCCGAGGCGCTGGCGCGCTACGTCGAGCTGGTGCGCACGCTGAACCCGCACCACCGCCTCAAGTACTACCCCGGCTCGCCGTGGATCGCGCGCATGCGCATGCGGGCGCAGGACCGCCTCTGGCTGCACGAGCTGCACCCGGCGGATTACGCGCTGCTGGAACAGGAGTTCGCCTCCGGCCCCGTGCCCGCCCGCGTGCTGAGCGAGGACGGCTACGCCGGCCTCAAGGCCCTGCTGCCGCCGGAGCCGCGCCGCGCGCTGGTCCTGATCGATCCCTCCTACGAAGTGCGTGACGACTACGTGCGCCTGCTCGATGCGTTGAAGCAGGCACTGCGCCGCTTCGCCACCGGCGTCTACATGGTGTGGTACCCGATGATCCCGCGCCGCGAATCGCGCGAGCTGCCCGCACGACTGGCGACGCTGGCCCCCGAACGCTGGCTGCGCGCCGAGCTGGTGGTGCGCGCAGCCGACGCCGCGCACGGCCTGTACGGCAGCGGGGTGTTCGTGGTCAATCCGCCCCACACGCTGCGCGCCGCCCTCGCCGAGAGCCTGCCGCGGCTGACGATGCTGCTGGGGCTAGACCGCCACGCGACGTTCACGCTCGAGGGCAGCCCCGACTAGCCGCCGGCCGCGCGGCAACGCCGTTCAGCGTGAACACCGCCGCGAACGAGACGCTCGCCGTGGTGCGCCGCAGCGGCCTGTGGATCGGGAAGGATCTCTCCGCGGGAACCCTGCAGCAGCTCGACCTGGTCGTCTGAGAGCCTGAGGGCCGGCTGCTCAGGGCGCGAGCCGCTCGATGCGCCACTGCCCGTCGTCGGCGAGCGTGTAGCTGAAGCGGTCGTGCAGGCGGTTGGGGCGACCCTGCCAGAACTCGAAGGCATCCGGCACCACGCGG
Source organism: uncultured Gammaproteobacteria bacterium (assembly GCA_963819895.1). Classification (GTDB taxonomy): domain Bacteria; phylum Pseudomonadota; class Gammaproteobacteria; order Pseudomonadales; family UBA5518; genus UBA5518. Next base: position 103,367 of record CAWFXU010000012.1, read on the forward strand.
TAGCCGCCCCAGAACGAGGGCAGCGGGATGCGGCCCTCGCCGAACTTGTGCTTCAGGCGCGCGAACTCGTCCTCGAGCAGCGCGCGCGAGGACAGCGGGCGGCTCTGCGCCGAGGCCCACGCCGCGAGCTGGCTGGCGCGCGGGCGCATCAGGAAATACTTCAGCGCCTCCGCGGTCCCCATGCGCTCCACCGCGCCCTCGATGCGCACCTGCCGCTCCATGTCCGCCCACGGAAACAGCAGCGCCACGCGCGGGTTGGCGGCGATCTCGCGCGCCTTGCGGCTCTCGAGGTTGGTGTAGAACACGAAGCCGGCGTCGTCGCAGTGCTTCAGCAGCACCAGCCGCTGCGAGGGGCGCCCGCGCGCATCGACAGTTGCCACCGCCATCGCGGTGGGGTCGCGCAGGCCGGCGTCGATCGCGTGTTTCAGCCAGCGCTCGAACTGACGCAACGGCGAGGCGTCGAGATCCTTGCGGTGCAGGCCGGGAGCGAGGTACTCGCGGCGGAAATCTTCCAGGTCCATGTGCGGCGTTCCGGCGAATCGGTGATGAGCGAAGCGGGAGGTTAGCAGATGCCCGGCGCTCAGGTGCTCAGCATCGTGGCGAGGAACCCGGAGATCACGATGCCGTCGAAGGTGCCGGCGCCGCCGATGCTCATCAGCCCGCTGCCGCGCCGGCCGAGGTCGCGGATGTGCAGCAGGTCCGCGCCGATCAGCGGCCCCAGCACGCCGGCGCAGAACGCGACCGGCGGCGCGTGCTCGCCCGCCAGCAGCACGGCGACCAGCGCCGCGAGGCAGCCCGGCACCAGCGCGGGCAGCAGGATGCCGAGCCCCGCGACCGGGCGCGCCATCAGGTAGCAGGCCGCGACATTCAGCGCGATCGCCACGGCGGCGTGCAGCGGGGCATTACCGCCGGCGTCGAACAGGCGCGCCAGTTCGTAGATCACGATGATCGCAGGTATCAGGCAGCCGCCGACGTTCAGCGCTATCACCTGCTGCGTGCCGGGCTGCACCAGCCGCGGCGCGAGCCGGCCGAGGCCGAAGAAATCGGACGGGCGGTATTCCAGCACGGCGGCGCCCTCGCGCCGCCATACCGGCACGTTGAACAGGCTGCCGAGGAAGATGCCGATCACCAGCAGCGTCGCCACGCGCGGCCCGATGCCGAGCTCGAGCAGCGCCGACACCATCGCATCGGCGAGCAGGAACGGCAGCAGCAGCAACATCACCAGCGCCACGATCAGCGCAAGCACTCCGGCGGGCATCGCGGGTTCTCCTGTGGCGGGGCGTCACGGCACTCGATGAAGCGGCCCGGGCGTGGCGCGACTCTAGCGCAGCGTGCGCGCTTAATGAAGCTGTCACAGAGCAGCCCACAGCATGTGCCGCGAACAGAAGGAGGAGACGCCTCGCATGCAAACCGAAACCGGCATCGACGTGAAGAACCTGTCGGACCGCAGGCTGTGGGAAATCCTGCGCCTGGCCGGGACCGACGAGCAGCGCGCCGCCGCGGCACTGATCGCGCACGCGCGCGACGAACTGAGCGCGCGCCGCCAGGACACCGAGACGCGGCGCTTTCACGCGCCGCACTGAGCGGCGCGCCGGCGTCATCAAAAATTCACCGAAACACCACGAGACCTCAACAATCGCCGCGCATCCTCCGTGCATGGAACGCGCAGGGGATACCGGATTGCTGCAGAACATCCACCGCCTCGACCTCCTCGCCTTCGGCTGGTGCCACCGGCGCAGCGCCGAAGCCATGATCTTCGTCGCGGCGCGCTGGATCTCGCGCAGCGCCGACGGCTGGCTCTACCTGCTGCTGGCGCTGCTGTTGCTGGCCACCGGCGCAACCGACGCCATGGCCTTCGTCACGCTCGGCTGCCAGGCCTTCGCTCTCGAGCGCACGGCCTACCTGCTGATGAAGAACACCTGCCGGCGCCGGCGCCCGCCCGACATCCTGCCCGGCTTTCGCAGCCTGGTGATCGCCTCCGACCGTTTCAGCTTTCCCTCCGGCCACACCTCGGCGGCGTTCCTGTTCGCCGGACTGTGCACGCAGGAGTTCGGCTTCTGGGCCGCCCTGCTGCTGTATCCGTGGGCCTGCTGCGTGGGTGCATCGCGCGTGTTCCTCGGCGTGCACTTTCCCAGCGACACCGCGGCCGGCGCACTGCTGGGCAGTTCGCTGCTGCTGGGCGCACACATGCTGTTCGCCGCATGAAGATCCTCTATGGCGTGCAGGGCACGGGCAACGGCCACCTGACGCGGGCGCGCGCGATGGCGCGGGCACTGGCACGCTACCCGCAGGTGCAGGTCGACTGGCTGTTCTCCGGGCGCGAGCGCGGCGACTTCTTCGACATGGAGTGCTTCGGTGCCTGGCAATGGCGTCGCGGGCTGAGCTTCGCGACCCGCGCGGGCCGCGTGCGCCCGCTCGCAACGCTGCGCCAGCTCGCGCCCGGCGAGTTCCTGCGCGACATGCGCGAGCTCGACCTCGACGGCTACGACCGCGTGGTTTCCGATTTCGAACCGGTCACCGCCTGGGCCGCGCGCAGGCAACGGCGCGACTGCATCGGCCTCGGCCACCAGTACGCGCTGGTGCCCGGCGTGCCGCGCTCGCGGCGCAACCTCCTCGGCAGCCTGGTGCTCCGGGCCTGCGCGCCCGTGGGCACGCGCATCGGCCTGCACTGGCACCACTTCGGGCACCCGCTGCTGCCGCCGATCGTCGACGACGATGCGCGCCCGGCGGGCGGGCCCGCGCGCGCATCACCGCGCGAAGCGCTGGTCTACCTGCCGTTCGAGGATCCGGAGCGCGTGATCGCACTGCTGCGCGCGATCCCGGGCTGGCGCTTCGCGATGTTCGGGCCCGGCCTGCATCGCGGAGCAGCGCGGCAACGTGGCGACGCACCCGGTGGGGCGCGCCACGTTCGTTGCGGCGCTGGAGCGCGCGAGCCATATCGTGTGCAACTGCGGCTTCGAGCTGATCAGCGAGGCGCTGTGCCACGGCAAGCGCATCCTCGCCAAGCCGCTCGCCGGCCAGATGGAACAGGTGTCCAATGCGCTGGCGCTGCAGGCGCTGGGCTTCGCACGGATCGCACAGCGGCTCGACCCGCAGGTCATCGGCGATTTCCTCGCGCTCGAGACAACACCGCCGCGCTCGGACTGGCCGGATGTCGCGGCAGCGATCGCCGCGTGGCTGGTCGAAGGCGGGGAGCCGCTGGAAGCGGTGAGCGAGCGCCTGTGGCGCGAATGCGGGATGGCCGGACCGCGCGGCTGCGCCGATGCGACCGGCGCCCGGGACGCGCTGCGCGCCCCGGCCTGAACGGATCAGCGGGCCATCGTGAGCGGCAGGTCCTGCACCCAGGCCAGGCGCAGCTCGCGCGAGGCGAAACGCAGTGCGCCGTCGTGGCGCACGATGCGGTCCTGGTAGCGGATCGCCATGTCGAGCTTCCATTCGACGCCGTCACGCTGGTAGACGTGCGAGGCGATGCAATAGGTCTCGCCGCTCCACACGCCGTCATCGCCCCACGCGCCGAGCTGGTTGCCGACCATGTGGAAGGTACGGTCGTACTGGCGCAGCAATTCCATGCCGCGCTCGACCTCGGGCAGGGTATCCATCACGTAGCCGGGACCCGTGATGCGGATCGAGGGCAGCATGATCGTGTGCAACTGGTCCAGCCGACGGTCGTCGATCAGCGCGGCGTAGCGGTGGGCGAGGCTCAGGGTATCGTGGCTCATCGGAGTAGCTCGGCAAACGTTCGCGGCAAGTTATCGTGGCATGCCGGTGAAAGCAAACCGGCCGCTGCGCGGCCAAACAAAAAGGGCCGTCGCTCGCCGCGACGGCCCTTCTGCAAACTGGTCGGAGTGAAAGGATTCGAACCTTCGACCCCTGCCTCCCGAAGGCAGTGCTCTACCAGGCTGAGCTACACTCCGAAAACGGTCAGATCGTCGCGCGGGCCTGTCCACGCGGCGCGCATTGTAATGGAAACTTTGCTCAGGGGATATACATTCGTTCGATGACGATGCTCAGCACCGTCATCGCGGTCGTGACGGCAAGGATCACGGCCAGCAGCACCAGCGGACGGAAGGGCTTGCGCGGAACCGAGTGAATCCCCGTCGACGTGAAGGCGTCGACGCGCTGCTGGTCTTCGGGATCGAGTTTTCTTGCTTCGCTCACGGTGCGTCACCCTGCGCCACGCGGGCGCCTGTCATCGGGGCGCGCAGTATACGCGCGCGGACCGCGACGCGAGAAGTCGCGCCCGGCCCGCGCCGCACCGCGCTCACAGCGCGAAATGCGCCTCGGGCAAGGCCATCAGCGTGGCGCCGCCGGCCTCGACGCACAGCGCGAGGCTCTCGGTGCGCGGCAGGATGCGCTGGAAGTAGAAGCGCGCCGTCTCGACCTTGGCCCGGTAGAAATCCGCCTCGCCGGTGCCACCCGCCAGCGCGTCGAGCGCGGTGCGCGCCATGCGCGCCCACATGAAGCCGAGCACGAAATACCCCATGAACATCAGGTACTCGAAGGCCGCGGCATCGGCCTCGTCGGGATTCTTCATCGCGGCACCGGCGATGTGCATCGTCAGGCCCTCGAGCCGCTTGCCGGTCGCCGTCAGCGCGGCGACCAGCGGCGCCATGTCCGCGTTCCCCGCGTTTTCGCTGCAGAACTGCTCGACGATGGCGGCAAAGCCGCGCAGCAGCTCGCCGCCGCTGCCCATGATCTTGCGCCCGAGCAGGTCCAGCGCCTGGATCGCGCTGGTGCCTTCGTAGATCAGCGCGATGCGCGTGTCGCGCACGATCTGCTCCATGCCGTGCTCGCGCACGTAGCCGTGCCCGCCGAACACCTGCACGCCCAGGTTCGCCGCTTCGTAGCCGGCCTCGGTGACGAAGGCCTTGGCCACCGGCGTCAGCAGCGCCATCAGGTCCTCGGCGTGCTTGCGCGCCGCCGCATCGGCGGACTTGTCCGCGATGTCGACCAGCTGGCACAGCCAGTACAGGAAGGCGCGGCTGCCCTCGGCGTAGGCCTTCTGCGTCAGCAGCATGCGACGGATGTTCGGGTGCACGATCAGCGGATCCGCCGGCCCGGAGGGGTTCTTCGGTCCCGCGAGCGAACGGCCCTGCAGGCGCTCGCGCGCGTAGGCCAGCGCGCCCTGGAACGAGAGCTCCGCGGCCGCCAGCCCCTGCATCGCGGTGCCGAGGCGCGCGGCGTTCATGAACGTGAACATGTGGTTGAGGCCGCGGTTCGGCTGCGCCGATCAGGAAGCCCGTGGCGCGCGTCGAAGTTCATCACGCAGGTCGCGGAGGCGTTGATGCCCATCTTGTGCTCGATGGAGCCGCAGGACACGCTGTTCGGCGCCAGCGAGCCGTCGGCCTGCGGCAGTTTCTTCGGCACCAGGAACAGCGAGATGCCCTTGGTGCCGGTCGGCGCGTCGGGCAGGCGCGCGAGCACGATGTGCACGATGTTCTCCGCCATGTCGTGGTCGCCCGCGGAGATGAAGATCTTGGTGCCCGTGATGCGGTAGGAACCGTCGGCATGCGGCTCGGCGCGCGTGCGCAGCATGCCCAGATCGCTGCCCGCGTGCGCCTCGGTGAGGCACATGGTGCCGGTCCACTCGCCGCTCACGAGTTTCGGCAGGTAGATGTGCTTTTGCTCTTCGGTGCCGTGCGCCTTCACGGTGCGCGTCGCGCCGTGCGACAGGCCCGGATACATGGCCCAGGCCCAGTTCGCGGTGCCGAGCATGTCCTCGACGAACGAGGCTGATCGAGGGCGGCAGCCCCTGGCCGCCGTACTCGGCGGGCGAACTGAGCGCCGCCCAGCCGCCCTCGACGTATTGCGCGTAGGCCTCGCGGAAACCCGCCGGCGCGCGCACGCCTTGCGCCGTCAGGGTGCAGCCTTCCTCGTCGCCGCTGCGGTACAGCGGCGCCAGCACGTTCTCGCAGAACTTCGCCGCCTCGGCGAGGATCGCATCGATCAGGTCGGGCGTGAAATCCTCGCAGCCGGGAAGCGAGGCGAAGAGCGCGGGAAAATCGAGCAGTTCGTCGCGGACGAAACGCATATCGCGCAGCGGGGCCTTGTAGGACAGCATGGGGAAACTCCGGAGCGGAAAATCGACGCGCCGGATGCTAGTCGCGGGGTCCCGGAGGGACCATTACATGGCAGGTAAACGTGCGTCTCAGGCCATCACGTCGAGCAGCGTGCCCAGGGTGTCGTCGGCCGCGCGCACGACCTGCGCCGAGGCCTCGGCCTGCCGCTTCGCGGCCTGCAGATCGACGATCGCCCCGGTGAGCTGCCCGGCGTCGCCGAGCGCGGCACTCGTGACGACACGCGACGCGGCGGCCTGCGCGCGCTCCAGGCTCTCGCGCAGGCCCTGGAGTCCGGTCTGGCCAATGGGAGTGCTGCTCACGGGGACTGCTCCGTCAAGGGGACGCTGCAAGTGTAGATACGGATCCGGACCCGCGCTGCGAGGCGGCGCTCAATCCGCAGCGCCGCGCACGCAGCAGGCCGATATCGAGCAGCCCGGCCGCGGCGCGCGCATCGATGCCGGCGCGCCAGGGGATGAAGCCGATGCGCGGGGCGCCGAGCATCGCATCGAGGGTGGCGAGGTTTTCGGCGAGATTGGCCATGCCGGGATCGACCTGGTTGGCCACCCACCCGGCCAGCCGCAGCCCGTCGGCGCGCACCGCCTCGGCCGTCAGCAGCGCGTGGTTGATGCAGCCCAGGCGCAGGCCGACCACCAGCACCACCGGGAAACCCAGCCGGCGCGCGAGATCCGCCAGCGTCTCGGCGTGATTCAGCGGCACCCGCCAGCCGCCGGCGCCCTCGACCACCGCGACGTCGTGCGGCCGCGCGAGCGCCGGCAGGCAGCGCGCGTGCAGCGCGGCGGCGTCGAGCGCCAGGCCCGCCTCGGCGAGCGCGATATGCGGCGCCACCGCGGGCGCCAGCACCACCGGGTTCACTTCCGCGTAGGACAGTTCCTGGTTCATGGCGGCAAGCAGCGCCAGGGCGTCCTCGTTGCGCAGCCCTTCGGCCGTGGCAAGCGCACCGGAGGCGATGGGCTTCAGGCCGATCGTGCGCGCACCGCGCGCTCCGGCCGCCAGCAGCAGCGCCGCCGCGACCAGGGTCTTGCCGACGCCGGTATCGGTGCCGGTGACGAACCAGGCCTCAGCCACGCGGTTTCTCCAGCCGCAGGCAGAGCGCGCGGTAGGTGGCGGGCAGCGTGCCGTCGGGGTTGGCGAGCAGCGCGTAGGCCGACTGCAGCCGGCGCCACGCACCGCGCCCGGCAAGCCCGCCGGGGCGACCGGCGTTCACGTTGTGCGCCCCGATCGCGCGCAGATCGCGCGCCAGGCCCTGCACGTCGGGTATGCGGGCAGGTGGTACTTCTGCCCGATCGCGCGCAGCGTGAGCCCGGCCGCGCACGCCGCCCGCTCCAGCGCGGCGACGCTCTCGAAGCGGTTCACGTGCACGCGGGCATCGACGGCGCGCCACGCGGCGCGCAGCTCCCACAGGGTGTCGTCGCCCAGCGTCGCGATCAGCGCCTGGCCGCCCGGCGCCAGCACGCGCGCGATCTCCGCCAGTGCCGGCCCCGGGCTCTCGCACCACTGCAGCGCGAGGCTGGAATACACCAGGTCGATACTCGCGCCGGCGAGCGGCAGTTGCTCGGCGTCGCCGCACAGCCAGCGCGCCGATTCGCCGCGCGCGCCGGCGCGCGCCTGGCGCAACATGCCCTCGGCGAGGTCGAGCCCGATCACCCCGGCGCGCGGAAAGCGCTGCGCCAGCCGGTCGCTGAAATGGCCGGTGCCGCTGCCGATGTCGAGCACGCGCGCCGGGGCGAGCGGCGGCGCCAGCGCCAGCAGCTCCTCGCCGATGGTGCGCTGCAGTGCCGCGGCACGCTCGTAGCCCGCCGCCGCGCGGCCGAAGGAGCGCGCGACATCCTGCTTGCTGCGCGTGGCAGCGACGGCCGGCGCGGCAAGGCGCGTGCACAGGAAATCCGTCACGCGCGCGGCGACCGCCGCGGGGCGCGACAGGAACGGCGCATGCGCCGCGCCCGGCACCAGCCACACGCTGGCGCGCGGCTGCAGCCGCGCATAGTGCGCGGCCACCTGCGGGCGCCACGATGGCGTCGCGCTCGCCCAGCACGTGCAGCACCGGCAGTTCCAGCGCCGCCAGTGCGTCACGAAGGTCGAGGCGCGCGAGCGTATCCAGCGCCGCCAGCAGCTCGCCGGGGTCGGCCGGCGCCGCGGCGAGCGCGCGCAGCTCGCGTGCCAGCTCGCGCTGGCGCAGGTCCTGGTGCGCCTGCAGCGCGGCGAAGCGACCGAGCTGCGCCGGGCGTCCGCCAGCAGGCCGGCGCGGAACGCCGCGAAGCTCGCGGCATCCATGCCCGCCGCCCAGCCCTCGCACTGCAGGAAGCAGGGACTGGTCGCGATGGTGACCAGCGCGGCGAGGTGGCCCGGGAAGGCGCTGCGCGAAGCGCAGTCCGAGCGCGCCGCCGAGCGACCACCCGACCAGCACCGCGCCCACGGGAATGCGCTCGCGCATCCAGCCGAGCAGCGTCGCCTCGTCGCGCGGAAAGGCCTCGTCCGCGGCCGCGCCGTGCGCGGGCAGATCCAGCGCGAGCACGTCGAAATGCGCGCGCGAGCGCCGCGGCCAAAGGCGGCGAAGACCTCGCGCCGGCTGCCCCAGCCGTGCAGCAGCACGACGCGCCGGCGCGCCGCGGCGCTTGCCGGCGCGGGCCGGGCGGCGGCAACGGCGCTCATGCGCCCGCGATGTCCGCCAGCGCCTGCAGCAGGCGCTCGACCTCGGCCTCCGTGTGCGCGGCGCTCAGCGTCACGCGCAGGCGCGACTGCCCCCGCGGCACGGTGGGCGGGCGGATCGCCGGCACCAGCAGGCCGCGCGCGAGCAGCTGCTCGGACCAGCGCAGCGCGGTGGCGGCATCGCCCAGCAGCAGCGGCTGGATCGCGGTTTGCCGAAGGCATCAACTGCAGGCCCAGCGCACTCGCGCCGGCACGAAAGCGCCCGATCAGCTCCCGCAGGTGCGCGCGCCGCCACGGCTCCTCGGCGCACGATGCGCAGGCTCGCGGCGGCAGCCACGGCCAGCGCCGGCGGCATCGCGGTGGTGTAGACATAGGTGCGCGCGAACTGGATCAGCGTCTCGATCAGCTCCTCGCTGCCGGCGACGAAGGCCCCGGCCACGCCGAGCGCCTTGCCCAGCGTCGCCATCAGCAGCGGCACCCCGGCGCTGCCCATGCCCTGCTTCTCCAGCGTGCCGGCGCCGCGCTCGCCGAGCACGCCGAAGCCGTGCGCGTCGTCGACGTACAGCAGCGCGCCGTGGCGCGCGCTCGCCGCGGCCAGCGCCGCCAGCGGGGCCTCGTCGCCGTCCATGCTGAACACGCCGTCCACCGCGACCAGCTTGCGTCGCGCGCCGCTGCGCGCGAGGCGCGCCTCGAGGTTGCCGGCATCGTTGTGCAGGAAGCGCTGCAGGCGCGCGCCGCTCAGCAGGCCACCGTCGAGCAGCGAGGCGTGGTTCAGACGGTCCTGGAACACCGCATCGCCGCGGCCGAGCAGCGCGCTGATCACGCCGAGGTTGGCGGCATAGCCGCTGGAGAACAGCAGCGCGCGCGGGCGGCCCGTGAACTGCGCCAGCGCTTCTTCCAGCTCGTGGTGCGCACGGCTGTGGCCCGAGACCAGGTGCGAGGCGCCGCTGCCGGCGCCGTAACGCGCCGCACCCGCCGCCAGCGCCGCGATCACGCGCGGATCATTCGCGAGTCCGAGGTAGTCGTTGCTGCAGAAGGCGAGCAGTTCGCGCCCGTCGACGCGGACCGTGGTGGCCTGCGGCCCGTCGAGCAGGCGGCGGCCGCGGTAAAGGCCGGCGGCGGCCCTGGCCGCGAGATCCGCGCCAAGGCTCGCGAAACCGCCCGTCCACGCCGCGCGTGCTCAGGCCGTGGCGGCGTCGTAGAACAGCGCGTTGGCGGCCCGGGCGCGCGGTTTGCGCCGGTCGCGGTGGCAGCCGGCGCACGCTCCTCGGGCCGCAGGCCGAGACGGCGGAACAACTGCATGTCGCGCTCGCTCTCCGGGTTCGCGGTGGTCAGCAGCTTCTCGCCGTAGAAGATCGAGTTGGCGCCGGCGAAGAAGGCCAGCGCCTGCAGTTCGTCGCTCATGTTCTCGCGCCCCGCGGACAGGCGCACGTGCGAGGCCGGCATCAGGATGCGCGCCACCGCGATGGTGCGCACGAATTCGAAGGGATCGAGGTCGGCCTGCTCCTCGAGCGGCGTGCCGGGCACGCGCACCAGCAGGTTGATCGGCACGCTCTCGGGATGCTCGGGCATCGTGGCCAGCGACAGCAGCAGGCCGGCGCGGTCCTCGCGCCCCTCGCCCATGCCGACGATGCCGCCGCAGCAGACCTTCATGCCCGCCTCGCGCACGTTGGCGAGCGTGTCGAGGCGCTGCTGGAAGCAGCGCGTCGAGATGATCTCGGGGTAGAACTCCGGCGAGGTGTCGATGTTGTGGTTGTAGTAGTCGAGCCCGGCCTCGGCCAGCGCCCCGGCCTGGCCGGCGCTGAGCATGCCGAGCGTCATGCAGGTCTCCATGCCGAGATCCTTGACGCCCTCTGATCATGGCCGTCAGCAACGGCAGGTCACGGTCCTTCGGCGAGCGCCACGCGGCGCCCATGCAGAAGCGCGAGGAACCCGCCGCACGCGCGGCGCGCGCGGATTCCAGCACGCGCTCGACCTCGAGCAGCTTCTCGGGCTCGAGCCCGGTGTCGTAGCGGGTGCTCTGCGGGCAGTACTTGCAGTCCTCCGGGCAGGCGCCGGTCTTGATCGAGAGCAGCGTGCTCACCTGCACCTCGGTCGGGTCGAAATGCGCGCGGTGCACGCCGTGGGCGCGGAACAGCAGCTCGTTGAACGGCAGCGCGAACAGGGCCTCGACCTCGTCGCGCGTCCAGTCGTTGCGCACGGCGCCGGCGTTACTTGCATTGGGCATCACAAACCCCGAAAGTGGCTCGAAACGGGGCTGGAAGTGTCCGGCCCGACGAAAAACTTGTCAACCGGAATGGACGCCAATGGTTTACAAGTCGCTGCTGCGCGGGCTGCTGCCCGCGACCTGCCTGCTCTGTGGCGGCGCGGCCCGCGCAGCGCTGGATCTGTGCGCCGACTGCGCCGCGGAACTCCCGGTCCTCCATCACGCCTGCCCGCGCTGCGCCATGCCGCTGCCGGATGCGCACGACGCGCCCTGCGGGCACTGCCTGCAGCGGCCGCCCGGCTTCAGCGCCTGCATCGCCGCACTGCGCTACGAGCATCCGGTGCGCGAACTGCTGTCGCGCTTCAAGTTCCAGGGCGATCTCGCCGCCGGGCGCATGCTCGCGGGGCTGCTCGCCGCGCGCCTCGCGGCGCTGCCGGCGGCGCGGCGCACCGGCCTGGTGCTGGCGCCGGTGCCGCTGCACCCGGGGCGGCTGCGCGAGCGCGGCTTCAACCAGTCCGAGCGCATCGCACGCGTGCTCGCCGCCGAGCTGGGACTCACGCTCTGCAGCTCCCTGGTGCGGCGGGTGCAGCGCACCGCCGACCAGAAGCAGCTCGGCGCGGCGGCACGCCGGCGCAACCTGCAGGGTGCCTTTGATGCCGCGGGCTGCGCCGATCGGCGCATCGCGCTCGTCGACGACGTGATCACCACCGGTGCGACCGCCGAGGCGGTCACGGCGGCGCTGCTCGCCGCCGGCGCGGCGCAGGTCGAGGTGTGGTGCCTGGCGCGGGCGCTGTGAGCGCCCGGAGTCAATCGCGCGTGGTGGGGAAGAACAGCGCGCGCAGCCAGCCGAAAAGGCTGTTGCCGGCCAGGAACTGGCGGTCGAGCCGGTCGGCTTCCGCGACCAGCGAGCTCGGGTCCCGGTAGAAATCGGCGCGTGTCACGTACGGCCCGTTGGGGTCGAGTTCCTTCACGACGCGCGCGGGGTTGCCGGCGACCACGACGTTGGCCGGCACGTCGCGCGCCACCACGGCGCCGGCGCCGACGATGCTGTTGTCGCCGATGGTCACGCCCTTCAGCACGGTGGCGCGATCGCCGACCCAGACGTTGTTGCCGATGCGGATCGGCGCCGGCTCCGCGTTGCGCTCGATGCGATCGTAGATGCCGTGCCAGTCGGAGTCGGTGATGTAGGCGCCGCTGGCGAACATGCAGTTGTCGCCGATCTCGATCGAGTCGCTGGCGCTGATGCGCACGCCCGGCGTGATCAGCGCGTAGTCGCCGATCGTGATGCGCCCCTGCCCCGGGCCGCGCCCCCACACCGCGATGTTCACGCGCTTGTCGACATCGCCGATCACGGTGGCGCAGTGACCGAGCCGGACGTTCGGACCGTTCACGTCGACGTACCACGGCTTCATGTAGGTGCCGTTGTCGCCGAGGTAGTCGAAGTGCGGGCGCAGGAAGTGCTCTGCGTACCAGCTGCGATAGAGCAGGTATACCCGCTTGACCCAGTACGGCCTCAGATCCCGGCGCATGCGATTCTCCCCTGCGATGAAGGCGCCAGCATACATGGCCGCACCCGCCCGCCGCGAGGCGCGTGCGACGCCCGATGCTTTGTCTTGCCCGGCGCGCTCGGCTACGCTGTGCACCCTCGCCGAGCTTGCCGGAGACACCGATGCCGATCCCGCCCGCCACGCCGCATTCGCCGGACGAGATCTGGCTGTCGATCCGCGCCTCGGCCGAGCGTGCCGCGCGCGAGGAACCGATGCTCGCGAGTTTCCTGCACGCGACCATACTCAATCACGACACGCTGGAGGCCGCGCTCAGTTTCCACCTGGCGCAGAAGCTCGACAGCCCGGCCGCGCCGGCGCTGCTCGTGCGCGAGGTCATCGAGGAAGCCTTCGTGAGCGATCCGTCGATCGGTGAGGCGATCCGCTGCGACCTGCGCGCCGTGAACGAACGCGACTCGGCCTGCCCCGACCACGCGGTGGCTTTCCTGTTTTTCAAGGGCTTCCATGCGCTGGAGTCCTACCGCATCTCGCACTGGCTGTGGCAGCAGCAGCGACGTGCGCTGGCGCTGTTCCTGCAGAACCGGATTTCGTGCGAGTTCGGCGTCGACATCCACCCTGCCGCGCGCGTCGGCTGCGGCATCCTGCTCGATCACGCCACCGGCGTGGTGATCGGCGAGACCGCGGTGGTCGGCGACAACGTCTCGATCATGCAGTCGGTGACGCTGGGCGGCACCGGCAAGGAAAGCGGTGATCGCCACCCGAAGGTCGGGGCGGGCGTGCTGATCGGCGCCGGCGCGGAGATCCTCGGCAACATCCGCATCGGCGAGGGCGCCAAGGTCAGCGCCGGCAGCGTGGTGCTCGCCGACGTGGCGCCGCACACCACCGTGGCCGGCGTGCCGGCAAAGGTCGTCGGCAAGCCCTGCACCGACCAGCCGGCACTCGACATGAACCACGCGCTGTCGCCGGACATGGCCAACGTCTGAGCGGATCGCGCGCGTCGCCGGCACCAATCGGTGGAGCGTCGCTGGCTGCGCTGCCCGACCTTGCCGTGCGGGGGACGCCGTGAATACATCCATGTAGGCTCGAGCGCAGCATCCATGCTGCGCACGCCCCCTCACGGCAAGGTCGCACACCGCATCCGCTCGGTTGGCTGAGTGGTACCACCAAGCTTGCCGAGCGGCCTCGGAGTGCGGCTGCACCATAAGGGGCCGTGCGCCGCAGGGATGCGGCGCCAGAGCCTACAGGGACGTACTTGCCGCGGGCCCCGTTGGGGCGGCCGGGCTCCGAGGCCGGCGACGCTCCAGCCTGGCGATTCTGATTCGCCATGCGTCGCCCGGGCTCAGCGGTGATACGCCGGCGACAGCTCGCGCACTGCTTCCACCAGCACGCGCACGTTCTCGGGGTCGATCTCCGGCGTGATGCCGTGGCCGAGGTTGAAGACGTGGCCGGAACCCGGACCGAAGGAATCGAGCAGCGCGGCGACCTCGGCGCGGATGCGATCGGGCGGCGCGCGCAGGATGGCCGGATCCATGTTGCCCTGCAGCGCGACGCGGGCACCGGTGTGGCGGCGTGCAGCGCCAAGGTCGGCGGTCCAGTCCAGGCCGATGCAATCGCAACCGGTGGCAGCGATGTCCTCGATCCACAATCCACCACCCTTGGTGAACAGGATGATCGGTATGTCGCGCCCGGCGCCGGCGCGCAGCCCCGCGACGATGCGCGCCATGTACTGCAACGAGAACTCGCGGTAGGCGGCGTGTCCCAGCACCCCGCCCCAGGTGTCGAACACCTGCACCGCCTGCGCCCCGGCGCGGATCTGCGCCTCCAGGTAGCGCGTCACGGCATCGGCGAGCAGCGCCAGCAGCTGGTGCATGCGCTGCGGATCGGTGAAGGCCAGCGTCTTGATGCGCGCGAAATCGCGCGTCGAACCGCCCTCGACCATGTAGGTGGCCAGCGTCCACGGGCTCCCCGAAAAGCCGATCAGCGGCACGCGCCCGTCGAGCGCCTTCACGATGGTGCGCACCGCGTCCATCACGTAACCGAGGTCACGGTCAGGATCGAGCTCGGGCAGCGCGGCGATGTCCGCGGCGCTGCGCACCGGGTTGCGAAAGCGCGGCCCCTCGCCGGCCTCGAAATAGAGGCCCAGGCCCAGCGCATCGGGAACGGTGAGGATGTCCGAGAACAGGATCGCCGCGTCCAGGTCGTAGCGATCCAAGCGGCTGCAGCGTCACCTCGCAGGCCAGCTCCGGGCTGCGGAACAGTTCCATGATGCCGCCGGCGCGGGCACGGGTGGCGCGGTACTCGGGCAGGTAGCGCCCGGCCTGGCGCATGATCCAGACCGGGGTGCGGTCCACCGGTTCGCGGCGCAGCGCGCGCAGCAGGCGGTCGTTCTTCAGCTGTGCCATGGTCACCTCGGCGCGGCCGGGGCGGCATGTGCGCCCGGCCGATGCATGCATCCGGTCCGCGGGAGGCGGCCGGCGGGAAAAGAGCGGGCGATTCTAGCGGTCGGGGGGCGCGGCCACAAACCGGCGCCCGGGGGGCTCAGCGCGGGCGGCCCTGGCGAATCTCGCTTTGCACCGCGTCGACGCGGCGCAGCCACGGCTGGGTTCCCGGCAGGCGCGCCGCGATGTCGCGCGCCGCGCGTTCGGCCGCCGCGCGGTCGCCGAATTCGCCGTGCACCAGCGCATACCAGCGTTTGCCCGCGTTCATCTTGCTGTACTGCCTGAGCGCCAGCGACTGGCGCGCCGCGAAGCGCCGGACCTGCGCCGCATCCTCCGAGCCCATGATCTGCAGCACGTACAGCGAGCCGTCCAGGGACAGCAGGTAGTCCTCGTCCGCGGCAAGCGAGCCTGCGCCAGGCGCCGGTGCGACCGGAGCCGCGGCGGCCTGGGCTTCCGCCGGCGGCGCCGCCGCACGTTCCGGGGCGGGCAGCGGCGGCACCTCCTGCGTCACCCCGGCTGGCGCGGGGGGCTGTTTCTCGGCGGCCGCGACGGACAGCGCCGGCGCGGAGTCGGCGGCAAGCGGCGGCGCTGGCTGCGGACCGGGCGCCGCAGGGTCCGGCACCGGCGCCTCTTGCGCGACGTCGGCGTCCACGGGCTCCACTTGCGCCTGTGCGACGTCCATCCCGCCGGCGGCATCCGGCGCCGGCTCCTCGGCGAGGATCACGGGCTCCGGCGTCGCGACGACGCTTGCCACCGGCCCCGGGCGCGGCACAGCCTCGTCGGCGCCATCGTCGTCGAAGGCGCTCCAGGCGTACAGCAACAACAACGCCAGCAGCGTGACGGCCACCACGCCGAAATGCCACACCGGCAGCGTCGACAGCGGCCGCTGCACCACGCCCAGCGCCTCGACCAGCGCCTGGCGGGCATGGCCGTTGATGCGCCCCGGCAGGCCGCCCGACGCCAGGTGGATGTGCTCGAGTTCGGACGCGTTGAACGGCGGCTCGGCCTCGAGCCCCGCGGTCTTCATGCGGTAGTGGATGTATGCCAGGGTTTCATCGCGGTCGAACGCGGGCAGCCCGATCACGTGCACCACGGCGCCCGGCAGAACCTCGCGCAGCACGCTCTCCCACCCGGGCTCGGCGAAGAACAGCAGCCGCAGCCGCCCGGCCGTGCGTTCGAGCAGCGGCGCCAGCAGGCCAAGGGCGTCCACGTGCAGGTGCTGCGCATCGTCGAACACGAGCCAGCTCAGCAGCCCCTCGTCATGGCACCGGGCGCAGAAGAGCTCCAGACGCTGCAGGTCGTGCGCAAGGTCGGCGCTGCCCTCGGCCGCGACGCCGAAGCCGGCAAGGATGCGCCGCAGGATCTGCTCGGGGCCGTCGAGCAGCGCCACCTCGACCACCGCGCAGCGCGTGTCCGGGGCGCACTGGGCCACGAAGTGCGCGATCGTCGCCGACTTGCCGGCGCCGGGCGCCCCGGTGACCAGCAGCACGCAATCGCCGAATCGCGCCAGGTGCTGCAACTGCTCGATGCTCTCCTGGCGCGCGCCGCCGGGATAGAACAGGCCCTGCACCCCGGCCTCGGCAAAGGGATCATGGTCGAGCCCGTAATGCAGGTACCAGTCGTCTTGCGGCATGCGTGCGTACCGTACGTTCAGGCCGCGGGCCGGTGCAGGAAGTCCGCGAGCAGACCGCGCAGCAGCTCGAACGGGAAATCCGCGGTGACCGTGGCCTCGCCCGGCGCGCGCAGCAGCACCAGGCGCAGCTTGCCGGCGGCAACTTTCTTGTCGGCGGCCATCAGCCCGAGGAACTGCTCTTCGCCGAGCCCCGCGGGCGGATCCACCGGCAAGCCCGCGGCGAGCAGCAGCTCGCGCACCATCCGCACGTCCGCCGCCGCCAGCCAGCCCATGCGCGCCGAGAGCTCCGCCGCCATGACCATGCCGATCGCCACGGCCTCGCCGTGCAGGAAGCGGCCGTAACCGGTCGCCGTCTCGATCGCGTGAGCGAAGGTGTGACCGAAGTTCAGCAGCGCGCGCGCACCCTCCTCGCGCTCGTCGGACGCCACCACGCGCGCCTTGTTGGCGCAGGAGCGCCGGATCGCCTCGGTCAGCGGCGCGGGCTCGCGGCGGCGCAGCGCCGCTACGTTGGCGCGCAGCCAGTCGAGGAACGGCCGGTCACCGATCAGGCCGTACTTGATCACCTCCGCGAGACCGGCGGCGTATTCCCGCTCCGGCAGCGTCGCGAGGGTGTCGGTGTCGGCGATCACGCAGCACGGCTGGTGGAAGGCGCCGATCATGTTCTTGCCGCGCGGATGATTGACGCCGGTCTTGCCGCCCACCGAGGAGTCGACCTGGGCCAGCAGCGTGGTGGGCACCTGCAGGAAGGGCACGCCGCGCTGATAGGTCGCGGCCGCGAAGCCCGCCATGTCCCCGACCACGCCGCCACCGAGCGCCAGCACCGTGGTGTGGCGGTCGCAGCGCGCCTCGAGCAGCGCGTCGTAGATGGAGGCGAGCGTCTCGAGGGTCTTGTACTGTTCGCCGTCGGGCAGGATCTTCACCACCGCGAGCCGCTCGCCCAGCGCCGCGCGCACGCGGTCCAGGTACAGCGGCGCCACCGTGGTATTGCTCACCACGGCGACGCGCCCGCGCGGAACGTGCCGCAGCAGCAGTTGCGCATCACCGAGCAGGCCGGAGCCGATGTAGATCGGGTAGCTGCGCGCAGCGAGGTCGACTTGCGAGAATTTCAGCAGGCATTGAGGCTTCTGGCAGCTGTTGCGCGGAGCGGCCGCCCGGCGCGCTCCCTGCCGGAAGCTTAACGGCGAATGCCCCGGGCCACCAGACACCCGGTGCGTGCCGTCACGGCACGCGGCAGGAATTCGAGGATCTCCTGCACCACGGATTTGGCGCCGCGGCCGTCCGTGCGCACCACCAGGTCGGCGATCTCGCGATACAGCGGGTCGCGCTGCTCGAGCAACTCGCGCAGCACCTCTTCGCGGTCGCCCGAGCGCAGCAGCGGCCGCTTGCGGTCGCGCCGCGTGCGCGAGAGCTGCTGCTTCACCGAGGTTTCGAGGTAGACCACGGCACCCATGGCGCGCAACAGGCGGCGGTTCTCCTCGCGCAGCACCGCGCCGCCACCGGTGGCGATCACCGCCCCCCTGCTGGCGGCGAGGTCGCGGATCGTCGCGGTTTCACGGTCGCGGAAGCCCGCCTCGCCCTCGACGTCGAAGATCCACGCGATGCTCGCGCCCGAGCGCTCCTCGATCAGCGTATCGGTGTCCTGGAAGACCACGCCGAGCTCGTCGGCGAGCGCGCGGCCGATGGTGCTCTTGCCGGCCCCCATGGGGCCGACGAGCACCACGTTCCTCGAAGACTCCATCCCGGCGCGGTCAGTCGATCAGCTTTTCGCTGAGGATGCGCGGCGTGATGAAGATCAGCGTCTCGTTCTTGTTGGTCTCGGTCACGTCCTTGCGGAACAGGCGGCCGACGTAGGGGATGTCGCCCAGCACCGGGGTCTTGGTCTCGCTGACGATCTCCTCGGTCTGGAACACGCCGCCGAGCACCACGGTCTCGCCGTTGCCCACCAGCACCTCGGTTTCCAGCGCGGTGGTGTCGATGGTCGGGATCTGCGAACCGAACTCGCCGTTGATGAACTCGCCGACCGAGTCCTGGTTGATCACCAGCTTCATCAGCACGTGTCCGTCCGGCGTGATGTGCGGCGTCACGTCGAGCTTCAGCACCGCGTCCTTGAACTCGACGGTGGTCTCGCCCGAGGCCGCGGAGGTCTGGTAGGGAATCTCGGTACCCTGCTGGATCGTGGCCTGCTGCTTGTCGCCGGTGATCACCTTGGGCTGCGACACGATCTCGCCGTTACCCGAGGCTTCCAGCGCGGAGAGTTCGGCGTTCAGCAGCAGGTCGTTGGAGGTGAAGCCGATCGCGACCGAACTGGTACCCTGACCGACCACGCCGAGATCCACCGCGAGCGCATCGGGGAAAGTGATGTCCTCCCCGTTGTTGACTTCCGAAATCGTGTTGCTGGCTGCCGCCAATGCTCCAGATCTTGTTGCCGTCTTCGTCCTTGCCGGCGCCGCCCCATTCCACGCCGATCTGCTGCGAGAAATCGGTGGAGGCGATCACGATGCGCGCCTCGATCAGCACCTGGCGGATCGGCACGTCGATCAGCTTGATCAGGCGGCGCAGCTCCTCGAGCTTCTCGGCGGTCTCGGTGACCATCAGCGAGTTGGTGCGTTCGTCGACGATGACCTGGCCGCGCGGCGACAGGATGCTCGCCTCACGCTGGTTGCGGTTCGCGTCGCCGCCGGACTGCGCGGCGCCGGTGGCCACGTTGGCGCTGCCGCGGTTGCCGAACATCTTGAACAGGTCCTGCGCATTGGCGTACTTGATCTTGATGAACTCGGTCTGCAGCGGCGCCAGTTCCTCGAGCTGGCGGTTGGTCTCGATCTCCTGGCGCTCGCGCTCGGCGATCTCGGCGGCCGGGGCGACCATCAGCACGTTGCCGACCTGGCGCTTGTCGAGGCCCTTGGCCTTGAGGATCAGGTCGAGCGCGTGATCCCAGGGCACGTTCTGCAGGCGCAGCGTGATGCGCCCGGTCACCGTGTCGCTGGCCACCAGATTGAGGTCGGTGAAGTCCGCGATCAGCTGCAGTACCGCGCGCACCTCGATGTCCTGGAAGTTGAGCGACAGCTTCTCGCCGGTGAACTCGAACTCCTTCTTCTTCGCCTCGGCCTCCTGGGGCGTCAGCGGCTTGACCGCCACCACGTAGGTGGTGTCCGCCTGGTAGGCGAGGTAGTCGTATTCACCGGTGACCTTGATGCCCACGCTCGCCTGCGAACCCGACTGGCTCACGTCGATCATTTCCACCGGCGTGGCGAAATCGACCACGTCGTAGCGCCGCTGCAGTTCGGCCGGCACCGTGGTGTCGAAGAACGACACCTTGATCATGTTGCCCTCGAGACGCACGTCGACGTCCGCCTTGGGATCAGCCAGCTGCAATTCGATGCGACCCTCGCCGTTGGCGCCGCGGCGGAAGTTGAAGTCCTTGATACCCGAGTGCACGCCCACGCGCGGCGCGGCGCCCACCGTCGCGCCGACGCTGCCGCCGGCATCCGTGAGGTACTGCCCGCTCGAGCCCGAGCCGACGCTGACCACCAGCTCGTTGCCCTCGACGCGCGCCTGGTACGGCGCGACCTCGACCAGGTTGACGATCACCCGCGTGCGGCCGCCCGACTCGACGACCACGACGCTCTGCGCGTTGTCGAAGGCCAGCGTGTGCTTCTTCTGCTCGAGCGCGCTCGATACGCCCGGCAGGTCCATCGCGATGCGCGCCGGCTTGTCGATGGTGTAGGACTGCGGCGACGGCGGCGTGCCGTCGAACTTCATGCGGATCTCGAACTTGCCGCCCGGCAGCGCATTGAAGCCGATGTCCGTCATCGAGACGGGGGCGGCGAACGCCGGGAGCGCCGGCAGCAGCACGGCGAACACCGCCGCCAGGGCCGACCGCCACGACCTGCGTGCCGTATCGAGAAGGTGACGCGATTTCTTGGTTACGCTGTCCATACTGTCTCCGCGCTCTACTGTTCTGTCAGCTTGATCGTTCGGGGGCGCTCTATCCAGCCACCGACGCCATTGGGCACGATCTCCATGACGGAGATCTCCGTCTCGGTGGTCGCGACGATCCTGCCGTGATTCTTGCCGAGATAGTTGCCTATCCGGACCCGGTGCACGCCGCTCTCCTCGTCCTTGACCAACGCCCACTGCGTTCCCTTCTGGGTCAGCGTTCCCACCATCTGCAGGCCTTCGATATTGAAGCGCTCGAGGAACTCGCGCGCGCGCAGCAGGTCCGGCTTGACGGTCTTGCCCACCTGCACGGCCGCTTCCTTGGCGCTCAGCGGGACATCGAAGGGCGCGCGCATGGACTGCGCGGAATAGGTGAACGACTGGTACGGCTTGAACGTCGGGATCGGCTCTATCGCGCCGACCGGCCGCGCCTTGACCTCGGCCATGTACGCGTCCAGGTCGGCGAAATCGCCGCCGCAGCCGCCGAGCAGGGCGGCACAGAAAACGAGGCTTGCTGTTCTCTTGGCGCCCATCATTGTTCGCCCTTGTATCGGTACGTTTTGGCCTGGATCCGCATGCTCAGCTCGCCGGAGTTGCCGCCGGGAGTGATCGCGAAATCGTGCAGGGTCACGATGCGCGGCAGCCCCGCCACGCCGCTGGCGAATCCGCCGAGGTCGTGATAGCCACCCTTGACGTTGATGTTGATCGGCAGCTCGACGTAGAACTCCGCGGCCCGCTCGCCCTCGAGGGCGATGCTGTCGAACGCGAGGCCCGCGTCGGTGCCCTTCTCGGTGATGTCCTCGAGCAGCCCGGGCACCTCGGTGTCCTTGGGCAGCTGCGACAGCAGCGCGCCGAACTGCTCTTCCATCTCGGCCAGCTGCGCCTTCAGCGCCTCGAGGTTCGCCACCTGGAACGCCTTCAGCCGGTATTCCTCGCGCAACTGCGTTTCCGCCGTCCGTACCGCCAGGAGCTGCTCACGCAGCCCCTTCAGGTGGTAGTTCCAGCCGAGGAAGCAGACCAGTCCGAAGACCAGCGCCCACACCACGACCTTGATCGCCATCGGCCAGGAGCCGATGTTGTCCAGCGTGAGATCGGAGAGATTGACCTCGCGCAGCGACTTTCAGTGAATCCGCCAGTGCCATACGTTATTCCCCCGCCTCGCCCTGGCCGTCTTCCCCGGTCACGCCCGGCATGCTCACCTTCACGGTCAGATCGAAATCGTTGGCCTGCTCGCCGAAACCGGGATTGGCCTTCACGCCCTTCAGCGTCGGTTCCGAGAACCATTCCGAGGCATCGAGCCTGCGCATCAGGCTGGAGACGCGGTTGTTCGACTCCGCCGTGCCGCGGATCGTGATCTGCTGCCCGGTGCGCTCCATGCCGCGGAAGTACACGCCGTCGGGCAGCGTGCGCACGATCTCGTCGAAGATGCGCACGATCAGCGGACGCGTGCCCTGCAGGTCTCCGGATCACCTTCATGCGATCGATCAGCTGGTTGCGCCGCGCCTGCAGCTCCTTGATCTCGGCCACCTGCTTGTCGAGCGCGGCGATGTGGGTCTTCAGGTACTGGTTGCGCTCGTTCTGGTAGTCGATCTGCCCGTTGACGAGCAGGTGGCCGATCAGCGCCACCAGCAAGCCGGCGGCGGCCACGCCGCCGAGCACGGCCAGGAACTCCTTGCGCTGCTGCTCGCGCCGCTGCTCGCGCCAGGGCAATAGGTTGATTTTTGCCATCAGTCGAAGCTCCTCATCGCGAGGCCACAGGCAATCATCAGCGCCGGCGCGTCATTGGCCAGCGCCGCGGAGTTCACGCGCGAGGAGACGCCCATGCCCTTGAACGGGTTGGCGACCGTGGTCGGCGTGCCGAGCTTGTCCTCCACTGCCTGCGCGAGGCCCGTGAGCGCCGCGACCCCGCCCGCCAGCACGACGTGATCCACGTCGTTGTACTGCGTCGAGGAAAAGAAGAACTGCAACGAACGGGTGACCTGCTGGATCACGGCTTCGCGAAACGGCTCCAGCACTTCCTGCTCGTAGTCCGCCGGCAGGCCGCCTTCCTTCTTCGCGAGCCCCGCCTCCTGCACGCTGAGGCCGTAGCGGCGCTGGATCTCCTCGGTGAGCTGCTTGCCGCCGAAGAGCTGTTCGCGGGTGTAGATCGTGTGTCCGCCGCTCAGCACGCTGAGCGTGGTCATGGTCGAGCCGATGTCGACGATCGCGACGGTGTAGTCCTCGTCGAGACCGAGCTGGCCCTCGATGAGACCGAAGGCGCGCTCCATCGCGTAGATCTCGACGTCCACCACGCGCGGCACCAGGTCGGCGGCCTCGATGACCTCGACCCGCGTATCGACGTTCTCGCGCCGGCAGGCGGCGAGCAGCACCTCGACCTGGCCCGGTCCGCGCTCGGAAACGCCCTGGATCTCGAAGTCGATGGCGACCTCGTCGAGCGGATAGGGAATGTACTGGTCCGCCTCGACGCTGATCTGCGCTTCCATCGCGTCGTCGGAGAGGCCCTGGGCCATCTCGATGATCTTGGTGATGACCGCGGAGCCTGCCACGGCGACCGCCACATCCCTGGTCTTGGTCTTGGCCTTGGTCACCACGTCCTTGAGGCACTGGGCGACGGCGTCGACCTCGGCGATGTTCTTTTCCACCACCGAATTCGGCGGCATCGGCTGCACCGCGTAGCTCTCGACGGTGTAGCGATCGCCGTTGCGACTGAGCTCCAGGAGCTTCACGGAGGTCGAACTGACATCGATCCCCAGAACCGGTGGCATCTTCCGTTTGAATAGCCCTATCACGTTGTTTTTCCTGGTGAATCCGGTAGCCTTGCTGGCCTCGCTGACGCGTCTCTGGCAGCGAGGCAAGCTTAAGCGTAGTTCAAATCCATAATAAGAAAAGAAAATGTTTATAATCGTTCGCAAGCCTGTTTTTCCCGCCATTCCGGGCCTTTTGAGTCACCAAATCCGATGCGTTCGATTCTAGTCTGGAGCTGGCGCCTGTGCCGGGTGCTGCTGCCGCCGATTGCCGCAGGAGTGATCGCCGTCACAGGCTCGCTGCTGTATTTGGGCCCGCGGCTGCCGTCGGTGGATGTGTTGCGCGACATCAGGTTCCAGGAGCCGCTGCGCGTCTACAGCCGCGACGGCCTGCTGATCGGCGAGTTCGGCGAGATGCGCTGCACCCCGGTGCGTTTCGAACAGATCCCGCAGGTGCTCATCCAGGCGATGCTCGCCGCCGAGGACGATCGTTTCCTGAGCCATCACGGCGTCGATTTCGGCGGACTGACGCGCGCGGCGTGGGAGCTCGCGACCACGCGCAGCATCCAGTCCGGCGGCAGCACGATCACGATGCAGGTCGCGCGCAACTACTTCCTCAGCCGCGACCAGACCTTCGTGCGCAAGTTCAACGAGATCCTGCTCGCGCTGCAGATCGAGCGCGAGCTCGACAAGCAGCAGATCCTCGAGCTCTACCTCAACAAGATCTTCCTGGGCTACCGCGCCTACGGCGTCGAGGCCGCCGCGCAGGTCTACTACGGGCGCCCGATCCAGCAGCTCTCGCTGGACGAGGCCGCGCTGATCGCCGGCCTGCCGAAAGCGCCCTCGGCGCTGAATCCGCTCGACAACCCCGCCGGCGCGCGCGCGCGGCGCGACTGGATTCTCGGGCGCATGCTGGAGCTCGGCTACATCGATCGCGCCGCGCACGATGCCGCGCTCGCCGCGCCGGTCGCGCGCGCTATCACGGCTCGCACGTCGAGCTGCAGGCCGGGTACGCCGCGGAAATGGCGCGCGCCGAGATGATCTCCCGCTATGGCCACGCGGTCTATGTCGACGGCTACGTCGTGCACACCACCATCGACGGGCGCCTGCAGCAGCACGCCCAGCGCGCCGTGGAGCGCGGACTGCTCGCCTACGACGCGCGCCACGGCTTCCGCGGCGCCGGAAGCGACGGCTGACCGGCACGAGCCCGGAAGCAGTGGCTGAAGCAACTCGCGCGCATTCCCGCGGTGGGCGGCCTCGAGCCCGCGGTGGTCACGCACGTCGGCGAGCGCGAGATCGACGTGCTCACGAAGGGCGAATCGGTGCGCATCGGCTGGGAGCGCGGACTCTCCGGCGCGCGGCGCTACATGAGCCCGGACTACCGCGGCCCCTCGCCCAAGTCCGCCGCCGAGCTCGTGGCGCCCGGCGACGTGGTCAGGATCATGGCCGACGAGCAGGGCTGGCGTCTCAGCCAGCTGCCCGACGGCGCAGGCGGCGCTGGTGTCGCTGGACGCCTCGGACGGCGCGATCCGCGCGCTGGTCGGGGGGCTCGACTTCAATTCCAGCAAGTTCAACCGCATCGTGCAGGCGCGGCGCCAGCCGGGCTCGAACATCAAGCCGTTCATCTACGCGGCCGCGATGGAGCACGGCTTCACGCCGGCATCGGTGATCAACGACGCGCCGATCGTGTTCCACGACCCGGGACTGGAGAAGGTCTGGCGCCCCGAGAACGACACCGGCAAGTTCTACGGCCCGACCAGCCTGCGCACCGCGCTGGTGAACTCGCGCAACCTGGTCTCGATCCGGCTGCTGCAGCAGCTCGGCGTCGACAAGGCCGTCGACTACCTGAGCGACCTCGGTTTCGAGCGCGCCGACCTCAGCCCGAACCTTTCGCTGGCGCTCGGCACGCCGAGCCTGACGCCGCTCAGCCTGGTGTCGGCCTACGCGATCCTCGCCAACGGCGGCTACAAGGTGCAACCCTACATCGTGGGCGAAGTGCATCGCGTCGGCGGCGAGCTGGTCGCACGCGCCGAGCCGCGTCGCGCCTGCCCCGACTGCGTCGGCACCGGGCCCGCGCGCGAAGCCGCCTCGATCGAGGAAGTGCTGGCCGGTTCCGCGCCGCAAGCCGAGGCCGAGCCGGCGCAAACCGCCCCGCGCGTGATGGATCCGCGCGTCGCCTACATGATCGACAACATCCTCAAGGACGCCGTGAAGCACGGCACCGGGCGCCGGGCACTGGAACTGAAGCGCAGCGACATCGCCGGCAAGACCGGCACCACGAACGGGCCGACCGACGCCTGGTTCTCGGGGTACGCGGGCATGGTCGTCACGACGGCCTGGCTCGGCTTCGACGAGAACACGCCGCTCGGGCGCCAGGAGTTCGGCGGTTCCGCCACGCTGCCGATCTGGGTCGACTTCATGCGCGAAGCCACCCGCGACATGCCGACCCACGTGCGGCCGATGCCGGTAGGCCTGGTCAACGTGCGCGTCGACCGCCAGACCGGCCTGCTGGCCTCGCCGGGCCAGCGCGATGCGGTGTTCGAACTGTTCCCGCTGGAGAACGTGCCCTCGGTGACACCGACCGGCGACGCCTACCCCTCCGACGAGTACAACACGCAGGACATTTTCTGATCAGGCATCCGGGGCGAGCGCCGCCGGGTGGCGCAGCTGCATCATCCACGGCGGATGTCCGCGCCCGCGCGCGGGATCGCGCCAGGTCAGCCAGCCACGCACCTCGACGGGCCGGCCCTCGAGCGCGCGCAGTTCATCGAGGCTGAAGTATTTGCGGTCCGCGTCCGCGATGCGCAGCGACACGCGATCGTCGATCTCCACCCACCACGTCGAGCCGGCCGGTTCCACCGCGCTCACGCGCCCGCGCAGCAGGCGAAAGCCGCTCTCGCCCGGGCGCCAGGGTCGCGGTCTCGCGCGGCGCGAAGGCGCCGCTGCGCCACAGCCCGGCACGCGCGGCGCGCGCGCCGCGTTCGGCGTGGCGCAGGCAGTCCAGCTGCCCGAGGTTGGGCGGTACCGTGACCTGGCGCGCGAGCCCGGCGGCGAGCAGCGCGGCCTCGAGGCTCGCGCCGTCGGCGCGGTAGACGTGCGCCAGCGTGCGGCCGTAGCGGTCGCGCCGATCCGCGCCGACCACGACGCCGATGCGCCCGGAGCCCAGGAACTTGCGCGCAAAGCGCGTGGCCTCGACCGCGCCCGCCTCCGGGCTGCCGTCGCTGCCGCGCGTCTCGGGGGCGTTGACGCCGATCAGCCTGAGGCGGCTGCCGTCGGCGAGCGCCAGCGTGTCGCCGTCGACCACCTTGGCCAGGCGAGCGGACGTGAGCCCGGGACCGGGAGCGCAGTCAGGCGCCGCCGCGGCGACTTGCGCCAGGCAGCAAACGCACAGCAGCACACCGGCCGCGCGGGCGACCGGTGTGCTGGACAGTCTCTGACAGGAAAGCGGCAGCGCTCGGCAACGGTGCCCGGCCGCCGGAGGGATCAGTCCTGACGGCGTGCGCCGACAGCGCCGAAACGCTTCTTGAAACGGTCGATACGACCGCCGGTGTCCATCACCTTCTGCTTGCCGGTGTAGTACGGATGGCATTTCGAGCAGACGTCGATATGCAGGTTCTTCGCCAGCGTGGAGCGGGTCTCGATCACGTTGCCGCAGCTGCAGTTGGCGGAAACCTTGTCGTAAGCGGGATGTATATCGGCTTTCATCGTGTCACCTTGCCGCGCCCTGGCGCCCGCCCTGCCCTTGCCGGGGGGAATCGCCGCGCCGTTGGAATAAAAAGAGCGCGGCATACTAAGCACTGGCGCCCGCGATGGCAAGCCGCGCGGGCGGCGGCTGTGGAAAATACCCGTCCGGGGGCTGGACGGGCCGCGGACACGCCCATACCCTCCGCCCATGCCCGCCGAACCGATCCTGCGCGTCGCCATCCCCGCACCGTTGCGCCATGCCCTCGACTACCTGCCTCCGGCCGGTGTCGAGGCGGCCGCGATCGGCGCGGGCATGCGCGTCGTGGTGCCGCTGGGGCCGCGGCGCGTGGTCGGCGTGATCACCGAGGTGATCGCGCACAGCGAGCTGGCGCCGGCGAAGCTGCGCCGTGCGCTGGCGCTGCCCGATGCGGCGCCGCTCGTGCCGCCCGACCTGCTCGCGCTCTGCACCTTCGCCGCCAGCTATTACCACGCGCCGCTCGGCGAGGTGGTCGTGAACACGCTGCCGGTGGAACTGCGCAGCGTCGAGCGCGCGCCGCGGCGGATCGCACGCTGCTGGCAGGCGACGCCAGAGAGCTTCGGGGTCGGCGAGGCGGCGCTGGCGCGCGCCCCGAAGCAGGCCGCGGCACTCGGCTTCCTGCAGCGGCACGGCCCCGCGGACGATGCCGCCTGCCGCGCCGCCGACATCGACGGGACCACGCTGCGCGCACTGCAGCGCAAGGGCCTGGCCGTGGCGGCACCGGCAGGCCAGGCCGCGACGGCCGCCGCACCCGCGCCGTCGGACAGCGCGGCGCCGCCGCCGGCACTGAACGCCGGGCAGCAGGCCGCGCTGGCGGCGCTGGAACAGGCCGGCGACGCCTTCCACTGCGTGCTGCTCGAGGGCGTGACCGGCAGCGGCAAGACCGAGGTGTACCTGCGCTTCATCGAGCGCGTGCT
Source organism: uncultured Gammaproteobacteria bacterium (assembly GCA_963819895.1). GTDB lineage: Bacteria > Pseudomonadota > Gammaproteobacteria > Pseudomonadales > UBA5518 > UBA5518. The sequence goes on from CAWFXU010000012.1 coordinate 131,193, forward strand.
CGCGCGCGGGCGCCAGGCGCTGGTGCTGGTGCCCGAGATCGGCCTCACGCCGCAGACGCGCCGGCGCTTCGAGGCGCGCTTCGGGCACGGCATCGCGGTGCTGCACTCGGGGCTCGGCGACCGCGAGCGCCTCGACACCTGGCGCCGCTGCGCCGACGGCCGGGCGCGGGTGCTGATCGGCACGCGCTCGGCGCTGTTCAGCCCGCTGCCGGAACTCGGGGCGATCATCGTCGACGAGGAGCACGACGCCTCGTTCAAGCAGCAGGAGGGCTTGCGCTACTCGGCGCGCGATCTCGCGGTGGTGCGCGCGCGCCAGCTCGGTGTGCCGGTGGTGCTCGGCTCCGCCACGCCCTCGACCGAGAGCCTCGCGAACTGCGCGAGCGGCCGCTTCCTGCACCTGCGGCTGCCCGAGCGCGCCGGCGCCGCGCAGCCGCCCGCAGTGCGCCTGCTCGACGTCAAGGGGCAGGCACTGGACGGCGGCATGTGTGCGCACACCATCACGCGCATCGGCGAGGAGCTCGCCGCCGGCAACCAGGCGCTGGTGTTCCTGAACCGCCGCGGCTGGGCACCGGTGCTGAGCTGCGCCGACTGCGGCTGGATGGGCGAGTGCCGCCACTGCGACGCGCGCATGACGCTGCACCGCGCCGAACGGCTGCTGTGGTGCCATCACTGCGATGCACGCTCGGCGGTGCCCGCGGCCTGCCCGCACTGCCGCAGCGCGCGGCTGATCGCGCTCGGCACGGGCACCGAGCGCACCGAGCACACGCTGCAGCGCCTGTTTCCCGCCTACCCGATACGCCGCATCGATCGCGGCACGATGCAGGCGCGCGACGCGATGGAACAGCTGATCGGCCAGCTCGAGCGCGGCGAACCGTGCATCCTGGTCGGCACGCAGATGCTGGCCAAGGGGCATCACTTCCCGCACGTGACGCTGGTCGCGATCATCGACCTCGACGGCGGGCTGTTCAGCGCCGACTTCCGCGCCGCCGAGCGCACCGGGCAGCTGCTGGTGCAGGTCGCCGGGCGCGCCGGGCGCGCCGAGCGCCCCGGCGAGGTGCTGGTGCAGACCTTCCACCCGGGGCATCCCTGGCTCGCGCGACTGGTGGACGGGGGCTACGCCGCATTCATCGAACCGATCCTCGCCGGGCGCCGCGAGCAGGGGCTGCCGCCGTACGCGCATCTGGCGATCCTGCGCGCCGAGAGCCGCGAGCAGCAGGCCGCGCTCACGCTGCTGCAGGAGCTCAAGCACGAGCTGCTGCGCGAGCACCGCACGGTGCAGATCATCGGCCCGGTACCGGCGCCGATGCAGCGCCGTGCCGGATTCAATCGCCTGCAGCTGCTGCTGTCGCACGCGCAGCGCGCCCCGCTGCACGCCGCCCTCGATGCCGCGTGCCGGCTGCTCGAGACCCGGCGCACGCCCGGCGTCGAGCGCTGGCACATCGACGTGGACCCGCAGGAAGGCGCCTGAAAACGTGACGCGTTTGGCAACAGGCGCCGCGATCCTGATAATACGCGCTCCCGCGCCGCCGGCCTGTTCGCAGCCGCTGCGCTCCCTCGCGCATACACACTGCAGATCCGATCATGGCCCATGACTTTGCCAAACAACGTGCCGCGCGGGCGAACCGCTCCGCCAGGCCCGCGCAGGCACCGTGGCTCTGGCTCGTCAGCGGCATGGTGATCGGCACGCTGGTCAGCTTCCTGGTCTACCTCGCGACGCTCACCCCGCCGCCGCAGCAGGCAGCCGCGAGCGCCGGCGCCGCGGAGGAGGGAACGGAGAAGGAAGCGCCGGCCGAGCCCGCGAAGAAAAAGAAATCGGCCGCCGCACCCGAAACCAGGCCGCAGTTCGATTTCTACGACATCCTGCGCCAGACGGAGAACGGCAATGCCGCGGCCAGGGCCGCGGAGCAGGCAGGCAAAACCCCCGCCAAACCCGCACAACCCGTGGAAGTGCCCGAGCCGCAGACGCCCGCTGCGACCGTCGCCACCGCGCCGGCAGCTGCGAAGCCCGCGGCCACGCCGGCAGCCGGAGCGCCCCCCGTTGCAGGCACCGCGCCGCCCGCCCCCGCCGCCGTGGCGCCTGCAACGCCGAAGCCCGAAGCGCCGAAGCCCGCCGGGCTCGCGATGCAGGCCGGTGCCTTCAGCCAGCATGCCGACGCCGATCGCCGCCGCGGCGAGATCCTGCTGCTCGGCTACGACGCCCGCGTCGAAACCGTGAAGACCGCCGACGGGCAGACCCGCTACCGCGTCAGCGTCGGCCCCTTCGCCGACCCCGCGGCGCTCGCCAACGCCCGCCGCGCGCTGCGCGACGTGGGCATCGACACGCTGTGAACGCGCGCCGCACTTGAAACGGCGCGCCTGCGCCCGCATATCGGCAGTTCTGGCGCGCAGCGCGCCACTCGCCACTCGAACCACACCAGGAGAGCGCCGTGGAGCAGTATCGGGGAACCACCATCCTCTCGGTGAGGCGCCACGGCAAGGTGGTGATCGGCGGCGACGGCCAGGTCTCGATGGGCAACACCGTCATGAAGTCGAACGCGCGCAAGGTGCGCCGCCTGCACGACGGCAAGGTCATCGCGGGCTTCGCCGGCGGCACCGCCGACGCGTTCACGCTGTTCGAGCTCTTCGAGGCACAACTCGACAAGCACCAGGGGCAACTGGTGCGCGCGGCGGTCGAGCTGGCCAAGGCCTGGCGCACCGATCGCGCCCTGCGCCGCCTCGAGGCGCTGCTCGCGGTCGCCGACCGCGGCAACTCGCTGATCATCACCGGCAACGGCGACGTGATCGAGCCCGAGGACAGCCTGATCGCGATCGGCTCCGGGGGGCCGTATGCGCAGTCCGCCGCGCGCGCGTTGCTGCGCCACACCGACATGCCGGCGCGCGAGATCGTCGAGAGCAGCCTCGGCATCGCCGCCGACATCTGCATCTACACCAACCACAACCGCACCATCGAAGAGCTCGACGCCGCGCCCTGAGGCGCGGCACCACCGCCCGCACACCACCGGTATTCCGACCATGTCCAGCATGACCCCTCGCGAGATCGTCCACGAACTCGACCGCCACATCATCGGCCAGCAGGACGCCAAGCGCGCCGTCGCGGTGGCGCTGCGCAACCGCTGGCGGCGGATGCAGCTCGACCCCGAGCTCGCGCGCGAGGTCACGCCGAAGAACATCCTGATGATCGGCCCGACCGGCGTCGGCAAGACCGAGATCGCGCGCCGCCTGGCGCGCCTGGCCAACGCGCCCTTCCTGAAGATCGAGGCCACCAAGTTCACCGAGGTCGGCTACGTGGGCCGCGACGTCGAATCGATCGTGCGCGACCTGGTCGACGTGTCGCTGAAGATGCACCGCGAGGCCGAAATCGCCAAGGTGCGCGAACGCGCGCTCGATGCCGCCGAGGAGCGCATCCTCGATGCGCTGCTGCCGCCGGCGCGCCCGGCACCGGGCGCGGCACCCGAGCGCGACTCCGCCGCGCGCCAGGTGTTCCGCAAGAAGCTGCGCGAGGGCGAGCTCGACGAGCGCGAGATCGACATCGAGCTCGCCGCCACGCCGGTCGGCGTCGAGATCATGGCCCCGCCCGGCATGGAGGAGATGACCAGCCAGCTGCAGGGCATGTTCGCGAACCTGTCCGCCGGACGCAGCAAGACACGCCGCCTCAGCGTGCGCGCCGCCCTGAAGATGGCCGAGGACGAGGAGGCCGCGAAGCTCGTCAACGAGGACGATCTCAAGCGCAGCGCGCTGGAGGCGGTGGAGCAGAACGGCATCGTCTTCCTCGACGAGATCGACAAGGTCGCGCGGCGCTCCGAGTACCAGGGCGCCGACGTCTCGCGCGAGGGCGTGCAGCGCGACCTGCTGCCGCTGATCGAGGGCTGCACCGTGAGCACGAAGCACGGCACGGTGCGCACCGACCACATCCTGTTCATCGCCTCGGGCGCCTTCCACCTCGCCAGGCCCTCGGACCTGATCCCCGAGCTGCAGGGCCGCCTGCCGATCCGCGTCGAGCTCGGCGCGCTCAGCCCGGACGATTTCGCGCGCATCCTCACCGAGCCCGACGCCTCGCTCACCGAGCAGTACCGCGCGCTGCTGGCGACCGAGAACCTCGCGGTGGAGTTCACGCCCGAGGGCATCCGCCGCCTCGCCGAGGTGGCCTGGGAAGTGAACGAGCGCACCGAGAACATCGGTGCGCGGCGCCTGCACACGGTGATGGAGCGCCTGCTCGAGGAGGCGTCCTTCAGTGCCGCCGACCGCGGTTCCAGCAGCGAGACCAGCCGCCTGGTCGTCGATGCCGCCTACGTCGACGCGCAGCTCGGGGAGCTCGCGCGCAATGAGGATCTGAGCCGCTTTATCCTGTAAGCTAGCGGGCCAATCCAGCCGGGAGAGTCGGGCGCGAGCATGAGCGTACAGATCAAGGTGCCCGTGACGATCCGCCTGCACCAGGCCTCGCGCCTGCTGGAGCTCAGCTACGCCGACGGCGAGCACTACAGCCTGAGCTGCGAGTACCTGCGCGTGTACTCGCCCTCGGCCGAGGTGCGCGGCCACGGCGCCGGCCAGGAAACGCTGCAGACCGGCAAGCGCCTGGTCACCATCGACGCGCATCGAGACCGTGGGCAACTACGCCCTGCAGTTCCACTTTTCCGACGGCCACGACAGCGGCATCTACTCCTGGGAATACCTCCACGAGCTGTGCCGCGACCAGCAGCGGCGCTGGACCGATTACCTCGCGCGACTCACGCTTGCCGGCGCCTCGCGCGAACCGACGGGCCCCGTCCTGATCGCCCGGCAATGAGCGCGCGCCACGGAGACGCACATGGCTGAAGACCGCACCACGCATTTCGGCTACCGCGAGGTCGCCGAGAAGGACAAGGCGCGCCTCGTCGGCGGCGTGTTCCACTCGGTGGCGGCGCGCTACGACCTCATGAACGACCTGATGTCGGGCGGCATCCACCGCCTGTGGAAGCGCCTGACGATCGAGCTCTCCGGCGTGCGCGAGGGCCAGCGCGTGCTCGACGTCGCCGGCGGCACCGGCGATCTCGCGGCGCGCTTCTCGCACATCGTGGGCAGCTCGGGCCGCGTGGTGCTCTCGGACATCAACGAGTCCATGCTCGGCACCGGCCGCAACAAGCTGCTCGACCACGGTGTCTGCGCCAACGTCGATTTCGTGCTCGCCGATGCCGAGCAGCTGCCCTTTGCCGACGCGAGCTTCGACTGCATCACGATCGCCTTCGGCCTGCGCAACGTCACGCACAAGGAGCGCGCCCTGGAGTCGATGCTGCGCGTGCTGCGCCCGGGCGGGCGCCTGCTGGTGCTGGAGTTCTCGAAGCCCACCAGCGAGCTGCTCGGCAAGCTCTACGATGCCTACTCCTTCGGCGTGCTGCCCAGGCTCGGCAAGCTCGTGGCCGGCGACGAGGAGAGCTACCGCTACCTCGCCGAATCGATCCGCATGCATCCGGACCAGGAAACGCTGCGCGACATGATGGAGGACGCGGGCTTCGAGCGCTGCGACTTCCACAACATGACCGGCGGCATCGTGGCGGTGCACCGCGGCTTCAGGCCCGGCGCATGAATGCCGGCGCCTCGACGCTGAATGTCGCCGCGCTGGCCGCACTGGAACGCGCGATCAATGCCGCGCTCGGCATGGACGCCGCCACGCGCGAGCAGGTGAGCGCGCTCGCGGGCAAGGTGTTCTGCATCGACTGCAGCGCGCCGGCGGTGCGCGCCTACGTCGCGCCCGAGGCGGGCAGTGTCCGCCTCTACAGCCACTACGAAGGCGCGGTGTGCTGCACCGTGAGCGGCGCGGGATCGGATTTCGTGGCGCTCGCCGGCGCCACCGACAAGGCCAGCGCGCTGGTGAACGGGAACCTGCGCATCAGCGGCGACAGCGCGCCGCTGCTCGCGCTGGAGCAGGCGCTCGGCAAGCTCGACCTCGACTGGGAGCAACGCCTCGCGCTCGTGGTCGGCGATGTCGCCGCGCACCAGCTCGGTCGCGCCGCGCGCGGCTCCGCGCGCTGGGGACGCCGGGCGCACGACTCGCTGCTGCGCCACGTCGAGGAGTTCATCCACGAAGAGGCGCGCCTCGCGCCGCCCCGGCTCGAGGTCGAGGATTTCTTCGCCGACCTGCGCGCCACCGCGCAGCGCAGCGAACGGCTGCAGGCGGGAATCCGCCGCCTCGGCCGGCGCATCGACGCACTTGCCGCCCGCGACCGGACCCGCCGCGGGTAAGCCACGATGTCGCGCGTGGCGCGCCTCGCGCGCATCCTGCAGGTCTGCCGGCGCTACCGTCTCGACACGTTCCTCGACACCGGGCACCTGCCGGAGTCCTGGCGACGGCTGCTGCGCCTGGCGCCGTTCACCTGGGGCGGCGAACCCGCGCAATCGCGCGCCGTCAGGCTGCGCCGCAGCCTCGAGGACCTGGGGCCGATCTTCATCAAGTTCGGGCAGCTGATCTCGACGCGGCGCGACCTGGTTCCGCCCGATATCGCCGACGAGCTGAGCCGCCTGCAGGACGCCGTGCCGCCGTTCCCCGCGGCAGAGGCGCGCGCCATCGTGGAGCGCGCGCTCGGCAAGCCGGTGGAACAGCTGTTCGCGAGCTTCGAGACCGCACCGCTCGCCTCGGCCTCGGTCGCGCAGGTGCACGCCGCCACGCTCTTCGACGGGCGGCGCGTCGTGGTGAAGGTGATCCGCCCCGGCATCGAGCACACGATCCGCAAGGACATCCGCCTGCTCTACACGCTGGCGCGCTGGCTCGAGCGCTTCCATCCCGACGGCCGGCGCCTGCGCCCGGTCGAGGTGATACGCGACTACGAGCAGATCGTGCTCGACGAGCTCGACCTGCAGCGCGAGGCGGCCAACACCTCGCAGCTGCGGCGCAACTTCCTCGATTCGGACCTGCTCTACGTGCCCGAGGTGCACTGGGACTACACGCGGCGCAACGTGTTCGTGATGGAGCGCATCCACGGCATCCCGGTCTCCGACGTCGCGGCGCTGAAGGCCGCGGGCGTCGACCTGAAGGAACTCGCCGAGCGCGGCGTGAAGATCTTCTTCACGCAGGTGTTCCGCGACAGCTTCTTCCACGCCGACATGCATCCCGGCAACATCTTCGTCGAGGTCACCGACCCGGCGCGCCCGCGCTACATCGGCATCGACTGCGCGATCATGGGCAGCCTCAGCGACTTCGACCAGTACTACCTCGCGCGCAACCTGCTCGCGATCTTCCAGCGCCGCTACCGCGAGGTCGCCGAGCTGCACATCGAGTGCGGCTGGGTGCCGCCGCAGACGCGCGTGCACGATTTCGAGTCCGCGATGCGCGCCACCTGCGAGCCGGTCTTCGAGAAGCCGCTGGGCCAGATCAGCTTCGGCCAGCTGCTGGTCTACCTGTTCCAGACCGCGCGCCGCTTCGACATGGAGGTCCAGCCCTCGCTGGTGCTGCTGCAGAAGACGCTGCTGCACATCGAGGGGCTCGGGCGCCAGTTGTACCCCGAGCTCGACCTGTGGGCGAACGCCAAGCCCTTCCTCGAGCAGTGGGTGAGCGACCGCTACTCGCCGCGCGGGCTGCTCGAGAAGCTGCAGAAGCGCGCCCCGGGCTGGCTCGAACAGCTGCCGCAGCGCCCGGAGAAGATCCTCGAGGCGCTGCGACCCGTCGAGACGCCGCGCGCCCCGACGGCGCAGTCCGTCACGAGCGCCGCCGCACCGCGTGGTGGCGGCGAACGCTGGCGGCTGCTCGAGTTGCTGGTCGCGGCCGGCGGCATGGTGCTGGTGAACCCGCACGCTGCCGCGCCTCCCGATGGCCCAGTGGCATCCGGCGACCTGGATCTTCGCGGCGCTGGCGATGCATGCCCTGTTCGCGCGGCACGACTGAATATCGGCATGTGGGTCGCCATTCATGGCGACAGCATTATCCGGGCAGGCACCTGTCGGCATGAATGCCGACCCACAAGGAACCGGCAACCTGACATAATCCGCGCCCATGAAAGCACCCGCCGACCTCGCCACCACCGTTGCCTGGAACGAACAGGGGCTCGCGCCCGCCATCGTGCAGGACGCCGCCTCGGGCCGCGTGCTGATGCTGGCCTGGATGAACGCCGAGTCGCTGCGCCTGAGCATCGAGGAAGGCCGCGCGATCTTCTGGTCGCGCTCGCGCGGGCAACTGTGGCGCAAGGGCGAGAGTTCGGGCCACGTGCAGAAGCTGCACGAAGTGCGCCTGGACTGCGACGGGGACGCATTACTGCTGCGGGTGGAACAGACCGGGGGCATCGCCTGTCATACCGGACGCGAGAGCTGTTTTTTCCTGCGCCTCGACGAGCAGGGCTGGCAGGCGGCGGATCCGGTGCTGCGCGACCCGCAACAGATCTACGGAGGCGCTCATGAGTGAGGTGCTGGCGCGGCTGGATGCGGTGATCGCCGAGCGCAGGCAGAGCGCCGACCCCGCCACCTCCTACGTCGCGAAGCTCTGCCACGGCGGACTCGATCGCATCCTGAAGAAGGTTGCCGAGGAGAGCGGCGAAACCCTGCTGGCCGCGAAGAACGTCGAACGCGGCGGCGATCCGCAAGGAACTCGTAGGCGAAACCGCCGACCTGTGGTTCCATTGCCTCGTCATGCTGGCCCGGCTCGATTTGCAGAGCTCGGACGTGCTCGCCGAACTCGAGCGGCGTTTCGACCTGTCGGGCATCGCCGAGAAGGCGGCCCGGCAACACGCATCCGGCGCGGACTGACGTTCCGCGCCTCACACGGGAGAACGGTATGGGATTGGGCGGCATCAGCATCTGGCAGCTCCTGATCATCCTGGTGATCGTCGTGCTGCTCTTCGGCACCAAGCGGCTCGGCTCGATGGGATCGGACCTCGGCGCGGCGATCCGCGGTTTCCGCAAGTCGATGCAGGACGAGCCGAAGCCCGAGGACAAGCGCCTCCCGGGCGAAGAGGCCGCGAAGTCCGAGGTGATCCAGGGCGAAGCGCAGCGCAGCGAAGAGAAGCACTGAGGCGCCACCGATGTTCGACATCGGTTTCTCGGAGCTGCTGCTGGTCGGGGTGATCGGCCTGCTCGTGCTCGGCCCGGAGCGCCTGCCGACGGCCGTGCGCACGGCCTCGCTGTGGATCGGGCGCATCCGGCGCCAGTTCCACGAGATCAAGACCGAGGTCGAGCGCGAGATCGGCGCCGACGAGATCCGCGCCCAGCTGCGCAACGAGGCGATCATGGACGAGCTGCGCCAGTCGCGCGAGGCGCTGGAGTCCTCGGCGCGCGAGATCCGCGCGAGCGTCGAGCCGCCGGCGCCGGAGCGCAAGCCCGCGGCCGTGCCGGCGCCGGACGCCAGGGGCGCTGACACCAGGGACGCTCCATGAGCGCCGAGCTGCCGCCGCAGTCGCCCGCGCCAGGACGGCGACCGCGAGATGCCCCTGATCGAGCACCTGACCGAGCTGCGCACGCGGCTCATCCGCGCGATCGTTGCGGTGCTGGCGGTGTTCGGCGCGCTGTTCTACTTCGCCAACGACATCTACCACTTCGTCTCGGAGCCGCTGCGCCGCTTCCTGCCCGAAGGCTCGACGATGATCGCCACCGAGGTGGCCTCGCCGTTCCTCGCGCCGTTCAAGCTCACGCTGGTCGTGGCCGCGCTGCTCGCGATGCCCTACGTGCTGTTCCAGGCCTGGGCCTTCGTCGCGCCCGGCATGTACCGCCACGAGAAGCGCTTCGCGGTGCCGCTGCTGGTTTCGAGCATCCTGCTGTTCTACGGCGGGGTCGCCTTCGCCTACTACTTCGTGTGCCCGATGGTGTTCGGCTTCTTCACCAGCATCAGCCCCGAGGGCGTGGCGGTGATGACCGACATCAACCACTACCTCGACTTCGTGCTGACGATGTTCTTCGCCTTCGGCTTCGCCTTCGAGATCCCGGTGGCGACGGTGCTGCTGGTGTGGGCGGGCATCACGACGCCGCAGGCGCTGACGGAGAAGCGCCCCTACGTGATCGTGGGCTGCTTCGTGGTCGGCATGGTGCTGACGCCGCCGGACGTGTTCTCGCAGACCATGCTGGCCGTGCCGATGTGGATGCTGTTCGAGATCGGCCTGGTCGCGAGCCGCTGGCTGCTGGCCGAAAAGGCGCGCAACGCGCGCTAGTTCTGCAGAAGAAACGTGACCGGCCCGTCGTTGCAGAGGCTCACCTGCATCGACGCGCCGAAGACACCGCAGCGCCACCGGTGCGTGGCGTTCGCGCAAGACTCCCAGCACCCGCTCGTAGAGCGCATTCGCCGCCTCCGGCGCCGCCGCCGTGCTGAAGCCCGGGCGCAGTCCGCGCGTGGTATCGGCCGCCAGCGTGAACTGCGACACCACCAGCACGCCGCCGCCCGCGGCGCGCACGTCGAGGTTCATGCGCCCCCCGGCATCCGCGAACACGCGGTAGGCGAGCAGGCGCGCCGCGAGCGCATCGGCGCGCGCCGCGTCGTCGTCGCGCTCCACGCCCAGGAACACCAGCATCCCCGGGCCGATGCGTCCGACCTCCTGCCCGTCGACCTCGACCGCCGCCCAGCGCACGCGCTGGATCAGGGCACGCACGGATCAGCCACCCGCGAGCAGCGCGGCGACGTCGCGCGCGGCGCGCACCAGCGCATCGGTGATGCCCGGCTCCGCGGCCGAGTGGCCGGCGTCGCGGATGATCTGCAGTTCCGCCTTCGGCCATGCCGCGTGCAGCGCGAAGGCGTTGTCGACCGGGCAGACCATGTCGTAGCGGCCGTGGATGATGAAGCCCGGGATGTCCGCGATGCGGTGCGCGTCGCGCAGCAGCTGGTCCGGCTCGAGGAAGGCTCGTTGACGAAGTAGTGCGCCTCGATGCGCGCCAGCGCCAGCGCGACGTGCGGATCGCGAGAAGTGCCCGATCACGTCGTGGTTCGGCCGCAGCGTCGCGCACTGCGCCTCCCACAGCGACCAGGCCTTGGCCGCGGACATGCGCGCGATCTCGTTCGAGCCGGTCAGCAGGCGGTGATAGGCGCGCATGAAGTCACCGCGCTCCGCGGCCGGGATGTGCTCGGCGTAGTCGCGCCAGTAATCGGGGAAGACGCGGCTCGCGCCGTCCTGGTAGAACCACGCGAGGTCCTCGGGCCGGCACAGGAAGATGCCGCGCAGGATCATCGCGCGCACGCGCTCCGGATGCGCCTCGGCATAGGCCAGGCTGAGCGTGCTGCCCCAGGAGCCGCCGAACAGCACCCACTTTTCGATGCCGAGGAACTCGCGGATGCGCTCCATGTCGCCGACCAGCGCCCGGGTGTCGTTGCCCGCGAGCTCGGCATGCGGCGTCGAATGCCCGGCACCGCGCTGGTCGAACAGGATGATGCGGTAGTCCTGCGGGTCGAAGAAGCAGCGGTTGGAAGGCTGGCAACCGGCGCCCGGGCCACCGTGCACGAACAGCACCGGGATGCCGTCAGGGTTGCCGCTCTCCTCGAGGTAGAGCTCGTGCGGCGGATCCACCGCCAGCCGGTGCACCTGGTAGGGCTTGATCTCGGGATAGAGTGTCAGCATGGGGAAGTGCGCCACTGAGCCTGCGGTGGCGCGCATTCTACGCCCGGCACGGGCGTGCCGCGGCGTCGCGACCGTGGGTCGGGCTTCAGCGCGCGCATTCCGAAGGCACCTGTCGGCAAATGCCGACCCGCCACATTGCACGCACGGCACATGTCGGCATGAATGCCGACCTACTCGGGATGCCGACCTACTCTTCCCGGCGCCCGGCGCGGCGGCGCTCCACTTCCTTCAGCAGCTTCTTGCGCAGGCGGATGCTCTGCGGCGTGACCTCGACCAGCTCGTCCTCGTCGATGAAGTCCAGCGCCTGCTCCAGCGACATGCGGATCGGCGGCGTCAGCAGGATGTTCTCGTCGGAGCCGGCGGCACGCACGTTGGTCAGCTGCTTGCCCTTGGTCGGGTTCACCGCGAGGTCGTTGTCGCGGCTGTGGATGCCGATCAGCTGGCCCTCGTAGACCTCGACGTTCGGCCCGATGAACAGCCGCCCGCGCTCCTGCAGGCTGAACAGCGCGTAGCCGAGCACCTTGCCGGCGACCATCGAGACCAGCACGCCGTTCTGGCGCGCGGCGACTTCGCCCGGCCTTCACCGGCCCGTAGTGATCGAAGATGCTGTTCAGCACGCCGGTGCCCGAGGTCATGGTCAGGAACTGGTTGCGAAAGCCGATGATCCCGCGCGAGGGGATCATGTACTCCAGGCGCACGCGGCCCTTGCCGTCCGGCACCATGTCGCGCAGCTCGCCGCGGCGCTTGCCCATCTCTTCCATGATCGGGCCCTGGTGCGTCTCCTCGCAGTCGATCAGCAGCGACTCGAAGGGCTCCTGCTCGACGCCGTCGATCACGCGGCGGATCACCTCGGGGCGCGAAACGCCCATCTCGAAGCCCTCGCGGCGCATCTTCTCGATCAGCACCGAGAGGTGCAGCTCGCCGCGGCCCGAGACCACGAAGCGGTCCGGCGTGCTGCCGTCCTGCACGCGCAGCGCCACGTCGGACAGCAGTTCGCGCTCCAGGCGGTCACGGATGTTGCGGCTGGTCACGTACTGGCCTTCACGGCCGGCGAAGGGCGAATCGTTGACCTGGAAGGTCATGCTCACGGTGGGCTGGTCGATGGTCAGCACCGGCAGCGCCTCGGGCGCGGCCGGATCGCACAGCGTCGAGGAGATCTTCAGGTTGTCGATGCCGGTGATGCTGACGATGTCGCCCGCCTCGCCTTCGGCGATCTCCGCCTTCTCCATGCCCATCTGGCCGAGCACCGAGTTGATGCGCGCGTTGCGGCGCGTGCCGTCGGCCTCGATCACCACGACCTGCATGCCCGGCTTCGCCACGCCGCGCTTGACGCGGCCGATGCCGATCACGCCGACGTAGCTGGAGTAGTCCAGCGCGCAGATCTGCATCTGGAACGGCCCGTTGCTGTCGGCGGGCGGCGGCGGCACGCGCGCGACGATCATCTCGAGCAGCGGCGACATGTCATCGGCCAGCTGGTCCGGCTCGGGGCCGGCCACGCCGTTCAGCGCCGAGGCATAGATCACCGGGAAGTCGAGCTGCTCGTCGGTCGCGCCAAGGCGGTCGAAGAGATCGAACACCTGGTCCATCACCCAGTGCGGGCGTGCGCCGGGACGGTCGACCTTGTTCACGACCACGATCGGGTTCAGGCCCGCCTCGAAGGCCTTGCGCGTCACGAAGCGCGTCTGCGGCATCGGGCCGTCGACCGCGTCGACCAGCAGCAGCACGCTGTCGACCATCGACAGGATGCGCTCGACCTCGCCGCCGAAGTCGGCGTGACCGGGAGTGTCGACGATGTTGATGCGATAGCCGTTCCAGTCGATCGCGGTGTTCTTGGCCAGGATCGTGATGCCACGCTCGCGCTCCTGGTCGTTGGAGTCCATGATGCGTTCCTTGCCCGCATCACGCCGCCCGAGAGTGCCGCATTGCTGGAACAGCTTGTCGACCAGGGTGGTCTTGCCATGATCGACGTGGGCGATGATGGCGATATTGCGCAAATGTTCCCGCACAGGAAACCTCGATGAATTGGGTGAATATGAAGAGGGGGGAAAAACCGGCCGCGCAGTATAGCCAATCGCCTGTTGCCGATCCGGTTATTAATGCAGATACGCGCGGTGATATATTCGCACGACGGTCGCGGCGCACCGCAATGGTGCGATGCGCCCCAACTTGGAGCATTGCCTCGCGCCAAACGGGCGCCGCCCCGCGAAAAACCCTGCATGAAACAGCGACTTCGGGAAGGACTCGCATGGCACGCAAATTGCTGAAACCGATCAAGCCTGCGTGCGGCACAAAAAGCCGGCGCGACTAGCTTGCAGACTCGCTGTAATATCCCGGGCCCACAGCCCTTTTACTTCCCGCTCGGAGGAAACCATGTCGGAACAGACTCTCAAACTGATCAAGGAAAACGACGTCAAGTGGGTCGATCTTCGATTCACCGACACGAAGGGCAAGGAACAGCACCTCACGATCCCCTCCAGCGAAGTGGGCGTGGACTTCTTCGAGGACGGCAAGATGTTCGACGGCAGCTCCATCGCGGGCTGGAAGGCGATCAACGCCTCCGACATGCTGCTGATGCCCGATGACAAGAGCTCGGTGCTCGACCCCTTCTTCGAGGAGTCGGCCGTGATCCTGCGCTGCAACATCCTCGAGCCCGACACCAAGCAGGGCTACAACCGTGACCCGCGCTCGATCGCGGCGCGCGCCGAGGAGTACATGCGCTCGACCGGCATCGCCGACAGCGCGCTGTTCGGACCGGAACCCGAATTCTTCGTCTTCGACGACGTGAAGTGGCACGCCGACATCAGCGGCGCGATGTACCAGATCTTCTCCGAGGAAGCGGCCTGGGCCTCGAAGCACAACTTCGACGACGGCAACATCGGTCACCGCCCGGGCGTGAAGGGCGGCTACTTCCCCGTGCCGCCGGTCGACTCGCTGCACGACCTGCGCGCCGCGATGTGCCGCGCCATGGAGAAGATGGGCCTCGTCATCGAAGTGCACCACCACGAGGTGGGCACCGCGGGCCAGTGCGAGATCGGCGTCGGGCCGAACGCCATCGTCCAGAAAGCCGACGAGGTGCAGATCCTCAAGTACGCCGTGCACAACGTCGCGCACGCCTACGGCAAGACCGCCACCTTCATGCCGAAGCCGCTGGTCGGCGACAACGGCTCGGGCATGCACGTGCACATGTCGCTCTCCAAGGGCGGCAAGAACCTGATGGCCGGCGACGGCTACGCGGGCCTGAGCGAAACCGCGATCTACATGATCGGCGGCATCATCAAGCACGCGCGCGCGATCAACGCCTTCACCAACCCGGGCACGAACTCGTACAAGCGCCTGGTTCCCGGCTACGAAGCCCCGGTGATGCTGGCCTACTCGGCCAAGAACCGCTCCGCCTCGATCCGCATCCCGGCGGTCGCCAATCCGAAGGCGCGCCGCATCGAGGTGCGCTTCCCGGACCCGAGCGCCAACCCCTACCTGGGCTTCGCGGCGCTGCTGATGGCGGGCCTGGACGGCATCCAGAACAAGATCCACCCCGGCGACGCGCTGGACAAGAACCTGTACGACCTGCCGGCCGAAGAAGCGGCGCAGGTGCCGACGGTGTCGCACAGCCTCGAGATGGCACTGGCTGCGCTGAACGCAGACCGCGCGTTCCTCACCGCAGGCGGCGTGTTCGACGACGACATGATCGACGCCTACATCGAGCTCAAGCAGGAAGACATCGACCGCATCCGCATGAGCACGCACCCGGTCGAGTTCGACATGTACTACAGCTGCTGATCGCGGTTCGCCGCAAGCAAACCCGCACCCCGCAAGGGGTGCGGGTTTTTTTGTGCCTGCCGATCCGCTCCCGGCCGCTGGCGGCCGGACGGGGTTCGCGCTATAAGAATGCCAATTTCCAGCCTGCGGAGACCCGCCGTGACCACCCGATTCCGTTACGCCCGCCCGCTGCTGCTCGCAAGCCTCGTCGCCACCGCCGCCTCCGTCGCGCTGGCGCAGGGCCAGGTCTACAAGAGCCGTGACGCGCAGGGCAACGTGATCTTCAGCGACACGTCGAGCGAGAGCGCGAAGGCGGTCACGGTGCCGCCGACCAACACCATACCGGTAGTCGCCGCACCGGCGCGCCCGGCGGCCGCACCTCCCGCAACGGGCGACGCCGCAGCCGCCGGCTACGCGCTCGCGATCGTGACGCCCGTCGAGGGGCAGACGGTATTCAGCGCCACCGGCACGCTGGAGGTAGGCCTCAGCGTGACCCCCGCGCTGCAGCCCGGGCACAGCCTGCGCCTGCTGCTGGACGGAGCGCCCGCCGGCCTGCCACAGCAGGGCTCGCTCACGCTGGAAGCGCTCAGCCCGGGCCCCCACACACTGCAGGTGCAGGTGATGGATAGCAGCGGCGAGATCGTGCAAAGCTCGGGCACCGTAACGGTGCAGATGCAGCGTACGCAGGGTCGCCGCATCGGGCCCGTCCGGATTCCCTAGCGCAGCGGATGCCGGCAATTCAGCCACGCCCGACCGCGCGGTAACGCCAGGCGCGCTCATGCACGCTATCGTCGCACCATTTCGGTGCATATAATCTCCGACGTCTTCCGCACGCCTGCACGGCAAACCCCGCCGTGTCGGGATTTTCGATGCGCGCCACAAGCTGGCTCGGTTCTTGCTGACCCATTGGGTCAAAGGAAGCCAATAGTCTCGCCATGCGCCCGAAGGTTCTGCACACCCGACTGCTCGACACGCTGACCACCGCGATCCTGCTGGTGGATGCGAACATGCGCGTGAGCTATCTCAATCCCGCGGCGGAAACGCTGCTGGGGCTGAGTCGCGGCCGCGTGTTGCGCGAGAACATCGCGCGCATCGTGCAGGAGGACGACGACACCATCGCCGGCCTGCAGCGCGTGCTGGCGACCGGCATCGGCTTCACCAAGCGCCAGGCGACCTTCCACCTGGGACCCAATCACACCATCACCGTGGATTACGCGGTGACGCCGCTCACCCTGGAAACCGAATCGCTGGTGGTCGAGATCCGCCCGCTCGACCGGCTGCTGCGCATCAGCCGCGAAGAGGCGATCCTGTCCTCGCAACAGATGACGCAGGTGATGGTTCGCGGTCTCGCGCACGAGATCAAGAACCCGCTGGGCGGGTTGCGCGGCGCCGCGCAGCTGCTGGCGCGCGAGCTCGAATCGGAGCACCTGCTCGACTACACCAACGTGATCATCGAGGAGGCCGACCGGCTGCGCAATCTCGTCGACCGCCTGCTCAGCACGCCGCGGCGGCTGCTGCGCGAGCCGGTCAACATCCACGAGGTGCTGGAACGCGTGCGCCAGCTCGTCGAGGCGGAAACGCAGGGCGAGCTGCCCATCCAGCGCGACTACGACCCGAGCATCCCCGAGCTCACCGGCGACCGCGAGCAGCTGATCCAGGCGCTGCTGAACGTTGCGCGCAACGCCCAGCAGGCGCTCTGCGACACGCCCGCGCCGGAAATCCGCTTCCGCACCCGCACCCAGCGCCAGTTCACCATCGGCAACCAGCGTCACCGCCTGGTGTGCCAGATCGACATCTGCGACAACGGCCCGGGCGTGCCGCCGGATATCGTCGACAACATCTTCTTCCCGATGATCAGCGGCCGCGCCGAAGGCTCGGGGCTGGGCCTCGCGATCGCCCAGGGGATCATCAGCCAGCACCACGGCCTGATCGAATGCAACAGCAAGCCCGGCAATACCGTCTTCTCGATACTGATTCCGCTGGAGAATTCCAATGACTGATACACCGCGCGTGTGGATCGTGGACGACGACCGCTCGATACGCTGGGTGCTGGAAAAGGCGCTCGCGGGCGCCGCGATCGAGGCCTCCAGCTTCGCCGATGCGGAAGCGTTGATGCGCCGGCTGCGCGACGACGCGCCGGACGCGATCATCAGCGACATCCGCATGCCCGGCATCGACGGGCTGCAACTGCTCTCGCGCATCCGCGCCTCGCACCCCGAGCTGCCGGTGATCATCACCACCGCGCATTCCGACCTCGACAGCGCGGTGGCCTCGTACCAGGGCGGCGCCTTCGAGTACCTGCCCAAGCCCTTCGACATCGACGAGGTGGTCACCGTCACCAAGCGCGCGCTGGCGCACCGCCGCCAGCAGGGCGAAGCGCCCGCCGAGGAAGTCCCGCCCGAGTCCACCGAGATCATCGGCGAGGCGCCGGCGATGCAGGAGGTGTTCCGCGCCATCGGCCGCCTGTCGCATTCGCTGATCACGGTGCTGATCAACGGCGAGTCCGGCACCGGCAAGGAACTGGTGGCGCGCGCGCTGCATCGCCACAGCCCGCGCGCGAGCGGACCCTTCATCGCGCTGAACATGGCCGCGATCCCGAAGGACCTGATGGAGTCCGAGCTGTTCGGCCACGAGAAGGGCGCCTTCACCGGCGCGCAGGCCCAGCGGCGCGGGCGCTTCGAACAGGCCGACGGCGGCACGCTGTTCCTCGACGAGATCGGCGACATGCCGGCCGAGACGCAGACGCGGCTGCTGCGCGTGCTGGCCGACAGCGAGTTCTACCGCGTCGGCGGCCACGTGCCGGTGCACGTGAACGTGCGCATCATCGCGGCGACGCACCAGAACCTCGAGCACCTGGTGCGCGAGGGGCGCTTTCGCGAGGATCTCTACCATCGCCTCAACGTGATCCGCATCCACCTGCCCGGGCTGCGTGACCGGCGCGAGGACATCCCGCGCCTGGCGCGGCATTTCCTGAAACGCGCCGCCGACGAGCTGGGCGGCGAAGCGAAGGTGCTGCTGCCCGAGACCGAGGCCTACATGGCCGGGCTGTCGTGGCCCGGCAACGTGCGCCAGCTCGAGAATGCCTGCCGCTGGCTCACCGTGATGGCCGCGGGCCGCGAGGTGCACATCGCCGACCTGCCGCCGGAGTTGCTGGCCGCGGAACAGGGCGAAAGCTCGCGCGGGGACTGGGTGGAGATGCTGCGCGCCTGGGCCGACAGCGAAGTGCGCCGCGGCAACGGGCGGCTGCTCGACACGGCGCTGCCGCGCTTCGAGACCGCGATGATCGAGACGGCACTGATGCACACGCGCGGGCGGCGCGGCGAAGCCGCCGAGCTGCTCGGCTGGGGCCGCAACACGCTGACGCGCAAGATCAAGGAACTGGAGCTCACGGGGTTGCCCGACAACGGCGATTGAGGCGCCTGTGGGTCAGGCTTCAGCCTGACATCGATTTCGTGGGTTGGCCCCGGCTCGACAAATGTTCGGCTGAAGCCGAACCCACGGGTAGACTCGCGCCATGCTCGACGTCGTGCTCTACCAACCCGAAATCCCGCCCAACACCGGCAACGTGATCCGGCTGTGCGCCAATACCGGCTTCGCGCTGCACCTGATCGAGCCGCTCGGCTTCGCGCTCGACGACGCCCGCC
This sequence comes from uncultured Gammaproteobacteria bacterium, assembly GCA_963819895.1. Taxonomy (GTDB): domain Bacteria; phylum Pseudomonadota; class Gammaproteobacteria; order Pseudomonadales; family UBA5518; genus UBA5518. The sequence goes on from CAWFXU010000012.1 coordinate 150,088, forward strand.
TGCGCCGCGCCGGCCTCGATTACCACGAGTGGGCGACGTTGCGCACCTGGCCCGATCTCGGCCAGCTACCTCGAGCAGCACCCCGGACAGCGCCTGTTCGCGTTCAGCACGCGCGGCGCCACGCGCTACGACCACGCGGCGTTCCGCGCCGGCGATGCGCTGCTGTTCGGGCCGGAAACGCGCGGACTGCCGCAGGATGTGCTCGCGGCGCTGCCGCGCGAGCGCGTGCTGCGCCTGCCGATGCGTCACGGCAGCCGCAGCATGAACCTGTCGAACAGCGTCGCGGTGGTCGTCTTCGAAGCCTGGCGTCAGCTCGGCTTCGAGGGGGGCGCCTGATGGGTCGTCCAGCGTGGGTTCGGCTTTAGCCGAACATTGTCCGGCTGAAGAGGGTGTCGCAAAACGCCTTTGGACCGCACGAACACGCTGGTTCTCGGTTGTAGGAGCGGCCCATGGCCGCGATATCGCGGGCATGGCCCGCTACATCGCGTTGGTCGAGCTCATGCAAGGTTTTGCGACACCCCTTGAAGCCGGACCTGCGAATCCACCGCACCCGGCTCAAGGACAGCGTTCGGCTGAAGCCGAACCCACGTCGGGCCCACAATCAGTTGATCGCGGGGGCCTCGGCCGGGGCCTTGTCCTGGGCCTGCTTCACCGCCTGCTGGTACAACGCGTCGAAGTTCACCGGCGCGAGCATGAGGGGAGGGAAGCTGCCGCGGGTCACCAGGTTGTCGATGGCCTCGCGCGCGTAGGGGAACAGGATGTTCGGGCATACGGTGCTCAGCACCTGGCGCAGCTGCGACTCGGGAATGCCGGCGACGAAGAAGATGCCGGCCTGCTGCACTTCGGCGAGGAACGCGGTCTTGTCTTCCTGCGACGCGGTGACGGACAGCGTCAGCACGACTTCGTAGTTGCTGTCGTCGATGCGGTTCTGCTTGGTGTTCATCTCGAGGTTGACGCGCGGCTTCCACTGCTGGCGGAACACTTCGTGGCCCTGCGGCGTCTCGAAGGAGACATCCTTCACGTAAATGCGCTGCAGCTGGAACTGTTGCTGGGTCTGCTCGGTCATCAATCTGTCCTCTCGGTGATGTTGTGCATTGCTGTTCAGTCGCCGCCCCGGGCCATTTCCTCGAGCAGCGGTTCGAGCAATCCCTGGTGATGCAGCTCGTTCATGTCATCGAAGCCGCCGATGTGGCGGCTGCCGATCCATATCTGCGGCACGGTGTAGCGTCCGGCGCGCATTTCCATCTCGGCGCGCAGCGCGCGGTCCGAGCCCACGTTGATGTCCTCGTAGTCGACGCCGAGCCGCTCGAGCAGATCGCGCGCGGCGATGCAGTAGGGACACCACGGCGTGGTGTACATCGTGACCAGCGCCATCGCTTCAGGATCTCACCAGCGGCAGCTGCGAGCCCTGCCACTCCGAGATGCCGCCGCCGAGCTTGAACACCCGGGTGAAACCCTTTTCCTTCAGCGTCTTCGCCGCGCCGCTGGCGGTCTGGCCGAGCTTGCAGACCAGCACCACCGGCTTGTCGCGGTAGCGCTCGAGCTCCGCGATGCGCTCCGGGAGCTTCGCCAGCGGCAGGTTGAGGCTGTCGACGATATGACCCTGGCGATAGTCCGCCGCGTCGCGCAGGTCGACCACGATGCCCTCGTGCTGGTTCACGAGCTGCGTGAGCTGGGCCGGCGAGACGCTGGGGCCGCCCTTCCTGCGCTCGTGGTTCATGAGCAGGAGCAGCAGCGCTATCGCCGCCGTGAACAGGTACCACTTGGCACCCACGAACTGGATGAACAGATCCATTGAATCCCCGGGCCAGGCCCAACCGCGGCGCGCGCTCCGTTCGCGGAAAACGCCCCAGAAACAAAGCGCGCAAGTATACACGCCGCCCCTTTGGCCACCAACCGGCCGCGCGTGGACGGCTCCGACCCGGCGCGCCGAGCGCCGGGCCTGTTCCGCCCGCGGCCGCCGCCTGGCACATCCCTGTGCGGCGGCTACGCGTGTTGCCGAAATCGTTCCAGACGATTTCGGCATCCACATGTCCGCTCGCGGAACAGGCCCGCCCCTCGGCACGCCTCACGTCGGTGGTTCATTCCCGATGCCGCACCGAAGCGACAGGGCGGCAGTTCGTCCTATGGTGCCGGGAATCCGCTTGATGCAAACTGGCCGTACATATTTTGTCCTTCCCGGAACCGGTTCACCGCTTTTTATGCTCCAAAGTCGTCGTGTGCGCGCGTTTCTCCCGTCGTTTGCCGTTCGCCGCCTTGGCGCAGCACTCGCGTTGACGGCTGGCCTGGCGGGCGGTTTCGCGCACGCGCAGGAAGCGGAAATCCCCGTCAGCCCCGATCCCGCCACCGCGGACGTGCTGCCGACTGACGACCAGCCAGGGCAGCTGCCGCTGACGGAACTGCGCATCTTCGCCGACGTGTTCAACCAGATCCGCACCTCCTACGTCGAGGAGGTCGACGACCGCACCCTGCTCGAGAGCGCGATCAAGGGCATGCTGAGCGGGCTCGACCCGCATTCCGCCTATCTCGACGAGGAATCCTTCGCGGACCTGCGCGAGCACACCACCGGCGAGTTCGGCGGCGTGGGGCTGGAGGTCGGCGTCGACAGCAACGGCTTCGTGCGCGTGATCACCCCCATCGACGACACCCCCGCGAGCGCGGCGGGCATCGAGAGCGGCGACCTGATCATCAAGCTCGACGGCAAGTCGGTCAAAGGCCTGGGACTGAACGAGGCCGTGACCATGATGCGCGGGCCGAAGGGCTCGAAGATCGAGCTGACCATCGTGCGCGAGGGCACCCCCGCGCCCTTCGACGTGACACTGACGCGCGACGTGATCAAGGTGCAGAGCGTGCGCGCGCGTCTGCTCGAGCCCGGCTTCGGCTACCTGCGCATCGCGCAGTTCCAGAACGAGACCGGCGCCGACATGCTGGCCGCCATCAAGCGGATGCAGAAAGAGAGCAAGGGCGCGCTGCGCGGCGTGGTGCTGGACCTGCGCAACAACCCGGGCGGCGTGCTGCAGTCCTCGGTCGAGGTGGCCGACGCCTTCCTCGAATCGGGACTCATCGTCTACACCGAGGGCCGCGTCGAGAACGCGCGCTCGCGCTTCAGCGCCGCGAGCGGCGACGCAGCTGGGGGGAGCGCCGATGGTGGTGCTGATCAACGGCGGCTCGGCGTCCGCCTCGGAAATCGTGGCCGGCGCGCTGCAGGACCACAAGCGCGCGATCGTGGTCGGCACCGACAGCTTCGGCAAGGGCTCGGTGCAGACGGTGCTGCCGCTCAGCGAGGAGCGCGCGATCAAGCTCACCACGGCGCGCTACTTCACGCCCAACGGCCGCTCGATCCAGGCCCAGGGCATCATCCCGGACATCGTGGTCGAGCGCGCCGAGGTCACGACCATCGCCAGCGCGCCGCGGGTCACCGAGGCGGACCTCGCGCGCCACCTCTCCAACGGCAACGGCAAGGGCGAGAACGGCAGCCGCGAGCGCAGCACGCCCAAGGTCAGCGTCGACCTGCGCAGCGACGACAACCAGCTCTACGAGGCGCTGAACCTGCTGAAGGGAATCGCGCTCACCCGCAGCGCCGAGCCGCCCGCGAGCCAGCCCGAAACACCCCCGGGCTGAGCCACACCCCGGGGATTGTCCAGGCTGCGCGTGGCAAAGATCGGCAGTATTTGACAAAAGCCGCACGTTAATGCGAACTTGGTCACAATTCCGATAGCGTGTTCTAGACTGCTGTCGGAAGCGGTAAGCCATATCCGAGCGATACAACTGGCCTGGGTGCACAAGAAGATGGACGAAAAGCGCAACGGAGAAGCCGGCGCAGTGCCGATGCGGACGGATCGTTTTTTCGCCGTCAACAGCGCCTGGTATTTCGCGACCCGCGAAGGGGCGTCGATCGGTCCCTTCGAGGACAAGAGCGAGGCCCAGAAAGGACTCGACGACTTCCTGGACTTCATCCAGCTCGCGGAACCCAAGGTGCTGTCGACCTTTTACGCCTCACTGCACACGGCGTGAGCGGTCGCGCCCCTTACAGCCTGACCTCCACCCCGCGGGCGGCCATGTAGGCCTTGGCCTGCGGCACCGTGTACTCCCCGAAGTGGAAGATGCTGGCCGCCAGCACCGCGTCGGCGCATGCCCTCGATGCACGCCATCGACCAGGTGCTCCAGCTTGCCGACGCCGCCCGAGGCGATCACCGGCATCTCCACCGCCTCGCTGATCGCGCGCGTCAGCGCGATATCGAAGCCGTCCTGCGTGCCGTCGCGGTCCATGCTGGTCAGCAGGATCTCGCCCGCGCCTAGCTCCGCCATGCGCACGCGCCCAGGCCACCGCGTCGATGCCGGTCGCGCTGGCGCCCGCCGTGGGTGAAGATCTCCCAGCGCGGCTCGCCGTCCACGTCGCTCACTCGCTTGGCATCGATCGCCACCACGATGCACTGCGAGCCGAAACGTCCGAGGCTTCGCGCACGAACTCGGGGTTGTGGATCGCCGCGGTGTTGATGCTCACCTTGTCGGCGCCGGCGTTCAGCAGGTGCGGATATCCTGCAGCTCGCGAATGCCGCCGCCCACGGTCAGCGGAATGAACACCTGCTCGGCCATGTGCTCCACGGTGTGCGAGCGTGGTGTCGCGGCCCTCGTGGCTGGCGGTGATATCGAGGAAGGTGACCTCGTCGGCGCCCTGCTCGTTGTAGCGCATGGCGATTTCCACCGGGTCGCCGGCATCGCGGATATCGACGAAGCTGCACGCCCTTGACCACGCGTCCGTTGTCGACGTCGAGGCAGGGAATGATGCGTTTGGCGAGGCCCATGCTCAGCCTGCCGCGGCGTCTCGTCGCACCAGGCGCTGCGCCGCGCGCAGGTCCAGCGTGCCCTCGTAAATCGCGCGGCCGGTGATGGCGCCGACAGATGCCGCTGCGCGGCTTCGCGCGCCAGCAGCCGCGATGTCCTCGATGTTGGTGACGCCGCCGGAGGCGATCACCGGGATGCGCGACGGCCTGCGCCAGCGCCACCGTCGCCTGCACGTTCACGCCCTGCATCATGCCGTCGCGGGCGATGTCGGTGTAGACGATCGCCGCCACGCCGTCGGCTTCGAAGCGCGCGCCAGATCGGTGGCGCGCACCGCGCGAGACCTCGGCCCAGCCATCGGTGGCGACCAGTGCCGTCTTTGCGCATCGAGCCCGACGATGACGCTTGCCCGGAAACGCGGCGCAGGCCTCGGCGACGAACTCCGGCTCCTTCACCGCCTGGTGCCGATGATCACATAGCTGCACGCCGGCATCGAGGTAGTGCTCGATGGTCTCGCAGCGATGCGGATGCCGCCGCCGATCTGTATCGGCAGCTGCGGATACGCCGCGGCGATCGCGCGTCACCACCGCGCCGTTGACCGGCTCGCCGGCGAAGGCGCCGTTCAGGTCCACCAGGTGCAGGCGCCGGCAACCGGCCTCGCACCCAGCGCGCCGCCATCGCCACCGGGTCATCGGAGAAGACGGTGCTGTCGTCCATCGGCCCTGGCGCAGGCGCACGCACTGCCCGTCCTTCAGATCGATGGCGGGGATGATCAGCATTGCATCCAGTTCCACTGTTCCAGGAGAAATTTTGCAGCAAGCTGCAGGCCCGCGGTCTGCGCTTTTCTCCGGGTGAAACTGCACCGCGAACAGGTTGTCGCGCGCCAGCGCCGCATCGGCGAACTCGACACCGTATTCGCACGCTGCCCGCCACCAGGCTCGCGATCGCCGGCTCGCACGTAGTAGCTGTGCACGAAGTAAAAGCGGCTCCTGTCGGGAATGCCGGCCCACAGCGGGTGCTCCATGCCTGGCGCACTTCGTTCCAGCCCATGTGCGGCACTTTCAGGCGTTGCCCGTCGGCATCCTGCAGCGGGTTGCCGAAGTAACGCACCTCGCCCGGGAAGGATGTCCAGGCAATCGCACGCCGTCATTTTCCTCGCGAGTGGATGCATCAGCGCCTGCAGGCCGACGCAGATCGCCAGCACCGGCTTCTGCGTCGGCCGCCTGCGCGCATCAGCGCCGGTCGAGGCCGCGCCGGCGGATCTCGCGCCATGCAGTCGCGGATCGCGCCCACGCCGGGAAATACCACGCGATCGGCCTGGCGGATCAGGTCGGCGTCATGCGGTGACCAGCACCTCGCTCGGCGCCGACATGCTGCAGCGCCTGGCCACGGAATGCAGGTTGCCCATGCCGTAATCGATGACCGCGACGCGCTGCATGCGTCATGGACCCTACAGCACGCCCTTGGTGGACGGCGTGACGCCGGCCATGCGCGGATCGGGCGTCAGGGCCATGCGCAGCGCGCGACCGAAGGCCTTGAACACCGTCTCGGCCTGGTGGTGGCTGTTGTCGCCGCGCAGGTTGTCGATGTGCAGGGTCACGCGGGCATGGTTGACGAAGCCCTGGAAGAACTCGCAGGAACAGGTCCACGTCGAAGCCGCCGACGCTGCGCGCGCGTGAACGGCACATGAAACTCCAGGCCCGGGCGACCGGAGAAGTCGATCACCACGCGCGACAGCGCCTCGTCCAGCGGCACGTAGGCGTGGCCGTAGCGCACGATGCCCTTCTTGTCGCCCATCGCCTTGGCGACGGCCTGGCCGAGGGTGATGCCGATGTCCTCCACCGTGTGGTGGTCGTCGATGTGCAGGTCGCCCTCGGCCTGGATGTCGCAGGTCCACCAGGCCGTGACGCGCGACCTGGTCCAGCATGTGCTCGAGGAAGGGAATGCCGGTGTCCAACTCGGACTTGCCCGAACCGTCCAGGTTCAGCCGCACGCTGATCTTCGTCTCCAGGGTGTTGCGGCTGATTTCCGCCGTGCGCTCTGTCATGGTCGAACCTTCGGCCTGCGGCCGCCAAATCAAGGCCGCAATTATAGAGAAGTGGCCCCGGCTTTTCAGCGGCACGATTCCGCTACAATCGCCGTGGGCTCGGCGTAGGTTCGGCTTCAGCCGAACATGGGCCTGTCGGGCTGAAGCCCGACCTACGGGGACCTGTCGGGCTGAAGCCCGACCTACGGAGCATTCGTCGGGGTCAAGCCCGACCTACGTGGCGAACAGCGCATGAATTCCCTGCTGAAATGGACCGCCATCGCCGTCGCCGCTCTGCTGGTGCTCGCCGGCGGCGCGACCCTGGCGCTGCGCGCGCTGGTCGACGAGGAACGACTCGAGGCCACGTTGATCGAGCTCGTCAACAGCAACATCGACGGCACGCTCGCGATCGACGGCGGCGTGAAGCTGTCGCTGTGGCCCACGCTGGCGCTCGCAGCCCAGGACGTGCATCTGCGCACCCCGGCCGGCGCCAGCGAGGACTTCGCCGCCGCGCAGCGGCTGCGCCTCGGCGTCGCGCTGCTGCCGCTGCTGCGCAACGAGCTGCAGGTCAGCGAGCTGGTGCTGGACGGCCTCACGCTGAACGCCACCTGCGACGCGAATGACACGCTGCAACTGGGGCGCGCTTGCCGGCACCGGGAAGCAGGAACAGGCGCCGCCGCCCGCCGATGTCGCCGCCGGCGCGGCCACTGCGCCGATGCTGCTGAACATCGCGCGCGTCCAGGTCCGCGACAGCACCCTCGTCTACACCGACCACGAAGACCGGCTCCCGCTACGAGCTCGGCGACCTCGCGCTCGACGGCGAGGGCATCAACATGGACGGCCGCCCGTTCCGCCTCGACGGGCGGCGCGACCCTGAAGCTCGGCGCGGAGCAGCGCGAACTGAAGATCGCGCTGAGCTCCGGCATCGATGCCGACCGCGACGCCGGCACCGTCGCACTCGCCGCGACGTCGGTGACGCTGACGCCCGCCGCCGGCCCCGCGCTGGCGCTGGAACTGCCGGCCGCCGCGATCGACCTGAACGCGCGCACGCTGGCCGCGCCGGCGCTGAAACTGGTCTCGAGCGGCGTGGACCTCGACGCCGCGCTGAACGCGGACTGGAGCAAGCCCGACGCCGCGACCGCGAGCGGCACGCTGGACCTGAAGAAACTCGACCTGCCGGCGCTGCTGCAGACGTTGGGCACGGCTCTGCCGCCTGCCGTCAACGCCGCACCGTTCGCGGACATCGCGCTCAGTTCGCGCTTCGCCTGGGCCGGCGACAAGCTCGCGCTCGACGAACTGAAGCTGCGCGCGGGCAGCTTCAGCGGCGCGGGCAGCGCGAAGCTCGGTCTCGGCGGGGCCACGCGCATCGACGCGACATTCAGCAGCCCCGAGCTCGACCTCGACTATTTCCTGCCGCCGCGGGAAACGCCGCCAGCCGCGACGCCGGCCGCGCCTCCCGCCGCCGGCGCGCCGGCCGAGGCGCAGGGACTGGCCGCACTGCTCACCGTCGACGGCAACATCGCCGCGACGCTCGGGCGCTTCAAGCGGGGCAAGCTGGAGTTGAGCGATATCGACACCGAACTGGAGCTGGCCAAGGGCAGCGCGCACCTGCACAAGCTCGACGCGAAACTCTACGGCGGCACGCTGAACGCCACCGGCGCGCTCGCGGCCACGGCGGACACGGGCTCGATGCAGCTCGCCGCGCAACTCGCGGGCGTGGACCTGGAGGCGCTGCTCGCCAACACGCGGCAGAGGCAGAAATTCGCAGGCCGCGTGAACGGCTCGCTCTCGCTGACCGCCACCGGCGCCGTCCCGGCCGACTGGAAGAACACCCTGAGCGGCCCGCTGCAGCTCAGCATCGACGAACCGGTGCTGAAGGACCTGAGCGTGGAGGAAGTGATCTGCAAGGCCGCCGCGCAGCTCAACCAGGAAGCACTGACGGCGCGCTTCGCGCCCGACACGCAGTTGCGCAGCATCCGGGCCGCGCTCGACTTCAGCCAGGGCGTGGGCAATATCCGCCAGCTGAACGCCGCGCTGCCGGACATGGAAATGCGCGGCGAGGGCAGGATCGACCTGCGCGCGCAGCAAGCTCGACATCCAGCTGAACACGCGCGTCACCGACGATCTCGGCAAGCTCGACAACGCCTGCCGCATGAGCCGCAAGATGCTCGCGATCGAATGGCCCGTCACCTGCAAGGGCCGCTTCGACGAACCGCCGAAGAAATGGTGCGGCATCGACAAGGACGACGTGGCGAAGCTCGCCACCCAGCTCGCCACCGAGAAGGTGCAGGAAAAGCTGATGAAGAAACTGGGCGACTTCTTCAACCGTGACTGAGCCGGACGCACCCGACGCCGCGGCAGCCGCACATTTCAGCGCGCGACTGCTGCAATGGCACGACACGCACGGCCGCCACGACCTGCCCTGGCAGCAGCACATCGACCCCTACCGCGTGTGGGTGTCGGAGATCATGCTGCAGCAGACGCAGGTGAGCACCGTGATCCCGTATTTCCAGCGCTTCACGGCGCGCTTCCCCGACGTGCGCGCGCTGGCCGACGCGCCCGAGGACGAGGTGCTGCACCACTGGACGGGGCTCGGCTACTACGCCCGCGCGCGCAACCTGCACAGGAGCGCGCAGCTGGTGCGCGACGCGCACGGCGGCGAGTTCCCGCGCCGGATCGACGAACTGGCCGCGCTGCCCGGGCATCGGCCGCTCCACCGCCGGCGCGATACTCGCGATCGCCTGCAATGAGCGCGCGCCGATACTCGACGGCAACGTCAAGCGCGTGCTGACGCGCTTCTTCGCGATCGACGGCGACACCACGAAGACAGCCACGCTGAAGCAGCTGTGGGCCATCGCGGACGCGCTCACGCCGGGTGAGCGCAGCGGCGCCTACACGCAGGCGATCATGGATCTCGGCGCCACACTGTGCACCCGCACCCGTCCCGGCCTGCGCGCTGTGCCCCCTCGCCGCCGACTGCCGCGCGCGCGCCGAAGGCAACCCGGCGCGCTTCCCCGCGAAGAAGAAAACGAAGCCGATTCCCGAGCGACGCTGCCAGCTGCTGGTGATCCGCAACCCCGATGGGGCGGTGCTGCTGGAAAAGCGCCCCAGCCCCGGCATCTGGGGCGGGCTGTGGAGCTTCCCCGAAATTCCCGAGCGCGAGGACGCGGCACTCGCCTGCGACCGTCTGGTCGGCGCCCCGCCGGCGGGCCTGCGCCGCGGCACGCCGTTTCGCCACACCTTCAGCCACTTCCACCTGGACGCGACCCCGGTGTTCCTGGCCGTGGGCGCGGCGCGCGCGCAGGTGATGGAAGACCAGCGCCTGATCTGGTACAAGCCGGGCGACAAACCGCTCGGCTTCGCCGCCCCGGTCAAGCGACTGCTGGACGGGCTGGCGAACGAGAGCATCGAACTGGAGATGAGCCAGCAATGACCCGAACCGTGATGTGCCGCAAGTACCAGCGCGAGATGGAGGGCCTGGCGCAGCCGCCCTTCCCCGGCGCGCGCGGGCAGAAGATCTTCGACAGCGTCTCGAAGCAGGCCTGGCAGGAATGGCTGGCGCACCAGACCATGCTGATCAACGAGCGCAAGCTCAACATGATGGACCGCACCACGCGCGCCTTCCTGGAGGAGGAGATGGACAAGTTCTTCTCGAACCAGGAGGTCGCGAAGGCCGAGGGCTACGTGCCGCCCAAGGCCTAGACTCCTTCGGCAGCGCACGGCTCGTCGCCGTAGGTTCGACTTCAGTCGAACGGCCTGTCGCAATGTGCCGCTTCCCGTCCTTGACTCTCCCGGCGGCAGCAAGTTAAATACGCGCCTCTTCTGCAGCCCAGATAGCTCAGTTGGTAGAGCAGTGGATTGAAAATCCACGTGTCGCTGGTTCGATTCCGGCTCTGGGCACCATCTTCGCAAGTACTCTCGCGATAGCGATCACCAACACGATTGGGGATTCAAGCTCTCGAATGCCGTATGTTTGCCGTTTGTCGGGATTTCGCGGCACGCAGCGTCCGGAATTTCCTGCAGACACCTTCCCGCCATCCCGCTGGAAACCGCTCAGGTCAAGCACTGAGGCGCGCTTTCAGGCTCAGAAGTACGCCTGCCCGCCGTCCACGGCGATGCTCTGGCCCGTGACATAGCCCGCCTCGGCGGTGCACAGCAGTACCGCGAAGCGGCCGATATCGAGCTCGCAGTCGCCCACGCGACCCATCGGAATCGAAGCCAGGAATTCTTCGCGATCACCGGCAATGGCCGTGCCCATCCAGTTCATCAGGGCGGGCGAATCCGCGCACGGCAGTATGGCATTCACCCGAATGCCATCCTTCGCCCACTCGCAGGCAACCGCTCGGCTGAGGGAGCGAATGGCCTCTTTCACGCAGGCGTACGTGCCGTAGTACGCGAAGTCCCAGCGCATGGCCGATGTGCTCGCAAGGTTGATGATCGAGCCACCACCCTTCAGGTGCGGATAGCAGAGCTTCATCAGCCGGAAGGCGGCGAGCGGACCGGATTCCCAGCCCGCGTTGAAAGCCTCGTCGCCGACCGACATCACCGGACCGAGCGCAACTTCCTGCGCATTGTTGACCAGGATATTCACCCCGCCGTAGCCGTCGAGCACCGCGTCGACACAACGCTTCAGCGCGGACGCGTCCTTGACGTCACACTCGACCGGCATGGCGATGCCTCCGCGTTCGCGGATCTCGGCACAGGTCGCGTCGAGCTTTGACGCGGTGCGGCCGGCCACTGCGACCGCGGCCCCCTCGCGAGCCATCGCGAGAGCGATACCCCTTCCCACTCCTTGCCCGGCGCCCGTGACCAGCGCGACCTTGCCGTCGAGCTTCCCCATTGCCTCGCTCCTCCGTGCAGTGGCTGAAACCTGATGCCCGCATCCGCGCCAGCGGCGTTTGGCCCGTGGGGCCGGCCGCCTCAGCGCCGCCCCAGTCCCTGCGCGTCGAAGTAGGCGCGCAGGTGGACGATCTTGCCGTCTTCATTGAAGGTCTGGCTTTCGAACACCTCCATCGTCGCGGGCTCGAGCCCCGGCAGGCGCATGTTGGAAATGAAGTGCAGCATCACGTGCGGGCCGCTCGTCACCACGCTTCGCATATCGTGCGCGCACCACCAGCCGGCCTCGTGCGCCATCCGCCAGAACGGCATGATCTGCGCCATGCCGTGCAGCGGCGGCGTGCCGACGGGGTCCTCGAAGACGGCATCGGGTGCGAACAACGCGGCGCGGCCCTCGAGGTCGCCGTTGAGATAGGTGGCGAGGTAGGCGCGCGCCGCCCGCTCCATGTGCTCGCGCCCGGGTGTCGAGCTCGGGCAGATCACCGACTCGCGCAGCAGGTCGGCGAGCGCAGTATGGCGCGCCATCATGGCCTTCAGCGCATTGTTTTCGGTCATGTTCAATTCTCCTCTGAGCATTGGCTGAAGGTGCTGTACATCATCAATCCGACGCTGCGCCTTCCTTCTCGCGAATTGGAACGCGTGCTAGCTTAGCCCCGAATCGGTACGGATGGGAGCGTTCTCGAATCATCTCTTTGAATGCGGTCTGCTCGAGCCGCCGGGAAATTCGCTCCAACCGTGCCGCTTTCACTTCCTGCGTGGCGAACCCCCGGGGTTCAGCCGTGCGGGGCATCGGCGTGATGAACTCGCACGGTCCTGCAAACTCCGGGGGCGCGCAGGAAGCGCGACTACTTCATTGAAGTGCTGCTGTGAAAGCTCATCAAGCGAAGTGAACTGTCCGAACGGCTCAGCGCTTCATAGCACGGCTTATTGTCTGCAATTGGAACGCGTGCTAGTTTAGCTGTCAATTTTTCCGTGGGGTTGATTCGATGGCAAACAGAGCGGCCGGACGATCGTCGGCATTCGACGTCGTGGTCATCGGGGGCGGTGTAGCGGGAATGAGTGCTGCCATCGCTGCTCATGACGCCGGAGCGAGAACGCTACTCCTTGAAGCCAGTGACACGCTTGGCGGTACCGCGAGTTGGTCGGGCGGTGCAATGTGGGCGCCCATCAACCACCACCTGCAAGAAGCTGGAGGAGGCGATACGCGCGAGGCAGCGCTTGCGTACATGCGCAGTTGCGCCGAAGGACGTGCAGACGAGGCGGTGTTTACCACCTACCTCGACCACGCGGGCGAGGTGGTGCGCTACCTGGAGTCCGCTACGCCTCTTCGCTTCGAGATGGGCACGATGCCTGACTACCAGGGCGGCCGCCCCGGCGGCATGTATCGGGAGGGCTTCAGTCGGTCGATCGCCCCCGAGATATTCAACATCGGTCGACTGGGGGAAAATGCTGCGTTGTTGCGCCGTTCGCCCTACGGCACGATGCCCTTCGGCTTCCAGGAATTCTCGCGCATGAACGCGGTGATCCACCCGGAACGTATCGACGCGAAGCTCTTCGCCGATCGCATCGAGGCAGGATGGCTCGGCTGGGGCGAAGCGTTGACGGCGCCTTTGGTGCTGGCGCTGATCGAGCGTGGCGTCGAGCTGCGCTGCAACGCGCGGGCGCTCCGGCTGCTGGGTTCCGCGCGGGTGGAGGGCGTAGAGTTCGAGGTCGATGGGCGAAGCGAGAGCGTTTTCGCTGCAGGCGGCGTGGTGCTTTGCTGCGGCGGTTACGAGTGGGATCCCGAGATATCGGAGCTCAATTTTCCCGGCGTGCGCTTCCAGCCCTCAACCGTACCGACCAATCGCGGAGATGCCTGGCGCATGGCCGAGTCGGCCGGTGCCGCGCTGGGCAACCGGGGCCTATGCTGGGGATGGCCCGCCTACGTGGTGCCCGGCGAGTCCCTGCCAGATGGCGTTCCGCTGGTGCGCACCAGTCTCGTGGAGCGTGCACTGCCACACCTCGTGGTGGTCAACGCACGCGGAGAGCGCTTTGTTGACGAGTCGCTCCCATACCACTCGATCCTGAAAGCACTCGTCGCGCGAGACGACTCCGGCGAATTCCCGAACATGCCGGCCTGGCACGTCTTCGACCAGCAGTTCCGTGAGAAGTACGCCTTCGGTCCCGTCGCGCCCGGGCAGCCGACGCCCGACTGGATGCACTGCCATCCGGACATCCCCTCGCTGGCGGCCGCGATCGGGGTTGATGTGGAGGGCATGGAAAGTACGCTCGCGCGGTATAACGCCGACGTGCGTTTGGGCCGCGACTCACAGTTCCATCGCGGTGAGGCGCCTTACGGTCGATTCTGGGGTGACCCCGACAACCAGCCGGGGCCGAACCTCGGCACGCTGGAGAAGGGACCGTTCTATGCGGTACCCATGTTGCCTTCCAATATCGGAACATGCGGAGGACCGCGCATCGATGCCAACGGTCGGGTGCTGCGCGAGGATGGCTCGTGTGTTCCGGGACTGTTTGCCGCTGGCAACGCTACCGCGGCGATCAGCGGGCCTGCGTATTTCGGGCCGGGGGGAACAATCGGCCCGGCGATCGTGTTCGGGGTGCTTGCCGGTCGTACGGCCGCACGGAAGGGAGGCTGAACGGTGGCAGAGCATCATTCGTCTGACTATGACGTCATTGTGATCGGGGGTGGCGGCGCCGGACTCTGCGCGGCAATCACCGCCGCCGATGCCGGCGCGCGCGTCGCGCTCCTGGAGGCCGGGAAGCGCGTCGGTGGTTCCACCGCGCTGGCGGGTGGCTTTGTATTCGCCGCCGGGACGGCGCAGCAGCGCGTGCGTGGCATCGAGGACAGCCCGGAGGCCATGTTCGAGTACGTCCGCGAGCGCAATGGGGACACCTCTCCGGCGGACGTGGTCCGCCGGGTCTGCGAGGAAGCGCCCCGCATGCTCGCGTGGCTCGGGGAGATCGGGGTCGAGTTTCCTCCTGAGCGGCTCGTATCGCCGAACGGGCGCATGGTGGCGCGTGCGCACGAACCGGAGGGCTTTGGCGCGCGCATCATTGAACGCCTCGACTACGAGCTGAGTCGCCGCGGCGTGGATCTCGCCTGCAACACGCGCGTGGAGGAACTCGTGAGCGCTCCGGACGGGGCGGTGTCCGGCGTACGTATCGGCGCCGAGACGGTTGCGGCGCGCGCAGTGGTGCTTGCGTGCGGTGGCATCGGGGGCAATTCGGCCCTCCTGCAGCCGCATGCTGCCCAAGTCGCGTCGCGTCGGTGATTGGCTCTGGCACGTCGGTTGCGAGACCAACCGGGGTGACGGGCTGCGCATGGCGGAGGCGGTCGGCGCCCGGATATGTGGCGAGGACAGCGGACTGCTGCTCGCAACACCGAATTTTCACCGTGATCTCGAGGTCATAGGGCCCGACTGGGTACTGATGGTCAATACCTCGGGTGAACGAATTGTGCGAGAGGACGCCGCCTACTGGGAACTCGCCGAAGCACTCGAGGCCCAGGATGATTCTCGCGGCTTCTGCGTGTTCGACCACGCCTTGATGCTGGGGGCCGAGCCCGATCCCCGCGTCCTGGAGGCGCTGGCACAAGGCACGATCTCGCTCAGCTGGATTCCGCGGGTACTGCAGGAGCAACTCGAGCGTGGGCGCGTCCTCATGGCCGAAAGCATCGGGACGTTGGCCGCTGCAATGGGCGTTGATGCCGCTGCGCTCGAGCGCTCGGTGAATCGTTACAACGCGTTGGCGCAGGCTGGTCACGATGCGGATTTCGGCAAGGCGGCACGCTGCCTCAAGCCACTGGCTGCGCCACCGTATTACGCAGTGGAGGTGCGTCCCGCGATTGCGATCGTCACCGGCGCCGGTCCGGCAATCGATGGCAGCACGCGCGTTTTGCGGCCATCGGGAGACTGCGTTCCTGGCCTGTTCGCCGCAGGAGAGAGCACCGGAGACGTTTACGGCCGCTATTACGTTGGTAGTGGCTACGCGATTGCCTCGGCGCTGTCGCTCGGGCGCGTGGCGGGCCGCGAGGCGGCGGGCTGGGCGCTCGCAGGTCGCGGCGGCTGAGCCGCGAGCTCACGTGAACGAGGCGCGCAACGGCGGGGCTGACGAAGCACGCGAGCGCACGATCCGCGCATCGCTCGAGACCACGCTGCACCGCGATCCGGCGCAGGTGTCGCTCCTGCTCGACCGCTGGTTGCACGCAAGGTGGCCTGGCGCTCGCACGACGGGGATGGCAGTGCCGGGCGGCAGCGGCGCATCGAGCGAGCTCTTTTTCGTCGGCATTGCCGGCGCGCCCTTTGCGCCGAAGGACGCGTCGTGCGAGGCAGTGCTTCGTCTCGCGCCGGCGCATCCGGTGTACCCGGTGGTGGATCTCGGCCTCCAGGCTGAATGCATGCGCGCCGCGGTGCAGTATTCACCGGCGCCGGTTCCCGACGTTTACGCGGTCGAAACCGACGAGCGGCACCTCGGTGACGCATTTCTGCTGATGCAGCGCATGCACGGTTGCGGCGCGCCGGACTGGCCCTCCTATGTGCTCGAAGGTTGGATTCATGAGCTGCCCCAGCGCGGATCAGCGCCGGCTATGGTTCAACGGGGTCGAGGCCATCGCGGCAGTCCACGCGACGGACATTGCGGCCGCAGGGCTGATTTCGGCGCGCCTCGCCGCGAGCGGTGCCTCGCCGCTGGCGCGAATGCTCGGCTACTGGCGGCGCTTTCTTTCCCTGGTACACGAGGGCGGCGATTACCCGGCGCTGGACCACGCTGTAGCCTGGCTGGAGCGCGAGCGCCCGGAGCTCAGCGAGGACGAGGGGCTGGTCTGGGGCGACGCCAGCCTTCGCAACATGCTCTTCGATGGGCTGCGTCCTGTTGCGCTGATGGACTTCGAGTTCGCGCACGTGGGGCTGCGTACCTTCGATATTGCGTTCTACGCGCTGATGGACCATGTGATGGCGCGCGGCTTCGCCGGTGGGGCGCCGCGGCTTCCGGGCTTCGCTGGAATCGGTGAAACGTTGGACTACTACGAGTCGCTGACCGGCAGGCCGGTGCAGTCGCGGGACTACATGCTCCGCATGGCGCTGACCTACATGTCGCTTGCGACCACACGCGTTTGTCAGCGGCTGGCGTCGCAGGGGCGAATATCGTCCGCCGAAGTGGCACTGAATCCCCCGCTCAGGCTGCTCGGCGAGGCGTTCGACGACGGCAGGCTGCCCGACTGAGCGTCAGCCCTCGAGTGCCAGCATCTGCGCGACCATACGCCGCATGCGCATTGCGGAAGTATCGGAAGACACACTCACTTCGGCGCAGCGCTCAGCTCCCAGCCTGTCGAAGAGGCGTTGGATGTCCTCCATCGCGGTCACGTCCTCCATCAGGAGATTGCGCACGTCCTCTTCCCGGTTCGCGTTGGCGAAGGGAAATGTCTGGGCGACCGCGGTGAACTCATAGCAGCTGGTGCGTGAGGCCGGCGTGATGGCGACGAGCAGCTGGTTCGTCATTGCCGGCGCAGCGGGATTGTCTGCGGGCGCCAGATCAACGCGGATGCCGCAGAGGTTGGGTACGTGCGCGTCGGCCGTAATCGTGCGGTGCGCACGGTCCGTCTCGAAGCCGAATGTTTTCATGGTAAGCGGACTGATCGGCTCGTCGGGGATCTCGCGGATCACGCGCAGCCAGTTTCCTTCCTGTGCGGTTCGGAACGGCAGGGCTGCCACGTCGCCGCTGTCGATCAAACCGTGGTGCAGGAAGGTGATGTGCGAGGCGTCCAGGAGATTCTCGAAAGGCAGCAGGTAGTTCGCCGCGACCGGGAGCATTCCACTGGTCTCATGGTGCCAACCGGTGCGCCCGAAGCCGAAGGGCTCTATCTCGGGAATAAGGGCTGGATCCGCGAGCGCCGGATCCCCCATCCAGATCCAGAGCCACTGCCACTGTTCGACGATGGGGTAGCTCTTGACGCACATCCTGGCCGCAATCGGACCGCCCGACGGTATCACGAGGCAATGCCCGCTCGGACCGAATTGCATGCCGTGGTACGTGCACTGTATTGAATCCCCGACAAGGGATCCCGCGGAAAGCCTGAGCCCGCGGTGCGGGCAGCGGTCGAACAGCGCGACAGGCGTGCCCGCCGTCGTGCGGAACATCACGACGGGATCGTCGAGTATCCAGCGTTGAAGGGGCGTGCGTCCCACTTCGCTGGAATAGGCGGCCACGTACCATTGATTGCACGGCGACCGTGCGTTGCCGGCAATCATGTCCGGATTGTTCGTCATGGTTGAAGCTTCCTCCCGGCGAGGGAAAGATCGTTCGGACCGGCGGGCGTGGCGGCAGGTGCAGGTACGGCCGTGAGTGCAGGCATCACCTCGGATGCGAATAGATTCACCGACTGCATCATTTCTTCGGACGTCAGGTCGCCGAAGGCGAAGCGGCAGACAAGGTAGTTCGCGCCGGACTCCTGCAGCTGAAGCTCGAGTTCCCGCGCGACCGTTTCCGGTGATCCGCACAACGCCTCGCCGTGCTGCTGCACGGCCTCGAAGTCATCCGGCAACAGGTGATCCGCGAGCGGATCCCCGTTCAGGTGCCAGAGGTATGAAAAACTGCGTCGGAACACGCTGAAGGCTCGCTTCGCAATCGAGAGTGCGGCGGCATCGGTCGGTGCGATGACCAGTTGTCGGGTCATCCCGAGCAGGGGCTCCGCGGCCCCGATGGGAGCGATGTCTCGCCAGGTCGCGCGGTAGCGGTCGGTCGCGGCACGGATCTCGGCGGTGGGCCCGTGGCCGCAGACGATGTTCATTCCCTGGCGGGCGCTCCATTCAGCCGTTTCGGGCTTCAGCACTCCGTACCAGAGCGGAGGGTGCGGCTGCTGGTACGGCCGCATCGCAAGCGGCACATCCCGGAATCTGTGGAACTCCCCGTCGAAGCTCAGTGTGTCGCCGGCGAAGGCGGCGCGCAGCAGTTCAAGCGTTTCCCGGAAACGCGCCTGGGCACTCTCGGGGTCCAGGCCGAAGAACGCGAGCTCGTAGGGTGAAATGCCGCGCCCGACACCGAGCTCGAGTCTGCCCCTGCTCAGGTGGTCGAGCATGCATATCTCTTCGTAGATTCGCAGCGGGTGGTAGAGCGGGAGCGGTAGCACCAGCGGGCCCAGGCGCAAGCGGCTCGTGCGCTGCGCCACGGCGGACAGGAACACCGTGGGGGAGGGCGCAAGTCCCAACGGCGTGCCGTGGTGCTCCGCGATGTGGTAGGCATGGAACCCCGCCGCGTCGTACACCTCGGCGAGGCGCAGCCGGATTTCGTATTGCTTCGCGGCGTCGGGACCGCCGCGGTCCAGGTGATCGAATACTCCGAATTTCATGATGCTGCTTGCCTCCACAACGTCGTCAGGCGCTGGCGGCCCCGTTTACCAGCAGGTGATGTCCCGAGACCCAGCGCGAATCCGGCCCGCACAGGAATGCCACCGCGTCGGCGATCTCCTCTGCCGCGCCAAGCCGGCCATAAGGCGATGACTGCGCGACCGCCTCCCGAATCTCCGGCGGGGCGAGGTCTGCCATGCCCGGGCTTGTCGGGCCAGGCATTACGGAGTTCACGTTGATTCCCCGCCGACCGAGCTCCTTCGCCCAGACTTCCGTAAGTGCCCTCAATGCGGCCTTCGAGGCGACGTAGGCCGACATGCCCGGCAGCGGGAACTCCGTGGTGCTGGAGGAGACGTTGACGATCCGCCCGCCACGCGACATGTGCGCCAGTGCTTCCTGCGCACAGAGCATGGGACCCCTCACGTTGACGGCGAACACACTGTCAAAGACATCCGGATCGATCTGACCGAGCTCGCCGGGTGTCCCGACCCCGGCGTTGTTCACGAGCACGTCGAGCCCATCAATTGAGCCGAACATGGCCTTCACCTGGTCAAGGTCGGAGACATCCGCTTGAAATGCCCGCGCACTGCCCCCGCGCAAGACGATGGCCTCGGTTACCGCCTGTGCGGCCTTGGCGTCCCCGAGGAAGTTGACAATCACCGCGGCCCCATCGGCTGCGAGCCTGAGCGCGATTGCGCGCCCGATGCCACGTTCGGCTCCTGTGATCAAGGCGGTCTTCCCTGCGAGCGGCTGCATATGCACATGCTCCGACGTAACGCGTTATTTGTAACACGTTACAATATTAGCTCGACTCGGTCACCTGGGTCGTTGTGCGGCTCTATTGCGGTTTCTGGAACGCGTGCTAACATCACCTCGAAGTTCGCCGTCGCCACCACCTATATAAGAAGCCCGGAGGCAACACCGATGCGATCCCTCACCCGTATTCCCCGTTCCCCGATATTTGCAGCGTTAGCCTTGTCCGCTCTGGCGGGGGGAGTCAGTCCAGCGCTGCTGGCGCAGTCATCTTCCGATCTGGAAGAAATCGTGGTTACCGCCCGAAAGCGCGCCGAGAGCCTGGAAACCGCGCCTGTCGCGATCACCGCGCTGAGCGGTCGTCAACTCGAGCAGTACAACATCACCCGCATGGAGGACATGGCGAGCCTTGCCGGCGGCGGCGTGCTTATCAGCAAGAACGGCGTCTCGCCGACGATCTCGATCCGCGGCGTCAGTTCTGACTCCACCAACCCCGGCTTCGATCAGTCGGTGGGTATCATCATCGACGGCGTGTTCTACGACCGCAGTCGTTGGACACAGCAGGGTTTCTTCGACGTTGCGCAGGTCGAGGTGCTCAAGGGGCCGCAGTCGCTCTACTTTGGCAAGAGCACCGTTGCGGGCGCCCTGGCGCTGACAACGGCCAATCCCGGTGAGGAGTTCGAGGCGAGCATTACGGCCGGCCACGAATTCGAGGCGACCGAGTGGTACGGCGAGGGCATCGTCTCCGGGCCGGTCACGGACACGCTGGGAGCGAGGCTCGCGCTCCGCGCATCGAAGTCCGACGGCTGGCTGGAGAATCAGGCACCCCCGATACAGAGCGACGAATTCGGCGCCGAGGAGGAGTACACCGGCCGCCTTACGCTGCAGTGGGATCCGTCGGACGACGTCGGGGTGAACTTCAAACTGCAGGCAGCGCAGAACGAGGATGACGGCCCGGCGACCCGTGCCCAACTTTATAACTGTCGCGGACCTGCGGCGGGTGGCAGTGTAATCACCGGGATACCGACAGACGTTCAGGGCGCGCCCTTCTTCGCGGCCTACCCGATCGTCGGTTACGACGACTGCAAACTGAACGACAAGATAACGGTTTACCCCGGTCCGCCCGGGCTCGAGTTCGCGCAGCAGCCCGAGGGCGAGAGCGACTCCATCCTGACATCGCTCAGGATCGACTGGAAGCTCGGCTCCTGGGACATTACGGCGGTTACCGGCTGGAACGACTACACGCTCGACGATACTACCGGCTATGTGTCTTCCCAGGGGTTGATTTCCGCCAAGCAGACCGAGAGCAACACGGCATTCTCCCAGGAGCTACGCGCGCTCAGCGACTTCGAGGGGCCCCTTAACTTCCTGGTGGGATTGAACTTCCAGGAAACGGACTTCACCTTCGAGAACGCTTCGCAGATCATCCTGGCCATTCCGGATACGCGCAACGGCCGAGCCACCTCCCAGGACCACGAGGCCACGCAGGATGGCCGGAGCCTGTCGGCCTTCGGCGAGGTCACCTGGGACATCACCGAGCAATGGCGCCTCTCGGGCGGTGCGCGCTTCACCCGCGAGGAGAAGGATCCGCGCTACTCGCTGGATTTCGTGAACGAATGGTTCGCGATCCTCTTCCCGAATCCCTTCTGGCTGCCCGAGGGCACCGTCTTCAAGGACAATTTCGAGGACGACAACGTCTCGCCGCAGGCCACACTGGAGTGGCATCCGCGTGACGGGTTCACTGCATTTGCCTCGTACAAGACGGGCTTCCTGCCCGGTGGCTTTTCGCTGGGTGCTACCCCGCAGGCGGGACTTGCTCTGGAGGACTTCCTGTTCGACAGCGAGGAGGTCGAGGGATTCGAGGTGGGTTTCAAGACCCAGTTCGCGGACGATCGCGTGAGCATCGACGTCATCGCCTACGATTACGAGTTCACCGATCTGCAGGTGAATCTCTACGTGCCGGCCACGGCGTCGTTTGTTGTTGGCAACGCGGGCGAGGCGACGACCAGGGGCATCGAGGCAGGCCTGCGCTGGCAGGCGACGGACAACCTGAGGCTGCGCAGCTTCGCGTCCTACAACGACGGGGAATACTCGGGCTACCGCACGCAGTGCTACACGCTCCAGAGCGCCGCGCAGGGCTGCGATCCGGTGACGAATACACAAGATCTCGACGGCAGTTCGCTGCCGCGAGCCCCTGAGTTCACCTTTGGCGTCGGGGGCATGTATACGGTGCCGGTTGGCATAGGCAGCCTTAGCTTCGCCGCGGATGCGAACTGGTCGGATGAATATCAAATCGAGACCACGAATAGCCCATACCTCGTTCAGGACAGCTATTGGCGGATCGATGCCTCGGTCGCGCTGGAGTCGAATGACGGCCATTGGCGCGGGATGCTTATCGGCCGCAACCTTACCGACGAAACGATCACCAGCTTTGGTGCAACGCGCGGCTTCACCAACGACCAGCTGGCAGAGTTGATGCCGCTTCGCGAGGTTAGCGTGCAACTGACGTACCGGTTCTGAGAGGGAGGGACGAACCGCCTTGCGTCAGGCTCAGCGAGAGTTTGCTGCGAGGCGCTCGAATTCCTCGCGTGTCTGACCACGCGAGATGCCGATGAAGCTTATGGCCGCAGCCTGCATCAGCCGCGCCCTGAGACGTCGGTCGCTGATGTGGCCCTGCGACCACTTGGTTACCAGTGCGTAGAGCTGCGTGATCAGGTCGTCACAGAAAATTTCAATGCGAACCCAAGGTTGCAGTTCGTCTCGGGCGTCGATTTCCCCTGCAATTGCGAGGAAGTCCGAAACCACGACGTCGTGGATCGCGGCACGGATAGTGGAGTCGGGCTTGTGATGAAAATAGAAAAACATCACCGAGCTCGTGTAGTCGCGCAATGGTCCCGTGATTGCCCGGGCCGCAAGGATTATGCGCTCGCGGACCTTGCTGGCCGGGTCGAGAGCTGCGGTGCGTTCCGACAAAGGTGCGTAGCGCCCCACGAAGTCCATCTGCAGCGCTGCCGCGATGATCGCCTCGCGGCCACCAAACTGGTTGTACAGCGTTGCCACCGCCACGTCGCAGCGCTGGGCGAGGTTGCGCATCGTGATGCCTTCGATGCCGATTTCACCGATCAGCGCGCGGGTTGTGGTGATGATCCGCTCGCGGCGCGCCATGGGCCCACGTTGCGGGTAAACGGGCGCGGATTTCTCGGATGCGGACGTCTTGCGGTTATTCACGGTGGTAGCAATACGACAGGGCTCATTTCGCGGCGCAGGATACCAGCATGAACTCGTGATGGCACCTGTGAAAGCGTATACGCGAGGTGAATTGTGATGTTCGAGGAGAGAGGAGCTAACGCGGTGCAGCGCATGCAAGCGGCGGTGCTGCGATCCATTCGCGCCGATCTCGACCTCGTGGTCGCGCCAGCTGTCGCCACGGACCAGGCACGCATGGCCGTTCAGCTCGCAAGCGAAATGCTCGCGTTCCTCAGTCTCGCCGGGAGCGAATTTCCGCGGCTGGGGAGGCGCGCTACTGAAAGGCTTGTCGACGTACTGGTACGTGCGGATGCCCTTGTCCGCAAGGCAGGGCTCGACGGGCAATGCCTGGATCCGCAGCCTGGCACCGGCTCCGAGCTCCATGACAATGCGGAATTCTCCGCAGCGCAGTCTGCCGTCGCAGCGCGGCTCGCTGCGCTGCTGTCGCGCGAAGATCTCGCGCCAGCACTTCGCGATGACGTGGCGAGGCTCGCTCGCGAGGCAGTAGATGTCGAGTACGAACGGTTGTTGGGGGAACACGAGCTGGTATCTGACGCCCTCGCGAATCGCAGCGACCCGGTAGCCGCGGTTGAATGCGAGATTTCTGCACAGCGCGTGGACGAATTCGCACGCGCTCGGCTTGCGCACATCGATCCGGGCGCCGTCGAGTACGTCGAGCGGGTACCGGGGGGATACTCCAAGGACACGTGGCGGCTTGGTTTTAGCACGGGTATTGCGGGCCACCGTGCGCTGGTGCTGCGGCGTGACCTTCCGTTCGGCCCCGGCGAGAACTCGGTGACCGAAGAGCATGCACTGCTGCAGTTCCTGGCGGACGCCGGCCTGGAGGTCCCGAGGCCGCTTTGGCTGGAGCCGGACAGCGGCTTCCTCGGGCGCCCGTTCATCCTGTTTCCCCAGCTTGCCCGGCACGGCCGTGTTCGGCGACTGGCACGCTGATCCGGAGGAGCGCCGCTCGGTGGTGCTGGAGGTTGCGCGCCTGATGGCGCGGCTGCACGCGCTCGATCCCTATGCCTCCGGTGTCGTCGATCCGACGCTATCGACGCGCCCCCCGCAGGAGATCGTGCGCGAATACATCCGCCACTGGCGTGACAAGTGGGTGCGGCGGCGCAGCCACCCCTCGCTGATCCTGGAAACCGCGTTCGACTGGCTGATCCGCAACTCCCCCGCGTCGCTGCCCCGCGCAAGCTTCGTGCACGGCGACATCAGCTTCCGCAACACGTTGATCGAGGACGGGCGGCTGATCGCGCTGCTCGATTGGGAGTTCTGGCACCTGGGCGACCCGATGGAGGATCTCAGCTACTTCCGCCTGGTCGCCGAGCCTTACGTCGAATGGGCTGCCGTGATGGACGCCTACCAGCAGGCGGGCGGTTCAGCTTACGACCCGGAGCGCGCTGCCTTCTACGAGGTTTGGCGCTCGGTGCGCAACGGCACCACCACCACAACTGCATGGTAGGGATTCCTCAATGGCGCCTACCCGGCCTCCAAGGCGGCCTATCAGGGCGTGTCGTTGTACCGACTGTTCCTGCGCGACGTGGCCCTGCAACTTGGGAGAGTGGAGCTGTGAGCACGAGAGCGACCGTGACCAACCCCGGGTGGAGCACAGACGGCCTTGCAGGCGCGCGCTTCGCTCCGGTCCTGCCCGAAGACGAGTTTCTACACCCCATCCCGGACGGCGCGGGCTATGCGCTGACCGAGACCTCGTACTGGGGTTTCTGCGTACCCGAACGCGATCTGATGGCCGAGATCTATATCTGGTTTCACCCGGTGCTGCGCACGATGAGCGCCGGGATACTGATATTCCGCGGCAAGCGGGCGAGTTCTCTCGCCAGCGATTTCGTCCACCACCACCATTTCCTGCCGATGCCGGAGGACATCTCGCGCTATCGGATCGATGCGATCGGCCTCGAGATCGAGGTGATCGAGCCGCTGCGCGCGATCCGCATGCGATGCCGGGACCCGGAGCGCCCAGTGGCCTTTGATGTCCTGTTCACTGCCGCTTTGCCACCGATCGGCCGTCCCAACGGCAAGCACCTTGTGCAACTCATGCGCACCGTCGGCGAGCTGGACCTGTACGGCGAGAAGATCCCTATCGACGGTTACTTTACGCGCGATCGATCGTGGGGCGCGGAACGTTATGAGACGCCGCGCGACGTGCCGCCGATCACCTGGATGACGGGCAATGCAGACGGTGAGCTCGCCTTCCACCTGGTGGCGTTCGACGACCCGGCGCTGGGGCCGGACTGGCTTGGTCGTTTCGACGAACCGGTGCCGGGCAAGAATTTGATGTGGGGATTCCTGCGTCGCAACGGGCGCACCTCTTCCATCAGTGCGGCTCGCAAGCTCACGCACCGCGAGGCTGACGGCGTCACGCCGAAGAGCTTCGACCTGGAGATCGTTGACGAATACGGAGAGTCGCTGCGGATGCGCGGAGACATCACCGCGCGGGCACCATGGGCCACGTGGCAGAACGTCGTCGTGCACTACAGCCTCACGCGCTGGGAGATCGACGGCAGGGTCGCATGGGGCGATTGCCAGGACATTCATTACAACCGCTTCGTGCACGAATTCTCGCGTGGTTGATTTCACGCGAGCTGCGCACAATACGGGCCGCCAGGAGGACGTTTCGATGGCAAGGGTACAGGGCAAGGTAGCGATCGTGACCGGTGCGGCGCGCGGGCTCGGGTATGCCGACGCGCTGCTGCTCGCGCGTGAGGGCGCGCGAGTGATCGCGACCGACATCGACCCGGCGGGCGGCGCGGCGCTTGCCGCCGCCGGCGTCGAGTTCCGCGGGCACGACGTGCGCGACGAGGCGTCGTGGAAGGAGCTGGTTGCACGCGTTCTACGCGATCACGGGCGCCTGGACGTGCTGGTCAACAATGCCGGCGTGGTGCACGTGGGCGATCCGATCAACTTCGACCTCGCGGAATGGCGTCACATGTCCGAGGTCAACATCGAGGGCGTGATGCTCGGCTGCAAGCACGCCTTGCCCGCCATGATCGACTCCGGCGGCGGCTCGATCATCAACATCTCGTCCATCTCGGCGCACACCGGGCTTTACTTCTACGGCGGCTATTGCGCCAGCAAGGGCGCGGTGGCCTCCTACAGCCGCGCGGTCGCGGTCTATTGCGCGCAGAACCGGCTCGGCATCCGCTGCAATTCGATCCACCCCGGAGGAATCGACACGCCGATCAATGCGGGGCTCGCGGCGGAGTTCGCCGCGCGCTTGCCGACGATGCGCGTGCCGCCGCAGAGCCCGGTTTCGGCCGACGGACCGCAGATGCGCATGGGCGAGCCCGACGACATCGCCTGGGCGGTGGTCTACCTCGCCTCCGACGAGTCGAAGTTCATGAGCGGCTCCGAGATGCGCATCGACAACACCGCGAGCGTGACCGCGGCCGTGGTGTCCTGAGACGCGCATGATCAGTCCCTTCGACGACTTCTGCCTTCACCAGACGCCGGACTATCTGCGCGTTCCGGGCACGACCGACCGCAACTTCTACGATCGCTATTTCTTCAGCGGCTACACCCCGGACGGTGACGTGGTGTTCGGAGTCGCTTTCGGCCGATACCCCAACCGCTTCGTGCAGGACGCGCACTTCACGGTGCTGCTCGGCGGCGTGCAGCACACGTTGCACGCGAGCGACGTGCTGGGGGCCGATCCGGCACGCAATGTCGTCGGCCCGCTCGAGGTGGCCGTGATCGATCCGATGCGGGTGCTGCGCTGCCGCGTCGAGGCCAATGCCACAGGCATCACTTGCGATCTCGAGTTCCGCGCGGAAACCGGCGCCATCGACGAGGGACGCCTGAAGGTCGGACGCGACGGTATCCTCTGGATCGATCAAACGCGCTTCATGCAGTACGGCAGGTGGGTAGGCTGGATCGAGGTGGACGGCCGGCGCAGGACGCTTGGCGACGGGGACGCATGGGGGCTGCGCGACAAGTCCTGGGGAGTTCGCCTCATCGGCGATCAGCACGTCACGCCGCGTCGCGGCGATCAGATCTTCTGGATGAACGTGGTCATGCGGATCGAAGACCGGTTCTGCGTGATCCGCACGCTGGACAATGCGGAGGGCATTTCGCACGAGCGCGAGGGCTACAGCGCGCCGCTGTATGCCTCGCCTGCCGAAGTCCCGGTCGGTGAGGCCGCGTTGCGGCGCACCGCACACTGGAGCTTCGAGCTCGATTGCGATGCGGGCACGCGGCGTGTGAGCGCAGGACGCTACCGGGTGCGCTGGGCCGACGGCGGGGAGTCGATGATCGAGGGGCGCGCGCTCGGAACGCTGTGGTACGCCGGGCTCGGCTACAACCACGAGCGCTGGCACCATGGCCTCGACCACGGGGGCGTGCTCGCAGTTGAGCGGGAAGACTGGCGTGCGGGCGATGTGGACATGGCGCGCCTCGATCGCCAGTTCCTGGCCTCCGTGATGGAATTCAGCTGCGGCGGGCGCGTGGTCGGCTTTGGCCACACGGAGCAACTGCTGATGGGCGAGTACCGGCCGTTCGGCTGGGGCGAGGCGCAATACACATTCCTGAGTGGCCCTCGACGCACGCCATGACCTGGCGCCGATCCCGCGCGACTTCGCAGGGCGTCTGGGGGATCGACCAGGGCTCGGCAGGGGCGGGCATTTCAACATACCGGAGATCGACACGATGAGTTGCATTGTGCTTCTGGAAATCCAGGTGACGCCGGAATCGGTGGGCGAGATGAAGGAGTTGCTGAAGAAGATGCTTCCGGATACGCGCTCCTTCGCCGGGTGCATTACCCTGGATATCTACGGCAATCTTGAAGACTCCGGAAACGTGGTGTTTCACGAGAGCTGGGATTCGCGGGCGCACTACGAACGCTATCTTGCGTGGCGGGGCGAAACCGGTGAGGCTGCACGGCTCGACGCCATGCTGGCCGCGCCGGCGCAACTGCGGTTCTTCGAGCAACTCGATATCTGAGCCGCATTCTGAAACGCGAAAGCTCCTCCCCGACCGAGTGCTGCGCCCGGCGATGACGCGATGCGCCGCGGTAGCGACGAATTGCCGGGCAAAAGCCAGCACCTCGCGCGTCTGATCCGCAACGTGAACCGGGAAGCAACGCCCTGCGCCGGGTGGTTCGGCGCCTGCAAGGCGGGCAATGCCGCCTGCGCCGCAATTGCGCAAAGCCCCGTCCGAGACTCGAACTGTCGACTATTTTTACATTCATGGATTTTTTGAGCAGATCAAAAACATCAACAATTTGATTTAATTGATATTTATATTAATGGCTCTATTTTTGCTTTTACCTTTTTAACCGGTTCAATCAGCTCGCTGAACCCAAGGCACATCTGCCACCTTTTGCGACGGAATACAGCCATGCGTCCATCCAATCTGCTGATCCCTGCCCTGCTCGCTGCCGCCATGGCCGCAATTTCGGCACCAAGCGGCGCGTCGGTTATCACCAACCACTACTACTACCAGGACGGCGCGTACTACAAGTCCAGTACGGCTCCACGAAGCATTCCGAAGCGGTCGAAGAAGGCGCAGCAAGTTGCCGCATCGCTCGCGGCCGACTGCGTAGCGCCCGCCGCAAGCAGCGCGCCGCCCGCAGGTAAAAGCAGGAAAACCACGAGCCGCAATCGATTGCAGAACGTGTACACGTACGATCACGCCACAGGATCTTATGCGCTGGCACGCGTCGCGAGCCCCAAGAACGGATCCAGGAAGGCCGCTACACCCCAGTCCGCATCGACGCCCTGTCCCGAGTCGCCGGTAGCCGCTGTACCCGGGGCGCCCGGGCTGGCAGATCTCGGCAGCAGCCCGGACGCGCTGGCCGATATCCTGGGCGGATCATTCATTCCACCGATAGTGCCGCCCACGCTGCCGGGACTGCCGGGTCTGCCGGGTCTGCCGGGTGAGTCAATTTTCCCGCCGATTGTGCCGCCTGGGCTTCCGGAACTTGGTGGATTGCCGGAACTGCCGGGTCTGCCGGGTCTGCCGGTCTGCCGGGTCTGCCGGGTCTGCCGGGTCTGCCGGGTCTGCCGGGTGGATCAGATTTTCCGCCGATTGTGCTGCCGGATCTGGCGGGAGTGCCGGGCGTGCCGGGCGGCTCATTTGTTCCGCCGGGCAGGCCGTTTATACCGCTCGTCGCGGAGTTTGCGCCCGCCAATGGTGCTGTGCCGGAGCCAGGCACTCTGCCGCTCCTGGCAATCGGGATTGCCGCAGCCCTGTACATTGCACGCCGTGGCAAGAAACAGAATTCCGGCGCGCACTGTCAGCGTTGATACTCCATTGCGTCGAGAGTCGGAAGCGGGCTGGCGAAACGCGCAAACCAGTAATCCAGGCTCAACCAGCGCCCGGCGCCCGAGAAGAACAGCGCCACCAGCATCACCAGGTACGTGGCCGCGAACTCGATGCCGTTGTTGATGATCGCGAAGCTGCCGTTTTCCGTCAGCCAGTCGTAGTTGCCATGCTTCTGCAGGATCGCGCGCGCCCGCTCCAGCTTTTCTGACGCGTCCAGCACGCGTTCGTTGGCGAAGGCAGCGGATGGGTCGGCGATCGCCTGCCAGCCGAACTCCCCGTGCACCGTGACCATCGCCACCAGCATGGTCACGATCAACGGGACGCTGATCCAGCGCACCGCGAACCCCAGCACGAGCAGGACGGCACCGCCCGCCTCCGTCAGCGCGGCCAGCCACGCCAGCACTTGCGGGAACGGCAGCCCGAGCCCCCAATCCGGATTGCCGAACCATGCGACGGTCGCGTCCATGTCGGCGAGCTTGTGCGTGCCCGCTGTCCAGAACACCGGCGCCAGGTACAGACGAAGCAGGAGCGGCGCCAGGAAATCGGCGTGCCGCGTCATGTCCAGCGTCCGCTGCATGCGCTCGAACGGCGTTGTCATGGGTGTCTTCCTCACACGTGGATGTCTTTTTGCCGCCAGCTCTCCAGCAGCCTCCGTGCATTGCGGCAATAGCTCGCGTCAGCCGCCAGTCCGGCCTCGTCGGCCAGGGCAACCAGCGCGGCACCGCTGTCCTCACCGGCCTGGAGCCGCAACGCCAGGCGATAGGCGAAGGGCGACAGCTCCATGAACCGGACCTGCTCGCGTCGGTCGCGCCATGCCAGCAGACAGGTTGGCGCGTGCGGAGGCGATGCAGGCTGATACCCGGCGCTGATCCTGTGCACGGGCCAGGTATAGGCCAGCGGCAGCGCCAGCGCCGACCATCCGCGCTCGGGCATCGCGGCCTCGCTGATCTCCAGCTCCAGCTCGACACGCTCGTAATGCGCGAGCTCGAGCAGGAACGGCGGATAGTCCGCCGCTGCGCCGTGGCGCTCCTGCAGCCAGTCGATGAACGCCTGCCCGATCTGGTGGAAGTACGGTGTCCGGCAGCGGTGCTCCCTGATGAACGCGCGGGTGAGGCGCTGCCATCGGGGCTCGCCCAGCACGCGCCGAAGCACGGGAAACCCGTCGGCGAGGAATCCCCCGATGTTGTCGTGGACCAGCGAGCGGTAGACCGCCATCCGCTCGGGTGGAATACCGGGGAGCAGATCGGCGCATCCCGGATCGCGGATGGCGGCAGCGAAGCGCATCTGCAGGGCCGACGCGTTCACGCCGCGATGCTCCGTTGCGGCCGGGGGTTCGCCTGGATCCGCCGGATCCGGGCAATCTCCGCATACAGATCGCTCACCGGCGGCAGGTTGAAGTCACGCTCGAGCAAAGTGGGCCGTATGCCGCAGCTGGCATAGACGTGTTCGAGCAGAGCCCAGACCGGATCGGCAACGGGCGCGCCATGGGTATCGATCTTCAGCGCGGGACTCTCCTCCCAGTGCCCCGCGACGTGCAGGCAGGCGATACGCTCGCGCGGAATGGCGTCGACATAAGCGTCTGCATCGAAACCGAAGTTCACGCTGTTGACGTGGACGTTGTTGACGTCGAGCAGGAGCGAGCAATCGGCCTCCTCGAGAACTGCGCACACAAAAGCGGATTCGCTCATCTCGCCGGGCAGGCGCGCGTACGCCGACACGTTCTCGATCACCAGCGGGCGCCCGATCACGTCCTGCACGATACGAATCCGCTCGGCGACGCGGCGCACGCATTCGCCGGTGAACGGCAATGGCATCAGGTCGTAGAGATGTCCGTCGTCGGCGCAGGCAGACAGGTGCTCGCTGTAGAGCACCGCCTGGCTGCGGTCGAGGAACCGACTGATCTCACGCAGCAACCCCAGGTCGAGTGGCGCGGTGCCTCCCAGGTCGAGCGACAGCCCGTGACAGAACAGGGGCAGGCGCTCGCTGAGCTCGCGGAACTGCCGGCCCAGGCGACCGCCCACGCCGATCCAGTTTTCCGGTGCGGCCTCGAGGAAATCGACCGACCCCTGCGCGGAGTCGAGCAATTCCGCCATCAGGCCGCGCCGCAGCCCGAGTCCGGCACGGAGTTGTTGCGTGTCGCGCATTGCCGGTCAGCCGGGCTCGCCGTCGGCGCCGCTGCTGCCTTCCCCGGTCTTGCCGGCACCACAGGTGCCTTCCTTCGTCTTGCTCGCACCGCAACTGCCTTCCCTGGTCTTGTCGGCACCGCAGCTGCCTTCCTTCGTCTTGTCCGCGCCGCAGGTGCCCTCCCTGGCCTTGTCCGCGGCAGACCCGTCGTCCGCGGCCTTGCGGTTGGCGCCACATTTGGCTTCGCCGCAGGAGCCTTCCTTGCCCTTTTCGTTGGCGGCGAGGCTGTAGCCGCTGGCCAGTTCATTGACGGCAAAGGGGTTGCCGGTGGCGTGGGTCAGCGCCGAAACGCCGATCAGGGCGGCGCCGAGGGTCAGAACTATCGTATTGCGTTGAGTCATGGAACGTCTCCGCTTGATCCATCGTGCAGGCCGGAATGGCCTCCACGTGGGTAGAGACGCGCGAGACGGGCTGGCGTTACAGGAGCGCGCGAAAAGATTTCATTCGCGCGGCGTCGGCGGATCGGTCCGACCCGTCGGGCGTTGCGCCCTGCGGCTCGCGGCGAGACGCGCGGCGAGCGCATCGATTCCTGCTTCCGTGGCCTGCGGCAGTTTGCGCAGCACCTCTCGCGCGAGGCGCATCTGGCGGATGAACCGGCGGCAGTTGTGGCACATCGCGAGGTGAACGCGCACGGCCAGGCGCTCGCGCCGCGACATGTGGTCATCGAGGTAGTCACTGGAGCGCTCGACGAGTTGCTTGCAGCTCAGCATTGTCCGGTTTCCTCGAAGTGCTCCAGCGTGGCAAAGACCTTCAGCCGGGCACGGTGCAACAGCACCCTCGCATTAGAGAGTGAAATGTCGAGAACGTTACAGATGTCCTCCAGCGCGAGCCCCTGGCGTTCGCGCAACAGCAGCACGCTGCCCTGCAGCTCCGACAGGCTGTCGACGGTCCGGTCGAGGCAGTCGCGCAGTTCCTGCGCGGCGAGCACCGCCTCGGGCGTGTCGTCGTGCCATTGCGGCACCGCCACCCGCCAATGGCCGTCGGCGGCAAAGCGCTCGGCGCCGATCGTGCCATGGGGTCCCGGCAGATCCTCCAGGGACACTTCGCCGCGGCCGTGCCTGAGGCGCGTCCTCGCGGCATTGGCGGTGATGGTCAGCAGCCACGTCCTGAGACTCGAGCGCCCCTGGAATCCGTCGAGATGCTGCACCACGGCCAGCCACGCATCCTGCACGACCTCGTCCGCGAATCGCTGCCCGGCGATCGCGCGGGCCACCGCACGCATGGCGCCCTGGCAAGCGCCCACCAGTTCGCGGTAAGCGGGCTCTTCGCCTGCGCGCAGTCGTGCGAGGAACTCGTCCTCCTCGATGCTCATGATCCGGGCACCATGCTCACAAGGTCTCCGCGCCTTCGCCCGGCTTTCCGAAGTAACCGCGTCTGAAGGCCGCATCGAACTGTTCGGAATGGAACGCGATCCAGTCATGCATCGGCGCCCCCGGTTCGGGCCGCGGGCGAGGCGGCTGCCTGCCGCGGTGCAGGATCGCGTGCCAGCCGTGCTCCCGCCCGGAATGCAGTCGTTCCAGCACGCGCGCCGATTCGCCGGCACGTGCCATCGCGACGCAGCGCTCCTCGAATGACACGGCATGCCGGTGAATCGCGACAGCGGCCGCGACGAAGCGGGAGTAGCCCCCGCTGTCGACCCAGCGCAAACCGAATTCGTGGTCGTCCCAGGCATCGTAGGGAAAGTGTTCGTCGAACCCGCCCAGCGCGTCGAACTTCGCCTTCTTGATCGACGTGTTGCCGCCGAAGAAATAGCTTTCCGGCCAGTTCTGCACGACCCGGCGCATCGGCACGCCGAAGATCTGGCCGGAGTCTTCCAGCCAGCGCGCGAACGGATCCTGGCGCAGCTCCTCGGGAAACAGTGCCGGACCGATACCCACCGCATCGATGTCGGGATTCAGCGCGTGGAAGGCGGCATGTGCCTCGACCAGGACCGCGACCGGGTCGAAGTCGTCCGCCAGAAAGACGAGCAGGTTGCCGCTGGCGTGCGCGGCCGCCAGGTTGTTGCCAACCGCTCGCGCGGTGCTCGCGCAGTGCAGCAGCGAGGCCCGGATCGCGGGGTGTTCGCGGCGGAACGCATCGAAGGCGGCCGCCGTGGACGAGCGGCCATGCGCATCGACCATGATGATCTCGAGCGCCTCATGCGGATGGGTCTGCGCCCCGACCGACGCGAAGAAGGCGCCTTGCCTGGTGCCGAAATCGTCGGGTTCCGCGACCACGATCAGCGAGACGCGCGCGCTCATGCCGATGCCCCGTGGCGACTGCCCGTGGAGAGCGCCCGTTCGAGCGCCGCGCGCGGAACGTGGCGCAGCAGGCCGGTTGCCCCCAGCACGGCGAGCATCCCGTCGCCCCAGTTCCCGAGCGTGGGCGCAAAGGGATTCCCCCAGGCCGGCCGGCTGTTGGCATATTCGACGAAGGACGCCAGCATCCGCCCCCGCTCGTCGCGCATGCCACTGTCGGCTTCGCTGATCGTATTGCCGGCGTGCACGCGGTATTCATACAGCGGCTCCGAAACCAGCACCGGCTCGCACGCCAGCGCGGCACGCAGGCAGAATTCCCAATCGCGCGTGTAGCGATAATCGCGAAAGCCGCCGAGGGTTTCCCACAGCCGCTTGCGAAACATCAGGTTGCCGCCGGAAATCGCCGGATTGCCACGCAACATCGACAGACCAGGCGTCGGCGCCATCATGATGCCGTCCTGCAAGGCCACCACCGCTGCGGCGCGCGCATCCGCCGCCCGAGCGCATGGCTGACCGCTGCGATCGATCGGTGCCACGCGCGCAAAGCCCCACTCGGCATCGCTTCCCAGCAAGGCGCCCAGCATGGCCTCTATCCGTCGTGGCCGCAGGCGGTCGTCCGGATGCAGGAGCTGGATGAATTCGCCGCGCGCCAGCGCGATGCCGTCGTTCAGGGTTGCGGCGACGCCGCGGTTTTCACGCGTGATGAGTCGCACCGGGATCGGGGCATTCTCCATCGCCTGGCGAGCGCGCTCGAGCGTGGCATCGCCCGACCCGTCGTCGATCACGATCAGTTCGACGGGCAGTCGGGTCTGCCCGAACACCGACGTCATGGCCTCGCCCACCCAGGGCGCGTGCAGGTACGCGGGCATCACGACGGAGACCGAGGGCATGTCCGTCATCGGCACGAACGGCGGCATCGCGTACGGCCGAAAGCGCCGGTAGGCATCGAGCTTGTCGCGCCACTGTGACGACGTATCGGCGGCGCAGACCGATGCCAGCAACAGGCCGAGATTGGTCCAGAACCCCGGACTGCGCGCCGCCGGGCTATCCAGGAGTTGCCGGAATGCCGTGCACGCCTCGTCCATGGCGCCGAGCTGGAAGAAACAGGTGGCCCGCATGTGAGCGACGTCCCAATCACCGGGGTGCTCGCACAGGATCGTGTCGTAGCACTCGATGGCACGGCAGAAATCACCGCGCACCTGCAGCGCGAGCGCCGCATCGCGCCTGCGCTCCTGACTCGCGAGGGCCGCTGATGCGTCCACGTCCATTGCCCCGCAGCAATGCTTGTAGCGCAGGCCACTGCGACAGCCACACGGAGCGTTGCGCATCATGCCGGGGTCGATCTCGTTCGCAAGGGGCCGACGAATCTCCTGCGAGAACTCAGACGTCGAGCGTGTAGACGGCGGCGGCCGCGCGCTCGGCCGCGCTGTGGCCACCCAGTGCGCGGTCCCATTCAGGGCCGCTGGCGTCGCGTGACGGCGCAAGCCCCCTGATCATCACGGCCACTTCCTCGGTGCTGGCGTCGAACTCGTCGACGAGCTCGCGCGTATCCAGCAGCAACCGCGCGATCGTCGAACCCCCGCCATCGATCACCACCAGGTAGCGCGCCGGCTTGCGGTGCGGCTCCCTGGCGTGCTCTTCGGCGACGCTGGTTCCGAATCCTCTTTCCATGTTGCGAACATAGCACGGCATGCGCGGGGCGTCAGGGACCATTTCAGTTGAGCACGCGGTAGCCGCGGCCACGCAGGCAATTGCTCAGCACGTTGGCCCTCTCGCGATCCGAGATGCGCGCGGATTCGGCGCCACCGGTCACCGCGCCGATGCCGGCACCACGTCCCGCGCTGCCGGTGATGGCACCGATGGCAGCGCCCACCGCGGCACCGCCGGCAGCACCCCTGCCGACTGCCTGCCCGGTGGAAACCTGGGTTGCATAGGCCTCGCACTCGGCCTTGTCGCGCTCGTACTGCGCGAGATCCACCCCCTTGGTATCGATGATGGGCCCCGAGGCGCCGGAGCAGGCGGCCAGGACACCGACAACAGCAACAACGATCACTACACGCATGACACTCACCCCAGGTGGCCGATCCGCGAATTGTGGGGCAATTGCGTGACCATTTGTACAGACCCGCGTATTTAAGCCTGGTTTAAGGAATAAACAGTAGCGTGGATCCGTCTGTCAGGGGCATGGCGCGAAATCCTTTCGTCCGCCTGCCGTCTTCCTACCCGCAGAGGATCCTTGCATGCGTTCACTGTCCCGCCTTCCGCTCGCCATCGCGATGCTGGCCCTGGGAGCCCATGCGGCTTCGGCCAGCACGGCCTATGGCGACCTGAACAATTTCGATGCGGTCAACGACACCGGGCAGGAGTGCCACGGCTTCGAGATCGAGATCGACGATATCCGCAGCACCGACGTCACCTACACCTATGACTGGAACCACTACGGCGCGCCGAAGATCCGCGAGGACCTGAGCGATCCCGCACACCCGAAGGTGTTCGTGCGCTACGAGAGCGCGAAGAATCCCGACGGCAGCTGGGCCGCCTACACGGCGATGCCGGTGGCGCCGCTCGCGCCCACCGACGGCCACAGCTGCACCAACCCGGCCGTCAACGACGGTTGCGAGCACTTCGGCGTGGGCTACTACGGCACGCCCACGGCGCTGCGCTACAACTGGCTGGTGGACGACGGCGCGGGCAACCTGGTGCTCGGGCCGCCTGTGGCCGTGGCGACGCCCACGTGGACCTACAACCCGCCGGTCGTGGTCAATCCGGCAGCCGTCGACCGCAACATCGGCAGCCGCCAGGTCGTGGCCGCGATCCCGGCGCCGGAACTCGAGATTCCGCCGAACAAGGAGTTCGGCGAGCCGATGTGGATGAAGGTGATCAAGACCACCACGCACAACCCCGATCCGGTCGCGCTCGAGGACCTGATCTCGGACGACCTGGACGGCGACAACCTGGCCGACTGGCAGAACCGGGAGCCCGACGAGGTCGAGAGCGAATGGACGCTGGTGCAGAACCGCGCTGACGGCGGCGACGTCGTCGAGGCGCTCGCCCCCGACGAGATGGGCGACGGCAACGACGTCGTCACGCGCCGCTACGAGTTCTATCGCTACGTCGATGACCAACCCGATCGGCGTCGGCTCGATCGACGGCGAGAGCGGCGAGGCGATGTGCGACAAGGTGGCCGCGGACGGCATCCACGGCGAGGGCGTGCGCACCGTCACCAACGCCGCCGGCGACTCCTACACGTTCGATTGCTCCACGCTCGAGGTGGTCGGCGACTACACCGGCGCCCAGATGGCCGCCTTCGCGGCCGAGGCCCCGCTCGGGCTCGTCGACCATCTGCAGGACGCCGAGCCGGCACGCGCCGTACACGCCGCGCACCGTGGTGATCGGCGGCAACTCGCCGTACGCGATCTCCGTCACCACCGGCGCCCTGCCGCCCGGCATGTCGCTCGGCGATTACCAGGATCCGGAATCCGGCAGCGTGATCCCGGGCGTGCTGTCGGGCACGCCGGCCACCGAGGGCCGCTACGCCTTCACGGTGGCGGTGACCGACGCCGACGGCACGACGGTGAGCCAGGCCTATACGCTGCAGGTGGGCGCCGGTGCGCCTGCGCCGCTGCAATACAGCCTTGGCGTGGGTCGCAGCGGCACCGGTTCGGGCAGCGTCAGCGGCAGCGGCATCGATTGCGGCGCCGCCTGCTCGGTCATGCTCGACGCCGGCACCACGGCGACGCTGGACTGCAACGCCGGCCGCGGACAGCCTGTTCGCCGGCTGGAGCGGCGCCGGCTGCGCCGGCACGGGCGCGTGCTCGGTCACGCTGAGCGACGCCAACGCCTTCGTCACGGCGCTGTTCGACAAGAAGCAGTTCACGCTCACCGCCGCCAGGGCCGGCACCGGCACCGGCAAGGTGAGCGGCAACGGCATCGACTGCGGCAGCACCTGCGCCGCGACGCTCGATACCGGCACGCCGGTCAGCCTCACGGCCACGCCCGATGCCGGCATGGTGTTCAGCGGCTGGAGCGGCGCCTGCACCGGCACCGGCGCCTGCAGCTTCACGCTGACGGCAAACGCCACCGCGACGGCAACCTTCGCGCCGGCACCGGCAGCGTCGAAGTACACCCTGAGCGTCGTGAAGGCCGGCTCGGGCAGCGTCACCAGCAAGCCGAGCGGCATCAGCTGCGGCACCCTGTGCGCCGCGAGCTTCAGCAGCGGCACCAGCGTGACCCTCACCGCCAAGCCGTCCAGCAGGAAGGTCGTGTTCGCCG
The DNA here is from genome assembly GCA_963819895.1 of uncultured Gammaproteobacteria bacterium. Classification (GTDB taxonomy): domain Bacteria; phylum Pseudomonadota; class Gammaproteobacteria; order Pseudomonadales; family UBA5518; genus UBA5518. The sequence goes on from CAWFXU010000012.1 coordinate 188,049, forward strand.
GCTGGACCGGCGCCTGCAGCGGCACCGCCCTGACCTGCAAGATAACGATGAGCGCGAACAAGAGCGTCACCGCCACCTTCAAATGACCCACCTCCCCGCGCACCCGGCGCTGCATGCCGGGCGCGCGGGGCCTTTCCAGGCACTCCGCCCCATCCGTCGACGTGTGACCAGGATCACGAATGGCAGGCGTTCATTTGCCTAACCTCGGAATAAACCACGCACCGCAGCCGTCATGTCCATGAAAGCTGATGCCGAGCCGGCCACATCGGGCCTGTTTTGCATCGCTGGCACTGCAGTCACCACCCGGGTTCATCCGACAACAAGAGGAAACTGACCATGAAATATTTCAAGCACGCGCTTCTCGCTGCCGCCATCGCCGCCTCGGCGGCCGTCCATGCCGCACCGCAAGGTCAGCCCTCGACGCGCCGGCGGCGAATTCCATCCAGAGCGGGATCACGCAGATCTACGGCTGGGCCTCGGACGTCGAGCCGGTCGTGAAGGTCGAGCTGTACATCGACGGCAACGAGAGCCCAGACCATGGTAGCTGGGCATCGGGCGGCGAGCGTGCCGACGTCGCGGCGGCGTACCCGAACGACTACGACCCGCTGCACTCGGGTTTCGCGACCGCCTTCAACACCAAGCTGCTCAGCAACGGGCCGCACACCATCACCATCGAGGCCACGAACCAGCTCGGTGAAAAGACCAAGGTGACGAGCACGATCATCGTGTCCAACACGCCCGGACGCGAGAGTCCTGAGCGACACCATCGACCTGTCCGGCGCCACGGCGCGCATTTCCGGCGACCACATCTTCCTCGACGGCGTGGTGATCAACGGCACGATCTACAACAACTTCGAGCTGCGCTTCGACGACGTGATCAACGGCTTCCGCGTCATCGGCTTCCGTGACGACGAGGACGGCGACGGTTTCTCCGACGACGACAGCGACAAGGACGGTTTCCGCGACGACGACCTGGACGAGGACGGCTTCAGCGACGACGACGATGACCAGGACGGCCTCGACGACGACCTGGACGACGATGACTCCGTGGACGATTGCGACGACGACGTGGACCCGCTCTGCGACGACTCGGACGATGACTCCGACGACGATTCGAGCGATGACTCCGACGACGACTCGGACGACGACTCCGACGACGACTCGGACGACGACTCCGACGACGACTCGGACGACGACTCCGACGACGATTCGGACGACGACAACAGCGTCAGCTGATCGACGCTCACGGCAACAGGCCGTCGCCCCTCCCGGGGCGGCGGCCTTTCGATGCGGCGGACGCTACCCGGCGTAGCGCGACTGGGGGAAGCGGCGTCCCCGCGACCTGAATCGCGGGGACACGACCGGAACGGCTTCGCCCTATGCGGCCGTGGGAGCCGGCGCCGGCGCCACCTTCACGGCACGCTTCTTCGGTGCGGCTGCCTTCTTCGCAGCCGGCGCCTTCTTGGCGGGGGCTTTCTTCGGCGCAGCAGCCTTCACGGCGCGCTTCACGGCGGCGCTCGCCTTCGCTACACGCTTGCTGGCGGCGGCCTTCGCCTTCTTCGCCGCGCCAGGTTTCGGCCCACGCTTGAGTGCTGCCTTTACCTGCCGCTGCGTGGCGGCGCCCGATTTCCTGGCGCTCTTGACCGCAGCATCCACGCGCTTCTTCATCGATTTTGCCGCCTTGCCGACGCCACCCGCGCGCGCTTCCGCGAGCATCTCGGTGGCGTACTTCGCGACCTGCTCGTTGATCTCGCGGATGAGGTCATAAACGGCGCCGATCGACTCGTCCTGCACGCGCTTGATCTTCTTCGCCGGACCCGCCAGCACGTCGATCTTCACCAGCATCTTCAGCGGCAAGTCGGCTATCGCGCGGTGGATCTCTTCCGCGGTGGTCGCCCCTTTTGCGATTGCATCCTCGATCAGTGCAATCAACGATTTTTTCTTTGCCATGAGTCGATCTCCCGGTTGTTGAGGAACGCCCGACCAGACTATTCCCGAACTGCCGATTTGCGCAACTGCGGCAGATCAAGATTTCGGTTCATTGCGAGGCGCGGCCCAGCGCGCGGAAGGCCTGCACCGCCGGGCAGCCCCCCGCCCGGGCTCATGCGCGGTTGGAAAAGGCCGGGGCAGGGGCCGGGCTGGCCTCCGGCTCCGGTCCCGGGCAAACTGTGCCGCGAACAATCGCGCAACGTTGCGCTCTGCCGACCCGGAACCGCACATGCCGAAGAACCTGCTGATCATCCACCTGGAAAGCATCACGCGGCACACTCTCGCGATTTTCGACGCCTCGTTTCCGAACATACGGCGGCTGATGCAGGACGCCGTGGTGTTCGAGAATTTCTTTTCCTCTGCCACCTCGACGCTGATGGCGATCACCTACCTCTTCCACGGCAACGATCTCGAGTTCGACGCCAGCTCCGAATTCGACGGCATCGTCCCGGCACGGAATACGCGAAACCTGTTTTCGATCCTCAAGGAGCGCGGCTACGACACGCGCTTCATCTGCCTCAACGGTTTCCACGCCAACGACGAGACGCGCTTCAACGCGTGGCCCGACGATTTGCCGCCGGTGTGGGCCACCAACGATTTCCCGACCCTGTTCCAGCGCTTCGACGAACTGACCGACGCGGCGCCATTCGCCATCTACGCCTGGGACCTGATCACGCACATCGAGCACAGCCTGGCGCTGGCGTCGTTCTCCGGCAGCCTCACGGACCAGGTGCGCCGCGCCTGCGGCGTGGCCGACCATGCGGTCGGCGAGATGATGGGGATACTCGAGCGCAAGGGGCTTCTCGACAACACCACGGTCGTCATTTTCGGCGACCACGGCGACGACTACTGGACCCACGGCTTCAAGGGCGGCATGCTCCACGCGACGGAACCGTATACCCAGATCACGTGGACACCGCTCGCGATTCGCGATCCGTCACTCACGCCCGGGAGCCAGCACGAACCTCGCCAGCACGATCGACCTCGCGCCGACCTGCCTGGCGCTGCTGGGTATCGACGAGCCGGGCGGGTTCGGCTATGACGGACTGAACCTGCTGACTCAGCGCCAGGAGATCGTGTTCTCGCAAAACTTCACCGCCAACCAGCCCGACAAGCGCCAGATCGGCGTGACCAAGGCTTTTGCGGCAACGGACGACACCTATGTCCTGCTCGCCAGCTCGCGCGGCCTGGAGATGTACGCCTGGCGCCTGGACCTGGGGAATCACTGCAATCTGCTGCAGTTCTTCGATCTCGGCCAGGACGGAGAACTCACGCTGCGGGAACTGCCCGACGCGGCCGCTCATTTCAAGGCGGCCCTGACGCACAATCCCCGCGCCGTCGCGAGCATCGCAGACCGTTTTCGCGCGCTGCGCGACGCCCTGTCCGCCCGCATCGCGGCCAAGCGGGCCTATATCGAGGCGAGCGGCGTCGAACCGGAATTCGCGCTCGACCCGCAATGCCTTGGCGTCGTCGCCGGCGAGGCGAGGCGCCGCACCGGTCCGGCCCCCGCAACGGCCGCAGCGCAGACCACGTTCAGCTACTCGATCCGTCGCTCTGAAATGATCACCATTCCACGACGATCGCGCATTCGCGCATGCGTTACCTGATCCTGGCCGCCGGCGTGGGCAAGCGCATGGGCAGCGCACTGGCCGGCCTGCCGAAATGCATGATCGACATCGACGGCGAGCCGTTGCTCGCCGGCTGCTGCGCCAGATCCGGCAGTTCGACGCCGCGGCCGACATCCACGTCGTGCTGGGCTACCGCGCGAGACCATCGCGCCGCTGCTCGAGGACTGCCGGATCATCCTCAACCCGTTCTTCGACATCACCGGGATCAACGCCTCGCTGTGGTTCGCGCGCGAGTCCTTCGACCGGCCGCTGATGTTGTTGCACGGCGACGTCGTGCTGTCGGACGAGCTGTCGCAGGCGCTGTTCACCGCGCGAGGACGCATCGCTGGTCACCTACGACAGCAACGGTGCTGGACCCGCGCGAGATCAACATCAGGGCCGATGCGTGGCATCGCGTGACGCGCTTCGGCGTCAATTTCAGCGGGCTCAGCGGCGCCTACGCGGGCGTGCTCAAGCTTTCGGCGCACGCGGCGGCGGCTGTTCGCCCGAACGCTGGACGAGCGGATCCGGCGCGGGTTCAACGAACCGCGCACCTACTATTTCTTCGTCATGCGCCGGCTGATCGCGGATCCTGCCGTGGCGCTGGTGCCGTTCGATTTCGGCGCGCTTCCGCTGGCAGGAAATCGACTACGCCAGGGACATCGCCGCGGCACGGCAGCGCCTCGGCGCCGGGGTGCCGTCCGATGCCTGACGGCGCGCATGCACCGACGCCGTGCCGGAAGCGCACGGCGAGCTGCGCGAGTGCGTCGTTCTCGACGCCGGCCGGGATCCGGTGGACGAGCGCGGATACGCGCAGGCGATCCGGCTGGTCATGCAGGGCAACGCCAGTCGAGCTCGGCCGCGATCACAACGCCATCTGCTACCGTGTCAGGCTCTGCGCGGCCGATGGCCGGCCGCTGGCGGCGGTCGTGAAGGTGCCGCGCATGGGTCCGCAGCGCACCAACGCCGACACCAGCTTCTCCTGGGAGGCCAGGATCCTCGCCTCGCTGCCCGCCGCCGGCATCACCGCGGGGCCTGGCCTGCTCGGGCCGCGTCGCTGCCGCCGGGACGCACTTCCTGTTCATGGACGAGGTTCCGGGCCGACATCCGGATCCAGCCACCCATCCGCTGGACGCGCAGAGGCTGCGCGCGATCCTCGACCAGCTGTCGCGCGATGGACACGCGCGGCCTGATGCACTACGACCTGAAGCCCGCCAACATCCTGATCGACGGCGGGCAGGCACGCTTCATCGACTTCGAGTTTGCGCGCTACCGCGGCCATCCTCGAACACCTACACGCGCGGACGAGCGAGGCCTTCTGCGCGGACTACAACGTCTCGATCGACCCGCTTCTTTCCCGCGACGCTCGAACGTCGCGAACTTCGAGTTCCGCGCGCTGCGACTCCTACCTGCGCGACCTGCCGCTGCCGGTGCGCGACGGCCGATGCGCTGCTCCGCCACTGGCTGCGCGGCAAGTCGGGCTATCATCGGAAGATGGCGACGTTCGTCGCGCGGACTGCGCGAAACGTCGGCCGATCTCATGGCGTCTCCAGCCGGCATCTCGGCCGGGGAAGGCTACGCGACAGGCTGGATGCGGCGGCGCAACACCAGGCAATGCTCGCGGACCTCTTCGCGGAGCCCGCGCGAGGCCGCGACGCGTGTCGAGCGGCTACTGATGGCATACCGTTGCGCCGTCTTCGAGCGGCACAGGGCCGAGGCCGAACAGCTGCGGCGCACCGTCGAGGCGGAAATCCGCCCCGACGCCACGCGGACCGCCACGCTCTCCCGCGCGTACCGCCAATGCGATCGCCAGGGTGCTCGAGCTAGTGGGACGGAGCGTCGAGGATGCCCCCGGGCTGAAGCAGGCTGCGCGCCGGCGCGGGCCATGCGCGAACAGCGATCGGCGCCGCACGAGAAAGCACAGTATCTGCGCGGCACGCGAACGTAGCTCGCGCGGGTTCGCGCGGGATGCGGGTGGCGGCCGGCCATGAATCGCACGGGCTTCCACACCGGGCACGGCGAGCCGCCGAGCGCCAGCCAATGCACGTAGTCCGCGTTCCACGCCGGATCGGCAAAATCCATCCACGGCTTGTGATGGCCCACCGCGTGCACGATGCTCGCCTGCGCGGCGCCGGGGCGGTGGCGGAACACGTTGAATTCCGGCAACAGCTCGCACGGCTCCACGCCGTGGTGCTGCAGCCACAGGTTCAGGATGCCCTGCTCGCCCATTACCACCCGGTCTGCGTAGCGCACGGTGGCGTCGATGCAGCCAGTTCCTCGCGCTCTCCCGGCCCGGCAGGCGGTCCGACAGCGCGAACACGCCCGCGTTGAAGAACGGGCGATCCATGTCGAAGCCCTCGATGTCCGCGCTGAAGTTGAAGCGCAGCGGCTTTTCCTCGCGCGCAAAGGCCGCGCCGGCGGCACTGCGCTCGAGCAGCCCGGTGGTCTCGCCCCGGATCAGTATGTCGGTGTCGAGCCAGATCACGCTCGAATAGCTCGTTCGAGGAGCTCGAAGCACTCGTACTTCGCATACACCAGCTCGGAGAACGCACGCAGCGCATGGGCGGGAATGTTCCGCCGGATGTTCTCCGCACACCGATAGCGCACAAAACGGCAGGGGCGAATCCGCGACAGCAGCGCGAGATCCCGTGCGGAAACTCCGCCGTGGAAGATCACGACCTCGTAGTCAGGGGCCGGCGGGAACCGGCCGAGCCCGAGCAGCACGTTCGCCGCGGCGAATGCCATGTCGGCGGTGATACCGAGCACCACGGCCACCGGCTTTTTTCCCATGTCGTCTCCTGCGGCTTCACGGATTGCGGGGACAGTTTACTCAATCGGGAATTGGGTAAACTGTCCCCGAAAATCTCAACAGCGCTACGGAGAGATGCAGCATGACGAGCGACGTTGCCATCGCCACCGCCGCACAGGTGCTGGCGTTCTGGTTCGGGGAACTCACGCCCGCGCAGTGGTGGGGCAAGGATGCGGCGCTGGACCGCGCGATCGCACAGCGCTTCGGCGCCACGCTCGCGGCGGCAAAGGCCGCGGAACTCGCCGGCTGGCGCGACTCGGCGCGCGGGCGGCTGGCCGAGGTGATCGTGCTCGACCAGTTCTCGCGCAACGTCTTTCGCGAGCGCGCCGGAGAGCTTCGCCGCCGACGGCATGGCGCTCGCGCTGGCACAGGAAGCCGTGCGCGGCGGATTCGACCGGCAGCTGCCGGTGACCGAGCGTGCCTTCTTCTACCTGCCGTACATGCACAGCGAGTCGGCGCAGATCCACCAGGACGCCTTGCGGCTGTTCGACCAGCCGGGGCTGGAGAGCAACCTCGATTTCGAGCGCCGCCACCACGCGATCATCGCGCGCTTCGGGCGGTATCCGCACCGCAATGCGATCCTCGGCCGCGCATCGACCGCGGAAGAGCTCGCGTTCCTGCAGCAGCCCGGATCGTCGTTCTGAAATGAATCACCTTCACCTCGGCTGCACCCCGTGGCAGATTCCGCTCGCCGGCGACGCCGAATCGCTCGCGCGCCAGGCGCTTCTCGCCGAACAATTCGGCTATCAATCGTTCTGGCTGCCCGAGCACCACTTCGGGGCCGACGCCATCCCCGAACCGCTGATGCTGCTGGCCGCGGTAGCCACGGCAACGCGCCGCATTCGCCTTGCCACCACCAGCTACCTGCTGCCGCTGCGCCATCCGCTGCAGGCCGCCGCGCAGGTGGCGGTGCTGGACCAGCTCTCGGGCGGGCGCGTGATCCTGGGCGTGGGGCGGGGCTTCGTGCCCGAGTTGTTCGAGGCCTTCCAGGTGAAGCGCAGCGCCAAGCGCGAGCTGTTCGCGGAATGCCTGGCCGGGATGCGCGCGGCATGGGCGGGCGAGCCTGTGGGTGCTTCGGGCGCGCGACTGCAGCCCGAACCGGTGCAGAAACCGCACCCGCCGGTGTGGATCGCGGCGCTGGGGCCCAAGGCGCTGGCGCAGGCCGGCTCGCTCGGGCTGCCGTATCTCGCCTCGCCGCTGGAGCCTCTCGAGGTGCTCGAAGACAACTACGCGCAGCACCGCGCTGCCTGCACCGGCGCCGGCCATCCGCTGCCCGATGCCGTGCCGGTGATGCGCACGATATTCGTCAGCGAAGACGCCGCGCTCGTCGCCAAGGTGCGCGAACTGCTCGAGCGGCGCATGACCGCGATGCAGCAGCAGGCCAGGGCACTCGTGCGCACGCTGCCGCGGCATCTGGACGACTGGGCCATCGTCGGCACGCCGCAGCACGTGCGCGAGACCATCGCGCGCTACCGCGAGCGCCTCGGCATCACGCACCTGATCGCGACCAGGCTGCTGATGTCGGAGGTCGACGCCACCGATTACGAGGCCTCCCTGCGCGCGCTGGCAGACCTCGCGAGCGCGCTTTAGGCGCCTGCCCCGTGGGTCCGGATTTATCCGGACAAGTGCCTGCCCCTGTGGGTCCGGATTTATCCGGACAAGGGATCGAGGTGATAGCGATGGCGCAGAACATGCGCGCAAACGCCTGCATGGAAAAGCCCGGGCACGATCAACTCCTCGGGCGTGATGCGGCGCGTCTCGGGACAGATTTCCCGGCGGAGGAAGCACGACCTCGCGTCGAACCCGGCGGGGGCTCGGAGATTGTTCCTGGCGGTGCAACCCAATTTTCTACCGCGAGCCCCGGGTAATCGACAAAGTCCGTTTCATTGTTCGTAACCAGGGTGGCTCCGACGCTGATCGCATGGCCCGCTATCAGGCGGTCGAGCGCATTGCGGCGCCGATCGCGCACTGCCGCCCGCAAGATGCCGTAGCGTTCGGCGGCCGCCACATCGAAGTTCAGCACCGGGATACGCCGGGCAAGCAGCAAGAGCGCCTGCTCATCACGGTTTCTGTCTGCGGCGTGCGTCGAAAGCCCTGCACGCAATTCGGCATACGTCACCACCGACATGACCACGTCGCCCTCGTCGTGGGCCTCCAGCCGCTCGAATACTTCCGGCGGATGACGCTGCACGAGGTAAATGCAGATATTGGTGTCGAGCATGTAAAGCATGAGTCAGCCCTTGGCCGGGCGCTGGATCGGCTCATCCCATTCACGTTCGAGTTCCTCATGGAACTCCCTGCCTCCCGACATGAAGTCGGGACTGAACAGCGAAAAGATCTCGGCAATTCCCGAAAGCGAGCGTCGATGAGCCGGTCGCACCACCAGCGAATTTCCGATCCGCTCGATCTCGACCTCGTCAGCCACATCCGCGATGGCCAGTTCCTTGGGAATCCTGATGGCCAGGGAGTTGCCGCTTTTGAATACGCGCGTGAGCATTGGGCGTCCCTCAGCAGTCATGTATAGACAGTATATACATCAATCTCGATCGGGGGCGCCACTCAGTGTCGGTATACATCCTTCCTGTGCGCGACCTTCACGACCAGCACGACAAGTTCCTGGTCCCGGATCTCGTATATGACCCGATACCTGCCCTGGCGGATCCGATAGCGCTCCTGCGCGGAAAGCTTTTCACATCCGGGTGGCCGCGGGTTAGCGGCAAGATCGGCGATGCGCAGCAGCAGTCGGTCGAGATCGGCTGCCGGTATCGCGCGCAGATCCCTGGCGACCGAGCGTTTGAACAGCAGCCTATAGCTTCCCATGCTTTTTCAGGTCTTTCAGCAGCGCCTCGTAGGAGATCTCGGGCTCGGCGGCACGGTCCTCGAACGCTGCCAGGTCATCGGCGTCTTCGCGCAACGCCTGACGCAGGGCCTGGTTCACGATCTCCGATATCGAGCAATGCAGATCCGCGGCCTTGATGCGCAGCGCATGGTGGATGGCCGGGTCGAAGTAAATGGTGGCGCGCTTGGTTTCTTGCATGATTGGAACCTCCGGGCACATTCTGCCGTCATGACGTTATAGCGTCAAGGCGACATGTCCCGGTTGTAGGAGCGGGCCATGCCCGCGACTGCATATGCCGTCAACTGACCCTTGCCCACTCCCCCCGCAGGACATGAATATCCCCGGCGAGACGCTGCGCGAGGACGTATTGCCCGCGCTGGGACTGACGGTTTCCGAAGCGGCGACGCAACTGGGCATCAGCCGCGTCACGCTGTCGCGCGTCCTGCACGGTCGCGCGGGCATTTCGGTGGACCTGGCCCGGCGACTGGAGCTCTGGCTCGGCGGGCCCGACGCCGGCCCGAGCGCGGAGAGCTGGCTGCGCGGGCAGATGGCCTATGACTTGTGGCATGCCAGCAAGGCAGGCGCAAAGCTGTCGGTAAGGCGCGCACCGATGACTGTGTGACACCGCCCTCCGGCGAGGAGCTGCTTCACGCCGCGCGCGGCGCCACCGCGCGGGCAATCTCCTTGCCGCTCTCGATTTCCGCCACGCGCAGGTCGTAGGCGGTCTGCAGGTTCAGCCAGCTCTGGGCATCGCCACCGAAATAGCGTGCGAGGCGCAAGGCCGTGTCCGCCGAGACACCCCGGCGCTCACGTACGATATCGTTGATGCGCGCAGCAGTGACGCAGAGCGCATTCGCGCTCAGCTCATGCCAAGGATTGCATACCCCCTTGGGGCCACTCGCCCCACCCTATCTCCCCCTACGACGACGCTACCGCCGGCCTGCCTAGCCAGCAATTGGCTATGCGCCCGCATGCGCGCGATATCGCGGCCATCGGCCGCTACGCCCGGGATGTCGATGTTCTTGACCGCTTGCTCTATGGTAACGTTTAGGTTACCTTCAGCACATGCTAATCGCAGTCGAAGAATACGTCCGACCGGATGGCAGTTGCCCCTACCGCAGTTGGTTCGACAGCCTGGATTCTCAGGCGGCCGCGAAAATCACGGTCGCCAGCTTCTTGCCGGCACTCGGAAAGGGAGAAAGCCATGAGCCTTACCCGGAGTTTCAAGCACACGGTTGCCGCGCGCATCGAGCGCGACCCGCACTTTGCCAGATCGCTGCTGGATGAAGCGGCGACACTGTTCCTGAGCGGTGAGCCGGATGCCGCGCGGCTGATACTGCGCGACCTCGTCAATGCGACAATCGGCTTCGAACAACTCGCGGAGCTCACTCACAAGCCGAGCAAGAGCCTCCACCGCATGCTGTCACCGAAAGGCAACCCGAGCATGGACAACCTTGCCGCCATATTCGATGCCGTGCGCAACCAGCTCAACGTCACCATCGAGGTGCGAATCGTCGAGGCGGCATAGCCGCCCACCCTGTCCACGAATTCTCCCCCTGCGGCAACGCCACCGCCTGCCTGTCCAGCCACCTCTGCGCCTTGTCGGCCAGCATGCGCCACTCGTCCTCGCGCTCGCGCGAAGCGGCGTTCGAGCAGGACCAGCGCCACGGCGGTGTGCACCACGGCCGCGGCCGCTTCGCCGCCGCCCAGCTGCTCGGCCGCCCGCGCCAGCGCGGATGCCTCCAGGCCGAACTCGCGCAGCGTCGCGTCGTCGAGGCGGAAGCTGCCATCGGCGCGCTGCGACAGGGTCAGGCGCATGAAGCCGTCGACGGGCGTGCCCGGCTTGCGTCCGCGCGAGCTCAACACGTTCATCGAGCGTGATACGAAAGCGCCTTCGATGGCGGGCGCGGCATCCAGGCCCGGGGCGAACGCATCGACCAGGTCGTAACATCCGGCGGAGCTGGCGATGTCCGTTGCCGGCCCCGCGGCGCGGTGCCGCAACGCCGGGATGTCCAGGTCCATGGCAGGCGCGAGGGACGCGCGGGCCATCGACACGCGGGTGGTGGACTGCAACGCCCGCTCGACACCACCCCACCCATGCGTCAACGCCACCGGCACGCGCCGCAGCTGCGCGCGCTCGGTCTGCGCGCCCTCCACGCGCTCCTCGATCGCCACGAAGCTGGTCTGCGAGCTCAGCAGCTGGTAGCGCAGCGCGAGCTCCAGCACCTGCGCATCGCACGCCCTGCGCCTTGCGCGCCCGCTGCTGCGAACCGAAGCGCGGCGCCTCGATGCCGCGCCCTTCCTCCAGCTCGCGGATGGCCGCGCGCGCCATCAGCGCCGGCACCGCCGTGGTTCGAATTCATTCGAACATGGTGGCGTAGGTCGAATTCATTCGAACATTGTTCGGCTGAAGCCGAACCCACATCCACCCGCACCGGAAAGCGCAGCGTGCCCTGCGGCCCGTCGGCCAGCACCGCCACTTCGACGGCGCCATGCTCCGCACCGCCGGGCACGCGCGCATACACCGTGAGCCGGTCGCCGGCGAACAGCGAGGGCAGCGCGCGCGGCGTGACCAGCTCGGGCCGCAGGCCGCCCCAGTCGAGCCGCACGTTGTCGCAGCGACGGCGCCGCGGCGCGCGCGAACTGGCGCATCACGACGGGCTCGATGCGCTCGTTGGGATGGATGAACTCGGCCTTGCCGCCGCTGGCGCGCGCGAGCCCCTTCACCAGGTGCTCCGAGGCGCCGTAACCGATGCCGAAGGTGAAGATCCGCACCGCGGCCGCGTGCTCGGCGGCCAGCGCGATGCACGCCGCCTCGTTGGCGACCTGCCCGTCGGTGAGCAGCATCACGCGGCGCGGCAGCGCGCCGCCGGGACCGCCCAGCACCGCCTGCAGCGGCGCGAGCAGCTCGGTGCCGCCGAGGTCGGCGTCCCAGCTCTCCAACTGCCGCGTCGCTTCGTCGAGCGAGGCCTGCGTGTACGGCCGGCTCTGCGGGAACATCAGCTGGAAGCGGCTGCCGAAGCCGACGATGTTGAACGCATCGCCTTCCTCCAGCGAACGCAGCGCCAGGCGCAGCGCATTCAGCGCCTGCTCGATGCTCTCGCCGGCCATGGAACCCGAGCGGTCCACCACGAAGACGTACTCGGCCGGCTGGCGCGCGAACTGGCCCAGGTCCGGGTAGAGGTTGATCATCAGCGCGTGCGCGCCGGGGCCGTCGGGCGCGACCACGGCGCAGGGCTCGAAGGGGCGCGCCAGCGCGATGTTCAGCACGAAGTCGCGATCGAGCTGCACGTTCGGCGCCCATCAGCTCGACGCGCACGCGATTGCCATCCACGGCAACCTGCGCCGGATGCGAAGGGCAGGCCACGGACGCGACACCCTGCGGCGCGCGTGTACTCCACCGTGAGCGACAGCCCGTACGGCACCGGGCCGAGCACCGTGGGCGGGTTGATGCGCTCGAGCTCGGCCGGGTCGATGGTGGCCAGCAACGGCGGCGGCACGTAGCGCGGCGCGATCGTGGTGGGCAGCATCAGGCGCACATCGCGCCCGTGCTGCTCCAGCTCGGTCACGTACTCCAGGCACACCGTGGCCTCCTGCCCGGGCAGCAGGTTGCCGACGCTGACCGTGAAGATGTTCGGCCGGTCCTGGTCGGCGAGCACCGCGCCGTGGCCCGCGGCCAGCGCCTCGTCGTACTGCTCGAAGGCCTTCTCGCGCTCCTCGATGCGCCCCGCGAGCGTGCGCCCGCCGGTCTCGATGCGCAGCGCGCACACCGCGCTGCCTTCCTCGAGCGGAAAGCTGTACACCGCCTCGACCGGGACGGTTTCCGCGTTGACGTAGCGCTGGCGCACCGTGACGCGCGCCGCCGCGCCGCTGCCGATCACCCGGATGCCCACGCCGCAGAGCGGCACGCGCGCCTCCGAGCCCCTGACGAACATCCCGCCCACTGCCTGTTCCTGCGTTCCCATTGCGATTGCTCCCTGGTATTGCGCCCGGGCGCCCGATGCGGCCGCGGTGCGCAGACGACTGCTTCACCGGGGCTTGCGCCCCAGCACCCTGGCGCAGCTCTGCGCCAGCTCCTTCAACTGCTCCGCGTCGGGCATCTGGCTGCCCGAGCCCAGCGCCAGCTCCAGCGTGACGCCCGGCGCGACCGCGATCCGCATCACCAGCTCGCGCCCGGGCACGCCCGCCACCGCCTCCAGCTGCGCCTCTTCGGGCATGGCCTGGATGCGGCGCAGCGGCAGCCCCTCGCGCTGCAGCTTCAGCACGCGCTGCAGCTGCTCGAGGTGGCGCGCCGGTGTAGTAACTGCCGCGGCCGCGCCCCTCGGGCGGGTCGATCAGCCCTTGCTGCACGTAGAAGTGCACGGTGCGGCGGCTGACGCCGGCGAGGTCGGCGAGTTGGCCGATGGAATACTCAGGTGGAGGGGCTGTCTTTTTCATGACAGCGAATATAACAGTTGACTGCTATATTACAAGCCCAGATCTTGAACGGGGGTCAAGCCGCTCGGCGGGGCGCGCTCATAGGGGAAAGCCGCTAACGACCAGACTGCGCATCGCGTCATCCAGGGGCTGATACACCGGCGACCGCCCCGCGACACCAGCCCAGAACACGCCCGCCGCATGGATCTCGTGCAGGTAAGCCCACTGCGCCACCTTCCTGGAACTCCCGGCATCGCACACGAGCACGTCGGACAGCGCATCGGAGATCGGCACAGCCTTGTCGTCGATTCGCGCCAGCCATCGCGCCAGGTGGTCCCGGCTCGCCAGCGTGTCACGCTTGCTGTGGTTGCAGGCCGCGTGGGCCAGCACGAAGTTGTGCCCGCGATCGTGCGGATAGCGCGACCACGGCACGAAATGATCGACCTCGATCACGTGAGAGATGGTCTTCTCGCAGTAGAAGCAGGTCGGCCCTTCCAGGTCGACCAGCCGTTCGCGAATCCTGACGAGTGCCATGCGCTGCTGGCCGAACAGGAACTCCTCCAGATCCTTGTGCCCGCCGATCAGCGAGGCGTTGCGCGAGATCGAACGCACCTGCTCCACCCAGCCCGCTCGCACCTGGCTCTGCAACAGGTCATAGAACTCCTGCAGGCACCACGCGACACCGCGCTTCAATACGATGCCTTTGCCGTCCGGCGCCGGCGCGAACAGGAACTCGATACGGCCCCCATTCAGGTTCTGGATGTAGCGGACAGGCTGCTCGCGTATGACCTTGGCGACCCGAGAAAGCAATGCCAGGGTAATGCGACTCCCTACGCAGTTGTGCCAGCGTGCGCGAGCCGTTGTGCCCGCGCGCCGCGGATATCAGCCTGAGCACGGCCGCCTGCTGTCCCGGTCGACTGCGCCAGGATGCCGCCGCCCTCCGTTCCCGGCCGGTAGGGCTCCGTGTGTCCCCAGTAATACTCGACGAAACGCTCGGCGAGTTGCCGATAGCTCACCGGCAATTCGGCGTCGTTCCGGATCCGCGATTCCACCGCGATATCGAGCAGCGCCTGGAGCAGAGCGAACTTGTACGTCGCGGTGAAGTCACCTTCCTTGAGGACGCGCTGCAGCGTGCGCAGAAACGCCAGCCGCTCCTCCGGTGGCGGCGGCCGGATTACCCCGGCAACCGAATAGCCTGACCCGCCGCCGGAATCACGGATTTCCATTGCCGGAGCCGCTATCCCAGTAATTCGCCTTGGCCGGAATCACCCAGCGCACGCCGCCGCGAGGATCGGCGCTGTCGCCCGCGTAACGCGGGATCAGGTGGATGTGAAGATGAGGGACGGTCTGGCCTGCCGCCGGGCCGTCGTTGATGCCGATGTTCCAGCCGTCGGGGTGGAACTCGCGTGCGATCTCCTGCTTTGCCTCATGCAGAAGCCTCATCATGGATTCTCGCTCCTCGCCCGTAACCTCAAAGAAGGATCCGACATGGCGAGCGCGGTATAACCAGCGTGTGCCCCGGAGACACTGGAAATGCGTCGCGGATTACAAATGCATTGACATCACGAAACAGTATCGGCGATCGTCCAGCGAACAGAATGGGCAAGAATTTACGACCACCGATAGCTACCTCGCTTAAGCAACACACGCTCCTGATTGCCGATAAAAACCATACCGCCCGTATATCGCTTCAAGAAGCCACAAATATCTCAGCACGATGTCGCGCAAGAAAATCGCAATTGGGAATAAACCGTTCCGGCATTTCGATATTGGTTTCATGGAGCCTTGCGAAGGTGGAAGCGAGAAACGCGTTATTCGACGAAAGCAGCCGCGATGAAACGACAACGCGAAAATCTTCAGATACCGTGATCATCCCTTTGTCGAATGCCCTGTCGTGAATGGCAGACAGGCACAGACCATTGCTTGGATTGAGTCGATTCTTCTTGTCTTTGCTCCACGGAACGATGTGACTCGCCACGAGTAATCGAGGCTCCTCAACGCCAGACATGCAGCAGCGGCTCCGATAGCTACTCAGCACGGCGCGCCGAAAGAAGCTCTGCTTGATTCGCTGCTCCGTTATTGTCTTCCTAGTTTCACCAGAGAAATCCTCTGGCACGAGAATTTCATCGGCGTCGCTGCCAGCATCTGATTCTGAGCCCAACTTCTGCCTCAGCTGAGCGCATTCGAGCGCCAGTGATTCCCAATCCGCATTGAATTGGTCCCAAACTTCACGATCCAACCTCGAGGCGCCCGACAAGCCCGTACGACCCGTGCCCGTGATCGCCGGATCTAAGCTCGCAAAGTTAACGAGCTTCATCGCTACCGCACTTGGCGTTCGACCGAGCAGCTGCCCCAGTTTGATGACCTCTGCATTCCGAGAATGCAATTTTCCGAATGGCAACTGACAATAAAGATGAAATGCCAATTTCAGCTGCTCTGTAGTCCATCGCGCAGAAATCATTTGGTGCTTCTACCGAATGACGCACATACGAAGACGGGCTGGAGTTCATATTTCTGAGCAAACGCATCGACTGCTTCTTGAACGGTTTCACCTTGATCACGCCATCGCTTCTCGAACTCTTTGGGAGAGACCCCAACATCTTCGAATGTCAAACAATATACTTCGCGCAAATACCGTGCAGCTATATCGATCCACATTGCAGTCCAAGCCCTTTACACGTTAGCAGGTGGTGCACCGCTAAAACGACTTAGCGCCTGCGCACATTAGAAATTCGTACGTTTCGTCCATCCGAGAATCCCCTGGAACAAAGATCACGGTGCCATCACGCCCCCGAGTCAGTAGCACCCGGTAGACATTTTTTCGGACGGCCATCGGGTCACGAAGAGGCGTCAGGGTTCCGCGTGAATGGGCAATCGACCACTGCCTTCGCATCCTCAGCAAGTCAGACCCCCAAGCAAGCAGCGCACAGTCCAACTCCAAACCCTGAGACGAGAACTCGGTCGCTATCGTGTCAAGCCCGCAGCAGGAACCCTGACTTCCTGGCCTGGCGTTGTACCAGTGACCGACACGGAGCCGTTTCGTGGTCTGGAATGAGTTGTCGACCCCATGACTAACAAGCCATTTGTCTTTCGAGGAGGCGAGAACGCCGAATCGTGCCTCAGGAGCACCGCCATAGCGCTCTCTGAGATATTCCTTCGCCGCCCCGAGATCACGAGTCACCAGGAATCGGTGACCACCGTCGAAGAGCTCTTGGCCAAGCTCGGCGAGCGAGTCTTCGGGAGTTTCGCCCAAAAGCCCAGCGACCCATTGATGGATCCGTGGAGTCAAATGAAAGCGGATCTCGGTATCCAGGCTCAGTGCGCGGTCTCCATGCAGTGCTGCACCGCTTCGTCCAAAATGCTCTAGCAACGCTGGGGCCGCGTGGACCTGCCAGCGTGCCAAGTCGCGCGACTTGGTGACGGCCTCGGCCCAAAGCGGCACTCCGACCTCTTCACCGACGTGAATGGCCTGTCCATCGCCGATCAATGCCACCAAGACCGACCACTCGGGAATTCGCTCACAGAATTCGATCAGGTGCTCGGGTTCGGAACTTCCAATTGGCGCACGGTGGACTTCCGCCACCCGCTCACGATCGTGAGCTCTCTGGGCCTCGTCGAAGACGACCAGATGTTCGGGCGGAACGGCGCTATTGCGCCGGCCATACTGGGCTACGTATTTCTTGATGTCCTGCACAAATGTGCGACCACCGCCGCCAGCCTCGCTTAACGCATCTTGCAATACTGCTACCAGCGGTCCATTGCCCGAGAGATACACGGCCGAGGCAGCCGGCTTGCCAGTGCCGCGGTCTACCGCGAGATCATCGAGCCAGCCCGCGTGTACGAGTTGAAGACCTACCAACGTCTTGCCTGAACCCGGCACACCGCTCAACAGCACTAGGCGTCGCGTCTTCGTGCGAGCGGCCTCGTGGGCGATAGCGCTAATCACCGCAAGCGCTGGCTCCGTGGCAGCCCTTGCACGCTTTATCAACGGCAGCGGACGCTTGTGAAATAGCTCACGTGCGGCGGAAACAATGGTGGGCAGTGGCGCATAAGCATCGGGAGCGAGAAACTCGGCCGGTGACACTGGCGCCTCTTTGGGCTGTGTCAACTGGAATAACAGCGCATCCAATCCGGCCGGGCCGACGTGGTACACGTCGTCAATTTTCGTAGGCACGCTTGGCCCCGCGCTGGTCACAAGAACGGGGTGAACCGTCTTGTTGACGCAAGCGCTATGATAAGCAGCCAAGTCACGAGCGTACCCCCAAGCTTGATCCAGCGCTCCGCGAGTGGGGTATGGCGCTCCTTTCAGTTCGAGCACCACGATGCAGCCTCGCTGTAGCACGATGACGTCGGGTCTACGAAAATCTCGAGGGAGCTCATATTCAAGAATGGCGGTGTACTGCTTCGCGCCATAATCCTGCGCTTCGAGCTCACTGCATTCACGCTGAAGCCATGGAATTGAGGAGTCCCAGGCTCGGACCTGCTCCGGGGATGCGTCAGACACGAACTCCTGCAGCCTCGCCCGAACCACCCGTGGCTCTGAGCTGATGAACGTCGGAAGATCAGATTTCCAACCAAAGCCATTGTAGGGTGGGGCAGATTCCATCAGTTCCTCTTCATAAAATGTGACACGCGAGAGGTTCGCGCATCTATCACGGACTGTCACCCGATTCGGATACCTTTGCGGTCAACAGCTACCGAGCTCGCAGGATCTCTGATGCATCTGATTTGTTGATGCCGTTGCTGGGTCCTTGCACCCCAGAAACACTCTGATCCTCTCCACGTTCGCGCTAGGCGGGTGGGTGAGGCCATCGATGACCTGCGCATCCCTTAACGCACAATTGGCCACCAAGCAGAGCAGCGCAGCGCGGGGCCAGCCCAGGCTCAATAGTAGTCAACGCACGGCGCTTCGCCGTGCGACTGTCGCCCTTGATTTGTTTCGTGTCCCATATGGGCTACGTCGCTGGTCACTAACCGTACGTTCGCTGGCCTTAAGGCGTCACGGCTGCCCGGCATTGTTGCCAACGAGCGTCGTGTTCGTTCACTGCGTCGTGACTGTGTGCACAGCGGCATTGTCATACATCCCCTCCGCCAGCCAACGCCTCCTCCATCGTAATCGCATGCAGCTCCAGCACCTTGCTCAACGGCTCCTGATACCCACCCGCCAGATTCCACACCACCGGCACGCCCGCGCGCGCCGCGGCTTCGAACACCAGCCGGTCCCGCTCGCGGTAGCCGTCGGTGCGTGAACACGCCGCCCAGCGGATCGTCCTCGTGCGAGTCCGCGCCGGCCTGGTAGATGACGAGCTCGCTGCCGCCCAGGGTTTCGGTGAGCGCGGCCTCCAGCCGCGCCAGCACCTGCCGCTCGCTGCCCTTGCTGTGCGCGCCCAGCGTCCAGTGTCGCACCTGGTCGTACAGGTCCAGGCGCAGCAGGATGTCGTGGGTGCCGTCGCCGTAGTGGTAGTCGCAGTCGATGATCGCGAGCTGCCGCGCGCCGGCGTCCAGCACGGCCAGTGTTGCCAGCACCAGGCCGTTGAAGGTGCAGTAGCCACCGCCGTAGTCGTATCCGGCGTGGTGAAAGCCCGAGGTCGGCGACACCGTGATGCCGCCGCGTTGCCAGGCCGCGAGCGCCGCCGCCCGCATCGAGCCGCTGGTGTAGCGCAGCGCCTCGACCACCTCGGCCTGGCGCGTGCCGAAGCCGTTCGGGCGTTCGAGCGTGAAGACGCCGTCCACGTAGGCGCGGTCGTGCACGCGGTAGAAGTCCTCGCGCGTGACGGGTTCGAAGCTGGTGAACTCGAGGCTTGCGCCGAAGCGGCCGCGCCAATCCTCCACCACCTGCGCGGGCTTGCCGGCGCTGGGGGAAGACGATTTCACGAAAACGGACTGTTCGGGGCGGTAGAACACCTGCATACGCAACCTCCTGGGATCCGGGATTCATTGTCGCACCCGCCAGCCTCACCACCTGAGGCTCACCGCTGCGATGCTAGGGTTCCTGCTGCGCGCGCAGCCCCGCACCGCTGGAGAACCGGCATGAACCGCAAGATTCCGATTATCGCCCTGCTGCTGGCCCTCGCGGCGGCGCCCACCTTCGCCGCCGGCACCGACCGCGACCTCGACAATGACGGCCAGTGGGATTACGGGCGCGGCGGCACCGATCGCGACCTGGACAACGACGGGCAGTGGGACGCCGACCGCGGGGGCACTGACCGCGATCTGGACAACGATGGCCAGTGGGACTTCGGGCGTGGCGGCACCGACCGCGACCTGGACAATGACAACCAGTGGGATTTCGATCGCGGGGGTACCGACCGCGACATCGACAACGACGGGCAGTGGGACCACGAGCGCGACGGTACGGACCGCGATACCGACAACGACGGGAGCTGGGACTACGAGCGGGACCTGGAGGACGGGAGCGTCGATTTCGAGGAAGAGTAAGGCGGAGTCGAGATGGTGGGCCCTACGCGGCCCGTCAATGCAGCAACCCGGCGGCGCCTTTCGCGGGCAGCAGGTTGGCGAACCGCCCCTCGACCTCGGTGAAGTGACGGAACTCCGGCGTGCCGATGGTGCGCTTCCTGGTGGATATGCCTTTCGGCTTGATCGGCACCTCCGCCACCCACATGCCGTGCGGGCTCTCCAGTGCCATCGACACGATGTCCACCGCATAGGGGGATGCCCCGATCGAGCCGTACTTCTCCAGGATCGATTTCATCTTCGCCACCTTGTCCTTGCGCAGCGACCAGGCCTCCATCACGACGAACACGAAATCGGCATCGATCAGCTCGGCCGCCGCCTTCACCGCCTCGGCGGAACGGTCCTTCGCCGTCTCGGATGAAGACGCCATCGCCACCGGCACGCAGCGGCGCGACGCCGACGCGCCCACGAAGGCGAATGGCACGAGCGACTCGCCGCGCTCGAGGATCTCCCTGGCCTTGTCGATCAGCGCCTCGCCGAATTCGGGCGAACCGCGCGGCGGCAGGCCCGCGGTATCGACCGACGCGATCGGCTTCTGGAATATCTCGGGCGCCTGGAGCGGCTTCACGGGCATTGCGACCTGGAACGGGTGGAGCGGGCGGGGATTATCCTATGGGCGCGCGGGGGATTGATACTCGGCGGGGAAGCAGGCGCGACGCGCGGCCATGATCGCGCGAGACTCTTCCATTGCGGCGCGGGTCTCGGCATTCGGAACCTTGAGCTCCAGCGGGAAGGCCTGCTCCACGACTACGCGGCGCAGGAACAGCCTGACAGCGTCAGACACCGACAAGCCCATTGTCGCAAGCGCTTCGGCCGCCTGCTCCTTGACGTCCTTGTCAACGCGGATATGAAGCATCGAAGTGTTCGTAGCCATGCTTTAGCCCTCTGAATCCGACCACATGTCGTATCTCAATGGAGATATAGTCAACACAAGATGCACTGGCACCCGGAGATAACGCAACGATCAGGACGTAAGCGGGCCATGCCCGCGACCTTGCGAGCGCGGAAAAACATCCGGTCGCGGGCATGGCCCGCTCCTACGTCCCGTCATCGACAGTGCCCGCCCCCTTGCCACGGCAGCGCCCCTTCGAGGAAACGACGCGCACCGCATCGACGGCGTCCTGGGCACCGTCCCATGTTGCACTCACCTGTACCACCGGTGCATCGAGCTCGCGCATCAGCGTCGCGGCGTCATCCGGGTGGCGCACCTCAGCGACCGCCTTGGCTCGCAGGCCTTTGGCACCATGCCCGGGAGGTTGCCAGGTCATTTCTACTATCAATCGATGTTGAATTGATAGTTTCTCTACGAGCGCCTATTATCAGCCACCTATCAATTTTTATCGAATTGATACTTGGACTGGATAACCCGCATGAAAAAGCCGGAACGCCCCCCTGCGCTTTCCGAACTGCTCGGCAAGCTCGACCCGGCGCGCCTGGCCGAAATACTGGCCCTGTACCCCATGGCACGGGTCGACCGCGAGAGCTACCCGCACTGGGATCGCCTGCGCCGGTTGCCCGCGCCGGCAGGGCTCACGCACCATGAATGGTGGCTGGCCACAAGCTTTGCCCGCCAGCTGTCCTGTCGCGAAACGCCGCTGACCGACCGCGAGGGCAAACCGTTCGTCATCGGCAAGCCCGACGCACTGCTGCAACTGCTCGCGCGGCTCGACAACCGGCTCGGTGGGAAGATCGGCCTCGAAGAGCTGACCATCAACCAGGACACGCGCTCGCGTTACGTCATCAGCTCGTTGATGGAGGAGGCGGTGACGTCGAGCCAGCTCGAGGGGGCGGCCACGACGCGCGCGGATGCGATCGCGATGCTGCGCTCCGGGCGCAAGCCGCGCGACAGGAGCGAGCGCATGATCCTGAACAACTACCTCGCGATGCAGAGGATCGGACAGTTGCGCAACGAGCCGCTGACGCCCGACCTGGTACTGGAGCTGCACGCCGTCGTTACCGAGGACACCCTGGACGATCCGCAATCGGCAGGCCGCATGCAGACGCCGGACGAGCCCCGGGTGAAGGTGTGGGACGACCAGTCGGGCGAGATCCTTCACGATCCGCCGCCCGCCGCCCAGTTGCCGGACCGCCTCCGGCTCATGTGCGACTTCGCCAACGGCACGGCAGAGGCGCAGGGTTACCTGCACCCCATCGTGAAGGCGATCATCCTGCATTTCTGGCTCGCGCATGACCACCCCTTTGGCGACGGCAATGGCCGCACGGCCAGAGCCCTGTTTTACTGGCACATGCTGCGCGAGGGTTACTGGCTGACGGAATTCATCTCGATTTCCAGCCTGATCCGCAAGGCGCCCGTACAGTACGCGCGATCATTCCTGTGGACGGAAACGGATGCGAACGACCTGACGTACTTCGTACTGGCACAGCTCGAAATCATCGTGAAATCCATCGAGGCGCTGGAAGCCTGATTGCGCGCAAGTCCAGCGAATTGAGATCGGTCGACCAGCGGCTCGAGGCCCTGGACCGCATCAATCACCGTCAGCAGGCGCTGTTGGCCCACGCACTGAAGAACCGCCATGCCATCTATACCATCCAGTTGCACTGCCGCTCCCACGGCGTTGCCTATGCGACCGGCCGCGCCGACCTGCTGGACCTGTGCCAGCAGGGCCTGCTCACGCAGTTCCAGCAGGGGAAAGCATTCAATCTCCGGGCGCCGGAGGACCTGCCGACGCGGTCGATGCCGCTGCGGTAACGAGACCGCTACCGAGGACGTGGCGAATGTGTTGGCTCCCGCAGATAACGCACGTAGCGGGGCATGCCCGCGACCGGGTGTGGGTCGGCATTCATGCCGACACGTGCCTTCCCGAATGCTGCTGTCGCCATGAATGGCGACCCACAGGGGTGGGGTCGCGGGCATGGCCCGCTCCTACGAAGTTCGAGCCAGCGCGTCCGCGCATTCGTAGGAAAGCGGGCCACGCCCGCGACCGGATGTCATCGGCCGTGCGCGCACTCACCCTGCCACGGCAACGCCCCATCGAAGAAATGCCGTCCCCGCCCGAGCGCCGCGCTCACCACCCCGACGTCCTGCCTCCCCACCATCTCCCCATGCCCGAACCACGCGTTCGGCAACCGCGGGCCGCGCCCGTCCAGCTGCCAGATGATGTCGAGCGGCTCGCCGATGTTCGGCGCCCACACGCCGGTGACCAGGCATTCCTTCGCGCCGCCGCGCACGGCGTGGATCGCGGCCTGGCGCAGCGGCATAGGCCGCGGCGCGGTCGATGTGGGTGAGGTCCTTGCCCGACAGCGCGCCGCCGCCGATCGGCACGCGCGGGCCGTAGTAGTCCATCGCGAGCTTGCGCCCGGTCTGGCCGTTGTCGCCGTCGCTGCCGCCGTTGACCAGCGGGCCGTTGGGGTTGACCAGCAGCTCGACGTCCTCGCCACTTCGCCGCCCAGCGCCGGTCGCGCTCGCGCAGCGCTGTCGTAGGCGTCGCGCAGCTCCGCGGCCACGGCGCCGCTCACCTCCAGTGATGCAGGTGTCGTCCAGGTGCTGCACCGTGACCAGCACGTGCTCCAGCACCCAGTCGTCGCTGTTCTCGCGCAGGCGCACGATCAGCTTGCCGTCGGGGCCCTGGCGCTGCAGCCGACCGCTCTGGAAGCTCTGCGTCAGCGCCTCGCGGAACACGTGCGCCAGGTAGTGCTCCGGCGGCAGGAACGCGACCTTCTCGTCGTAGCCGGCCCAGCCGATGGAGATGCACTGGTCGTTCACGTGGTCGCGTCCACTGCGCGGCGTCGTCCGCGTCGCTGGCACACGCTGTCGTGGATGCTGGTAGCGGTCGGCACGTCGATCGCGTTGCCCGCCACGTAGCCGATCGCGCGGCCCGTTGCGCGCACGATGTCGTCGAGCGTCTGCGCGCCAGCGGCTCGCGCCGTCACGATGCCGCCGGTCAGGAAGATCTGGTCGCTCCAGCAGCTCATCTCGACCTGGCAGTAGGCGTCGCGGATCGACCGCGTAGCAGGCCTGCCACGATGGCGTCGGCCACCTGGTCGCAGAACTTGTCCGGGTGACCCGGCAGCACCATCTCCGAAACGCGGATCATGTGGGCAACCTCCCCAGTTGCGTGTACGGAATGCCGGCGCGCTGCCAGCAGGCTGGCGCTGCCGTCGCGCGTGACGATGGCGTGCAGGCGGGTGCCATGGCAGCGCGCCGACCAGCTCTGCGGTCGACGGCCTCGATGTAGCCGTCGGTCACGATCACCGCCGCGCGCGGGCGGGTGCTGCGCCAGGTGCTCGCAGCACGCAGCTCATGCTGGTGCCGCCGGTGGTGTCGGCGTGCAGGCGGTTGTCGCGGATCACGCGCGGGCGCCACCACGTCGCTGAAGGCCCAGAACGGCCGGCGGATGTGGCGGCCCAGGCGCGCCGAGCAGCGCCACGATCAGCGGCATCTCGGCGTTCATCGAGCCGCTGACGTCGAGGTACACCTGCGCGCTGCCGCCGCCGATGCGCCGGTGGCTCTCCCACGCGGCCTCGGGGAGCAACGGGCTCCACAGCGCGCGCGCGAAGCTGCGGCGGTCGCCGGGGCTCAGCACCGGCAGGCGGCACTCGGCGAGCTCGTCCTCGGTCTTCGGGGCGCGCGGGTCGGGCAGCAGGTGGCGGCGCAGCACGTCGCCAGGCCTCGCGGCGCCAGCGCTCCACGCCCGCTTCGCGCGGCGCTGACCTGGTTGGCGTAGGCGTCGCGCCCGATGCCGTGGCCCTTCGGCGTGCGCCAGATGCCCGTCGCCGTTCATCGACTTCAGCGCGCGCTCGAGCGCTTCGGCCACGCGCTCCGACATGGCCTCGCCGCCGGACTCGCCGTCGGGCGTGCGCTCGCGCGCGCTCGTGGTCGCCGAGCCAGCCGCGCCTTCGGCGCGCCGCGCCCGCGCGTCATCAGGTCCCGCGCGAGGTCGCGGATGTCGTCGGCCACGCAGCGTGCCGTCGTAGAGCCCGTCCCATGCGCTGAGACAGCGTCGCGTCGGATGCACCGCGTGGCGCGCATCTCCCGTCGTCCCGATCGAAGGGCCGCAGCAGCCGGTACGACGCCGGTCGACGTTCGCGTAGAAGCGCCGCATGAAGCCGCTGTAGTCCTTGCCCAGCTCGCGGTGGATGATCGCGTTGATCACCGCATCGAGCGCCAGGTGCTCGGCACGGCGTCAGCGGGCTGATGCGCTCGGTGTGGCGCAGCAGCACGTGCAGGAACTCGTGGCAGATCACGGCCTTCACGTGCGCCTCGGTGCGTGCAGTGCTGCGCGCAGGAACTCCAGGTTCACCAGCAGCCGCGGCGCGCTTGCCGCAGCGTGACCGCGAGCGTGGGCACCGCGGTCGGTGAACTCGACGTCGAGGATCTTCAGCAGCGCGCGGCAGGCGAAGGGGTTCTCGTCGATCAGCTCGCCACGAGGGCGCGGAACTGTGCTTCGCCGATCGTTCATGCGTAGAACCCCCTGCCGGCGTAGAGCTCGCAGGCGCCGCGTGAGGCTCGCGCGCGTGCAGCAGCACCGGGCGGCGCGGGTCGTAGTGATGCGGCGTGCACAGCGCCGAGCAGCAGCACCTGCGCGCAGCACCTCGTCACGCGATGCCGTCGGCCACGCTGAGCGGCACGGGCTCGCGCCACTCGCGGCAGATGCAGGGCTCGGCGGGCAGCGCGAAGCGCTCGCGCAGCGCCTCGGGCTCGCGCGATGCGCGCGCGGCGCAGCAGCGCCTCGACCGCGACGAGCGGGTCGCGCTTGCCGAAGTCGAGCGCCGAGGCTGATCACCAGCGGGCAGGAGAGCGGGCCGTCGCCGGCGCCGAGCACGGTGGCGCGGATGTGCTGCGTGCGCGTGCGGCTGCGCGGGCCGCCGGTGTTGGCCAGAGCGCGCCATGCGTGGGTCCGGCTTAGCGACTCGGCGTCAGGGTCCGACTGCAGCCGGACCTGCCGAATACGCGCGTACGGCGAACGTCGGCGAAGCACGAATCGGCCACGGGGGACATCACGGCAGCCTCCCGGCGAGGTACTGCACGGCGGCGTGGAACTCCTGCTCCAGCTCCGCGGGCTTCTCGAGCGGCACCTTCTGCAGCAACGCCCAGTAGAAGAGCTGGCGCGCGCGCTCGCGGCGCGGCCCCTCGAGGCCCGCGAGCACCTGCGAGAAGCGCGTGAGCTCGGGTGCGTGGTGCCCTGCTCCTGCAGGCGCTCCTGCCAGTTGAGCTCGCCGTCGACCGTGAGCAGCTGGCTGCGCGAGGCGCCCGAGGTCGTCCACGCCCTCGGCGCCCACCGTGCAGCGCGCCGGCGAGCGCGGCCGGGTAGGCGGCCAGCGCGAAGGCCGCGGCGCGCTCGCGCGACTCGTTCGCCAGCAGCTGCTCCACGGCCAGCGTGCCGGTGTCGGGGTCGGGGCAGGTCTCGGCGAGCAGGCGCAGCTTTGCCGGCAGCGCGCGCTGCAGGTGGAAGTAATGCAGCCACTGCGCTCGCCCGTGGCGAGGCTCGCGTCCCACGCCAGGCGGTGCGCCGCGGCGATCTTTCGCCGCCGGCGGCGCCTCGCCCGCAGGCGCGCTGCGGCAGGCTGCATTCGAGGACGGTGCGGAACGAGCGCCTCGACGGTGCCGCTGCTCGATCACGCTCGCGGCCAGCAGGCTGCGCGCGATCAGCCGCGCGCGCCGCGGCGAGAGGCGCACGCCCGCCGCGCCCAGCTCGCCGGTGACGATGCGCGCGTAGTCGACGATGGCCGCGGGCACTGCGGCAGCGCGCGCGAGGAAGGCTCGCTCGCCACGCCGCCACGTCGGCGCGCAAGCCGCCCGCCGTCATCGGCCAGCGCGCCCCTCGCCGCCCGGGTTGCGCCACCAGGCGCTGCTGCGTCCTCGCTCAGCTCCTCCCAGTCGCCCACCTCGATCACGATCGCGAAGCGGTCGGCGAGCGCCGGGTCGAGCGGTTCGCTGCCGAGGTATTCGCCCGCGCCCTGCTGGTCGGCACCGGCCGGGTTCATCGCCGCCCAGCGGTAGCGCAGCTTCTCCAGCGCGATGCCCTGGATGCGCCGCTCGTGCACCAGCGAGAACAGGCGGTTCTGGTGCTCGGGCTTGCAGCGGCTGATCTCGTCGACCAGCACCGACTCGGCGCCCCAGACCGTGGCCGGCGTCTGCAGGAAGCGCACGCGTCTCGCGCGCCTCGTCGGGGTAGGGAAAGCCGACGAGGTCGTCGAAGGCGATCAGGCTCGCGTTGTAGTGGCGGTGCTCGAGGCCGAGCGCCTCGCTGATGCTGTTCAGCAGGAAGGTCTTGCCGGTGCCGCGCGCGCCCGATGAGCAGCAGCGGATCCTCGGTGACCAGCGCGGCGAGCAGCGCGATCTGCACGTTGCGAAAACCGTAGGCGCCGATCTCCGCAAAGCGGTCCGCCGTGGGTCCGCCTTCAGGCGGACTCTTCCTCCGCCCCGCCGACACGCCGCCCACACCCCCACGCACCGCTGTGGGAGCG
>CAWFXU010000013.1:0-240538 GCA_963819895.1 uncultured Gammaproteobacteria bacterium
CCACCCACTTGAAGACGCGTTCCGCGGCCTGCGCGCCCAGTGCCGTGAGGCCGATGAGAACCGCCAGCGCCGCGGTCGGCAGTAATCGTTGCTTGTGCATGGGTCGACTTCCGCAAGGTGGCCAAAGTTCGGCTCCATTATAGTCAGTGCGCGCCGAATCGACCGCCGGCGCCGGGACGGTGCGGCGAAAGCGTGCAGTTGCGCAATATTGCGGTTGACTTGCTTGCAGTGCGCCGGGAAGAATGACCGTTCCCCGGGGCCTTGCCGTGATCTCACCCGTGATCGGCGGGGCCAGGAAAGACGTAAACAGCGTGTTTCCGCCCCCGGCATTCAGACGACAGGCGCTTAATCAACTGCTCTGCTCCGGGGTCACAGGCATCATTAGGCTGGCGATCCCTGGCATCTGATCAGAATCTACAGCAAAGGACTTGCCGCGGCCGGCCCCTGCGGGGCGCGTCGTTGCAGCGGCATCACTGCGATTCGGGGCGAACGGAAGCGCGCGGCGTGCTCAACTCACGGAGGTGATCTACGTGGAACTGTTGTCTGGCGGTGAAATGGTGGTGCAGGCGCTCGAGGACGAGGGCGTCGAGTACGTCTTCGGCTACCCGGGCGGTGCCGTTCTTCATATATACGATGCGCTGTTCAAGCACGGCGGCAAGCTGACGCACGTGCTGGTGCGCCACGAGCAGGCCGCCACGCACGCGGCCGACGGCTACGCGCGCAGCACCGGCAAACCGGGCGTGGTGCTGGTGACCTCGGGGCCGGGCGCCACGAACGCGATCACCGGCATCGCCACCGCCTACATGGACTCGATTCCCATGGTGGTGATCTCGGGGCAGGTGCCGCGCGACAAGATCGGCGAGGACGCCTTCCAGGAGACCGACATGGTCGGCATCTCGCGGCCGATCGTGAAGCACAGCTTCATGGTCACGCAGGCCGAGCAGATTCCCGAGACGATCAAGAAGGCGTTCCACATCGCCACCACCGGCCGCCCGGGCCCGGTGGTCGTCGACATCCCGAAGGACGTGACCAATCCCGCGGAGAAGTTCGAGTACGCCTACCCCGAGCGGGTGCGCATGCGTTCCTACAACCCGGTGACCCGCGGCCACAGCGGCCAGATCCGCAAGGCGGTGCAGCTGCTGCTGACGGCGAAGCGCCCGGTCATCTACAGCGGTGGCGGCGTGATCATCGGCAATGGCTCGGCGCAGCTGCGCAAGCTCGCCGAGGTGCTGAACTACCCCGTCACCAGCACGCTGATGGGGCTGGGTGCGTACCCGGCCAGCAGTCCGCGCTTTCTCGGCATGCTCGGGATGCACGGCACCTACGAGGCCAACATGGCGATGCATCACAGCGACGTGATCATCGCGATCGGTGCGCGTTTCGATGATCGCGTCACCAACACGCCGAACCGTTTCTGTCCCGACGCGAAGATCATCCATATCGACGTCGATCCGACCTCGATCTCGAAGACCATCGTGGCCGACCTGCCGATCACCGGCCCGGTCGACGTGGTGCTCGACGAGATGCTTGCGCAGATCGAGGACGTGCAGCGCTCGGCGCAGGGCGGACCCGACCGCGCCGCGCTGGCCAACTGGTGGAACGAGATCGAGCGCTGGCGCGAGGCGCACGGCATCTATCGCAAGCCGCGCTACGACAGCAGCGGCCCGCTGATCATGCCGCAGGACGTGATCAAGTGCCTGCACGAGGTCACCGCGGGCAATGCCTTCGTGACCTCCGACGTGGGTCAGCACCAGATGTTCGCGGCGCAGTACTACCTGTTCGAGGAGCCGCGGCGCTGGATCAACTCCGGCGGCCTGGGCACGATGGGCTTCGGCCTGCCGGCGGCGATGGGCGTCAAGCTCGCGCATCCGGACGCCGACGTGGCCTGCGTGACCGGCGAAGGCAGCATCCAGATGTGCATCCAGGAGCTCTCGACCTGCACGCATTACTCGCTGCCGGTGAAGATCATCAACATGAACAACGGCTACCTCGGCATGGTCAAGCAGTGGCAGGACATGCAGTACGCCGGCCGCCACTCGCACAGCACCTACCAGGACTCGCTGCCGGACTTCGTGAAGCTCGCCGAGGCCTACGGCCACGTCGGCATGCGCGTCGAGTCGAAGGAGGAGCTGCGTCCCGCGATGGAGAAGGCGTTCGCGCTGAAGGATCGCCTGGTGTTCATGGACATCGTGGTGGACCCGCACGAGCACGTTTACCCGATGCACATCGCGCCCGGCTCCCTGCGGGACATGTGGCTGAGCAAGACGGAGAGGACCTGAGATGCGCCGGATCATTTCCCTGTTGATGGAAAACGAGGCTGGCGCCCTGTCGCGCGTGGTCGGGCTGTTCTCGCAGCGCGGTTTCAACATCGAGACGCTGAACGTCGCGCCGACCGAGGATCCCACGCTGTCGCGCCTCACGCTGACGACGAAGGGCGACGATCGCGTCATCGAGCAGATCACCAAGCAGCTGAACAAGCTGGTCGACGTGGTGAAGCTGAGCGATCTCACCGAAGGCGCGCACATCGAGCGCGAGCTGATGCTGATCAAGCTGCGCGCGACCGGCGCCCAGCGTGACGAGATCAAGCGCTGCGCGGACATCTTCCGCGGCCAGATCGTCGATGTGAGCAGCTCGCTCTACACGGTGCTGCTGACGGGCACGCAGCAGAAGCTCGACGCCTTCATCCAGGCGGTGGGCGATGCGGTGATACTGGAAGTGGTGCGCAGCGGTGTGGCCGGCATTGCGCGCGGGGATCGGGTGCTGAGCCTGTAGGTCGGGCTCGATCGGCTCGGGTCGCTCGTAGGTCGGGCTTCAGCCCGACAAGGGTTCGGCAAAGCCGAACCCGCCTTCAGTGGGTCCATGAATGTCGACCTGCACCGCAAGGGTCCAGTGAAGCCGGACCCTCCGACGGCCACTGTCGCCATGAATGGCGACCCACATCGAAGGGCAGGCGCGTCCGGAGGACTCCGGACGCGCACCGGTCTTCATCAGACGATCTTCTTCATCGCCGTCATGTGCGAGCGCAGCGTGCGACCGACGATCTCGACCGGGTGGTTGCGGATCGCCGCGTTCACCGCGATCAGCTCCTGGTTGTCGACGCCGTGGTCTCCCGCCAGGCCCTTGCCGATCACGTCGGTGTCGATGTCGCGCATGAAGTCCGCGAGCATCGGCACGGCGGCGTGCGCGAACAGGTAGCAGCCGTACTCGGCGGTGTCCGAAATGACCTTGTTCATCTCGTAGAGCTTCTTGCGCGCGATCAGGTTGGCGATCAGCGGCGTCTCGTGCAGCGATTCGTAGTAGGCCGATTCCTCGATGATGCCCGCGGACACCATGGTCTCGAACGCCAGTTCCACGCCGGCCTTGATCATCGCGACCATCAGGATGCCCTGGTCGAAGTACTCCTGCTCGGAAATGCTCGCCGCCGGATCGGCGCTCGCCTGTTCGAAGGCGGTCTTGCCGGTGGCTTCGCGCCAGCCGAGCAGGTTGCGGTCGTCGGCGGCCCAGTCGGCCATCATGGTGCGCGAGAATTCGCCGCTCATGATGTCGTCCATGTGCTTGTTGAACAGCGGGCGCATGATGCCCTTCAGCTGCTCGGCCAGCTCGAAGGCGGCGATTTTCGCCGGGTTCGACAGCCGGTCCATCATGTTGGTGATGCCGCCGTGCTTCAGCGCCTCGGTGACGGTTTCCCAGCCGTACTGCACCAGCTTGCACGCGTAGCCGGCTTCGATGCCCTTCTCGACCATCTTGTCGAAGCACAGCAGCGAGCCGGTCTGCAGCATGCCGCAGAGGATGGTCTGCTCGCCCATGAGGTCGGACTTCACTTCGGCGATGAACGAGGACTCCAGCACGCCGGCGCGATGGCCGCCGGTGCCGGCCGCGTAGGCCTTGGCCAGTTCGAGGCCTTCGCCGCGCGGATCGTTCTCCGGGTGCACGGCGATCAGCGTCGGCACGCCGAAGCCGCGCTTGTATTCCTCGCGCACCTCGGTGCCCGGGCACTTCGGGGCGACCATGATCACGGTCAGGTCCGGGCGGATCTGCATGCCTTCTTCGACGATGTTGAAGCCGTGCGAGTACGCGAGGCAGGCGCCCTGCTTCATCAGCGGCATGATTTCCTTCACCACCGCGGTGTGCTGCTTGTCGGGCGTCAGGTTGCACACGAGGTCGGCGGTGGGGATCAGTTCCTCGTAGCTGCCGACCTTGAAGCCGTTCTCGGTGGCGTTCTTCCAGGACTGGCGCTTTTCCGCGATGGCGCTCTGGCGCAGCGTGTAGCTCACGTCCAGTCCGCTGTCGCGCATGTTGAGGCCCTGGTTCAGGCCCTGGGCGCCGCAGCCCACGATGACGATCTTCTTGCCGCGCAGTGCCTGCGTCTCGTGCGCGAATTCGCCGCGGTCCATGAAGCGGCACTTGCCGAGCTGCTCGAGCTGCAGGCGCAGCGGCAGCGTATTGAAATAATTGTCGGACATGATGGGGCTCCTGTGATGCGCCGCGCCCGGGGCGGGGCGGTCGAGCGGCGCCACGATACGTCGGCGCCCGTGTTGCGTAAAGTGATATATTGAGAACGTTACATTGCAGAAAACGCAACGACATGGACTCGCGTGACCTCGAGATCTTCCTGCTCCTCGCCGAAACGCTGCACTTCGGCCGGGCCGCCGAGCACGGCAACCTGTCGCCCTCGGCGCTGAGCCGCACCATCCAGCGCCTCGAGTCCGAGCTGGATTGCCGGCTGTTCGACCGCAGCAACCGCGAGGTGCGCCTCACGCAGCAGGGCCGGCTGTTCCAGGCGCAGGCGAGGGACCTGCTCGAGCGCATGCGCGACCTGCGCCGCCGGGTGCGCGCGGATTCCGCGGCATTGCAGGGCAGCGTGACGCTCTATTGTTCGGTGACGGCGAGCTACAGCCTGCTCGCGGGCCTGCTGCCGGAGTTCCGCGCCCGCTACCCGGGCGTCGAGATCAACGTGCACACCGGTGACGAGGCCAGCGCGCTGCGGCGCGTGGCGCAGGGGCGCGAGGATCTCGCGATCGCCGCGCGTCCCGGACCAGTTGCCGGCCAACATCGCCTTCCTCGAACTCGCCACGACGCCGCTGGTGTTCATCGCGCCCGCCTCCAGCCAGTTCGAGCGACTCCCCGGCGCGGCGCCGGGGCTCGACTGGAGCCTGCTGCCCATGATCCTGCCGGAAACGGGGCAGGCGAGGGAGCGGGTCGATCACTGGTTTGCCGACATGGGCGTGGCGCCGAACGTCTACGCGCAGGTCTCCGGCAACGAGGCCATCGTCAGCATGGTGGCGCTGGGCTGCGGCGTCGGCGTGGTGCCGCAGCTGGTGCTGAAGTCGAACCCCTTCGGCGACAGCGTGCGCGTGCTCGAGGTGCTGCCGGAGCTGCATCCGTTCCGGATCGGGCTGTGCTGCCGCCAGGCATCGCTGGCCAACCCGCTGGTTGCCGCACTGTGGGGGCTGGCCGGCGAGGGGCTGCGTCGCGGCTGACACCCCCGTCGACGCTGCCTTATAGTAGAAACAATTCATTCGCAGGAGTCATCGGTGGACCAGGACGCAGACAAGAGCGTTGAGGATACCCGGGAAGTGGAACTCGGCCTGCCGGTCGACGAGCACATCGAGGAGGTGTCCGTGGGTGGGCTACCGGGTGCACCGGCGCGGCGTGTACCTGTTGCCGAACCTGCTGACGACCGGGGCGCTCTTCGCGGGCTTCTATGCGATCGTCGCGAGCATGAACGCGCAGTTCGAGGCTGCATCGCTCGCGATCTTCGTGGCGATGTTCTTCGACGGACTCGACGGGCGCGTTGCCCGCCTGACCAACACGCAGAGCGCGTTCGGCGTGCAGTACGACAGCCTGTCGGACATGGTCTCCTTCGGCGTGGCGCCGGCGCTGGTCGCGTTCAGCTGGGCGCTGTCGTCGATGGGCAAGCTGGGCTGGGCCGCGGCATTCGTCTACGTGGCCGGCGCGGCGTTGCGGCTGGCGCGGTTCAATACGCAGGCCGCCACATCCGACAGCAGCTTCTTTCGCGGACTCGCCAGCCCCGCGGCGGCGGCGTTGCTGGCCTCGCTGGTGTGGTCCGCCACCGACCTGGGATTCCAGGGCGACGAGTTGCCCGCGCGTGATCGCGGTGCTGGCGACATTCGTTACCGCGGGCGCCGGGTTGCTGATGGTCAGCAATTTCCGTTATCACAGTTTCAAGAAGTTCGATCTGCGCCGGCGCGTTCCCTTCGTGATCATGCTGCTGGTGGTGCTCGTCGTGGGCGTCGTGACGGTCGATCCGCCGCGCATACTGCTGCTCGTGGCCGTCGTGTACGCGCTCTCCGGCCCCGGACAGCTCGCCGTGCAGCGCTTGCGCGCACGCCGTGCAGGCTCCCTGAAAAGCGCGTTTTTCCCCGCGTTTTCGCGCTTTTTCTGCAGTGCAGCGCATCCGCTGACGCGCGCTCGACCGGATGAGTCGGGTCGTGTTCGCGGCGGCTCTCCTGTCAAGCTCGAAGCGCCGCGATTCGCGACCGTGAAAAATACAGGCGCACTTTTTCGTCGCGATGCTTGCCACGTCGGAATCGATCCGTATAATGCGCACCTCCTGACGGGCTGAGGCCAAGAAGGGAAGCGGCACCGAAGCGTAGCCGCGGTTGTTTAAGAAGAAGAGATCAAGCAATTTGTGTGGGCACTTGCGACGAGTGGTTTCTGGTGAAGAGACCAATCGGCCCAAGTGACCTGTATAGATTCATTTGTATACAGTGATTTTGCGCTGAGCCGGGTTTTTGAGTGATTGTCCGGGCGACTGGATAAAAGCTCCCTCTTGCTCTTCGGGGCAGAGGTAAAAGATTGAACTGAAGAGTTTGATCATGGCTCAGATTGAACGCTGGCGGTAGGCCTAACACATGCAAGTCGAACGCGAAAGTCCTTCGGGATGAGTAGAGTGGCGGACGGGTGAGTAACGCGTAGGAATCTATCCTGTAGTGGGGGATAACGTTTCGAAAGGAACGCTAATACCGCATACGCCCCAAGGGGGAAAGCGGGGGATCTTCGGACCTCGTGCTATAGGAGGAGCCTGCGTCGGATTAGCTAGTTGGTGAGGTAAAGGCTCACCAAGGCGACGATCCGTAGCTGGTCTGAGAGGATGATCAGCCACACCGGAACTGAGACACGGTCCGGACTCCTACGGGAGGCAGCAGTGGGGAATATTGCGCAATGGGCGAAAGCCTGACGCAGCCATACCGCGTGTGTGAAGAAGGCCTTCGGGTTGTAAAGCACTTTCAGTGGGGAGGAAAAGCTGGTGGCTAATATCCACTGGCCGTGACGCTACCCACAGAAGAAGCACCGGCTAATTCCGTGCCAGCAGCCGCGGTAATACGGAAGGTGCGAGCGTTAATCGGAATTACTGGGCGTAAAGCGCACGTAGGTGGCTTGGTAAGTCGGATGTGAAAGCCCCGGGCTCAACCTGGGAACTGCATTCGATACTGCTGAGCTAGAGTACGAAAGAGGGGGGTGGAATTCCAGGTGTAGCGGTGAAATGCGTAGAGATCTGGAGGAACACCAGTGGCGAAGGCGGCCCCCTGGTTCGATACTGACGCTGAGGTGCGAAAGCGTGGGGAGCAAACAGGATTAGATACCCTGGTAGTCCACGCCGTAAACGATGTCTGCTAGCCGTTGGGATCCTTGAGGTTTCGGTGGCGCAGCTAACGCGATAAGCAGACCGCCTGGGGAGTACGGCCGCAAGGTTAAAACTCAAATGAATTGACGGGGGCCCGCACAAGCGGTGGAGCATGTGGTTTAATTCGATGCAACGCGAAGAACCTTACCAGGTCTTGACATCCAGAGAACTTTCCAGAGATGGATTGGTGCCTTCGGGAACTCTGAGACAGGTGCTGCATGGCTGTCGTCAGCTCGTGTCGTGAGATGTTGGGTTAAGTCCCGTAACGAGCGCAACCCTTGTCCTTAGTTGCCAGCGGTTCGGCCGGGCACTCTAGGGAGACTGCCGGTGACAAACCGGAGGAAGGTGGGGACGACGTCAAGTCATCATGGCCCTTACGACCTGGGCTACACACGTGCTACAATGGCCGGTACAGAGGGCTGCGAAACCGCGAGGTGGAGCGAATCCTTTAAAACCGGTCGTAGTCCGGATTGGAGTCTGCAACTCGACTCCATGAAGTCGGAATCGCTAGTAATCGCGAATCAGAATGTCGCGGTGAATACGTTCCCGGGCCTTGTACACACCGCCCGTCACACCATGGGAGTTGACTGCACCAGAAGTAGGTAGCTTAACCGCAAGGAGGGCGCTTACCACGGTGTGGCCAATGACTGGGGTGAAGTCGTAACAAGGTAGCCGTAGGGGAACCTGCGGCTGGATCACCTCCTTAAACACTGAGCCGGAGCTGCCGGCGTGAGTGTCCACACCAATTGCTTGATCGATGAGCTAGAGACCAGGGGCTGAGAACCGTGTCAGATGGGTCTGTAGCTCAGGTGGTTAGAGCGCACCCCTGATAAGGGTGAGGTCGGCAGTTCGAGTCTGCCCAGACCCACCATCTGGCGGAAGAACGCGAGTCTCTGGTCATGGCAGTCACGAAGGGGCTGTAGCTCAGCTGGGAGAGCGCCTGCCTTGCACGCAGGAGGTCAGCGGTTCGATCCCGCTCAGCTCCACCACTGTTGTGGTGGTGGTCGTGCGCAGAGAGGCGAGAGAGAGCAGAGAGGGCGGTGCGTGAAGAGCGCAGACTCGAGCGATCCACGGGTTGCTCCAGTCTGGGTTTTACACCTGGAGAGTTCTTTAACAAGGTAGAAGTGTGATAGCGAATGATTGCGGAAGTGTGATGCTTCTGTGATCTACGTAGTATGTGTGAGGTACACACATAATTGCGAGTCAAGCGTATATCCGGTGTGAGGTGCTGCGAAGCTTGGTCGCTCGTGGCACCGATGAGATGTATTTGCGGCTGTGTAGCGAAGATTGTTTCGGTATATGGTCAAGCGAATAAGCGCATACGGTGGATGCCTTGGCAGCTGGAGGCGATGAAGGACGTTGGAGCCTGCGAAAAGCTTCGGGGAGTCGGCAACCAGACTTTGATCCGGAGATATCCGAATGGGGAAACCCACTGGCGCAAGCCAGTATCCCTTGACTGAATACATAGGTCTTGGGAGGCGAACGCGGGGAACTGAAACATCTCAGTACCTGCAGGAAAAGAAATCAACCGAGATTCCCTCAGTAGCGGCGAGCGAACGGGGAAGAGCCCAGCACTTGTATCGCGGCACGTCATAGGAGAAGGGCCTGGAAAGGTCCGCCATAGTGGGTGATAGCCCCGTATCCGAAATGGCGTGTCGAGTTGAGTGCGAAGAGTAGGTCGGGACACGTGTTATCTTGACTGAATATGGGGGGACCATCCTCCAAGGCTAAATACTCCCAGCTGACCGATAGTGAACCAGTACCGTGAGGGAAAGGCGAAAAGAACCCCGGAGAGGGGAGTGAAATAGATCCTGAAACCGTATGCGTACAAGCAGTGGGAGCCCCTTCGTGGGGTGACTGCGTACCTTTTGTATAATGGGTCAGCGACTTACTGTCAGTGGCGAGCTTAACCGTCTAGGGGAGGCGTAGGGAAACCGAGTCTTAATAGGGCGTTTAGTCGCTGGTAGTAGACCCGAAACCGGGCGATCTAGCCATGGACAGGGTGAAGGTTCGGTAACACGGACTGGAGGCCCGAACCGGGATCTGTTGAAAAAGATTCGGATGATCTGTGGCTAGGAGTGAAAGGCTAATCAAGCTCGGAGATAGCTGGTTCTCCGCGAAAGCTATTTAGGTAGCGCGTCAGGTGATTACCCACGGGGGTAGAGCACTGTTTCGGCTAGGGGGTCATCCCGACTTACCAAACCGATGCAAACTCCGAATACCGTGGAGTACAGCCTGGCAGACACACGGCGGGTGCTAACGTCCGTCGTGAAAAGGGAAACAACCCAGACCGCCAGCTAAGGTCCCCAATACTGGTTAAGTGGGAAACGATGTGGGAAGGCACAGACAGCTAGGAGGTTGGCTTAGAAGCAGCCATCCTTTAAAGAAAGCGTAATAGCTCACTAGTCGAGTCGGCCTGCGCGGAAGATTTAACGGGGCTCAAACCAGTAACCGAAGCTGCGGGTGCTCACGCTTGCGTGGGCGCGGTAGCGGAGCGTTCCGTACGCCGTTGAAGGAGAATCGGGAGGTTCTCTGGAGGTATCGGAAGTGCGAATGCTGACATAAGTAACGACAAGGGGGGTGAAAAACCCCCCCGCCGGAAGACCAAGGGTTCCTGCGCAACGGTAATCGGCGCAGGGTGAGTCGGCCCCTAAGGCGAGGGCGAGAGCCGTAGTCGATGGGAGACTGGTTAATATTCCAGTACCTTTTGTTACTGCGATGGGGGGACGGAGAAGGCTAGGCCAGCGCGGCGTTGGTTGTCCGCGTTCAAGCGTGTAGGGAGGCCCACCAGGTAAATCCGGAGGGTCAATTCTGAGACGTGATAACGAGCTGTCATGGCTTCGGTCTGACGGCGAAGTGGTTGATGCCATGCTTCCAGGAAAAGCCTCTAAGCTTCAGGTAACGAAAGACCGTACCCCAAACCGACACAGGTGGTCAGGTAGAGAATACCAAGGCGCTTGAGAGAACTCGGGTGAAGGAACTAGGCAAAATGGTACCGTAACTTCGGGAGAAGGT
Source organism: uncultured Gammaproteobacteria bacterium (assembly GCA_963819895.1). Taxonomy (GTDB): domain Bacteria; phylum Pseudomonadota; class Gammaproteobacteria; order Pseudomonadales; family UBA5518; genus UBA5518. The sequence goes on from CAWFXU010000013.1 coordinate 10,664, forward strand.
ACGCCGCTTTGGGTGAAGGGACTTGCTCCTGGAGCCTGGGGCGGTCGAAGTGACCAGGTGGCTGCGACTGTTTATTAAAAACACAGCACTCTGCAAACACGAAAGTGGACGTATAGGGTGTGACGCCTGCCCGGTGCCGGAAGGTTAATTGATGGGGTCAGCGAAAGCGAAGCTCTTGATCGAAGCCCCGGTAAACGGCGGCCGTAACTATAACGGTCCTAAGGTAGCGAAATTCCTTGTCGGGTAAGTTCCGACCTGCACGAATGGCGTAACGATGGCCACACTGTCTCCACCCGAGACTCAGTGAAATTGAAATCGCTGTGAAGATGCAGTGTACCCGCGGCTAGACGGAAAGACCCCGTGAACCTTTACTACAGCTTTGCACTGAACTTTGAACCTGTTTGTGTAGGATAGGTGGGAGGCTTTGAAGCGTGGACGCCAGTCTGCGTGGAGCCAACCTTGAAATACCACCCTGACAGTTTTGGGGTTCTAACCCAGGTCCGTTATCCGGATCGGGGACAGTGTATGGTGGGTAGTTTGACTGGGGCGGTCTCCTCCCAAAGAGTAACGGAGGAGCACGAAGGTACCCTCAGCGTGGTCGGAAATCACGCTTTTGAGTGCAAAGGCATAAGGGTGCTTGACTGCGAGATCGACGGATCGAGCAGGTGCGAAAGCAGGTCTTAGTGATCCGGTGGTTCTGCATGGAAGGGCCATCGCTCAACGGATAAAAGGTACTCCGGGGATAACAGGCTGATACCGCCCAAGAGTTCATATCGACGGCGGTGTTTGGCACCTCGATGTCGGCTCATCACATCCTGGGGCTGAAGCCGGTCCCAAGGGTATGGCTGTTCGCCATTTAAAGTGGTACGCGAGCTGGGTTTAGAACGTCGTGAGACAGTTCGGTCCCTATCTGCCGTGGGCGTTGGAGATTTGAGGAAAGCTGCTCCTAGTACGAGAGGACCGGAGTGGACGAACCTCTGGTGTTCGGGTTGTCACGCCAGTGGCATTGCCCGGTAGCTACGTTCGGACGGGATAACCGCTGAAAGCATCTAAGCGGGAAGCCTCTTCCAAGATGAGATCTCCCTGGGGACTCGATCCCCCTGAAGGGCTGTTCAAGACCAGGACGTTGATAGGCGGGGTGTGTAAGCGCTGTGAGGCGTTGAGCTAACCCGTACTAATTGCCCGTGCGGCTTGACCATATAACCCAAACGATCTGATACAGACGCCAATACAGACGGATATACAACTGACTCGAAACGCTATCACGCTTCAACCGATTTTGCCGCAAGGCAAACCCGTTTGCCTGGCGACCATAGAGACGTGGAACCACCTGATCCCATCCCGAACTCAGCAGTGAAACGCGTCATCGCCGATGGTAGTGTGGGGTCTCCCCATGCGAGAGTAGGACATCGCCAGGCACCAATCCAAAAACCCCAGCCGGGTAACCGGCTGGGGTTTTTTATTGCGCCCGACTCCGATGCCCGTCAGACAATCCCGGCAATTGATGCGTCCAAAACGCCCGCAGCGCATCCGGATCGGCGATAATCCGCGGCGAATTCTCACAGGGGAAAACGATGATTGCCGATGTCGAACAGATGCTCAGGGCCGGGAAGGTTCCGCAGGCCATCGAGCTCATGCAAAACCACCTGCGACGCAATCCCGACGACGTGCAGGTGCTGATGCGCCTCGCCGGTGTTGCCGCCGAACTCGGGGCCGTTCCCCAGGCCTTGTCGGCCCTGCGCAAGGTGGTCCAGGTGGCGCCCGAGCACGGCTATGCTGGTTCGGCATTGCAGATCTCGAAGCGCGCCGCGGCAACCAGGCCGAGGCCGACACCTGTTACCGCCGTGCGGGTTACCTGCTGCAGTCGGAGTCGGCTGTCGCGTACAACCACGGCGTGCTGCTCGAGGCGATGGGACGAACCGACGAGGCGATCGATGCCTACCGTGAAGCGATCATACGCAGAAACGATTTCGCCCAGGCGCACAACAATGTAGGCACGCTGCTGCTGGCGAAGGGCGAGACGGAGCTTGCGGCGCGGCACTTCGACGCCGCACTGCGCGCGGATCCGGGGCTTGCGAGGCAACGTTCAACCTGGGCCTGATTGCCGAGAGTGCCGGTGACCGGACCGGCGCGGAGACGCGTTTCCGCGCGGTGCTCGATCGCGATGGCGCACACCATGGCGCCCTGCTGGGGCTCGCGCGACAACTCACCGGCGGCGACCGTCCGCAGCGGCTCGAGGCACTCGCCCTGTGTGACGGAGCAATCCTCAACCAGCCGGACGATCCTCATGCCCATCATGCGCGAGGCGTGGTGCTGGAGCGCCTGCGCAGGTTCCCCGACGCGGCGCAGGCGTTCCGCGACGCCTGGCGCCTGAGCGCCGGCACGATGCACGCCGCGCTCGGAGACGTTGCGCTGGCACTGCACAAGGCGGGCAGGTTCCAGGAGGCGCTGGCCGCGTTGAACGAGCTCGGCGAACTGCGCGAGCTTGCCGCGGGCCAGCGCCTCACGCTCCTCAACCTGCGCCTGCACGCGTGCGACTGGACCACGCTTGCCGACGATGTGCTCGCATTGCGCCAGGCGATCGCCGCCGGCGATGGCATCGGCGAACTCACGCCGGCGCTCGCACTCCCCGTGCCGGGCCTGGACGAAGCGCAGATGCACGCGCTGAGCACGGGATTCGCCGCCGCGCTGCGCGCCTCGAGCGTTTCCGTGCCGGCGCCGCAACCGCACGCAACGGCAGCCGCCGCAGCGCGCCCGCTGCGAGTCGGCTACCTGTCGGCGGATTTCCGCGAGCATGCCGTCAGCCACGTGCTCGCCGGCGTACTCGAGCGCCACGATCCGCAGCGCATCGAGGCCTACGCCTATTCCTACGGGCCCGACACGGATTCGCCGATGCGCACGCGCTTGCGCCGCACCTTCGGTCCGCGTTTCCGCGACATCGCGGGCGCGGACGATGCGGCAGCGGCTGCAACCATCCGGGCCGACGGCATCGACATCCTGGTCGACCTGGCGGGCTGGACGGGGAATTCGCGCTACGAAATCCTCCTGCACGATCCCGCACCGATCAAGGTCAGCTGGCTCGGATATGCAGGATCCATGGGGCACCGCGCGTTCGCCGATTACCTGATCGGCGATGCGATCGCGACGCCGGAGTCTTCCGCGCCCTGGTTCAGTGAAACGCTCGCGCTGATGCCGCACAGCTACATGCCGAGCGACAACGGCCGCGTGCGCGGCGCGCGCCCATCGCGAAGCGAGGCCGGGCTGCCCGAGACGGGCGTGGTTTTCTGTTGTTTCAACCAGCCGTACAAGATCACGCCGGATATCTTCGACGTCTGGTGCCGGTTGCTTCGCGAGGTGCCGGACAGCGTGCTCTGGCTGGTCACGCCCAACGCGGATGCCCGCGCGAACCTGCTGCGCGAGGCGACGGCGCGGGGCGTGGATGCTGCCAGGCTGGTGTTCGCACCGTACGCACCCACGATCGAGGAGCACCTCGGCAGGCTGCAGTTGGCCGACATCGCGCTCGACACCGCACCCTACAATTCGCATTCGACTGCGGTCGATGCGTTGTGGTGCGGCGTGCCGCTGGTCTGCACGCGCGGCGAGCGCTTCGCCGGGCGGGTCGCGACCAGCATCGTCACGGCGGCCGGAGTGCCCGAGCTGGCAGGGGACACGCTCGATGACTACCACCGCATGGCGTTGTTGCTGGCAACCGACGCGGGCGCGCTGCAGGCGATGAAGACGCGGCTCGAAGCGGCGCGCAGCGCGTCCGCGCTGTTCGATACGGTGGGTTTCGCCCGCGATCTAGACTCGCTTTATGGCCGCATTTGGGAAGACCATTGCGCGGGACGTCAGGAAATTATCCGTCCGCTCGGCTGACTGCCTTCGCACCATTCGCGCCAGGTGCTCGCGTAGATCTGTTCCACCGCGGCGGCGTAACGCTTGCCGTCTCCCAGCGGCGAGGCCAGCAAGCGCTGGCGCAGTTCGCGGCGCAGCTGCGCCAGCGCCCCGGTGCTGGACGACCAGCGTCGGGCGATGTCGACGTACTGGTCCCAGTCATCGGCGACGAAGTCGTCGAGACCCAGCGCGTGCATCATGGCGGCGCTTTGCCGGCTGATGATCCTGTCACCCGCGAGCGCGATGACCGGAACGCCCATCAGCAGGGATTCGCAGGTGGTCAATCCGCCGTTCCACGGGAAGGTGTCCAGCCCGATGTCCACGTCGCCGTACTGCTCGAGCGCCTCGCGGTGGTGCGAGCGCCCCCTGAACTCGATGCGCGCGGCGTCGATTCCGGCGGCACCGAAGTCGCGCAGGATATCGGCCTGTACCTCGACCTTGTCGAAATAGCTTCCCTTGAGCACCAGGCGTGAGCCCGGTACTGCATTCAGCACGCGACTCCACAGGCCGATCACCTCGGGAGTGACCTTCTGCCGGCGGTTGAAACTGCCGAAGGTGATGTATCCGTTGCGCGCCGCGGGCAGTTCACGCACCGGCGGCGCGAGGTCCACCGGCTCGTAACAGAGACGGATGGTGGAAAGCCTGAGCAGTTTTTCCACGAAGCGCTGCGGCGAGCCGACCGGCGAGTGATAGTCGTCGGAGACGAAGTAGTCGATCGCCGACACGCCGGTGGTGTCGAAATAATCGAGCATCGTGATCTGGACCGGCGCGGGCTTGTACGACAGCGCGGCGAGGATGTTGTCGGGCGCATGCCCGGCGAGATCCACCATCACGTCGATGCGGTCGTCCACGATCACTTGCGCGACCTGCTTCGCGTCCAGCCCGCGAATGTCCGTCCACTTGCTGCAGTTGCGGCGGAAATGGTCGGTGTAGTCGTCCTCCACCGCCGTGTTCGAATAGAGATACAGATCGAACCGCGTGCGGTCGTGGTGCGCGATCAGCGGCCTGATGAAGTAGCCGGCGATCTTGCGGCTGAAATTCGGCGAGAAGTAGCCGAGGCGAAGTTTCCGGTCCGCCGACCTGTCGTTGTGGTGAACCCTTCCCGCCATGTTCGTGGCCGGCGCATAGCGCTCGGCCCATCCGACGTGGGCGCGATAGGCCTCCTCCGGATCCATCGGCGTGTAGTGCAGCGACATCAGGTAGCTGTTGTAGACGGTCTCGTCCTCGCTTCCGGCGGCGATGAGGCGAGCGTACAGTTCCTTGGCTTCGTGCCAGCGTCCGAGTTCCCTGAGCGCGTTGGCTAGGGTGTTGTATGCGTTCGTGCTGCCGGGTTCCACCGACCGCAGCCTGTTCGCGTATTCGATGGCAAGCGCGAAATCGCCGAGGTGAATCGCGTTGAGCCCGAGGTTGTGCAGGGTCTGGGCGCGATCGGGATCAATCGACAGGGCGACGCGGTAGAGCTCCCGGGCCTGCGCGTGCCGGTCCAGGCGCGTGCAGGCGGATCCGCCGATTTCGGCGGCTGCGAGCTTCTGCAATGCAGTTGCCGCGTCCGACGCCAGTACGCTGTCGCAAAGGCTTGCCGCGAGCCCGAAGTCGAAGCGATTGTAGCTTTCGATCGACTGAGCGAGCCGCAGGTTGAGTTGTTCCGTCGTCACCTCGGGAACGGGTGCTTGCGCGGCGGCAGGCGTGGACTGCGCAGCCGCCCCGCAGCAGTGCTTGTAGCGTTTGCCGCTGCCGCAGGGACATGGGGCGTTGCGCGACGGGGCTTCGGACATCGATGGGGCTCTCGTATGCGGATTGACGGTGGCGCACATTACACGGGGATCAGCCGTACTGGCAGCGTCGGTGGTGGCAAGCTCGGGTTCGTGGTCGAGGGCTCGGGTCGGGTGGAAGTCGCCATCCAGGATTGCCGCGCTCCACAGGCGCAATATGTCACCGCGATCGTGGTGTGCGCGGTAGGCGGCGCGGATGCGCGCAAAATCCTCGCGCGAATAGGCGCATATCCTCTCGGCCAGTTCCGTCCCGGGCTGGTCGGTGAACAGCACGCCATCCAGGTGCCCGTAGGCTTCCCGGTAGGCGGGCAGCGGAGCCAGGATCGCGAGCTTGCCACAGCTCAGCGCGTCGCTGACGACGACGCTGGTGCCATTGCCGTGCAGCGGCGTATGCAGCAGCGCCCGGTAGCGCTGGCTGAGCAGGCGAATATCGCCGCTCGGCGGCTGCTGTTGCAGGCGTCCGGCCGACATGAGCCGCAGCGCCTGGTCGAGCAGCGGTAGCGCGAGTCCGTCGATGGCGAGCGGATCGGGCGACCAGAAGCACATCGAGTAGCGTTGCGGCAGTGCATCCAGCAGCGACAGGGCCAGCGGCAGATGCATCTTGTGCGCGCCGCCGATCGCGCCGATGCAGCAGGCAGGGACGTATTCGGGTTCGAAGTCGATGTTGTCGATGACCGGCAGCTGCGTGCACTTCGCGGCCCGGGACGCGGGCGAGAGATGCCGCACCTGCTCGCGATGCAGATGAAGAATCCGCTCGAACTGCGCGCAGTGTTCCTCGCGAAGGGCGATCGGGTGTCGCTCCACCAGCTCCATCAGGACCGCGATCCTGCGCGGCGCATTGAAATTTTCCACGTCCTCCATCGCGAACGGCAGGTGAAGAATCGCCACATCGAAACGCCGCCGGCGGATCGTTTCCGCATCTCCAGGGATCAGCCGCAGCTCCGGAAAGCGCGCGAGCAGGATGTCGCTGGCTTGCGGCGTATGGGAGCTTGCGAAGGCAACGCTGACACTGTGCTCGCGAGCCAGGTGGCGCGCCAGGTTGAGCAGCAGTCGCGTGGAGCCGCCCATGTTGCCCTGCTGCGAATAGACGAGGATTTCCACGGCTGCCGTCCCTAGACGCCGACGTCGTTGTAGCCCTGCACGCCTTCGCGCACGATGCGCGCAGGATTGCCCGCGACGAAGCAGTTGGGCGGCACGTCGCGTATCACCACGGCGCCCGCGCCGACGATCGCGTTCGCGCCCACGCTCACCGTCGGCGCGATCGTGGCGCCGCCACCGATGAAGGCGCCCGCGCCTATGCGGCAGCTGCCACACAGCACGCAGCCGGGCCCCAGGCTGGCGAAGTCCCCGACCTGCGCATCGTGACCGATCGAGGCCGATCGGTTCAGCAGGACCTGCCTCCCGAATTCGCAGTTCGCGCCGACGACGACCGCGGCATTGACGTGGAATCCCTCGCCGAAGCGCGTGCTGCGTGCCAGGATCGCGGTGGGGTCGATCAGCGTTGCCACCTCCGCGAAACCCAGGCTCATTGCCTCGGCCGCGACCTTCTTGCGGTGCCCGGGCGTGATCAGTGGCACCAGCACCGGCAACGCCCTGACACCCTCGTCACACGCCTGTGCCACCAGCACGGGCTCGAGCCCCGGGAACTGCCGTCCGTCAGATGCCGGCAGGTTGTCGACGAACGCCGCCACCGTCACTCCCGCGCGCAGCGCAATCTCCACTGCCTCGTACACGTATTCCGACCCGATGCCGTACAGCACGATGGTCCGGTTGCTTTCGAAGACCATTCATTTTCCTCCTGCGCGCCAGCGTGACAGGGCCTCGCATATCCTGTGGACCTCCCGGTCGGTGAGTTCCGGGTAAATGGGAATGGAGAGCATCTGCTCGTACAGGCGGTCCACGTTGTGCAGTGATTTCGCTCGCAGGATATCGCGATAGGCGGGCTGGCGATGGATCGGCGTGGCGTAATGGCGAGCGCTCTGGATGCCCTGCGCCAGCAGGTGCGCCGCGAGCGCCTCGGGCTGCGCGGTGCGCACGACGTAGAGATGGAACGCATGCGTGGCGCCCGGCGCCGTCTGCGGCGCCAGCACGTGCGGATGGTTCGCGAGCGCGTCGTTGTACCGCTGCGCGATCTGCTGGCGTCGCAGGAACGCCGAGGGGAAATCCGCGAGCCTCAGCGCCAGGACCGCGGCCTGCACCTCGTCCATGCGCGAGTTCTGGCCATGCAGCTGGCTGCGCCGCGCTTCGTCCCAGCCGTATTGGCGCAACTGGCGCAGCTGTCGCGCGACGTGCTCGTCGTGGGTCACGATCGCGCCGGCGTCGCCCAGCGCGCCGATGTTCTTGGTGGGATAAAAGCTGAAGGCGCCGGCCATCCCGAAGCTTCCCACCGGCCGCCCGTCGATCCTGGCGCCGTGCGCCTGCGCGCAATCCTCGACGAGCCCGATGGCGCGTGATCCGGTCACCGCGCGCAGGCCCTGAAGATCGGCCGGGTGGCCGAAGATGTGCACCGCGACGATTGCGCGCGTGCGCGGCGACAGCACAGAAGCCACCGACTCGGGGCACAGGCAATGGGTGACGGGGTCGATATCCGCCACCACGGGTGTCGCGCCCGCACGCTCGATGGCGGCAACCGTCGCCACCGCGGTATGGGCGCTGGTGATCACTTCCCCGCCCGCGACATCGAGCACGCGAAGGCCGAGCGTGATCGCGTCCGTGCCCGAGGCGACCGCCACCGCGTGCGGGCAGGCGCAGAACGCCGCGAATGCGCTTTCAAAGGCATCGACCCGCGGGCCCAGGATGTATTGGCCGCCGGACACCACGTCGGCTACGGCCGCGGCCACCGCCTGTTGGTGCTGCTCGAACCAGCGCACGGGTGCGGCAATCGGTATCGTCACGGCCAGTAGTGCTCGGCGAAGCGGCCGAAGTAGGCCAGGGTCTGGCGCAGTCCCGCATCGAGGCCCACCTGTGCCTGCCAGCCCAGCTCGCGCTCGATGCGCGCGCTGCTGCCGTAGTAATCCCCGATGTCGATGCGCTTGCGCTCGTGCGGGAATGCCACCAGCTCGTAGCCGCCACTGCCGTGCGCGGCAATGAGCTTCTGCGCCAGCGCCTCCAGGCTCAGCACCTCGCTGGAACCCAGGTTGTAGACCTTCCCCGCCGTGTCGCGGGCCAGCGCGCACAGCATCAGGGCGCGGACCACGTCGTCGACGTAGTTGAAGTCGCGCAGTTGCCGGCCGTCGCCGAAGACCTGCAGCGTTTCCCCGTCGAGCAGGCGCCGGATCCAGGTGCCCAGAAAAGTCTGGCGGTCATCCCTGACGCGCATCCGCGGGCCGTAGGTGTTGGTCAGGCGCAGCACCGTGGTCGCCAGTCCGTAAACCTGCGCGTACAGCTGGTGGTACATCTCGCCGGCGATCTTGTGGATGCCGTTGACATCGACGGGATTGAGCGGATGAGCCTCGTCCACCGGCAGGTAGGCAGGCTTGCCGTAAACCTGCCGGGTGCTGGCGAAGAGCACGCGGATCCCCGGGTTGACCTTGCGGCAGGCCTCGAGAACCGCGAGCTGGGCGCGGACATTGGCTTCCAGGTCCTGTTGCGGATCCTGCATCGAATCGATGTGGCTGGTCTGCCCGGCCAGGTTGAACAGGTAGTCCTGGCCAGCGACGAGTTCGTGCATGAGGCGCTCGTCGCGCATATCGCCGGTGATCACCTCGGCCTGCCGCGCGATCGGCGCGATGTTGAACCGGTTGCCGCCGTAGCTCGGCGCCAGGTTGTCCAGCAGCGTGACGGCGGCGCCGGTTTCGCACAGGCGCAGGGCCAGGTTCGAGCCGATGAAGCCCAGGCCGCCGGTGACCAGCACGCGCGCGTTGCCGAAGCCTGCGCGGAACGCGTCGGACTCAGAGTTCACTGGCGTATCCGAAGGTCTCGAAATCGGCGCGGTACAGGGCATGAACCCGGGCGCGAACCAAGGGATCACGGTATTCGTCGACCAGATCGATGCCGTGCTTCATGTTTTCCTGCAACAGCCCGGTGTGCACGCCGCAGCGCGCCTCGAGTTCGGACCAATCCTCCTGCAGCGACTCCAGCCTGCCCACGAAATCCACGACGGGTTTGCCGATGTGATACACGAACAATATCTGGGGAGCGCAATGCAGGTCCATCGCCCGTGGTGGCACCGTCGACAACACTTCGACCATCGAACGCAAAGCCCATGCCTTCCCGAAGCCCCATTTTCAGCAGGGTCATGTTCACGTGCGGGTCGGGATCGGTCATCTTCAGGACCTTGCTCCTATAAAAGGACAGCAGCCGCAGGTAGGGATTGCGCACGAAGCTAAAGCGGAGCAGCCCTGCGGGGCAGGCCGGCGCAGGCACGCGCGGCAGCGTCGATTCACGGTGGATGCGCGTGCCGATGGAACTGAAGCCGGGTATCGCGACCGCATGCAGCATGTTGATCAACGAGGTACAGCCGCTCTTCGGTATCGACAGGTAGGCCATGCGCACGTTTTTCGCGACGTAGCAATGGCCGATGCAGTTTCCCGATGCGTGTTGGGCGCTCGCCGCGCTCAACTGTCCTGGTGGCACGATGGATGTCATCGAAGCGTCGCTCCCGGGCGGGTGTGGTGGCATGGCGGCTGCGCCAACGCGGCGCGCATCGATTCTAGACGAGCCAATCCCGGCCGCACACCGTCAAACCGGCGCGCCGACCGCCCGTACCCGGTGCTCTCGCGTCAGGGCCTCGGCGTTGCGTGGCTTGCGGCCTCGCAAGGGGTGGGCTAGACTGCAGGCGCTCTCAGGTGATTAGCAATAATCGCCGAAGGGGTGGGTCGAACGTGTTGATTGGTCCGCCTGTCGGCTAACGGAGTCGAAAGGCCCCGCTAGCCGGCAGGCGAGCACCAATCTCACGAGGGTCGATCACCTTCCGGCGGCACCGCGGGTTACCTGAAGGGCAAAGGGGGTAAGTCGAGTCGATAGTGCAGGTTTCCGTGCGTTTTTGTGAAAAAATGCTCGTGAAAGGTTTGCGTTATGGCGACATGGCAACTAGTATGCGCATGGTCGATCAACCCGACATGATGTCTGTAAAAACACGTTCGAAGCACAACTGAAGAGGATGATCCACATGAAGAAAGCATTGCCTGCAGCTATCGCTCTTGCCGGCAGTCTTGGATTCGCAGCGGCCGCGAATGCGGTCAATGTCAATCATGACGGCCTGGGTGAAGTGCTGCTCTACTCGTACTACACGACCGAGGACGGCAACGACACGCTCGTAAATGTCACGAACTCGACTCCTTGGGGCAAAGCCGTCAAGGTGCGTTTCGTCGAGTCCATGAACAGCCAGGAAGTCCTCGACTTCAACCTGTACCTGTCCCCGTACGACGTATGGACCGGTGCGGTGACCAAGTCGGCCAATGGCGCCAAGCTGGTTACCGTTGACACGAGCTGCACGGTTCCCGCAATCCCGGCCGCCGGCGTCGAGTTCCGTAACTACCAGTACCAGGGTACTTCCTATTCCACCGGTAAAGGCGGCCCGCAGGGTACCGACCGGACCCGTACCGGCTACCTCGAAGTGATCGAGATGGGCTGGCTGTACGACGTATCCTCGACCTTTGCTCCCGAGTCGTGGGCTACCCACATCGCCGGCAAGCCGGCCAACTGCGCCGGCCTGGTATCGGCGTGGAACGCAGGCGGCGTATGGTCCAGCGACCCGACGGTAGGCGTGAGCGCGCCGAGCGGCGGTCTCTACGGCTCCTCGATCATCGTGAACGTGGCCGGCGGTACCGACATCAGCGAAGATGCGGTTGCTCTGGACAACTTCGCAGACGGCGCCAACCTGCACGCTGCACCGGGCACCACCAACCCGTCGCTGGTCGATGCTGCGCCGTTCTTCGCGCTGGATGACGGTCAAACCGGTACGACGGCCGAAGGCATCGACGCAGTCAGCGCCGTGCTGCAGAGAGCCTACATCTACAACGACTACCTGACGGTGTCGGGTTTGAACGCGGGAACCGACTGGCTGATCACCATGCCGACCAAGCGGTTCTATGTGAACGGCTGGGATCCGACCGCCACTGGCGCAGTGAGCCCGACCACGCGTCGCAACCCGGAGCCCTTCACCAACTTCTGGACCTCGACGGCGTTCGACGGCGTTGCCGGTACGGCGTGTGAATCGATCGGCATCCGCTACTGGAACCAGGAAGAAGGCGAGGAATCGCCGCAGGGTCCGGACTTCTCGCCGGCACCTCCGGGAGCGGCTCCGTTCTCGCTCTGCTTCGAAGCCAACGTGATTCACGTCAACGGCAGCTCGGTGCTGGGTGGCGGCTACACTGACGCGAACATCGACCTGCTGTTTGACGCCGGCTGGATCGAAGTTGACCTGGGCAACGGCGGCAGCCCGGTTATCAGCCCGGCCAACGGCGTAGCATACGACCGCGAAGTAGCTACCTCGCTGGGCTACATCCAGGGTCTGCCGGTGATCGGCTTCGCAGCCCGAGCTTCGTCAACGGTGACGTGGGTGGCCTGCTGTCGAACTACGCTGGCTCGAGCGATCACAAGGGCGTGATCTTCGTCGACTGATCGATCTGATCCGACTTGTTCGGAAAGGGGCTGCTTCGGCAGCCCCTTTTTGCGCTTTTGAACTCACCATGGAACCAATCGGCGCGCCACGAAACTAACGCCCGGTCTGCGTGCGGTTCGTGAGCGCAGGTTCTTGTGCCGGGGTATCCCATCCGGTGCGCGGTGTGTGTGCTTCATCACGAAATTTCGGCTTGCCTGCTGTGATCCAGCCGCTAGACTTTGGGGCGTGTGCCGGAGTCACACGATGCAGCAGTGGTATATGCAGTGTGTATTCGCGGATGGCGCGCACCGGGGATCGGTGTCCGCCACAGCATTCAACCTCGAGGTATTGCAAATGAAGTATGTCGGACGTCTGGTGGTGCTCGCGCAAGCGGCGCTGATGGCATCGTGGGTGAGCGCCGGTACCGTGACGCTCAATAACCTGAGCTGCGGCAGCACGACGAGCGATGTCGTGATCGATGCGAGCGGCAACATCACGCTCAGCACCAATGACACTACCAGCTGCGCTCCGGGCAGCAGTGGCGGCACGGGCCCGTATGCGCTGAACGTGACGGTCGCTGGCACGGGCACGAAAGGCACCGTGACCAGTTCGCCAGCCGGTATCGATTGCGCGGCGCGATTGCACCGAGTCATACGACGCTTCCACTCAAGTGACGCTGACCCGTACCGATGTGCAGGGTACCGACACCTTTGCCTGGGGTGGCGCGTGTTCGGGTAACGGTGCCACCTGCGCCGTGACCATGAGTGCGGTCAAGAATGTCACGGCGACCTACAATGCTGCCCCGGTCCCGGGCTCCGACGTCTGTCCGACCGGTATGACCTGCATCATCAAGGACGCAACTGGCTTGACGTGGCCGACCATCCCGCAGGGCTTTCTCACCGGCAGCGCAAACACGCCCTTCCGCATGCGGGGCAACGAGGTGCTGGCCATCAAGGCCACGACCACGGCCACCGGCGTCTCGGGGCGGCTGGTGACCAACTACTCGACGGGTGACACAGCCTCACGCGAGGTGTTTATGTCGACAGCGCCCGGCGACTTCGGCAGTGGCGCCTGCATGAAGACAGGGTTCGAGCAGACGACCAACTATTTCCAGCACGGCGGCACCTCCAGTTACAAGTGCATCCTGCCGGCGAATTCGACGGTCTGGATCAACGTGCGGTTCACCAACTGCGCGGACGGCAAGTCGTGCGGGATGACCCTGTCGGTCAGCAAGTAAGCGATACGGGTTTTCGAGAGTACGGACCCTCGCCCCCACAGGGGCGGGGGTTTCCTTGTTTTACCAATGAGCATTGATACGGAAATACAGCGGATGAGTCAGCGCATTGCTTCCTGTTTCGCGGGCATATTTGCCCTGGCATTTATCGCAGCCACCGCCGTGGCGGCAACCCCGGATGACGAAGTGCTGCTGACGCGCGGCGACGTCACGGTCACCCGCGGCGACCTGATGCGCATGGTCGAGGTTTCCTTTCCGCAGGGCGCCCGCGAGTCGGTCCTGGCCGACAACAAGAAGGTGCGGCAGATCATCGCCGATATCTTCATCATCCGCACGCTGGCGGCCGAGGGGCAGCAGGCCGGTTTTGCCGACGACCCGCTGGTGAAGTTCAAGACGGCCATGCAGCACGATCGGGCGCTGATGGACGCGGTGCTCGACAAGACGGTCGCGGCAGCGGGCAGCCCCGACTTCGAAAAGCTGGCACGCGAGCGCTACGACACCAACCCGGGCCAGTTCGTCCAAGCCGAGCAGGTGCGCGCCTCGCACATCCTGATAGCCCCCAAGGAAGGCCGCAGCAAGGAGCAGGCGCGGGCACTGGCCGAAGACGTGCGCAAGCAGGCGCTGGAAGGCAAGAAGTCGTTCGAGGATCTCGCGCTCGAGTTCTCGGACGACCAGAGCGCGAAGACCAACAAGGGCGACCTCGGGTTCTTCGAGCGCAACCGTATGGTCAAGCCCTTTGCCGACGCCGCCTTCGCCATGAGCAAGCCCGGCGAGATCGGTCCGGTGGTGGAGTCGCAGTTCGGCTTCCACGTCATCAAGTACGCCGATCGCAAGCCCCAGCGCACGAAGAGCTTCGACGAAGTCAAGGCCATGATGATCGACCAGGACCGGCAGCAGTACACCGCGCGCGTGCGCACCGAGAAGATCGAGTCGGTACGCTCGCTCGAAGGCATCAAGGTGAACCAGGAAGCCGTTACGGCCATCAGCGCGCAGGGCACGAAAGACGCGAAGGGCACGAAAGACGCGAAGGGCGCGAAGGACGCGCAGGGTGCGCAGGACGCGAAAAGCGCGAGACACGTGAAACACGCCGCGCCGTGACGGCCGGCGCGTGACGCGCGGCGATCTGCGCCGGGAACTGCGGGCGGCGCTGGAGCGCATCCTGCTGCCCGGACTCGCCGCCGTGCTGCCGTGGTGGTTGTGCGCGCGACTGTTCTGGCAGCTGGCGCGCGCGGAGTTCCTTTATCGCGGCGAAGTCGGGCAGGCGTGGAACCATGCCCGCGAATACCTGCCGCTCGACGCCGACTGGCGGCGCCGCGCGCGCTTCCACCTGCTGGTCGACAACGCCGACTACTTCCTGTCGCTCTGCCGCGGCAGGCGCTGGATGGCCCGATACATCCACGTTGTCGGCGCAGAAAATCTTGAAGCCGGTGTCAACCCGATCCTGCTGGTGACGTTTCATTGGGGGCAGGGTTTCTGGGCGCTGCGTCATTTCCGCGATGCGGGCCTGCCGGCCGCGTGGCTGCACGCGCCGGTCGCCGCGAGCTTGCGCGCGGGCGAATACCTCGGCGGTTTCATGGGCCGTTGCCGCATCCGCCAGGTTGCACGCTTGTCCGGGGCCGAGCCGATCCCCGTCGGCGGCAGCATTGCCGCGATGCGCGAGCGCCTGCTGCGCTTGCGTCTGCCCGTGATGGCCATGCCGGACGCGCCGCTGCGCCCCGGGCAGCGCACGCTGGCGGTAGACTTGCTGGGCCGACCGGCGCAGATTGCGGCCGGCGTGATCGCGATGGCGGCGGCGGACGGAATACCGGTGCACGCCTACACCATGCGCGCGGATCCGCGCACGGGCCGGCGCCGCCTGGTGATCAGTCCCGCCATCGTCGGTGCGGATGCGACGGCGCTGGCGCAGCAACTTGCCGACGTGCTTTCGGGCGCCATCGGCGATGATTCGGCGGCCTGGTATGTGTGGCCGTTCGCAGAAGGATTTTTTCGCGCCGGCACGGACGCAGCGCAAGCGCGCGGCGATGCGGCGAACGGCGGCTGAACGAGGACACGCGCAGTGCAGAGCAGCAATATCGCCTACGTACCGGCGCTGGATCATATCCGCGCCTACGCGGCCCTGCTCGCGCTGTTCTACCACGGGTTGCAGCTGTTCTGGCACCAGGCCGCGTACGGCACCACGTTCGACGCCTCGCGCTGGCTCGCGACCGACAATCCGCTGCTCGCCGTGGTCGTCGAAGGCCACACCGCCGTGGCGCTGTTCATGGTGCTCAGCGGATTCATCTTCACCTGGGGCGCGAAGGGGCGAAACGTCGCCTGGCGCAGTTTCATCCGCAACCGGCTGCTGCGCACCTACCCGCTGTTCATCGCGTTGATCGTGCTCGGCATCTCGGCGATGCCGGCGCGATTCAACTGGCAGGCGCTGCTCACGACGGTATTGGGCTTTGCCAACATGCCCGGACACCTCGAGCTCACGCCGTTTTCGGGCATGTTCTGGGCGGTAGCCGTCGAGTGGCACTTCTACCTGCTATTCCCGTTCCTGCTGCTGTTCCTGAACAGCCATGGCGCGTGGTACCTGCTGGGGCTCGTCTTCCTCGTGCTCGCGTGGCGTACCATCGCCTGGCTGCTGACGGGCGAGATCCGCGAGCTCGCCTATTTCACGATCGCGGGAAGGCTGGACCAGTTCCTGCTCGGGATGCTCGCCGGTGCGTGGTGCGCGCGCCAGGGCACGGAGCGGATTTCGCGGTGGGCGTTCCCGTTCGCCGCCGCATTGGTGCTCGCGGGCATCTGGCTGTTCCACCGCGCCGGCGGCTGGCCGCAGGACAACGTGTTGCGCATAGCCTGGGGAACCATCGAAGGTGCGCTATGGGCCGTATTCCTGGTGGCCTATCTCGGTGTTGCGCCGCTGATCCCGGCGCGCCTCTCGCGGCTGATCGCGTCCATCGGGATCGTGAGCTACTCGATCTACCTGCTGCATTTCGTCGTGATCTACCTCATCAGCGTGAAGGGCTGGTATCTCGATTTCGCGACCGGGCCTGTCGTCGATGCGCTGCTCACGACGCTGCTGATCGCCACGCCGGTCACGCTGCTGCTGGCGGCGCTGTCCTATCACGTCATCGAGCGGCCGTTCCTCGCGCTGCGCAGCGCGTACTATCGTTGAGCGGCGCACGACGATGCTGAGGCAATACCTCTTCCTGATCTACCAGATGAGCCGCCGCGAGATCGTCGGCCGCTACCGCGGCTCGATGATGGGGCTGCTGTGGTCCTTCGCCTCGCCGCTCGTGATGCTCGCGGTCTACACCTTCGTGTTCAGCGTGGTGTTCCAGGTGCGCTGGCAGACCGGCGGCGGCGACAACGCGAGCTTCGCGCTCAATCTCTTTGCCGGTGTCATCGTGCACGGCTTCTTCGCCGAGTGCTTCAACCGTTCGCCAACACTGATCGCCGAAAATGCCGGCTACGTGAAGAAGGTGGTGTTCCCGTTGTGGATGATCCCGGCCATCGTCGTGGTGGCGGCGATGTTCCACATGCTGATCAGCGTGCTGGTGCTGCTGATCTGTTCCGGTCTCTTCCTGCAGCAGTTCCATCCCGGCGTGCTGGCGCTGCCACTGCTGCTCGCGCCGTACGCGCTGCTCGTGCTCGGCGTCAGCTGGTTCTTCGCGGCGCTGGGCGTCTACCTGCGCGATCTCGACGCAGGTGTTGCCGGTGGTGAGCACGGTGCTGATGTTCATGGCGCCGGTGTTCTACCCGGTCGAGGCCCTGCCCGAGGAATTCCGCGGGCTGGATGTACCTGAACCCGCTGACCTACGTGATCGGGGAGATGCGCGCACTGGTGCTGCACGGCGCGATGCCGCACTGGGCGACGCTGGCGAAGTTCGCGGCCATCGCGCTGCTGGTGGCGCTGGCGGGCTTGAAGGTGTTCCGCAAGGCGCAGCCGGGGTTCGCCGATGTCCTCTGAAATCGCGATCCGCGTCGATGGCGTGGCGAAGCGCTATCGCCTCTTCGCGCGCCCCTTCGACCGCCTGCTGCACCAGCTGTTCGGCCTGCGCGAGGCGCGTTGCGTGCCCTTCGATGCGCTGCACGAGCTGAGCTTCATCGTCAGGCCCGGCGAGACGCTCGGCCTGATCGGGCGCAACGGCGCCGGCAAGTCCACGCTGCTGCAGATCATCTGCGGCACGCTCAGCCCGAGCGCGGGCTCGGTCGCCGTGAACGGCCGCGTCGCGGCGCTGCTGGAACTGGGTGCGGGCTTCAACCCGGATTTCACCGGTCGCGAAAACGTCTACATGAACGCCGCGATCTACGGGCTGGGCCGCGCCGAGATCGACCGCGCGCTGCCCTCGATACTGGATTTCGCCGAGATCGGCGACTTCATCGACCGGCCGGTCAGGACCTATTCCAGCGGCATGTTCGTGCGGCTCGCGTTCGCGGTGATCGCGCACGTGAACGCCGACATCCTGATCATCGACGAGGCGCTCGCGGTGGGCGACGTGTACTTCACGCAGAAGTGCATGCGCTTTCTCAAGCGCTTCAAGGAGACACGGCACGCTGGTCTTCGTCAGCCACGACGTCAACTCGGTGATCAACCTGTGCGACCGGGCGGTCTGGCTGGATCGCGGGCGGATCGCGCGGCAGGGGCCGACCAAGGAGGTCTGCGAGGCCTACCTCGGCTCGTTCTATCCCGACGACGATATCGACGAAAATGGCGCCGGTGACAATGTCGCCGGCAGGCGCGGCGGCGAGGAATTCGGTACCGGCCGCGCGCGCATCGAGAAGGCGGAGCTGCGTGGACGAACGCGGGCCGGCCACTCAGCCTGCTGCTGGCGGCGCAGCGCGTGGAGTTGCGCGTGCGCTGCCGCGCGAGCGTGGATATCATCGATCCCATCGTCGGCTTCTTCGTCAAGGACCGGCTCGGTCAGTACCTGTTCGGGCAGAACTCGCTGAAGCTGCTGCCCGGCTGGGAGCGCATCGCGGCGGGCGCGAGCGTCGAGGTCGGTTTCGCCTTCCGCATGCCGCACCTCGCCAGCGGCGAATACAGCATCGGAGTCGCGATCGCGGCAGGCTCGCAGGAACAGCACGTGCAGCATCACTGGATACACGATGCACTCCATTTCCGCTCGCAGGCCGATCCCGCGCTGACGGGATGGATCGCGCTCGAGGATCTCGAGTGCCGCGTGCAGGCCACGGGACACGACGATGTTGCCGGCTGAAGACGACGGCTCGCTCAGCCCGCAGCGGGCGCCGCGGCGCAGCGCGAATGACCGCGACGCCTGCGTCGACGTGATCATCCCGGTCTATCGCGGTCTCGGGGAAACGCGTGCCTGCATCGAGAGCGTGCTGGCCTCGCAGCTGCCGCACCGCGGCGCAAATCATCGTGATCGACGATGCGAGTCCCGAGCCGGAGCTGACGCGGTACCTGCGCGGACTCGGCAGCGCGGTCACGCTGCTCGAGAACGCGGCGAACCTCGGTTTCGTGGCCACGGTGAACCGCGGCATGGCGCTGCATCCGGAGCGCGACGTGGTGCTGCTGAACAGCGACACGGTGGTCGCCAACGACTGGCTCGACCGGCTGCGCGAGTGCGCCTGGCGCGAGCCCGCGACCGCCAGCGTGACGCCGTTCTCGAACAACGCCACCATCTGCAGTTACCCGGGTTTCTGCGCGGACAACGCCCTGCCGCAGGGCATGTCGGTGGCGGAGCTGGATGCGCTGTTTCGCGACACCAACCGCGGTGCATCGGTGGCCATTCCCACCGCGGTGGGGTTCTGCATGTACATCCGTCGCGACTGCCTGGAGCAGGTGGGGCTGTTCGACGTGGCGCTGTTCGGCAGGGGCTACGGCGAGGAGAACGAGTTCTGCCTGCGCGCCGCGCGCCGGGGCTGGCAGCACCTGCTGTGCGCGGATGTCTTCGTCTACCACGCGGGCGGCGTCAGTTTCGCGGACACGCAGTCGGAGCAGAAGCAGTGCCGCGATGAAGACGCTCACCGCGCTGTACCCGGACTACGAGGCGCTGATACAGCGTTTCGTCGCGGCCGATCCGCCGGCCCCGTATCGCCGGGCCGTGGATGTCGCGCGACAGCGCCGCGACGCCGGCGAAGGCGGATCTTGTTACGCCGCCGCGGCGGAACTTCGCGCCTGCCGCGGGGCCTGATGCTCTGGCAGACGAAGCTGACGGCGCGGGCGATGATCGTTATGATGCGCGGCGCCGGGCCCGCGGTGTTGTCGGCGCTGGGCTCTCTCTGCTCCCGCAGCAATGGAGAATTCGTCTGAAAAAACTCTGGTTGAAGCAACGCGATGGATAAGTCGGCGAACGTGAACGAAACCGGGCCGGCTTCGGGGCTGGGCAAACTGCTGGTCGCGCGCGGCAAGCTCGCGGAGCCGGACCTGCAGCGCGCCGAGCGCGTGCTGGCGATCTCCGGCGGCACGCTGGGGCAGGCGCTGGTGCGCCTGGGCCTCGTGGCCGAAAAGGAAGTCGCCGATGCCGTCTCCGAGCTCACGGGCTGCGTGCTGATCGGGCCCGACGACTTCCCCGAGGCACCGGTCGCCGAGGAGCGCATATCCGGCGAGTTCCTGCAGCAGTTCAACGTGCTGCCGCTCGCCGACGACGGCGAGAGCCTGCGCGTGGCCATGGCCGATCCGACCGACGAGTACGTGCTGCGCGCGCTGGAGATCGCGACCGATCGGCGCATCGAGCCGCGCCTGGCGCTGGCCTCGGATCTCGAGCAGGCGCACGAGCGCCTCTACGGCGGCGGTCGCTCGGCGATGGACCAGATCGTCGACGGGGTGCAGTCGGAAAGCGTGCTGCAGGAAGACGTCGAGGACGTCGAGCGGCTCAAGGACATGGCCAGCGACGCGCCGGTCATCCGCGTCGTGAACCTCGTCTTCAGCCGCGCCCTCGAGGCGCGCGCCTCCGACATCCACATCGAGCCCTACGAGCACGAGCTCAAGATCCGCTACCGCATCGACGGCGTGCTGCAGGACGTGGAATCGCCGCCCGCGCGCATGGCGCCCGCGATCATCTCGCGCGTGAAGATCCTCTCGCGCCTGAACATCGCCGAGCGCCGCCTGCCGCAGGACGGGCGGATCAAGCTGAAGATCAGCGGCAAGGAGGTCGATCTGCGCGTCTCCACCGTGCCCACGCTGCACGGCGAGAGCGTGGTGATGCGTATCCTCGACAAGCAGACGCTGAACCTGAACCTCGAGGACATCGGGCTGTCGGACAAGGTGCTGTCGGACCTGAAGTCGGTGCTGGAGCGGCCGAACGGCATCTTCCTGGTGACGGGACCCACCGGCAGCGGCAAGACCACGACGCTCTACGCCGTGCTCTCGCGCATGAACACGCCCGAACGCAAGATCATGACCGTGGAGGACCCGGTCGAGTACCAGATCGCGGGCGTGAACCAGATCCAGGCGGCGCCGCGCATCGGGCTCGATTTCGCGCACGCGCTGCGCTCCATCGTGCGCCAGGACCCCGACGTGATCATGATCGGCGAGATGCGCGACCGCGAAACCGCGGGCATCGCGATCCAGTCGGCGCTGACGGGCCACATCGTGTTCTCGACGCTGCACACCAACGACTCCGCCAGCGGCGTCACGCGCCTGCTCGACATGGGGCTCGAGGACTACCTGCTCACCTCCACGGTCAACGCGATCATGGCGCAGCGCCTGGTGCGCGTGCTGTGCCCGGCGTGCCGGCGCGAGTCCGCGCTCACCGACGAGGAAGTCCAGCACATGGGCATCTCGCGCCTGGTGGAGCGTGCCGGATCGCGCCGGGTCTGGCGCGCGACGGGCTGCGAGGCCTGCGCCCGCACCGGCTACCGCGGGCGCATGGGCGTGCACGAGCTGCTGCTGGTCGACGACAGCATCCGGCATCTCATCCTCGAGCACGCCAGCGCCGAGGTCATCATGAAGGCCGGGCGCGCCAACGGCCTGGTCACCATGTACGAAGACGGCGTGCTCAAGGCCTTCGCCGGCCACACCTCGATCGACGAGGTGCTGCGCGTGACGCACCAGTAACCGGGACCGCAACGCGCCATGGCACACTTCAGGTACCGCGCGATCTCCGCCGAGGGCAAGGTCACGCGCGGCGAGATCGAGCACGACAGCGTGGAGCGGGCGGCCGCCCAGCTGGCGCGCCAGGGACTGACGCCGGTATCGATAGAACCGCTCGCGGTGGGCGGCTCGCGCGGCGGCGCCGACGCGCTGGCGCGCCTGTTCTCGCGCCGGCGCGGCAGCCAGAACGCGATCGGGGAGTTCACGCGCGAGCTGGCGATCATGCTGTCGTCCTCGGTTCCGCTCGACCGCAGCCTCGCCGTGCTGCAGGGCCTTGCCACCGATGCGCGGCTGAAGGAGATCATCGGCGCGATCAGCAAGAAGGTGCGCACGGGCGGCACGCTGGCCGATGCCTTCCGCGAACACCCGGAGTTCTCCGATTTCTTCGTCAACATGATCCGCGCGGGCGAGTCCAGCGGCTCGCTGGAGGCGACGCTGACGCGGCTCGCCGAGCACATGGAGCGCACCAAGGCGCTGAAGAGCACGGTGAGCTCGGCGTTGATGTATCCGGCCATCCTGCTGCTGGTGGCGAGCGGCTCGCTGATCATCCTGCTCGGTTTCGTGGTGCCGAAGTTCGCCGACATGTTCGACCGAGATGGGCGGCACGCTGCCGCTGCCCACGCGCGTGGTGATGGCCGCGGGCAACTGGGTCGGCAGCTACTGGTGGCTGCTGGTGCTGCTGATCGGCGCCGCGGTCGCGCTGCGTGATGAACCTGCTGGCCAAACCCGAGTTCCGCGAACGCCTGGACCGCAAGCTGCTGAACATACCGCTCACCGGCGACCTGGTGCGCAAGGTCGAGACCGCGCGGCTGGCGCACACGCTGGGCACCCTGCTCGCCGGCGGCGTGGTGCTGGTGAACGCGCTGTCGATCGCACTGGCCACCGTGGGCAACCGCACGCTGCGCGCGGATCTCGAGCAGGGGGTGGCCGCGCTGAAGGAGGGCAAGCTGCTCAGCAACGCGCTGATCGAGAACAGCCACTTTCCGCCGCTCGCGATGCACATGATCCAGGTCGGCGAGGAGACGGGACAGCTCGAGCCCATCCTGCTGAAGGTGGCCGCCATCTACGACGAGGAAGTGAGCGGCGCGGTGAAGCGCCTGCTGGCGCTGCTCGAGCCGGTGCTGATCCTCGGCCTCGGCGTGCTGATCGCCGGCATCATCGTCTCGATCATGGTCGGCATCATGTCGGTCAACGAACTGGTCTACTGAAGGAGTTTTTCGCCATGCACAGACATTCCTCCCGATTCGCACGAGCCGCGGGCTTCACGCTGATGGAGCTGCTGGTGGCGCTGGTCATCCTCGGGATGCTGGCGGGCATCGTCGGCCCGCGCATCATGAAGTACGTCGGCGGTGCCAAGAGCGATACCGCGAAGGTGCAGATCGAGGACATGGTGACCGCGCTGCACATGTACCAGCTCGAGGTCGGCAACTATCCCTCGCAGGAGGCGGGGCTGCTGGCGCTGGTCGAGGAGCCGCAGGGCGTGGTCGGCTGGAACGGCCCCTATCTCAGCAAGCCGCGCGTGCCCAAGGATCCCTGGGGCCGCGACTACCACTACCGCAGTCCCGGCGAGTACGGGGAATTCGACGTGTTCTCCTACGGCGCCGACAACAACCCGGGCGGCGAGAAGGATGACGCGGACGTCGTCAGCTGGGAGTGAGCGCGGCGTGCGGACTCGCGCGGTGCGCGGCTTCACCCTGATCGAGCTGCTGGTGGTGATGATGATCCTCGCCCTGGCCGCGACGACGGTGGGGCCGCTGCTCTCGCGCGGCGTGGGTTCGCAGCTGCAGTCCTCGGTGCGCGATCTCGCGACGGGGCTGCGCTGGGCCCGCTCCGAGGCCGTGAGCGAGCGGCGCAGCGTGGCGCTGTGGGTGGACACCGCCGACAAGTCCTACGTGGTCGATACGCGCAGCCGGCGCTACCGGCTGCCCGAGGAGGCGAAGGTACTGGTGAACACGGCGGAGCGTGAAGTGCGCGGCGACGTGGCGGGCATCCGCTTCTATCCCGACGGCTCCTCGAGCGGCGGCTCCATCGAGCTCGGTGCCGAGGGCGTCGTCTTCGAAGTCACCATCGACTGGCTCACCGGCGCCGTCGACGTCGCGCGTCTCGGCGTCGAGTAGGCGAACCCGTGCCCCGCATCGCGCATCGATTGCCGCGCAGGCAAACCGGATTCACGCTGCTCGAGGTGCTGGTCGCCTTCGTGCTCGCGGCGATCGGCATCGTGGCGCTGATCCAGGCCTTCGCCGGCGGCCTGCGCAACCTCGGGAAGATGGACGAATTCGTCATGGCGGCGATGGTGGCGGAATCGCGCCTGGCCGAGGTCGGCATCCTGTACCCGGTCGCCGTCGGCGAGATGGAAGGCGTGGAGGAGGGCGACAAGTACCACTGGCGCATGCGCGTCTCGCCGTTCGAGGATCCCGACGGCCTGGCCGTCATGCCCGAGCAGACCCCGGCGCTCTACCTCGTCGAGGTCGACGTGAACTGGGTCAGCCGGCCGCAAGCCGGGGAGCTTCAGGCTGCAGTCGCTGAGGGTGGGGCCGTGAGCGCGTGCCGGGCGCGCTCGCGCGGCTTCACGCTGGTCGAGGTGCTGATCGTGCTGGTGCTCACCAGCCTGATCACGCTCACGCTGTTCTCGGCGTTTCGCACCGGCATCAAGGCGTGGCGCACCGCCGAGGATCACCTGCAGCGCGTCGAGGGCGCGCGGCAGCTGCTCAACGTCGTGCATCGCCACCTGTTCCAGGTCGCGCCGGTCGTGCTGATCTTCCCCGACCGCACCGAGTTCGCGTTCTCCGGCACGGCCTCGTCGCTGCGTTACGTGGCGCCGCTGTCGATGTCGACGGGCGGCGAGCTCTATGTCGTCGAACTGTTCTCCGAGGAGGGCGGCAGCCCGGGCGTTTGGGGACGCTTCGTGCCCTACGTGCCGGAGGGCATGGATCCGGCGTCCGCCGAGCGCCGATGCCTCGCTGATCAGCGAGGATTGGTGATCAGTTTCCTGTATTACGGCGCCACCGATGACTCGGGCGAGGAGATCGGCTGGACCGACAGCTGGATCGGGCGCGCCGACGTTTCCGCAGCTGGTGCGCATCAGCTTCACGCGGCGGCCGCCACGCCATGCCGCCGGTGGTGATGCGCGTGGGGGCGGGATGAGCGCGGTGCGGAGGGCCGACGCAACGGGAGCGCGCGCAGCACGGCGCGGTGCTCGTGCTCGTGCTGTGGATACTCACGCTGCTGACCTTCCTGCTCGGCGCGTTCAGCAACGAGATCCGCGTCGAGAATCGCATCGTCGGCGACATGGTCGAACGCATCCGGCTGCGCGCGGGAGCCACCGCCGTGCTGAATTACCTCGCACTGGCCGGGCACGGCCTCGCCGGACACGCTGGCCACCCTCGAGGGGTGGCCGCTGTCCCTGCCGCTCGG
This sequence comes from uncultured Gammaproteobacteria bacterium, assembly GCA_963819895.1. Classification (GTDB taxonomy): domain Bacteria; phylum Pseudomonadota; class Gammaproteobacteria; order Pseudomonadales; family UBA5518; genus UBA5518. The sequence continues at coordinate 35,563 of CAWFXU010000013.1, forward strand.
CAACGCAACGCGTTGCCTACCGCTTCGTGCCCGAGGAGGCCTACGTCAGCCTGAATGCCGCGTCGCCCGAAATGCTGCGAGGCGCTGATCGGGAATTACCCGGATGGCGTCGACGACGTCGATGCGCTGGTGAATGCGCTCGTCGACTGGCGCGACGGCGACGACATCGTGACGGAAAACGGCGCGGAAGCCGCGGAATATGCCAGCGCGGGGCTCGCCTACGGGCCGCGCAACGCGCCGCTGCTCAGCGTGGACGAGCTCGGGCTGGTGCTCGGTTTCGACCAGGACCTGGTCGACTGGCTGCGGCCCTACGTCTCGGTGGCGTCCATGAGCGCCGGCATCGATCCGCGCTTCGCCGACCCCGAGCTCGTGATGATGCTGGATACGGAAGGCAGGTTCAGCGAGCAGGACCTGCAGGCCATGCAGGAGGACCAGGCCGTGGCCGATGCGATGGCGCTGGAGAGCAGTTTCTTCGCCGCCTCGCGCTCGGGCGCATACCGCGTGACGGTGCAGGGCTCGGGCGGCATGGGGCTGAAACGCCGCCAGGCGATCGAGGTCATCGCGGCCTTCGGCGGGATGGTCGCGCCGCCCCGGCCGGAGCTGGACATGCGATGGCATCGGGCCTGCGCCATCTCCATACCGTATAATTCAGTGGAATGAGTTTCCGCCACTCGATGTCGACGGCTAACCCCGGGGAAGTGTGATCGTGGATTTCAGCTCGGCTGACAAGTGGACGTTGTTCGGCGTCGACGTTCTCAAGCTGCTCCGGCGTGGTGGACAGAGTTGTCGCGCAGCGTTCCCGCGTCGGTGAAACTGCTGTTCGTGCGCCAGCCCGCGCGCGTGGTCATCGCGTGTCGCGGCGAGCAGTGCGTGCTGATCGCCGACGTCGAGGAACGCGGCAGCGAGATCGCCGTCCTCGATCGGGGCACGCTCGAGCAGCATGCCCCCGGGCTACCTGGCGCCGCAGCTCGACGAGATCGAGCAAGGGCAGCGCGGCAGGCCTGGTGATCGACCTGCTGCTCGAGCCCTCGATGCTGTTGCGCCATCGGCTCGAGCTGCCGCTGCAGCTGGAGTCGAACCTGCGCCAGGCGATCGCCTACCAGCTGAGCCGGCTCACGCCCTTCAGCGAGGCGGACCTGTTCTACGACGTCATCGTGCGCGAGCGCGACGCGGCGCGACCGCAAGCTCCAGGTCGAGCTGGTCGCCGCGCCCGAGGTCGCGGGTGGAGCCCCTGCTGCGCGAGATGAGCCGCTCTGCGGCCGCGAGATCGACCGGCTCACCACCGCGGACCTGGGGCCCGCGGCCAACCTGCTCGGCAGCCGCCGGACGCGATTCCGGCCGAACCGCAACTTCTGGCTGCTGCTGGCGCTGATCGGCTGCCTGGCGCTGCTGGCGGTCACGCCGGTGCTGGCGAAGCGGTCGTGGCCAGGGAGCAGAAGGCCGCCATCCGCGAGTTGCAGCAGAGCGTGGGCGAGCTGGTGCGCCAGAAGAACGCGCTCGAGGCCGACGGGCGCTCGCTCGCCTACGTCGTCGACCGCCGCCTGCAGTCGCCGCAGGGTGGCGGTGCTGGTCGACGAGCTGAGCGAATTGGTCCCCGACGACATCTATCTCACGCAGCTCGCGCTGAGCAAGGGCCGTGTGCGCCTGACCGGGCAGGGCAGCAATGTCGTCGGCCTGATCGATATCGTCAATCGCTCCGCCTTCCTGGAGGAGGCCAAGTTCGATTCCACGGTCAGCCGCAACCCGCGCACCGGGCTCGACCAGTTCAGCATCGGCGCGCGCGTCGTGGGAGTCGCGCGCGAATGATCGACAACCTGACGCTCGACTATCGCAGGCTGGCGGCCTGGGGCGCGGTGCTCGGCGCTGGCGCTGCTGATCCTGGGCGCGCTGCTCGGGCCGCTGCTGGCGCGAAAACCGGGAGCTCGACGCCGAGATCGCGCGCGACCGCCAGGTGCTCGATCGGCTCACGCGGCTCGATGTCTCGCGCGACCGCATCCAGGCGGCGGCAAAGCGCTTCAGCGAGGATGAACTGGCGTCGCTGGTCTATTCGCAGGACACGCCGCCGGCGCAGATTGCGCTGGACGTGCAGAAGCGGGTGACCGAGATCCTCGACAAGAGCGGTGCGGAAGTGAAGACGGTCGCGACGTACAACGTCCCGGCCGAGGAGTTCCAGGGCACGGGCATCAAGATCACCTTCACCGGCCCGATGGAAGCCGTGGCGACGGCGCTGCACGAGATCGAATCGGGTCCGCCGCTGCTGGTGATCGAGGAGCTCGACATCAAGCCGTTGATGCAGGGCAGGATGCGTCGCGGCCAGGAGGAGGCCGCGCCACCGGCCCAGGCCGTGCAGGTGCAGCTGGCCGTCGTCGCGTACACGCCGCTCGCGGAGAGTTCGGGCAAATGACTCAGTTGCAGCAGCGCACGGCATTGACGACGCGGATACTGCTGGGAGCGATCGCGGCGAGCCTGTGCCTGTCAACGGCATGGGCGCTGTACGCGTTGTTCGTTTCGCACGAGGGCAACAGGGAACCCGTCGAGGTGACGATTCCGGACGTGAGCGGTGTGCGCTTCGACGGCGGGGCCAACTATCCCGCCATGCTCGAGCGCCCGCTGTTCTGGCCCGAGCGGGCGCCGGCACCCCCGGGCGAAGCAGTTGCGGGGGGTGCGGCGGAAGGCGGCGCCGGGCCCGAGGGCCTCGTCTACCTCGGAGTGATCGTCAAGGGCGACGTAAGGCAGGCGCTGCTCCAGGACAGTGGCAGCGTGCACGTGCTGCGCGAAGGTGAGAGAATCCGCGGCCTGGAGGTCAGTCGCATCAGCGCCGAAGGGGTCACGCTCGCGGGCAGCTCCGGCGAGGTGCATCTCCCCGCCCCCGTCGACCGCACCGAATCGATCGAAATCCGGCGCTGGAGTGATCCGTGCCCCGAAAGACCCTGACGGCTATGCTCCGCAGCTTTGCAACAGACTTTGTCTGGACTGATGATGGAATCCGGATCGAACATCGAGAAGCGAGGGTCCCTGCGGGGATCGTGCGCGGCATACTGCTGTCCGCCTCGGCGCTGGTGCTCAGTTCGTGCAGCAGCATGGACAAGCAGCCGCAGGCGCCCTACGGCAGGATCTTCGCCGGCGTCCAGCAGCCGGCGGCGCCGGTCGAGGAAGAGGAGAAGCCACCCGAGCCCGAGCCCGACCGCACCGTCTACGAGTAGAAGGGCAGCGAGCAGTTATGGTGGCGCGGTGGGGACGGCGCCGGTCATGCGCCTCGGCGACGGCAAGGTCGAGGTGAACTTCCGCGACGCGCCGATCGCGGAAGTGGTCAAGGTGATCCTCGGCGACAACCTCCGCGTGCCCTACACGATCGAGGGCGAGATCAAGGGCAACGTCACGCTGAGCTCCAGCAGCCCGGTCACCGAGGATGCGCTGATCGGCCTGCTCGAATCGCTGCTCGCCAACCGCGGCATCGTGATGGTGCGGATGCGTCGGGCATCTACCGGCTCGGTTCGGCGGAGGTGCTGCAGAGCACGACGCCGGTGCGGGTGGGCAGGGCCGTCACCCGGCCAGCGGTTTCGACACGCGCATCGTGCCGCTCAAGTACATTTCGGTGACGGAGGCGAAGAAGATCCTCAAGCCGCTCGGCGCGGAAAAGAACGTGCTGCTACGCCGATCACGGTGCGCAACCTGCTGATGATCGCGGCGCCGGCGCCGCAGATGGACAACATCGTGCGCACGCTCGCGCACCTTCGACATCGACGTGATGAAGGGCATGTCCTTCGGCATCTACGAGGTATTCAACACCGATGCCGCCTCGGTCGTGGAGCGCTTCAACGAGCTGCTCGGCGGCGAGGAGTTGAGCCCGCTCGCCGGCGTGGTCAAGCTGGTGGCGCTGGACGAGATCAACAACGTCCTCGTGATCACCTCGCGCGCGCACTACCTCGATACCGCGAAGACGTGGATCGACCGTCTCGACCACGCGATCGTGCGCGAGGGCGAGAGCGCGAGCCAAGCGGCTCTTCGTCTACAACGTCAACAACGGCGAGGCCGATGCAGCTCGCCTCGATGCTGACGCAGATGTTCGGCGGCACCATGGGAACCGTGGCCGCAGACGCAGCGCAAGACCGCCGGCCGTTCGGCGCCCGGACAGAGGCAGAGCGCCGTGGGTGAGCGCGAAAGGGCCAAGACGCCGGGCGAAGGCATCGGTCGTGCCGAAGGTGCCGAGCTCCGGTCGACGCCGACTTCCGCGAGCGCGGCGAGGACACGGGCGACAAGGCGCCCCGCGTGGTCGCGGACCAGAACAACAACACGCTGCTGGTCATGGCGACGCCCTCGATGTGGCGCGAGATCGAAAGCACGCTGCGCAAGCTCGACGTCATGCCCGCGCAGGTGCTGGTCGAGGTCTCGATCTGGGAAGTCACGCTGAACGACGCAACTCGAGTTCGGCGTCGAGTGGTACTTCCAGCACAGCAACAGCAGCGTGAACGGGGTCGGGACGCTCGATTTTGCGCCACCGGGAGTCAATTCCGTGCTTGGGGGATTCTCCTATCTCCTGTCCGACAACGGCGGCGACTGGCGCGCGGTGATCAACGCGCTCGACGAGACTTCGCAGATCCAGGTCCTGTCCTCGCCCTCGGTGCTGGTGCTGGACAACCAGACCGCGGACATCACGGTCGGCGACCAGCAGCCCGTGCTCTCGGGCACCAGCGCGACCGACGGCGGCACGGTGACGGAGAACATCGTCTACAAGGACACCGGGGTCAAGCTCAGTGTGACGCCGCGCGTCAACGAGAGCGGACTGGTGGTGATGGAGATCTCGCAGGAAGTGACCGACGTCGGCAACATCGATGCCGCGACCGGGCAGCGCTCGTTCCTGCAGCGCTCGATCGAGAGCACGGTGGCCATCCAGAGTGGCGACACGATCATTCTCGGCGGCCTGATCCAGAGCAACAAGACGACCGGCAGCTCGGGCGTTCCTGTCCTGCACAGGCCGCCGGTGGTCGGCAGCCTGTTCGGAACCAAGTCGGACAACGACCGTCGAACGGAACTGCTGGTGACGATCAGCCCGCGCGCGATCGTCCAGTACAACGATTTCATCAAGATCGGCGAGGAGTTCCGTGCGAAGATGAGCGCCGTCACCGACGCCTTCGGGCTGTGACGCCGCCCGGAACCCGTATTTGCGCCACCAGTTGACCGAGGAGTTCGATACCGTGACCCGATTCGGCCTGCTTGCCGTTGTTGCCATGTTCCTGCTCGGCGGTTGTGCGGCGATGCCGCAGAAGCCGGTCGAGGACGTGGTCAAGGCGCGGGTCGCGACCCACCAGCAGGCGCGGCTCGAGAACAATTTCGAGTTGGCCTATACCTTCACCTCGCCCGGCTACCGTGAAACGCATCCCTACAAGGCCTATCTCGGCAAGATGGGGCCCTCGATCAAGCGGCGCGCCTTCGACGATCAAGAGCGTCTCCTGCGAGGGTGAGCTGTGCACCGTCGTCGTCGAACTCAGCTACAGCTACGGCGGGCTGGCCGGCGGCAAGATGGGAGCGGATACCGTCATGCAGCGTGAGTTGACCGAGAAATGGATTCTCGTCGACGGCGAATGGTGGTTGATGCCCGACCGCTGAGCGCTAGCAGAATCGCCAGCCCCACCTGTTGAAGAAGCGGATCGCCGAACGCGAGAAGTACAGCAGGTGGTGCAGGCCCTTGCGGCCGACGTTGCCGCCGTGGTGGATCAGCCGGACCTGGGGCAGGTAGTCCATGCGCCCCAGCCGGCGCAACCGGTTCGACAGGTCGAAGTCCTCGAAATACAGGAAGTACTCCGGCGCGAAGCCGCCCACCTCGCGCAATGCGCCCGCCCTCGCGAAGAAGAAGCAGCCGCTGCCGTTGGGCACGTCGCGGATGATCTCGCCGCGGTCCGCCGCAGGGCGCAGTTCGTAGCGCTCCAGCCGATTGCGCAGCCACGACAGCCGGATGCCGGGAAAGTAGGCGCGCGAAGCCAGCACCACGACGGATGGTTGCGCCTTCGCCAGGTAGCAGGGCTCGTTGCTGCCGTCCACGGCGTTGGGGACCACCGCGACCGCGTCCGGGTTTGCCTCGAGGTAGTCGATGCACAGGCGTAGCGCGTCGGCATCGAGTTCCACATCCGGGTTGAGGACCAGGTGGTAGTCCGCCGTGGCGCCCCGTTCATCGAATATGGCGAGGTTGTGCCCGCGGCCGAAGCCCACGTTCTCCGGTGACTGGATGTGGTAAATGGCGTCGAATACGCGCAGGTACCTGTTTCCCGCGAGCCGCGAGGGCGCAGGCGTCGGTTGTCGTGGCGCGTTCTCGACGACGAAAAGCGAAACCAGCAGCGACCGCGACATGCGCTCGCGCGCGCGCTCGATTGCCCGGCACAGCGATATCAACGCGATCTTCAGGCCAAGAAGATCCGTCTTGTAGGTCACTATCGAGATATCGAGGCTGATCGGGGTCATGCATGCTCCCGCGGCGCCGGCGTGTCGTCCGGGCTACCGCGGGCCGGGGATCCTTGCTAAATTGCGGCCAGCATTTTCCACCCATTGACCAACGCATGTCACCGCCAGGGTCCGACAGGCCGGTCGTTTTGTTGCCTGCCCGATGCGTGTCCTGCATTTTTACCGAACATTCTACCCGGCGTCCTACGGCGGTATCGAGCAGGTCATCTACCAGATCTGCCACGGCTGCGAGTCGCGCGGCATTTTCGCCGAAGTGCTGACGCTGGGCTCGCGCGAACGCGTCGGCGACACCGTGTTCGACACCATCCCGGTGCATTACGCGAAAACGCAGTTCCGCATCGGCGGCGCGGAGATATCGACCTCGGCCATCGGCCGCTTCCGTGATCTCGCCGAGAAGGCGGATCTCCTGCACTACCATTTTCCCTGGCCGATGGCGGACGTCGCGCACCTCGTGGCGAGTGGCGGCAAGCCCTCGGTGCTCACCTATCATTCCGACATCGTGCGGCAGATCAGGCTGTACCGGATCTACCGGCCGCTGATGAATGTCTTTCTCAGGCGGATCGACCGCATCGTCGCGACCTCGCCCAATTACCTGCAGACCAGCCCCGTGCTCGCGCAGTACCGCGACAAGACCTCCGTGATTCCCATCGGACTGGACGAGGACAACTACCCCGCGCCCGATGCCGGGCGGCTGGCGTACTGGCGCTCCCGCCTGCCCTCGCCGTTCTTCCTGTTCGTGGGCATGCTGCGCTACTACAAGGGGCTGCACATCCTGCTCGATGCGCTGAAGGGTTCTGCCGCGAACGTGGTGATCGTGGGCGCCGGTCCGATCGAGAGCGAGCTGAAGGAGCACGCGCGCAGGGAAGGCCTGGGCAATGTGAGCTTTCTCGGCGCCATACCCGACGAAGACAAGTTTGCCCTGCTGACCCTGTGTTACGGCGTCGTCTTTCCGTCGCACCTGCGGGCCGAGGCCTTCGGCGTCTCGCTGCTGGAGGGGGCCATGTATGGCAAGCCGATGATCTCGAGCGAAATCGGCACCGGCACGAGCCACGTCAATGTCGGCGGGGTGACGGGCCTGGTCGTGCCGCCCGGCGATGCCACGGCGTTGCGCGCGGCGCTCGCGCGCCTGCTCGACGAGCCGGGGCTCGCGCGGCAGATGGGACGCAACGCAAGGGCGCGCTATCTCGAGCTGTTCCGGGCGGAGCAGATGTGCGCGTCCTATGCCGAACTCTACCGCTCAGTGCTGCGATAGCCCCCGTCGCGCGCATGGGTCCGGCGCGCATGCACAGCGCGAGTTCATCGCGGGGATTTGCCGATCCCCTCTCCCCGATTGCCCGATTGGGTTAAACTCCGCGCCTTTTGCAGGGCCGGCCCGGTACAAGTTCAGCAGATGACGCGCGACCCGAACATCGTGGCGGTGGACCTCACGCCGGTCCTGCCCGGAGGCGAAAACGGCGGAGCCAAGGTCTTCGTGCTGGAGTTGCTGCGTGCGTCTCGCGGCGCAGGCGCCGCAGCACGCGCTTCGTCCTGCTCACGCGCGCGGAGACCCATGAGGAGCTCGCCGCGCTGGACGCGCCCAACGTCGAGCGCCGGCTGGTGCTGGGTCGCGCGCGCAGCCGCCGTCCCGGCAGCGACCCCGGCCGGCGTTGTGGATGCGCGTGGCGCACCGGCTGGCGCGCTACCTTCCCGGGCGTATCCGCTCCCTCGCGGCCCGTGTCGGCTACCGCCTGACGCGGCACCGCCGCCGCGCCGAGGCCATGAGCCTGTTGCGTGACATCGGCGCCGAGCTGCTGTTCTGCCCGTTCACGGCCCCGACCTATGCCGAGCCCGGGGTGCCGGTGGTCAGCGTGGTGCACGACCTGCAGTACCTGAGCTATCCCCAGTTCTTCGAGGCCGCCGATATCGGCCATCGCGACCAGGTGTTCCGCGCCGCGTGCAACGAGGCGACGCTGCTGGTGGCGATTTCCGACTACGCGCGCGACTCCGTGATCCGCCAGGGTGCGCTGGCGCCGGATCGCGTGCGCACCATCCATCATCGCCTCGGCAATCGTTTCGCGGCGCCGCGGGGGCGGATGAGTCGGTGCTCGCGCGACTGGGGCTCGCGCGCGGACGCTACCTGATCTACCCGGCGAATTTCTGGAAGCACAAGAACCACGAAATGCTGCTGACGGCATTCGGGATGGCGGCGCGTGGCGGATTGCCCGAGGACATCCGCCTCGTGTGCACCGGGGCGCCCGGTGCGCGGCGCGATTTCCTGGTGCAGGCGGCCGATGCGATGGGGCTGGGCACGCGCATCGTCTTTCCCGGCTACGTCCCGACCGAGGCGCTCGGGGCACTGCTCGGCAACAGCGCGGGCATGGTGTTCCCCTCGCTCTACGAGGGCTTCGGGATGCCCGTGATCGAGGCGATGACGGCCGGTGTCGCCGTGGCGTGCAGCAACGCGACCTCGTTGCCCGAGATCGCCACCGGGGCGGCACTCCTGTTCGATCCCCGCGTGCCCGCGCAGATCGCGACGGCAATGCTCGAACTGGTCAACGATCCGGCGCGGCGGGCAGGGCTGGTGGCCGCGGGGCTCGAGCGCGCGGCCGAATTCAGCGACGCCGGGCGGATGGCGGAGGAATACCGGGACGCGTTCCGCCAGGCCATGGGCCGCACGGTGCCGGGCACTGGACCGGGGAAGCTCGAGCGCGTGAAAGTCAGCGTCATCACGCCATCGTTCAACCAGGGGCGCTTCATCGAGCGCACGATCCGCAGCGTCGCGACGCAGGGTGTGCCGGAGCTGGAGCACGTCGTGATGGACGGCGGCAGTACCGACGAGACGCGCGCCGTGCTCGAACGCTTCAGCGCCACGGTGCGCTGGGTGTCGGAAAAGGACCGCGGGCAGACCGACGCGCTCAACAAGGGCATCCGCGCCACCGACGGCGAGATCATCGGCTGGCTGAATTCGGACGACGTCTACTACCCCGGCGCGATCGCGCGGGTGCTGGAGGTGTTCCGCACGCAGCCCGGGGTCGACGTGGTCTACGGCATGGCGGACCATATCGACATCGACGACCGGGCCTTCGAGGAATACCCCACCGAAGCGCTGGGACCTCGAACGGCTCAAGGAGACCTGCTTCATCTGCCAGCCGGCGCTGTTCCTGCGCCGGCGCGTGGTGGAGCAGCACGGGCTGCCCGGACGAGTCGCTGCACTACTGCATGGACTACGAGTACTGGCTGCGTCTGGGCAAGCAGGGGGCGCGCTTTCACTACCTGGAGTCGAAGCTGGCCGGCTCGCGGCTCTACGGCGAGAACAAGACGCTGGGGGCGCGGGTGGCGGTGCATCGCGAGATCAACGACATGATGAAGCGGCATTTCGGGCGCGTGCCCGACCGCTGGCTGTTCAACTACGCGCATGCGGTGGTCGAGCCCAGGGTCGACCGCGCGCGCGCGCCGCGGCGCTTCGTGCTGTGCCTGGCGCTGCACTCGATCGCGGCGGCGCTGCGCTGGAACCGCAGCGTCGGTGCCGCGATGCGGCGCGTACTCTCGCACTGGGGGCGCGATGCATATCGGCTTTGACGTCTCGCAGACGGGCGCGGGCAAGGCGGGATGCGGCTACTACGCCGACGCCATGCTGCAGGCCCTGCTCAGGATCGCGCCCGCGCACCGCTTCTCGCTCTATCCCGGATTCGGTGACTTCTACTTCGATCCGCGGATGCCGTTGCGCAATCCCTACCCGGGCGCGAACGCCGAATACGGACCGCGCCACCTGACGCGCGAGAGCGCGGCCGCTTTCTGGAACGCGCCCGGGCTGGCGGACGCGCTGGGCAGGCCCGATATCGTGCACGCCAACAATTTCTGGTGCCCGCTGCAGCCCGGCGGATCGCGGCTGGTGTACACGCTCTACGATCTCGCGTTCCTGGTCGATCCCTCGTGGACCACCGAGGCCAACCGCATCGGCTGCTTCGAGGGCGTGTTCCGCTCCGTCCATCGCCGCCGACTGGATCGTGGCGATCTCGGAAGCCTCGCGTCGCGATTACCTGCGCGTCTTTCCGCACTTCCCGGCCGAGCGCGTGCGCGTGATCCACCCGTGCTCGCGCTTCTTCGCCGCCGACGATACGCCGGGCGAGCGGCCGGAGCGCCTGCGCGACGTGGCGCCGGGACGCTTCTGGCTGAGCGTGGGCACCATCGAGCCGCGCAAGAACCAGCGCCGGCTGGCGGAGGCCTTCGCGGGGTACCTGGCGCGCGGCGGCGAACCGATGCCGCTGGTGCTCGCGGGCGGGCAGGGCTGGCACATGGAGGATTTCCCGCGTTTCCTGGACGAGCTCGGCATCGCGCGCGCACGTGATCGTCACCGGCTACGTCGCGGACGCCGAGCTGATCTGGCTGTACCGCCACTGCTACGCCAACCTCTACCCCTCGCTGTTCGAGGGTTTCGGGCTGCCGGTGCTGGAAGGCATGCAGTTCGGCGCGCCGACGATTGCCTCGCGCAGCAGTTCCATCCCCGAGGTCGCGGGCGAGGCGGCGGTGCTGCTGCCGCCCGGGGATACCGCCGCCTGGACCGGGGCCATGCTGGAACTGGCCGCCAATCCCGCGCAGCGCGACGCGATGGTCGGGCGCAGCCGGGCGCGGGCGGCGTGCTTCGACTGGAATCGCAGCGCGGGCCAGCTGCTCGCGCTCTATGATGAGGCGCTGTCGCAACCTGCAAGGAGCCGCACGTGAAGCGGGCGCTGATAACCGGGATCACGGGCCAGGACGGATCCTTCCTGGCGGAATTCCTGCTCGCGCGGGGCTACGCGGTGTACGGACTGGCGCGCCGCGAGAGCTGGTTCCGCCCCAACAATGCCAGCCACCTGGCCGGGCGCGTCGAGATCCTGTTCGGCGACATGACCGAGGGCATCGACATCGCCTCCGCGGTGCAGGACGCGCGCCCCGACGAGATCTACAACCTGGCCTCGCAGTCGCGTCCCGGCGAGTCGTGGGCACGTGCGCCCGAGACCCTGATGATCAACGGCATGGCGGCCATCCGGCTGTTCGAGACCGTGCGCCATGCCTGCCCGGGGGCGAAGGTCTATCATGCCTCGTCCTCGGAGATGTTCGGGCGCACCACCGAGGTGCCCCAGGACGAGGGCACGCCGTTCAACCCGCAGAACCCCTACGCCGCGGCCAAGGTCTATGCGCACCAGATGGCGCGCATCTACCGCGAGAGCTACGGCATGTTCATCGCCACCGGCATCCTGTTCAATCACGAGAGCGAGCGCCGGCCGCTGCATTTCGTGACCCAGAAGATCGCCTATGGCGCGGCCTGCGCGGCGCTGGGCATCGACGACTCGCCGGACCTGAACGAGCGCGGGCGCCCGATCGTGGAGCAGGGACGCCTCGCGCTCGGCAACCTCGAGGTGGCGCGCGACTGGGGCCACGCGCGCGATTTCGTGCGCGCGATGTGGCTGATCCTGCAGCAGGCCGAGGCGGATGACTTCGTGGTGGGGACCGGTATAGTGCACACCCTGCGCGATCTGTGCGATGCCGCCTACGCCCACGTGGGGCTGGACTGGCGCGAGCACGTGGTGAGCGACCCGGCGCTGGTGCGGCCGCTGGAAACGGGCCGCACGGTGGCGAATCCCGCGCGGGCCAGGGCGCGGCTCGGCTGGGAGCCCGAGATCGGTTTCGGGCAGATGGTGCACGGCATGGTGGATGCGCAGCTGGCGCGGCTGCGCGAGGCCGCCGCCTGAAGCGGCGGCGAACATTCGGGTGACAGGCAGGATTTTCGCGGCATGAAGAAAGCGTTGGTGACGGGAATCACGGGGCAGGACGGCGCCTATCTGGCCGAGCTGCTGCTGTCCAAGGGCTACGAGGTGCACGGCATCAAGCGCCGCGCCTCGCTGCTGAACACGGATCGCATCGACCACCTGTACCAGGATCCGCACGTCGAGCGGCGCAACCTCTTCCTGCACTACGGCGACCTGACGGATTCGAGCGCCCTCACCCGCGTGATCCAGACCGTGCAGCCCGACGAGATCTACAACCTCGGCGCGATGAGCCACGTGGCGGTCAGCTTCGAGGTGCCGGAGTACACCGCCAACGCCGACGCCCTGGGGGCGCTGCGCATCCTCGAGGCGATCCGCCTGCTCGGGCTGGAGCGCAAGACGCGCTTCTACCAGGCGTCCAGCTCCGAGCTCTACGGGCTGGTGCAGGAAGTGCCGCAGAAGGAGACCACGCCGTTCTACCCGCGCAGTCCCTATGCCGTCGCCAAGCTCTATGCCTACTGGATCACGGTGAACTACCGCGAGGCCTACGGGATGTACGCCTGCAACGGCATCCTGTTCAACCACGAGTCGCCGGTGCGCGGCGAGACCTTCGTGACGCGCAAGATCACGCGCGCGCTGGCGCGCATCAAGCTCGGGCTGCAGGACTGCCTCTACCTCGGCAACCTCGATGCGCTGCGCGACTGGGGCCATGCGCGCGACTACGTCGAGATGCAGTGGCTGATGCTGCAGCAGGAACAGGCCGAGGACTACGTCATCGCCACCGGCGAGCAGCACAGTGTGCGCGAGTTCGTGGACCTTGCCGCCGCCGAGCTCGGGCTGCGCATCACCTGGTCGGGCAGCGGCGTCGGGGAGACCGGCGCCGACCAGCACGGCCGCGTGATCGTGCGGGTGGACCCGCGCTATTTCCGGCCCACCGAGGTCGAGACGCTGCTCGGCGACTCCACCAAGGCGCGCGTGCAGCTCGGCTGGACGCCGCGCACCAGCTTCGGCGAGCTGGTGGCCGAGATGATCCGCGAGGACCTGAAGAGCGCCGAGCGCGACGAGCTGGTCCGCAAGCACGGCTTCCCCGCCTATGACTACCACGAGTGAGGCCGTGAACCGCGGCGCGCGCATCTTCGTCGCGGGTCACCGCGGCATGGTGGGCTCGGCGATCGTGCGCCGGCTGCAGCGCGGGGGCTACGACAACCTGCTGCTGCGCGACCGCGCCGCGCTCGATCTCACGGACCAGGCGGCGGTGGAGCGCTTCTTCGCCGCCGAGCGGCCCGACTACGTGTTCATCGCGGCGGCGAAGGTGGGCGGCATCCAGGCCAACAACACCTTTCGCGCCGAGTTCCTGTACCAGAACCTGATGATCGAGAGCAACGTGATCCACGCGGCGTGGCGCGCCGGCGTCGAGCGGCTGCTGTTCCTCGGCTCGAGCTGCATCTACCCGCGCGACTGCCCGCAGCCGATCCGCGAGGACTACCTGCTCACCGGTCCGCTGGAACCCACCAACGAGCCGTACGCGATCGCGAAGATCGCCGGCATCAAGCTGTGCGAGAGCTACAACCGCCAGTACGGCACCCGTTACGTCTCCGCGATGCCGACCAATCTCTACGGACCGAACGACAACTACGACCTCGCGACCAGCCACGTGCTGCCGGCGCTGATCCGCAAGGCGCACGAGGCGCGCGAGCGCGGCGACGCCGAGCTGGTGGTGTGGGGCTCGGGCCGGCCGCTGCGCGAATTCCTCTACGTCGACGACATGGCGGATGCCTGCGTGTTCCTGATGGAGAGCGGCGTATCCGAGGGGCTCTTCAACGTGGGCACCGGCAGCGATGTCAGCATCCGCGAGCTCGCGCAGACCGTGATGGACGTGGTGGGCTTCCAGGGGCGCATCGTGTTCGATGCCGCCAAGCCCGACGGCACGCCGCGCAAGCTGCTCGACGTCGGGCGCCTGCGCGAGCTGGGCTGGTGCGCCTCGACTGGCCTGCGCGAGGGCATTGCCCTGGCGTACCGGGATTTCCTGAACGGCAGCCGATGACGGCCCTGCGCGACCATCCCGCGGTCACGATCGCGGTGCCGTCGTTCAACCAGGGGCGCTATCTGGGCGCGGCGCTGGAATCGGCGCTTGCCCAGGGCGTCGCGGTCGAGGTCTTCGTGGCCGACGGCGGCTCGGGTGACGACTCCGTCGCGGTGATCGAGCGCTTCGCGCCACGGCTCGCCGGCTGGCGCAGCCACGCCGATCGCGGCCAGGCCGCGGCCATCAACGAGTGCATCGCGCGCGGCTCGGCGCCCTATGTGTGCTGGCTGAACAGCGACGACCTGCTGCTGCCCGATGCCCTCGCCACGCTGATCGCCGCGCTCGAGGCCGCGCCCGCCGCGCCGATGGCCTACGCGCGGGCGTGGAACCTGGTCGAGGCCACGGGCCGGCGCAAGCCCGTGTGGGTGGAGCCCTTCGACGAGCGGCGCCTGGCCCTGCGCTGCATCGTCTCGCAGCCCGCCACGCTGATCCGCCGCGCGGCCTGGGAAGCGGTCGGCGGACTCGACGAGAGCCTGCACATGGTGATGGACTACGACCTGTGGTGGCGGCTCTATCGCCGCTGCGGCGCGCCCTGCTTCGTCGATGCCGTGACCGGCGTGAACCGCGAGCACGCCGCGACCAAGACCCGCCGCAACCGCGCGCGCCATTACCGCGAGGCCATCGCCGTGGTACGCCGCCACTACGGGCGCGTGCCGCTGAAGTGGTGGCTGTACCAGCCCTGGGCGGTGTGGTTCAAGGCGCTGACCGGATGAACGCGATGGGCAGCCAGGTGATGACGACGGCCGGGCGAATCGGCGACATCGAGCTGTTGCGCGGGCTCGCGGTGCTCGGGATCCTGGTGCACCATTCGCAGGGCGGCCTGCTGGCGTGGAGCACGCCGGCGCTCGAGCGCTTCCATGCCTATTTCAATCTCGGGCACACGCTCGACCTGTTCTTCGCCATTTCCGGGTTCGTGATCGCGCGTGACCTGCTGCCGAAGGTGCAGGACACCGCGGCGGATCGCGTGGGCTTTTTCCGGCTGGCGATCGGCTTCTGGATACGCCGGGCATTCCGCCTGCTGCCTTCGGCGTGGATCTGCCTGGCAGCCATCGTGCTGCTCAGCCTGCTGTTCAACCAGAGCAATGCATTCGGCAGCTTCCGGTCGAATTTCGCCGGCGCGATCGCCGCGATGCTGCAGGTCGCCAACATGCACTACGCGATCAACGCCTTCTCCGAACTGGGCATGGGGGTGACCTACCATTTCTGGAGCCTGTCGCTCGAGGAGCAGTTCTACCTGGCCCTGCCGTTCATGCTGTTTTTCGGGGGGCGCGCCTTTGCGTGGCTGGCCGCGGCGATCGTGCTGGCGCAGCTCCTGTCGGTGCGTCCCGGGGGCGGACTGGTGCTCTACGCCTGGATGTTCCGCACCGATGCGCTGTTTCTCGGCGTGCTGCTGGCGTGGTGGAGCCGGGGCGAGGTCTACCCCCTGTTCGAGCCGGTATTCCTGCGCACCCGCGCCTGGGCGCGGTGGTTCACGCTGGTGTTCCTGTGCGTCGCGCTGGCGACCGTCGGCTCGGATGCGCTGCGCATCGTCGAATACCGTCTCAGCATCGTGGCGGTGCTCGCGGCGCTGATCGTCTTCGTCGCTTCCTGGGATCGCGATTACCTGATGGCCCCGGGCGCCATCAAGAGCTTCTTCATGTGGCTGGGCTCGCGCTCGTACTCGGTGTACCTGTGGCACCTGCCGGTGTTCTCCCTGGTGCGCGAGCTGGCATTCCGCTACGCGCGCTCGCAGGGCATGGTATTCGACGCAAGCCACACCTGGCTGTTCGTCGCGGCGGCCGCGCTGTTGCTGCTCGCGGTGAGCGAGTGCAATTTCCGCCTGGTCGAGGCGCCGCTGCGCCGCGCGGGCATCTCTGCCGCACAGCGCTGGACGGCATCCGCGTGATCCGGCGATGCGGCTATAATGCGGCCCACTTTTTCATCAGGGCGCCAGCGTGCTGATTCAGCTGATCCGCGCTGCATGGCGCTCCCGGGGATTCATCGTCAGCAGCGTGCGGCGCGAGTTCGCCGCGCGCTACGGCAACTCGCTGCTGGGTTCGGCCTGGGCGCTGATCAATCCGCTCGCGATGGTCGCGGTGTACATGCTCGTGTTCTCGCAGGTGATGCGGGCGCGCCTGCCGGGCGAAACCGGCACGCTGGCCTACGGCATCTTCCTGTGCGCCGGCATCCTCAGCTGGGGGCTGTTCTCCGAGATCATCCAGCGCAGCATGACGGTGTTTCTCGATCACGCGAACCTGCTGAAGAAGATGAATTTCCCCCGCATCTGCCTGCCGCTGATCGTGCTGCTCAATGCCGGCATGAATTTCGCGATCATCTACGGCCTGTTCCTGCTGCTGCTGCTGGTCACGGGCAATTTCCCCGGCGCCTATCTGCTGGCGACGCTGCCGGTACTGGCGATCCTCTGCGTGTTCGCGCTCGGCCTGGGTATCGTCGCCGGCGTGCTCAACGTGTTCTTTCGCGACGCGGGCCAGTTCTTCGGCATACTGCTGCAGTTCTGGTTCTGGTTCACGCCGATCGTGTATCCGCTGTCGATACTGCCCGAGGCCATCCGGCCC
Organism: uncultured Gammaproteobacteria bacterium; assembly: GCA_963819895.1. GTDB lineage: Bacteria > Pseudomonadota > Gammaproteobacteria > Pseudomonadales > UBA5518 > UBA5518. The sequence goes on from CAWFXU010000013.1 coordinate 52,383, forward strand.
TTCGTGCTCGCCAATCCGCTGACGCCGCTGCTGATGTCGCAGCAGGCGATCGCGCTGGGACAGGGCTGGCCGGACTGGCCCGCGCTGGCCGCGCCCGCGCTGTGGGCGACGCTGGCCCTGGTGCTCGCGCTCGCGCTGTTTCGCCGGCGCGCCGACGAGATCGTGGACGAGCTATGAGCCATACCGTCGAAGTCATCGGGCTCGGCAAGGCCTACCGCCACTATCCCAACCGCTGGTCGCGGCTGGCCGAGTGGCTGCTGCCCTTCGGCGCGCCGCGCCACCAGCAGAGCTGGGCGCTGCGCGACATCGGCTTCACGGTGGCGCCGGGCGAGGCCGTCGGCATCGTCGGCTTCAACGGCGCCGGCAAGAGCACGCTGCTCAGGATCATCACGGGCACCACGCGCGCCACCGAGGGCGAGGTGCGGCTGCACGGGCGCGTCGCGGCGCTGCTCGAGCTCGGCATGGGCTTTCACGGCGAGTTCACCGGGCGCCAGAACGTCATGATGAACGGGCAGCTGCTCGGGCTGGAGCGCGACGAGCTCGAGGAGCTGATGCCGGCGATCGAGGACTTCGCCGAGATCGGCGCGTATTTCGACGAGCCCCTGCGCACCTACTCGAGCGGCATGGCGATGCGCCTGGCCTTCAGCCTGGCCACGGCCCGGCGCCCGGAGCTGCTGATCGTCGACGAGGCGCTCTCGGTGGGCGACGCCTACTTCCAGCACAAGAGCTTCTCGCGCATCCGCGAGTTCCGCGAGCAGGGCACCACGCTGCTGATCGTCTCGCACGACCGCCTGTCGATCCAGGCGCTGTGCGACCGCGCGATCCTGCTGCACGAGGGGCGGCTGCTGCGCGAGGGCGAACCCGAGATCGTGATGGACTTCTACCACGCGCTGATGGCGGACCGTACCTTCGCCCACATCCGCCAGGAGCTGAATGCGCAGGGCGTGGTGCAGACCACCTCCGGCACCGGCGAGGCCACGATCGTTTCGGTGACGCTGCAGAACGCGGGCGGCGCGAACACCGATGCCGCGAAGGTCGGCGAGGAAGTGGTGATGAGCGTGCGCTTTCGCGTGCACGTCGACCTGCCCTCGCTGGTGGTCGGGCTCATGATCAAGGACCGGCTCGGCCACGAGATGTTCGGCATCAACAGCCACCGGCTGTCGATCCCGATCGAGAACCTCGCCGCCGGTTCCGAGCACGTGTTCCGCCTGCGCTTCGTGATGAACCTGGGCGAGGGGCATTACTCGGTCACCACGGCGCTGACCCGTTCCGACGCGCACGTCGACCGCACCTACGAGTGGCGCGACCGCGCGCTCATCTTCTACGTGATCAACGTCGCGCACCCGCGCTTCGTGGGCTGCAACTGGCTGGCGCCGGTGGCCAGCCTGGACGCCCCGGACGCTGCCGGCAGCGGCGCCGACGCAACGGGTACCTGAGCCGTGAGCCGACCGATGCACTTCCTGCTCTATTCGCGGATCAACGCGGGCAACATCGGGCGCTCGCTGGGCGCGCCCGAGTACAGCTATTACTTCCTGCTGAAGGAGTTTCGCGTCGCCTTCGAGCGCCTGGGCGCCGTGACCATCGTCGAGGATCCCGCCGCCGAGGCCGACGCGGCATACGACCGTTGCCGCGCGCGCGGCGAGGACTGCGTGCTCATCGCGTTCACGGCGCCGCAGAACCTGCCCGATGTCCGGCGCTGCCCCGTCGTGCCGCTGATCGCGTGGGAGTTCGAGCGCATTCCCGACGAGCCCTGGGGTGGCAATCCGCGCAACGACTGGCGCGTGGCGCTTGCCGGCTGCGCGCGCGCGATCACGCTCTCGGAGCACGCGGTCGCGGCGGTGAAGCGGGCGATGGGCGCGCAGTTTCCGGTGCTGTCGGTGCCGGTGCCGCTGTGGGAGCGCATGGCCGGCGTGCGCGAGCGCGTCGACAGTGCCGGCGAGGCACGGCCCGCTCGGGATTTGCGTGGACGGAGCAGTGCTCGACACGCGTGACTTCGAGATGGGCCCGGACCGGCTGCGATGCAACCGCCCTTACGCCGCCGTATGCGCTCGAGTTGTGGGACGGACAGGAGCATGCGCTGGATTTCCGCCTGCTGTCGCCGGACACGGGTGCGCTGCTGGGCTTCTACCGACCCGAGCCCTGGGGCGCGTGGTCGCGCAACGCCGAGATCTGCGATCGCGCTGCCGTGGCTGCTCCACGGCGACGTGGCCATCGAGCTCGAGGTGCGGGCCTACGGCCGGAACCAGGGCAGGCCGCTGGTTGCGGCGCTGGGCGACTGCGTACCAGCCGCTGTGCATCGGCGGGGGCGAGGAACTGCACACCTTGCGCTTTCGGCTGGACCGGCCCGCGCGAATGCTGCACATCATGGGCATCGATCCCGCGGCCGCTGGCGGGGGCCGCCGAGGAGCGCAGCATCGGCGTTCGGCATCACCAGCCTCAGGTTGCTGCCCGCCGCCGAGGCGCCGTCGCGCGGTCCCGATCAGGCTCGAGTTGCGTGCCGGATACCCGGAGAGCGCGCTGCTGCAGGATTTCTGGGCCCCCGAGCCGTGGGGTACCTGGTCGGCATCGGCAGCGCCGTGGCTGATGCTCCCGCGGCCCGGTGAGCGGGCGCGTCACCTTGCGGGTGGAAATGGTCGGTTATGCGCAGAACGTCGAGACACCGCTCACGCCTCTACCTCGGCGGGCAGACCCGCACGATGGTTCCCCGAAGGCGCAAGTGCCGAGGTGCTCGAAGCTCGACTTCGATCTGCCCGAACCGGCGCAGGTGGTGGGGTTCACCGGCGTCAGCAATGCTGCCGGCCTCCGAGCCGGGCGACACGCGCACGCTGGGCATCGGCTTGTGCTGCATGGCGATCGACGAGCTGGACATCCTCGATGCCATGCCCCTGCCCCCCGCGCCCGCGCGCGCGGTATCGGCGCACGTGCGCCAGCCGCTCACGCTGGACGGTGTCGTCTACACCAGCGTGCTGAATCCCCGTGACGACCGCAAGAACTGGGACATGCTGGTGTCGGCCTTCTGCACCGCGTTCGCTGACCGGGACGATGTCACGCTGCTGCTGAAGATGACGCACCAGTTGCAGCGCAGCTACATCTTCGAGCTGCACAGCCTGATGCAGCGTCTGCCGGCGTTTGCGTGCCGGGTTGTCGTGGTTCACGGTTTCCTCGACGAGCAGGATTACGGGCAGCTGATCGGGCGCACGGATTTCTACGTCAACGTTTCCAAGGCCGAAGGGCTCTGCATCCCGCTGATGGAGTTCATGAGCTGCGGCAAGCCGGCGCTCGCACCGCGCCATACCTCGCTGCTCGACTACCTCGACGATGCCAATTCGATCGCGATCGAGGCCACCACCGAGCCCTGCATCTGGCCCCATGACGAGCGCGCGGTGCTGCGCACCCTGCAGTACCGGGTGAGCTGGGAGTCGACGGTTGCCGCCTTGCGGCACAGTCTCGGCGTGTACCGCGAGGACCCGCAGATCGTACCGGCGCATGGGCGCGGCGGCGGCCGCGAGCGATGCAGCGCTACTGCGCGAGTCGACGCGCGTGACCGACAGGCATCGGTGCTTTTCTCGACGCGGCGCCGGCGCGGCAGCGTGTGCAGCGCGACGCGAGCGCGGCCGCGCGCGGGTGCCGACGCATGATCTTCCTGGTCCACGTGCCGTTTACCGCGGACTCGATCGAAGGCGAGGTCGGACGCGCCGACTACAGCTACTACTTCGTGATGCAGGCCTACCTGCCCGTGCTGCAGGCGCTGGGCAGGGTTGTCGAGATCGCGGACCCGCTGCGCGAGGCGGACACGTGGTACCGCAACTGCGCCGCCAGCGGCGAATACTGCGTGCTGCTGTGCTTCGCGCCGCCGCACCGGGTGCCCACGCGCCTCGAGTGCCCGGTCGTGCCGGTGTTCGCCTGGGAGTACGACAGCCTTCCCGACGAGCCCTGGGGCGACAAGCGCGAGACCGACTGGTTGCGGGTGCTGGCGATGCTGGGCTGCGCCATCACGCACTCGGAATTCACGGCGCAGGTGGTGCGGCGCGCGATACGCGCCGGACTATCCGGTCGTGTCGGTGCCGGCGCCCGTCTGGGATCGGTTCGCGCCGCTCGCCGCGCTGCGACGCGAGGCCCGTCACGCCGGCGCAGCAGCGATCCCTCGAGCTCGACGGAACCGCTCATCGACAGCCGGACCTGCGATTTCGCGCAGGCCGCCGCAGGCGCTGATCGCCGCGCACCCCAGGCAGCAGCCAGCGGCTGCTGCTGGACGGCGTGGTGTACACGGCCGTGTTCTGTCCGCTCGACGGACGCAAGAACTGGGAGGACCTCGTCAGCGCGTTCTGCTGGGCTTTCGCGGATGTCGGCGGACTGCACGCTGGTGATGAAGCTGGTGCATCACGATCGCGACAAGGCGCTTGAGGAGGTGCTGGCGCTGCTGCGCAAGCTGCCGCGCATCGCCGCGCGCATCGTGCTGCTGCACGCCCACCTCGATGACGCGCAGTACGCCAGGCTGGTCTGCGCCACCGATTTTGCCGTCAACTCCTCGCTCGGCGAAGGCCAGTGCCTGCCGCTCATGGAGTACATGTCGGCCGGCGTGCCGGCCATCGCGCCGGCGCACACGGCGATGCTCGACTACCTGGATGGCGGGTGTGGCTTCCCCGTGCGCGCGCACGAGGAGCTGTATCACTGGCCGCAGGACATGGGCCTGATCCTGCGTACCCGGCGCTTTCGTCCGGAGTGGGAATCGCTGCGGCAGCGCCTACGCGACGAGCCGCGAACTGCGCTGGCGCCGACCCGGATGCCTATGCGCGCATGGCCGAGGCGGCGAGCCGGCGCCTGCAGCGGCATTGTTCGCGGACGTGGCGCGCGAGCGCCTGGCGCGCTTCTTTCGTGGCGCATGCCGCCGCGATCGGCTACGGCGCGGCGCGGCACGCGCGCGCTGCGAGCGATTGCGAGTTTCTGGGGCGCGGGGAGGAGATGCCCCATGCGCGCGAAGCTGATGCAGGCTGCGTGCCGCTGTCGCGCGCCGGCGCCGCGTGATGCGGTGACGCCGGGCGAGACGCCGATCCGCGGCGCGGTGCGACGATGCGGCCGGCGTCGCGGCGCGATCCGCGCCATTGCGGCCTCATCGACATGGTGATGAGCGACTGGTTGAATGCCGGCACCGGGGAACTGTTCAGCGGATTCGCGCTGGGCCCGCAAGACCGCGTGCTCGACGTCGGCTGCGGCGACGGTCTCGCCGTGATGTTCGCGGCGCAGCAGGGTGCGCACACGACATTCTGCGACCTCGATCCGGCCAAGGTGCGCTCCCTGTCGGAGCGCCTGCTGGCGCGTGGCCTCACGCGCCATGCCGGGCTGGTGGCCAGCGGCGACCGGTTGCCGCTGCCGGACGGGTCGCATGAGCCGTATCATCGCCACCGAGGTGCTGGAGCACGTGGACGATCCCGCGGCCGTGCTGCGCGAGATGGTGCGCGTCGGCGCACCGGGCGCGAAGTACCTGATCAGCGTGCCCGACGCGGCGGCCGAGCGCTTCCAGCAGCCGTTCGCGCACCGCTCGTATTTCGAGGCGCCGAATCACGTGCGGATCATCGAGCCGCGCGAACTGGAGGCGCTGGCCGCCTCGTGCGGGCTGGAGGTCGAGGGCCGCGGCCAGTGGGGTTTCTACTGGTTCCTGTGGATGAACTTCTTCTGGGTGAGCCAGCAGGAATCCGGCGACGACGCGACGGCGATGGACCGGATCCGGCCGCCTTATCATCCGCTGTTGCAGAGCTGGACGGAGACCTGGACGCGCCTGCTGGAGCTGCCGGAAACGGACGGCTTGCGCCGCGCGCTGAACGAGTTGATGCCGAAGAGCCGCGTTATCGTGGCGCGGCGCAGACAGGAACGGTAAACCGGCCGCCGCGGCGATCGGGCAGGGGGCATAGCGACATGGGCAAGTGGACACTCGGACAGGGGCACGACGGTGACGGCGCCGCGGCGGATATCGCGGCGCGCCTCGCGGCGGTGGAGGCCGCCCTCGCGCAGCTCGTGGCGGCGCAGTCGCGCGCGCACGAGCCGAACTACGTCGACCGCGGCACGCAGCAGCTGCTGGCGATGCAGTACCGCCGCGATGCCGCCGCCGGCGTGGTGCACGATTTCGAGAGCGTCGAGTTCCGCAACCACTCGCAGAACGGCGAGGACGGCATCCTGCACTACCTGTTCAGCGTGATCGGCACCACCAGCAAGTACGTGGTCGAGATGTGCGCCGGCAACGGGCGCGAGTGCAATGCGGCCAACCTGATCGTCAACCACGGCTGGCATGCGCTGCTGTGCGACGGCAGCGAGGAGAACATCCGCATCGCCAACGACTTCTACTGGCGTCACCCCGACACGATGCGCATCCCTCCCGCGATCTGCCGGGCGTGGCTCACCGCGGAGAACGTCAACGAGGTGATCGCGCGCTACGGATTCGATCGCGAGATCGACCTGCTGTCGATCGATGTCGACGGCAACGACTACTGGCTGTGGAAGGCGATCACGGCGGCCAATCCGCGCGTGGTGATCATCGAGATCCAGGCCGGCTGGATGGCGGATGCCGCGGTCACCGTGCCTTACGATCCGCAGTTCTGCGTGCGCAAGCTGGTGGACGACGGCGCTGCAGACCGAGGTCGATTACTGCGGCGCCTCGCTGCCGGCGATGGTGAAGCTGGGGCGGGAGAAGGGCTACCGGCTGGTGGGCGCCAACCGCTACGGCTTCAACGTCGTGTTCGTGCGCAACGACATCGCCGCGCGAGCTGCTGCCGGAGATCCCGGCCGGACACTGCTTCCGCCACCCGGTCGCGCGCTGGCAGTACGGGCGCGTGCAGCCGCTGCTGCGGCGCGAAGCCTGGGTCGAGGTCTGAGGCGTGCCATGACCGCCATTGCCGTCGTCATACCGGCCTACCGGGTCGCGCAGCAGATCGTGGCGCTGATCGCGCGCATCCCGCCGGTGGTCACGCGCATCATCGTCGTCGACGACGCCTGTCCGGAGCACAGTGGCGTGCTGGTGCAGCAGCAGGTGAGCGATCCGCGCGTGCAGCTGGTCTTCCACGCGCAAAACCAGGGGGTGGGCGCTGCGGTGATCAGCGGCGTGCGCGCGGCGCTGGAGGGCGGCGCCGACATCGTGGTGAAGCTCGACGGCGACGGCCAGTACGACCCGGAGCTGATTCCCTACCTGGTGCAGCCCATCATCGACGGCAATGCCGACGTCACCAAGGGCAACCGTTTCTTCTTCCTCGAGGACGTGGCGCAGATGCCGGGGGTGCGACTGTTCGGCAATGCCGTGCTGTCGTTCGTGAACAAGGCGGTCAGCGGTTACTGGGACGTGATGGACCCGACCAACGGCTTCATCGCGATCCACGCCGAAGTGCTGCACATGCTGCCGCTGGAGAAGCTGGAGCCGCGCTATTTCTTCGAGAGCGACCTGCTGTTCCGGCTGGGCACGCTGCGCGCGGTGGTGCAGGACATGCCGGTCAGGGCGCACTACGGCGACGAGCAGAGCAGCCTGCGCATCGGCGCCACGGCGCTCGGCTTCCCGCTGAAGTACGCCAGCCGGCTGGTCAAGCGCCTGTTCTACAACCACTTCCTGCGCGACTTCAACCTCGGCTCCGTGAGCCTGGTCATCGGCCTGCTGCTGCTCTGCAGCGGCGGCATGTTCGGCGCGCTGGAGTGGTACCGCAGCTACGCGACCGGCCACCCGGCGACCGCGGGCACCGTGATGCTGGTCGCGCTGCAGCTGATCGTGAGCCTCAACCTGCTGATCCTGTTCCTCACCGTGGACATCGGCAACGTGCCGCGCAAGGTGCTGCACCGTTCGGTGCTGCGCCAGTCGGCCAGGCGCAATCCGTGATGGCGGCGCGCGCCGGCACGACGCAGCGCGGTCCCGACGCGGTGGCCGCGGCGCTGATCCTTGCGGCCTCGGCGGCCCTGTTCGCGCCGGCGCTGTTCGGGCCCCGCGCGATCCTCATCGGGGATTCGCTGTTTCACGGCATCCCGATGCTGCACTACCTGCGCGAGGTGCTGTACGGCGGCTACAGCCTGCTGTGGACCGACCTCGTCTACGTCGGGCATCCGGTCTTTGCCGAGAGCCAGGGCGGCTTCCTGAATCCGCTGAACCTGCTGGTCGCCGCGCTGTTCGAGCCGCTCACCGGCGTCGACGTCTACCACTTCCTGTGCACCTTCCTCGGCGGCCTCGGGGTGCACCTGCTGTGTCGCGAGCTCGGCTGTCGCCCGGCGAGCGCGCTGTTCGGCGCCGCGGCGACGATCGGCTCCACGATGTGGCTGACGCTGCAGGGCAACCTGACGATCTCCAACGTCGCGATGGCGGTGCCGTGGGTGATGCTCGCCTTCGAGCGCCTGCTGCGGCGTCCCGACGTTCCCGCTGGCCTGTGGCTCGCGCTCGCGATGAGCTATCTCGTGCTGGCAGGCTATCCGCACGTGGTGCAGGGGATCGCGGTGTTCCTGTTCCTGTCGCTCCTGCCCGGCGCGCTCGGCTGGGCGCGTCACGGCGAATTCGTCGTGCGGGCTCCGCGCGCTGCTCGCGCCGGGGCTGCTGGCCGTGGCTCTCACGATCGGGCTGTGCGCGGCGCAGCTGCTGCCGATGCTCGAACTGGCCGGCGAATCCCATCGGGCCGCGGGCGTGGACTACGTGCGATTCCAGCCGCAGACGTTCATGCGCGGCTTCCTGTTCACGGACATGGTGCCCGAGGAACTGACGCCGAATTTCACGCTGCTCGGCAGCATGGTCGTTTCGGCGCTCTTCGTTGCCGGTCTGTTCGCGGTGCGCGGGGCGCGTGCGCTCGGGCGTGCTGCTGGCGACGCTGTTCCTGTGCTATCTGGGCTTCGGGGCGCAGGCGCCGGGCTTCGAGTTCATCCACCGCCACGGCCTGGTGCCGGGGATGCGCTTCTTCCGCCTGATGACCCCGTATTTCTATATCGGCATCGTCGGCGTGTGCGTGGTCGCGGCGCTGGGCGTCGAGGCGCTGGCCGATGCGGGCCGGCCGGCGCGCCGCCGTGCGGTGCTGGTCCTGGGCAGTGCGCTGGCGGTGCTCGGCGCCGCGCTGGCGCTGCACACGGCACAGGTGCACTGGTGGCACTACGCGAGCCTCGGGCTGTGCGTTTGCTGCGCCGTGGCGTTGATCCTGGCGCGCCGCGAGGCGCTGCTGCCGGCGGCGCTGCTGATGGTGATCGCCGTGGAGATCGGCGTGCTGCGAGCGCAGGCGATCTACTTCGCGCCGACCGATCTGGTCGCGCGCCCCGATGTGCTGCGCCAGACCTGTTTCGGGCAGCCCGGGTGCGCGGCGACCACGGCGGACCTGTCGATCAATACCGTGATCGTCGGCTTTGCACACGCGCGCTCGCGCGAGGCGCCGCTGCGCATACCGCAGGCACTCGCCGCGTTGTCGCCGATGACGAACATGCTGTGGGATGTGCCGGCGATCAACGGCGCGATGGCGCTGCAGCTCAGGCGCTCGAAGCTCGCGACCGACCTGGTGCGCGAGGAGATGCTGCAGGGCACGGCGCGCGCGCCGGGGACGCGGATCACCGACCTGCTCGGCGTGCGTTACCTGACGCTCGGCGGATTTCCGCCCGCCGCGGACGCCGCGCTGCGCGCGGGCGAGGCGCTGGCGCCGCTCAGCGAGAATCCGGCCGCGCGCGGGCGGTTCCAGTTCTATCGCGACGCCGTGTTCGTGGATTCCGCCGACGGCGGCGCTGGCACGGTTGCGCGCCGCCGAACCCTGCGCCGTCCTGCCGATCGTGATCGAGGGTGTGCCGCAGGCGGATGATCCGCGCGGGGACTGTGACGCCGCGCGCGCGCCGGACGCCTCCCGCATCGAGGTCCGGGCGCAGACGGCCGCCGACATGCGCCTCGAGGTGCACACCGATGCGCCGGGCTGGCTGTTCGTGGCCGATTCCTGGTATCCCGGCTGGCGCGCGCGCGTCAACGGCGAGGAGCGCACGGTGTATCCGGCGCAGCTCATGGGCAAGGCGGTGCGGCTGGATGCGGGCATCAATCACGTGCGCATGCGTTACGCACCGCTGTCGTTCCGTGCCGGTGCGTGCATCAGCCTCGCGGCCGTGCTCGCGTTCGCGCTCATCGCACTGCGCGCGCGGGCGCGCCGCAGCAATGTGCAGGAGGCCGTGATCTGATGTTCGGGCAGTTCCCCAAGGCGCGCCCGGCACTGCCGGAGGAGATTGCGCGGATCTACGTGCGCTGGTATCGCGAGAACCGCGAGGGCGGCTCGGCCGCGGCCAGTGCCGCCCAGGCCGTGGAGGCCTGGCTGCACCGGCAGGTGGCGGCTGACCTGCGCCCCGGTGCGAGCGGCGTGAGCACGCTGGAGCTCGGCGCGGGCACGCTGAACCAGCTCGGCCTTCGAGCCGCCCTGTGGCCCCTACGACATCGTCGAGCCCTTTGCCGAGCTGTTCCGCGATTCCCCCGGGCTCGCACGCGTGCGGCACGTCCATGCCGACATCCGCGAGGTGTCCGCCGAGGCACGCTATGACAGGATCACCTCGAGCGCGGTGCTCGAGCACCTGTGCGACCTGCCGGAGGTGGTCGCGCGATCGTGCCTGCTGCTCGCCGAGGGCGGCACCTTCCGCGCATCGATTCCCAGCGAGGGCACATGGGTCTGGTACCTGAGCTGGAGACTGAGCACCGGGCTGGAGTTCTGGCTGCGCCACCGCCTCGATTACGGCAGGATCATGCGCCACGAGCACGTGAACACGGCGCGCGAGATCGAGGAGGTGCTGCGTCACTTCTTCGGCGAGGTGTCGATGAAGGTGTTCGGCCTTTCGCGCGGCATTTCACTTTTCCAGCACTTTGCCTGCGCGCAGCCGCACCGCGATCGCGCTCGCGCGTATCTGCACGGCTGACTCGCTGCCATTCGCCCGGGACACCAGACGATGACGACCAAGGTCTACGCGCTCGCAATCCTGACGATCCTGCTGAACGCGGTCGCGCAGATACTGATGAAGGCCGGCGCGTCCGCATCCGTGGCCGACGCCGCACCGCTGCTGCGGGCCTGGGGGCTGATCGGGACGGCGCTGCTGATCTACGTGATCGGAATGGCGCTGTGGATCTACGTGCTCAGGCAGGTCGAGCTGACGCTGGTCTACCCGTTCATGGCGCTGTCCTTCGTGGTGGTGCCGTTGCTGAGCGTGCTGTTCCTCGGCGAGCGTGTCGATTACGCGTACATGGCGGGGGTCGTGCTGATCATGGGCGGCATCTACCTGTGCAGCGCCGTTTGAGGGTGCTGCGCGCCGGCGCCGTGACGGCGTTGCGGCTGAACAATTGCGGAGCGTGACGAGATGAAGGGACGGATCGACGACATCGAGGTGCTGCGCGCGATCGCGGTCATCTACGTGTGCATCGAGCACATGCACATGAACCTGTTCGCGTGGGTCGGCGGGCCGCTGCACACGACGTTCTTCGGCTGGACCGGGATGTGGTCCGGCGTGGATCTCTTTTTCGTGATATCGGGATTCGTGATCGCGCGCAGCCTCGTGCCCGCGCTCACGGCGGCGGATTCGACGCACGAGCGCCTGGTGACGACGCTCGCGTTCTGGATCCGCCGCGCGTGGCGGCTGATTCCCTCGGCGTGGCTGTGGCTGGCCGTGATCCTGGTCGCCTGCGTGTTCTTCGACCGCTCCGGTGCCTGGGGCTCGCTGCGCGCGAACCTCGAGGGCGCGCTCACCGCGGTGTTCAACGTGAACAACCTGCGGGTGATGCTCACCTACGGGAAATTCGAGGCCGGCGCGACCTTTCCCTACTGGAGCCTGTCGCTCGAGGAGCAGTTCTACCTGGTGCTGCCCTTCGTGGTCTGGCTTTGCGGCAAGCGCCTGCCGCTGGTGCTCGGCGTGGTGGTGGTGCTGCAGCTGGTGTTTCCGCGCACCCCGCTCGGCACCATCATGCGCTGCGACGCGCTGGCACTCGGCGTGCTGATCGCGATCTGGTCGCGGCTCGACAGCTACCGGCTGTTCGAACCGCGCTTCATGGCAAACCGCTGGGTACGTATCGCGCTGGTGAGCATACTCGCCGGCGGCCTGGCCTTCGCGGGTGGCGAGGACATGCACGTGCCGGTGCCGATCAGCCTGGTGGCCTTCATCGGCGCGATCCTGGTGTTCATGGCCTCCTATGACCGCAACTACATCATGGCGCCGGGCTGGATCAAGCAACTGTTGCTGTGGGTCGGCAGCCGCTCCTACGCGATCTACCTGATCCACATCCCGGCCTATTTCACGACGCGCGAGATCTGGTTCCGCCTGCAGCCGCCGGGAATCGGCTTCGATCCGGGCTTCACCGGGAAATTCCTCGTGACCGGCGTGGTACTGATCGTGGTGTTCGCGGAGCTGAACTACCGCTTCGTCGAGATGCCGCTGCGCCGGCGCGGCGCGCAGATCGCGACGCGTTTTCGCGCCACGCACCTGCAGCCCGCTGCCTGAGGAAGGACCGGTCTCACCTGTACTCGCTCACCCAACGCTTGGAGCATCGGACATGGGTCGCATCAAGGCCGCGAACGGCGCATTCAGTGAGATCTACAACAAGGACGTGTGGGCGCTCGACTCCGGGGAATGGATGCGCAGCAGGCCGGCTACGAACCGCTGGAGTCCTGCTACGCCCGTTTCGTTGCGCTGCTGCAGGACTTCATGCGCCACAATCGCGTGCGCTCGGTGGTGGAGTTCGGCTGCGGCTTCTGGAGCTACGCGCGGGAAATCGACTGGAGCGGCATCGAATACGACGGCTTCGACATCGTCGAGGGACCGGTGCGCTGGAATCGCGACCACCATGGAGCCGACAACATCCGCTTCCACCGGCTCGAGGACGGTACGCGCCTGCCTCCCGCTTCCCAGCTGATTTCGGCATTGAATCTCGCCGTGCTGCACAGCCTGCCCCTGCTGTTGCTGTGGCAAATCGCGACGACGCGGCGGATTGCCCAGCCGGCCGGAATCTGGTTCATGCTGCTCGTATATCGCCTACGCGGGTGGCCTCAGCAGTCTTGGCGAATACAGCGAAAACATGCGCTACCGCCGAGGTCGAGCCGATCGTCTGGTGCTGTCTGCCCTGATCCTGCGGGGATGGATTGCCTGGGATACGCCGACTCCGGCACGCTCGTGCACCGCGGAGTGTGCTCGCTGCGGTTTCTGGAGCTACGCGCGGGCGATTGAGTGGAGCGGGATCGAGCACTTCGGTTTCGACATCGTCGACGGCCCGATCCGCGTCAGGGCTTCGGCGCGGCGGGCGCGAACACGAAGTGCTTGCGCAGGAAGAAGTTCCAGAAGAACACCAGTGCGATCGCGCCGACCTTGGCGGCATAGACGTTCATGGCGAGCAGCTCGACGCCGGCGTACAGCGCGGCCTGGTGCCACAGCAGGCCGACCGCGCTCACCGCGTAGACCGCCAGCAGTTCCCTGCGCCGCGAAAAGCGCACCCCCGCCGCGAACACGTGACGCACGCTGAGCACGTAGTTGACCCAGGTGGCGAGCAGGAATCCCGCGGCGCCGGCCACGAGATAATGCACGCCGAGCAGGTTGATCAGCGCGGCGAAGACCGCGACGTCCACCACCGCGGCGGCGCCGCCGACGAAGAAATAGCGGACGATCTGCAACGGGCCGTTACCGGAACAGGTTGTACTTCAGGATGCAGCAGATGGCGCGCACGCCGTCCTTCCAGCCGATCTTCTTGCCTTCCTCGTAGGTGCGCCCGTAGTAGGAGATGCCCACCTCGTAGATGCGGCAGCGGCTGCGCGCGATCTTCGCGGTGATCTCCGGCTCGAAGCCGAAGCGGTCCTCCTCGATCGCGATGCCCTGGATGAGCTCGCGCCGGAACACCTTGTAGCAGGTTTCCATGTCGGTGAGGTTCAGGTTGGTGAGCATGTTGGAGAGCAGCGTCAGGAAGCCGTTGCCCACGCGAGTGCCAGAAGTAGAGCACGCGGTGCGGCTCCGCCGCCCATGAAGCGCGAGCCGTAGACCACGTCGGCCTTGCCCTCCAGGATCGGACCGATCAGCACGTCGTACTCCCGCGGGTCGTATTCGAGGTCGGCGTCCTGGATGATCACGATGTCGCCGGTCGCCGCCGCGATGCCGGTGCGCAGCGCCGCCCCCTTGCCGCGGTTCACGGGCTGGTGGATCAGCCGGTCGATGCGAGCGGCCGAGCCGTTCGCGCAGCAGTTCGCGGGTGCCGTCGGTGGAGCAGTCGTCGACGACGATGATCTCCTTGTCGCCGCCGGGCGCGTTGCGCACCGCGGCGATGAGGTCCTCGATGGTCGATTTCTCGTTGTAGCAGGGGATGACGACGCTGAGTTTCACAATGTCTTCCGGAAGTACGCGATGGTTTTCCCGAGGCCGTCCTCCAGCCCCGTCGTCGGCTCCCAGCCGAGGAGCTCGCGCGCCCGCGTGATGTCGGGCTGGCGCTGCCTGGGGTCGTCCACCGGCAGCGGCCTGAAGACGATGCGCGAGGACGAGCCGGTGAGCCGCCGGATGGTCTCGGCGATCTGCAGGATGGTCGATTCGACGGGATTGCCGAGGTTGACCGGGCCCGGATCGTTCTCGGCGTTGTCCATCATGCGGATCATCGCCTCGACCAGGTCGTCCACGTAGCAGAAGGAGCGCGTCTGCGTGCCGTCGCCGTAGATGGTGAGGTCCTCGCCGCGCAGCGCCTGCACGATGAAGTTGCTGACGACGCGGCCGTCGTCGGGCTGCATGTTCGGGCCGTAGGTGTTGAATATCCGGATCACGCGGATCGCGAGCCGGTGCTGGCGGTAGTAGTCGAAGAACAGCGTCTCGGCGCAGCGCTTGCCCTCGTCGTAGCAGCTGCGCGGCCCGATCGGGTTGACGCGTCCCCAGTAGGACTCGTGCTGCGGATGGACCTCGGGATCGCCGTAGACCTCCGATGTCGAGGCCTGCAGGATCGGGACCTTCAGCCGTTTGGCCAGCCCGAGCATGTTGATCGCGCCGTGCACCGAGGTCTTCGTCGTCTGCACCGGGTCGAACTGGTAGTAGATCGGGGAGGCCGGGCAGGCGAGGTTGTAGATCTGGTCGACCTCCGCGTAGAGCGGAAAGGTGATGTCGTGGCGCAGGAGCTCGAACAGCGGATTGCCGAGCAGGTCGAGCACGTTCGACTTGCGCCCGGTGTAGAAGTTGTCGACGCAGACCACCTCGTCGCCGCGCGCCAGCAGGCGCCGGCACAGGTGCGATCCGATGAATCCCGCGCCGCCGGTAACCAGTACTCTCTTGCCCTGCGCCATGCCGCGTTCCAGTCGATCAGGTGAAAACAGCGGGCTGGCCTGTGGTCGTCGGCGCGCGAGCGCGACGGGATCAGTCCCCGCCCGCAATTCTAGCATCGGCCACCCGGCCGGCGCGCGCCTGCGGCGCTGCGTCCTTCATCGAGGCGAATCCGCGCAGCCCGATGCGCAGGCGCTCCACGCGCCGCTGCAACTGTTCGAGCGCCAGCGAGCCCGCGAGGCACACGAGCGTGGCACTGATCACGAAGCCCGCGGTCGCGCTCACCGTCATGCCAGTGAGGTGCTCGACCACGAAGAACGCGAGGCAGTGCGTGATGAAGACGGGATAGGCGAGATTGCCCAGCCGCTCGTCCCAGCGCTTCAGCGCCGCCGGCAAGGCACGCCTGCCGCTGGCGAGCGCCAGCGCGAGCAGCGGCAGCGCGAGGGTGGCACCGAGCGTGATTTCGTGCGCGCGCTGTTGGTGGATTGCCACGCCGGCCAGCGCGCAGCCCGCGAGCAGGGCATACAGCAGCCACAGCGCGAATGCGATGCGGCGGCTCGCGGTGCTGCCGTCGGCGTAGAGATAGCCCATGAGGAACACCGGCAGCACGCCGAAGATGTAGCGGTAGCTCAGGGTGTCGCTGTTGAGCGTCGGCGATTCGTGCACGAATCCGAACAGCTGCACCGCGAGCGTGGCGGGCAGCAGCACCAGCAGCAGCGGGCGCCAGCGGAACAGCAGTGGCAGCAGCAGGTAGAAATGGAACTCGGTCGCCAGCGACCAGGCCGGCGGCACCAGCGGATGCGGCAGCAGTTGCGGGATCACGAAGGGCCCGAAGATGTAGTTGGCGGGCAGCAGCAGCGCGTTCAGCAGCACCTTCAGCGGTGTGGGCTCCTGTTGCAGCAGCCAGAATCCGGGCGAGGGGCCCCAGGCGCGCAGCAGCGCCACGGTCGCCGCCAGCGCCACGAGGTACTGCGGGAACAGCTTCAGCACGCGGTCCGCGAGGAAGGCGCGCGCCGGGCGCGGCGAGAAGCGCCCGAAGCGTTCGATGCTGCGCCGCATCAGGTAGCCGCTGATGGTGTAGAAGCAGATCACGGCCATCACGCCGGGATTGAGCGCCCAATGGAACCCGGGCACGTGCGAGAGCAGCACCGCGCCGGCGAGGGCGAAGCGGATCAGGCCGAGCAAGGCGGGCCTCCCGCATCGGGCGCAGGCTGCGCATCGGGCGGTGCGGCGCTTCGCCTCGGGAGATCGACAGTCAGGGCATGTGGCGTGCGCAGCATCTGGGGTTCCGCCCGGGATGGCGCACCATAAGACAGGGGCCCGGAGGTCGCAAGCCGGTGCCGGCGCGCGCCGCGCCGGACAGCGCAACAATTCACTGCGGGCGGGCGCAGGGCTTGGCAAGGCCGCGCCGCTTTGACTAATATCGGCCCCATCGCCGCTTGCCGGCATAGCGTCACTGAACCGTATCACGATGAGCTTCCAGGGCCACATCGCCAGCCTCTCCGCACCGCGCTCCCTGCGCGCGCTGCGTCTCGCCCTGCTGCTGCCCTGAGGGGCAGCATACCGTTCGCTCACATTTCCGTTACCGCGACACATTCACCAGGATGGGTGCCCCCTGCGCGCCCGCCCGGACACGAGGACGAACCATGAGCAAGGACCGGTTGATCATTTTCGATACGACGATGCGTGACGGCGAGCAGAGCCCCGGCGCATCGATGACCAGGGACGAGAAAATCCGCATCGCGCGCTCGCTGGAGCGGCTGAACGTGGACGTGATCGAGGCCGGCTTCGCGATCGCGAGCCCCGGCGACTTCGAGGCCGTGAAGGCGGTGGCCGAGACGGTGAAGAACTGCACCGTCGCCAGCCTCGCGCGCGCGGCCTACCGCGACATCGAGGAAGCCGGCGCCGCGCTGAAGAACGCCGTGCGCCCGCGCATCCACACCTTCATCGCGACCTCGCCGATCCACATGCAGTACAAGCTGCAGATGTCCCCGGAGCAGGTGCTCGACCAGGCCGTGCGCTCGGTGAAGCAGGCGCGCAACCACACCGACGACGTGGAGTTCTCCTGCGAGGACGCCAGCCGCTCGGAGTTCGACTTCCTCTGCCGCGTCATCGAGGCCGTGATCGCGGCCGGCGCCGGCACGATCAACCTGCCCGATACCGTCGGCTACGGCGAGCCGGGGCAGTACGGCGAGTTCGTGGGCCGGCTGATCCGCACCGTCCCGAACGCCGACAAGGCGATCTTCTCGGTGCATTGCCACAACGACCTCGGTCTCGCGGTGGCGAACTCGCTGTCGGCGGTGATGCACGGGGCGCGCCAGGTCGAGTGCACGATCAACGGCCTTGGCGAGCGCGCCGGCAATGCCTCGCTCGAGGAGATCGTGATGGCGGTGCGCACCCGCGCCGACATCTTCCCGGTCGAGACGCGCATCGTGACCGAGGAGATCGTGCCGGCCTCGCGGCTGGTGTCCTCGATCACCGGCTTCCCGGTGCAGCCGAACAAGGCCATCGTCGGCGCCAATGCCTTCGCGCACGAGGCGGGCATCCACCAGGACGGGGTGCTGAAGCACCGCGAGACCTACGAGATCATGCGCGCGCAGGACGTGGGCTGGAGCACCAACCGCCTCGTGCTCGGCAAGCACTCGGGCCGTGCCGCGGTGCGTGCGCGTTTCGAGGAGCTCGGCATCGGCTTCGAGACGCCCGAGGAGCTCGAGAGCGCGTTCAAGCGCTTCAAGGAGCTCGCGGACAAGAAGCACGAGATCTTCGACGAGGACCTGCAGGCGATCGCGGGCACGGTGGGCAGCGAGGACCAGGCCGAGCGCTACCAGTTCGTCGCGCTGGAAGCCATCTCGCACACCGGCGAGAAGCCGCGCGCGACCGTGACGCTCAGCATCGACGGGGCCGAGCGCAGGAGCTATGCCGAGGGCGACGGTCCGGTCGACGCGGTGTTCAAGGCCATCGAGAACGAGGTCCACAGCGGCACCAGGCTGCTGCTGTTCTCGATCAACGCGATCACCACCGGCACCGATTCGCAGGCCGAGGTGATGGTGCGCCTCGAGCGCGATGCGCGGATCGTGAACGGCGCCGGCGCCGACACCGACATCATCGTCGCCTCGGCCAAGGCCTACCTGCATGCGCTGAACGTGATGGGCGGCGCGGTGCGCGCGCATCCGCAGATCGGCGGGATCTGAGCGCGCGCCGCCATGGAGGAGGGCCTGCGTCTCGCCTACCTCGCCGCCATGGACATACCGGTCTGGCTGCTGCGCGGCAGCGAACCGGTGCCCGTGTCCGGCGAGGAGCAGCCGCTGCCCGAGGCGCAGCCGCCAGCGCGTGAGCGGGCGGCGCCGGTTGCGGCCGATGCCGGCCCGGCGCGCCTCGCACGCGATCTGCTCGGCGCGGACAGCACCCCGCGCGGTGCCGCGACGCGCGCGGCTCCCCCGGAGCGCGCCGGAGCAACGCCACGCGCCGCGCCGCGTCCGGCCGCGGAGCCGCAGCCCAGCCTGCTGCTGGTCGAGGCGGGGCGCTTTCTCTTCATCGAAGCGAGCAGCGACGCCGGCGGCGACCGGCGCGCCGTGGAACTGATCGGCGCGATCGCGCTCGCGCTCGGCGGCGAGCCCGTGGCGCCGCGGGTGCAGCGCTTCGACCTGCAGGCGCTCGGTGCGCTGGCCGATCGTGCGCAGGCGCGCGACGTCCTGCTGGGGCGCCTGACCAAGCTGGGCGAATCGCAAACCTTCGAACACGTGGTGCTGCTCGGGCAGCGCCCCGCCGCGGTGCTGCTGGGATGGGACGAAACCCGTTTCGCCGAGCGCATCGCGCGCGTGCAGCGCGTGCCGGGCCTGGAGCCCGGCGTGCTGGTCACGCTGTCGTGCGCGCAGATGCTCGCCGACGCGGGGCGCAAGCGCGAGGTCTGGCAGGAGCTGAACGCGGCGCGTGCCCGCCACGATGCCTGAGCCGCGGCGGGCGGTCGCGGGCGACGCCGGGGCTATCGCGGCGCTGGACGCGCGGGTCAATCCCTCGCCGTGGAGTGCGGATGCCGTGCGCGAAACGCTGGCACGCGCCGATGGTTTCGTGATCGCGCCGCCGGGCGCGGCGCTGGCCGGGTTCGTGCTGTTCGCGCAGGTCGCGGACGAGTGCGAGATCCTCGACATCGCGGTCGATCCGGCGGCGCGGCGCGACGGGCTCGGCGCGCGCCTGCTGGCCGCCGCGCTGGCCGCAGCCGTCGCGCGCGGGGCGCGGCGCTGCTTCCTGGAAGTGCGCGCCTCGAACGCGGGCGCGCAGGCTTTCTATCGCGCGGCCGGATTCGTCGAGGACGGACGGCGCAAGGATTACTACCGCAGCGGCCAGGGGCGCGAGGATGCGCTGCTGATGAGCCGCGAGCTGCCATGAGGGAGACACCGATGCCGATCGTCGCAACCGAGTCGTGGATGCTGGAACTGCCCGAGGAGTGGTCGGCGGAGGAGGACGAGGAAGAGGGCGTCGTCGTGATCGAGGACGAGGACGGCGTGAGCTGCATCGAGATCTCGGCGCTGGTGCTGGAGAGCGGCACCGTGGGCGACGAGGATCTCGCCGAGTTCAGTCGCGATCTGCTCGACGAGGGCCTGAAGCCGCAGGCGGTGCGCGTCGCCGCCTGGAGCGGCACGCTGTTCGAGCACGACGACGAGGAGTTCCACTGGCGCGAGTGGTTCCTGCGCCAGGGCGCACACTTCGTCTACGCCGGCTACCACTGCCTGCGCGAGCACGCCGGCATGGACGATGCCGCGATCGCCGAGATCCTCGCGACGCTGGAGCCGTGCTGATCCGCACCCCGTGGGTCCGGCTTCAGCCGGACAAATGCCCGCGTGAATGCGGACCTGCGACGAAGGACAATGGCCCCGTAGGTCCGGATTTATCCGGACGCCGTGTCGGCATGAATGCCGACCTACATCTGCAGCAGGATCTTCTTGCGGCCAGGGTATTCGCAGAGATCGCTGATCACGCACTCGCGGCACTTCGGCGTCGCGCGCGGTGCAGACGTAGCGGCCGTGCAGGATCAGCCAGTGGTGCGCATCGCGCAGGTACTCGGGCGGCGTGGTCTTCAGCAGGTTTTCCTCGACCGCGCGCACCGTCTTGCCGGGGGCGAGGCGGATGCGGTTGGCGAGGCGGAAGATGTGCGTGTCGACGGCCATCGTCGGCTCGCCGAAGGCGGTGTTCAGGATCACGTTGGCGGTCTTGCGGCCCACGCCGGGCAGCGCTTCGAGTGCCTTGCGCTCGGCCGGCACCTGCGAGCCGTGGCGCTCGATCAGCAGCGCGCAGGTGGCGATCACGTTCTTCGCCTTGCTGTTGAACAGGCCGATGTGGCGGATGTAGGGCTTCAGCCCTTCCTCGCCGAGCGCGAGTATCGCTTCGGGCGTGTTCGCCACCGGGTAGAGCTTGCGCGTGGCCTTGTTGACGCTGACGTCGGTGGCCTGCGCCGACAGGATCACCGCGACCAGCAGCTCGAACGGGGTGCCGAAATCGAGCTCCGTGGTCGGCGCCGGGTTGGCCGCCTGCAGGCGGCGGAAGATCTCGCGCCGCTTCGCGGCGTTCAACTGATGTGCCCGGTGACGCGCACGCGCTTGCTGCCGGGGGCAGCCTGCGGTGCGCGCGCGGCCTCGGCGCGCGCCTTCAGCTGCGCGTCGATGCCGTTCTTCAGCGCGATCAGCAGCCCGGTGAACAGGAAGGCGCCGGGCGGCAGCACCGCGAGCAGGAAGTGGCGGTATTCGCCGAAGGGCCGGATCACCCAGTCCGCCGCTACCGGGCCGAACAGCAACTGCATGTCCGCGAACAGCGTGCCGTTGCCGAGCAGCTCGCGCAGCGCGCCGAGCACCACGAGCACGGCGCTGAAGCCCAGCCCCATCATCAGCCCCTCGAGCGCCGCGAGCGGCACCGGGTGCTTGCTGGCGAAGGCCTCGGCGCGCCCGAGCACGACGCAGTTCGTGGTGATCAGCGGCAGGAAGATGCCCAGCACCTCGTAGAGCCCGTAGGCGAATGCCTGCATCAGCAACTCGACCAGCGTCACGGCGCCCGCGATGATCAGCACGAAGGCGGGCAGGCGGATCGTGTCTGGCACCACGTTGCGCACCAGCGACACCAGCGTGTTGGTGCCCATCAGCACGATGGCGGTCGCGAGGCCCATGCCGAGCGCGTTGACCACCGAGCCGCTGACCGCGAGCAGCGGACACAGCCCGAGCAATTGCACCAGGGCCGGGTTGTTCCTCCACAGGCCGTTCAGCGCGATTTCGCCGACGCGGGGCTCACTCATGGCGGGTTTCGCTCCCGGTTGTCGCGGCGGCGAGCAGCGCCTCGCGGTTGGCCTCGAAATACTGCAGTGTGCGCTTGACCGCCGCGGTCACCGCGCGTGGCGTGATCGTCGCACCCGTGAACTGGTCGAAGGCGCCGCCGTCCTTTTGCACCGCCCATTGCGCGGGCGCGGGATCGCCGAGCGAGCGGCCCGCGAAGGCGTCGATCCAGCGCGACTTGCGCGCATCGATCTTGTCGCCGAGTCCCGGTGTTTCCTTGTGCGCCACCACGCGCACGCCGGCGACCGTGCCGTCGGCGTTGATGCCGACGATCAGCTCGATCGCGCCGCCGTAGCCGTCGGGCGCCGTGGCCGGGACGATCACCGCCTGTGCGTCGCCGCCGCGACGCGCCACCAGAATCCTGCGCGGCTGCTGCAGCCCGAGCAGCTCGCGGTCCTCGACCAGGCGGAAGTCATCGAGCAGCGCGTTGTCGTAGCGCGCCGGCGGCAGGATCTCGTTGTAGGCGCGCGCTTCGGCGGCGCGCTGCTGCGCGGCGATCTGCTCGCGTGTCAGCAGCTGCGTGCCCGCCAGCGCCAGCGTGACGACCAGCGCGACCAGTCCCAGCACGATGCTGTTGCGCCCGACGGCGTCGGCCAGCTTCACGCGGACCTCCCGCTGTCATGGCCGTAGCTGCGCGGCTGCGTGTAGTGGTCGAGCAGCGGCGCGGCGAAGTTCATCAGCAGCACCGCGAAGGCCACCGCGTCCGGGTAGTTGCCCCAGTGCCGGATCAGGTAGACCAGCACGCCGACCAGTGCCCCGAAGACCAGTCGCCCGCGGTTGCTGGTCGCCGAGGTCACCGGGTCGGTCACGATGAAGAAGGCGCCGAACATGGTCGCGCCCGAGAACAGGTGGAACAGCGGCGAGCCGCCGCTGGCGGCGCTGCCGCCGTCGTGGAAGATCGCCGCCATCAGCGCCAGCGCGCCCAGCATCGCGAGCGGCGCGTGCCAGGTGAAGATGCGCCGCGCCAGCAGGTAGATCCCGCCGGCGAGGAAGCCGGCGTTGACCCATTCCCAGCCGGCGCCGCCGAGGCGGCCGAACTGCGGGTTGCGCTCCCACAGTTCGGAGAGCAGCAGCGAGTGGTTCTGGCGCAGCACGTCGAGCGGGGTGGCCATGGTCAGCGCATCGAGCCGCGCCGCATCGAGCAGCCCGAGCGAGGCCTGCAGCGCCTCGAGCGGACCCAGCGTGCCAGCCGCGCCGGCCGCTGCCGGCGCCATCCAGCGCGTCATCTCCAGCGGGAACGAGATCAGCAGCACCACGTAGCCGGCCATCGCCGGGTTGAACGGGTTGCTGCCGAGGCCGCCGTAGAGGTGCTTGGCGATCACGATCGCGAACGCCGTGCCGATCGTGACCAGCCACCACGGCGAGCCCGGTGGCAGCGCGATCGCGAGCAGCAGCGCGGTCACCAGCGCGCTGCAGTCGCGCAGGCTGGACAACACGTCGCGTCGGCGCAGCCGCAGCATCGCGCCTTCGCAGGCGAGCGCCACGGGCACCGCCCACAGGATGTTCACCAGCGTGCCCCAGCCGAACCACACGGTAAGCGCGAGCAGGCCGGGCAGGGTCGCCAGCAGCACCTGCTGCATCACCCACGAGGTGCGCGCCGGCCCGTGGGCGTGCGGCGAGCTGAAGCGGGGCAGGGCCATGATCGTGCTACTCCTGCACCGCGGCGAGGGCTTCGAGCTCCTGTCGCGCATCCGCGAGGCGCTTTCCCAGGTCGGCTCGCGCGCGCGCGAGCAGCGCGACGGTTTCGCTCTCGCCCGCACGCTCGCGCGGCGGCCAGTTTTTCCGTGGCGCGCGCCAGCTTCTGCTCCATCGTCGCGATGCGCCGCTCGAGGGCCTCGCGCGACGGTGGCGCGGCCGCTGTGGCCGGCGTGGCCGGCATCGCGGCGGCGCGCTCCAGTGCCTGGCGGCGCGCGCGCTCGATGGCCTCGGCCACCACGTCGCGGTGCTCGCCGGCAGCCGCGAGCTTCTTCGCTTTCACGCGTTCCACCGCCGCCTCGACCTGGCTGGCGCGGGTGGCCGCGAGCGAATCCGCTGCAAGGGCGGCGACATCCGCAGGCGCGGCAGCGGGAGCTGCGGTTGCCATCGGTTCTGCTGCCGGGGCCGGTGCGGTGCTGCTACAGCTTCGGCGGCGGACGCGGCAGGCTTGCGTGCCTCGTGCTGGCGCGCGGCGCGGCGCGCTTCCTTCTCCTGCTCCTGCTGCTCGATGCGGGCCTGGCGCAGTTCGAAGCGCCGACGCGCGTTCTCGGCCTGCTGTTGCTGCTCGCGCGCCTGGCGGATCGCACCCTTCGAGGCGCGGTAGTACTGCACCAGCGGGATGCTGCTCGGGCACACCCACGCGCAGGCGCCGCACTCGATGCAGTCGAACAGGTGCTGCTTCTCGAGGTTCGCGTGGTCCCCGGCCTGCGCGTACCAGAACAGCTGCTGCGGCAGCAGCGAGGCCGGGCAGGCCTGGGCGCACATGCCGCAGCGGATGCAGGCCTGCGCCGGCGGCGGAGGCGGCAGCTCTTCGGCGCTCGGCGCGAGCACGCAGTTGGTGGTCTTGACCACCGGCAGCCCGGCGTGCGGCAGCGCGAAGCCCATCATCGGGCCGCCCATCACCAGCCGCGCGGCGCGTTCGGGGTGGAATCCGGCCGCGGCCAGCAGCACGCTGATCGGCGTGCCCAGCAGCACCTCGAAGTTGCGCGGCTCGTCGAGCGCCGCGCCGGTCACCGTGGTGATGCGCGCGATCAGCGGTTCGCCGCGCTCCACCGCGCGGTGGATTTCCGCCGCGGTGCCGACGTTCTGGCAGCAGATGCCGATATCGGCCGGGCAGTTCGCCGGACGGCACTTCCCGGCCCGTCATGATCTGGATCAGCTGCTTCTCGCCGCCCGAAGGGTACTTGGTCGGGAACGGCACGACTTCCAGGTCCGTCCCGGCCGCGGCGCGCATCGCCGCGATCGCCTCGGGCTTGTTGTCCTCGATCGCGATCAGCGTTTCCCCGGCCTCCAGCAGCCACGCCATGATGCGCGCGCCGGCCACGACCTCCGCGGCGCGCTCGCGCATCAGCACGTCGTCGGCGGTGATGTAGGGCTCGCACTCGGCGCCGTTGATGATCAGCGTGCGGATCGGGCGCGCCGGCCCCGGGCTCAGCTTCAGCGCGGTCGGGAAGCCCGCGCCGCCGAGCCCCGCGATCGCCGGCGTCGCGGATCCTCGCCAGCACGTCCTCGCGCGGGAGTGCGCGATAGTCGGTGAGCGGCCGGCGCTCGATCCAGCGCTCGGCGCCGTCGGGGCGCAGCACGATCGCCATGGCGTCCATGCCCGAGGGATGCGGCACGGGTCGGCGCTCGATCGCGACGATCGCGCCCGAGGTCGGCGCGTGCAGCGCCGCGCTCAGCGCGCCGCTGGCGCGCGCGATCATCTGCCCCTTCAGCACCTGCTCGCCGACGGCGACGAGGGGCTCGGCCGGCGCGCCGCTGTGCTGCGAGAGCGGCAGCACCAGTTCCGGCGGCAGCGGCGCGCGCGCGATCGGATGGCGCAGGGATTGCGCCTTGTTCTGCGGCGGGTGGATACCGCCGGGGATGTCCCAGAGCCGCCTCATGCCGCGCGCTCCGCGGGGGCGTCGCTCGCGATCAGCGGCGCGCGCGGCGCCTCGCGGCCCGGCAGTTCCCAGCGCCAGTTCTGCGGCGTGGTCGCGACCGGGCGCATGTCGATGCAGTCCACCGGGCAGGGCTCGACGCACAGATCGCAGCCGGTGCACTCGGTGGCGATCACGGTGTGCATCTGCTTGGCGGCGCCGAGGATCGCGTCCACCGGGCAGGCCTGGATGCACTTGGTGCAGCCGATGCATTCGTCCTCGCGGATGAAGGCGACCGTGCGCGGCTTCTCCTCGCCGTGCTCGGCGTCGAGCGCGGGCGCTTCGACCTGCAGCAGGTCGGCGAGCGCGTTGATCGTGGCCTGCCCGCCGGGCGGACACTTGTTGATCGGCTCTCCCGCGGCGATCGCCTCGGCGTAGGGCCGGCAGCCCGGGTAGCCGCACTGGCCGCACTGTGTCTGCGGCAGCTTGTCGATGATCTGCTCGACGATCGGGTTGCCGGTGACGGCGTAGCGCACGCTCGCAAAGCCGAGCAGCGCACCGAAGCCGAGCGCGAGCGCGGCGAGCGCGACGAGCGCCGCCGCCACGGGGTGCTGGGTGAGGAGTTCGATCACGGGATCAGACCAGTCCGGCAAAGCCCATGAAGGCGAGCGACATCAGGCTCGGCGGTGATCATGCCGATAGCGGCGCCGCGGAAGGGCTGCGGCACGTCGGCCACGGCGATGCGCTCGCGCATCGCCGCGAACAGCACCAGCACCAGCGAGAAGCCCGCGGCGGCGCCGAAGCCGTAGAGCACCGAGTGCAGGAAATCGTGGTGCTTGTTGACGTTGAGCAGCGCCACGCCCAGCACGGCGCAGTTGACGGTGATCAGCGGCAGGAATACGCCGAGCACCCTGTACAGCAGCGGGCTGGTCTTGCGCACGAACATCTCGGTGAACTGCACCACCGCCGCGATCACCAGGATGAAGCGAGATCGTCTGCAGGTATTCCAGCCCGAGCGGCGCGAGCACGTAACGGAAGACCAGGTGGGTGCAGGTCGAGGTCAGCGTCAGCACGAAGGTGGTCGCCATCGCCATGCCGAGGGCGGATTCCAGTTTCGTGGATACGCCCATGAACGGGCACAGCCCGAGGAACTGCACCAGCACGAAGTTGTTGACCAGCACCGCGCCGACCAGGAACAGCGCGAGATCGGAAATCATGTGCGTGTCCCCGCCGCTTACTTGACCTGCATGCCCGGCTCGGCGCCGTTGTCGGGCGCCAGCAGGAAGATGTCCTTGCCGCCGGGGCCGGCCGCCAGCACCATGCCCTCGGAGGTGCCGAAGCGCATCTTGCGCGGCGCGAGGTTCGCGACCACCACCGTGAGCCGGCCGATGAGATCGGCCGGCGCATAGGCCGACTTGATGCCCGCGAACACGTTGCGGCGGGTGTCGCCGCCCGAGATCCAGCGTCAGCGCCAGCAGCTTGTCGGCGCCCTCGACCGGTTCGGCCGCGAGGATGCGCGCCACGCGCAGGTCGATCTTCGCGAAGTCCTCGATGCCGATGGTTTCGGCGATCGGCGGATGCTGTGCCGCCGCCGGCGCGGCAGCTCGCGACCGCCGCCGGCGCGCTCCCCTGCGCCACGTCTTCCTTGCTGGCCTCGACCATCGCGGCGATGCGCTCGGGATCGACGCGGCTCATCAGCGGGCTGAAGGTGTCGATGGTGTGCGCGCCGAGGGGGTGCGCAAGCGCGGCCCAGTCGAGTTCGCTCCTGAGGAAGCCGGCGGCCTTCGCGGCCATCGCCGGCAGCACCGGCGTGAGGTAGATCATCAGCACGCGGAACAGCTCGATGCCCGCGCGAGCACACCGCCTGCACGCGCGCGGCCTGCGCGGGGTCCTTCGCCAGCGCCCACGGCTTCTCGTCGTCGATGTACTGGTTGGCGCGGTCGGCGAGCGCCATGATCTGGCGGATCGCCTTGCCGTACTCGCGGCCCTCGTAATACGCGGCGATGGTGTCGCGCTCGGCGAGGAAATCCGCCAGCAGTTCGGCGGCCTCGTTGCCGGCGGCCAGTTGCCCGTCGAAGCGCTTGGTGATGAAGCCGGCGCAGCGGCTGGCGATGTTCACGACCTTGCCGACCAGGTCCGAATTCACGCGCAGCACGAAGTCCTCGAGGTTGAGGTCGATGTCCTCGAGCCCCGCGCCGAGCTTGGCCGCGATGTAGTAGCGCAGGTACTCGGCATCGAGGTGCTCGAGGTAGGTGCGCGCCATGATGAAGGTGCCGCGCGACTTCGACATCTTCTGGCCGTTGACCGTGAGGAAGCCGTGGCAGAACACCGCAGTCGGGGCGGCGGAAGCCGGCACCGCTGCAGCATCGCGGGCCAGAACAGCGTGTGGAAATATGACGATGTCCTTGCCGATGAAGTGGTAGAGCTCGGCGCTGCTGCCCTCGGCCCAGTAGCTGTCGAAGTCCTCGCCGGTGCGGTCGCACAGATTCTGGAAGCTCGCCATGTAGCCGATCGGCGCGTCGACCCAGACGTAGAAGTACTTGCCCGGCTCGCCGGGGATCTCGAAGCCGAAGTAGGGCGCGTCGCGCGAGATGTCCCAGTCGTTGCAGGCCCTGCGAGAACCACTCCTGCAGCTTGTTCGCCACTTCGGGCTGCACGCCCTCGCCCGCGGTCCATTCGCGCAGCATCGCCTCGAAATCGCCGAGCTTGAAGAAGAAGTGCTCGGACTCGCGCCGCACCGGCGTGGCGCCCGAGAGCACCGACACCGGGTTCTTCAGGTCGAGCGGCGTGTAGGTCGCGCCGCACGATTCGCAGGAGTCGCCGTACTGGTCGGCGGCGCCGCAGCGCGGGCAGCCGCCCTTGATGTAGCGGTCCGGCAGGAACAGGCCCTTCTCGGGGTCGAAGGCCTGCTCGATCGAGCGCCGCGCGATGTGGCCGCGCGCCGCGAGGCGGGTGTAGATCAGCTCCGCGAAGTGGCGGTTCTCGGGGGAATGCGTGGTGTAGAAATTGTCGGAGCTCACCAGGAAGCCGGCGGAATCGGCGCGGTGACTGGCCTGGATGCGCTCGATCAGCTGCTCGGGTGTCAGCCCTTCCTTCTCGGCGCGCAGCATCACCGGCGTGCCGTGCGCGTCGCTCGGCGCACACGTAGGTGCAGGCGTGGCCGCGCAGGCGCTGGAAGCGCACCCAGATGTCGGTCTGGATCTGCTCGATCATGTGGCCGAGGTGCAGCGGCCCGTTGGCATAGGGCAGTGCGCTGGTAACGAGGATGCGGCGTTGGGCGGGCATGGCGGGATGTGGTCCGTGGCGCGGGATTCCCGCGTGAAAAACGGGAAATATAACGATATCCCCCGCGCATTGCATCGTGGATAGTACCGGCCCGCGCGGCGCGCCTTCCGCGCCCGCGGCGCGGCCAGTAAGATGCGGTATTTTCCGCTTTCCGGGAGTCAGACATGAGCGCCATCGACCTGCAGGCAGCCCGCCGCGCACTTGCCAGTTGCCACGTGGAAGGCATCGAGGCGCCGCTCGCGGAATGGATCGAGCTCGCGGCGCTGGAGCGGCGCGCCGACATCGTGGTCGCCACCGTGCACGCGGGCATCCCCGCGGCCGGGCTGCGCGAGCCGCTCGCGGCGGTGGTGCGCCATGCCCTCGCACCGCTGGCGGCGGGCGCCACGATCCGGGTCGACTTCGAGGTGCGCATCGCGGCGACGCCGCGGCGCGGCAGCGCGCCCGGCCTGGACAGCGTGCGCAACCTGATCGCGGTCGCCTCGGGCAAGGGCGGCGTCGGCAAGTCGACCACCGCGGTGAACCTGGCGCTTGCCCTGCAGCGCGAGGGCGCGCGGGTCGGGCTGCTGGACGCCGACATCTACGGCCCCAGCCAGCAGATCATGCTCGGCGTGCCCGAGCACCAGCGCCCCGAGGGGCGCGAGGGCAATTTCATCGTGCCGATCGAGGCGCACGGCCTGCAGACCATGTCGATGGGCTACCTGGTCACCGAGAAGACCGCGATGGTCTGGCGCGGCCCGATGGCCAGCGGCGCGCTGCAGCAGATGATCACGCAGACGCTGTGGCGCGACCTCGACTACCTGGTCGTCGACATGCCGCCCGGCACCGGCGACATCCAGCTGACCCTGGCGCAGAAGGCGCCGGTGAGCGGCGCCGTGATCGTCACCACGCCGCAGGACATCGCGCTGCTCGACTGCAAGAAGGGCATCGAGATGTTCGCCAAGGTCGGCATCCCGGTGCTCGGCGTGGTGGAGAACATGGCGGTGCACGTGTGCTCGCACTGCGGCCATGCCGAGCACCTGTTCGGCGCCGGCGGCGGCGAGCGCGTCGCGCGCGAGTACGGCGTGCCGCTGCTCGGCGCGCTGCCGCTCGACATCCGCATCCGCGAGCAGACCGATGGCGGCACGCCCACCGTGGCCGCCGATCCCGACGGCCCGCTGGCCTCGATCTACCGCGACGTGGCGCGGCGCATGGGCCTCGAGCTGCTGCGGCGCAATGCCGCGCAGGGGCAGGTGCCCAGCATCACGGTCACCAACGACTGAACCGCGCGCGGCTTTGCGCCGCCAGCGCCAGCCGCTAAGATGGCGCCCCGCGGCGCGCCGGTGCAGTCCGGCTGTAGGTCCGGCTTCAGCCGGACAGAATGTTCGGCTGAAGCCGAACCCACGGATCCGGACAATTGTCCGCATGAATGCGGGCCCACGCGTCGGGCACAACGTTTCAATCGGGAAGCAGCACAGCGATGTCGATCAAATCGGACAGGTGGATTCGCCGCATGGCGGCCGAGCACGGCATGATCAGCCCGTTCGAGCCGGACCAGGTGCGGCACACGGCGGCCGGCAAGGTCATTTCCTTCGGCACCTCGAGCTACGGCTACGACGTGCGCTGCTCCGACGAGTTCAAGGTCTTCACCAACGTGCACTCGGCGACGGTGGACCCGAAGCACTTCGACCCGCGCAGCTTCGTCGACATCAAGGCGGACTCGTGCATCATCCCGCCGAACTCCTTCGCGCTGGCGCGCACCGTGGAGTACTTCCGCATCCCGCGCAGCGTGCTGACGATCTGCCTCGGCAAGTCCACCTACGCGCGCTGCGGCATCATCGTGAACGTCACGCCGCTGGAGCCCGAGTGGGAAGGGCACGTCACGCTCGAATTCTCGAACACCACGACGCTTCCCGCGCAAGATCTACGCCAACGAGGGCGTGGCGCAGATGCTGTTCTTCGAGAGCGACGAGGTCTGCGAGACCTCGTACCGCGACCGCGGCGGCAAGTACCAGGGCCAGACCGGGGTCACGCTGCCGCGCGCGTGAGCCTCGAGCCCCGTGGGTCGGGCTTCAGCCCGACAAGGGTTCGGCAATGCCGAACCCGCCGCAACCCCGCAGGCACCTGTCGCCATTGTGGGTCGCCATTCATGGCGACAGCAGCATTCGGGCAGGCACACGTCGGCATGAATGCCGACCCACATCGCGGGCATGGCCCGCTCGCCATCGCGGGCATGGCCCGCTCCGACAATCATCGCGGGCATGGCCCGCTCCTACTTGGCGACCAGGGCGGTGGCCGGCCGGTGCGGCAGGCGGGGCATGCTCTGCACCAGGCTGATCTCGCCGCCGCGCTCCACCGTGCAGTAGAGCCGCGGGTTCATCGCCGCATTCCCCAGCGCGAACTCGGTGTTGAGCGCGATCATGTGGCGCTCGCGCCCGAGCGCGAACTTCTGCGCGCTCAGCAGCCGCAGATCCTGCTCGCCGAGCTTCGAGCTCCAGGCCGGCGCGGTGCAGGCAGTGCTCGAGCTCGGCGGCCGATGGCGCCTGCGCCGCGTTCGCGGCGTGGCTGCCGCTGCCCAGCGTGGCGGCCAGCAGCAGCGCCAGCGCGCCACGGCGGGTGGTTGCGCGCGAGCCGGTACGGGTGTTCGTTGCGGTTTTCATGGCTTTCTCCCTCCCTCTTGGGGTGGTGGTATGAACCCTGCTCGTGGCAGGTGCCCGGCGTCCCGGCAGCGACCGCTGCCGGCGAACCGAGGTCTGGTTGGCGGCGCCGCCGGCAGGGCGGCGATCCGCGTTATTTGGTGAGTTGACCAACTTAAATTCTCCGAAAAATGTGTTGGTTACCTGACTTGAATCGCGTGAAAAAATCATCACAGGGCCTCGACGACGGTTTTCATGCGCGCCAGTTCCTGGCGCAGGATGCCGGGGTCGTGCATCGCCAGCGCCAGCACGCTCGCGCCCTGCACCGTGGACACCAGCTGGATCGCCAGCGCGCGCGCATCCGCGCGAGCCATGCCGGCGAACTGGCGTTCGACCCAGTCGATCATCCGCAGCAGCAGGCGGTTGGCTTCCTCGCGCAGCGCCGTGTCGCGCTTGCCGAACTCGACGCACAGCGAGCCCATCGGGCAGCCGCTGTGGGCGATCGCGTCGCAATCGCAGGCGAGGCTGTCGAGCATGCTGAGGATGCGCTCCCGCGCCGTCGGGCGCTTCTCGGCGACCTGCGCGATGCCGGCCATGTGCACGCGGTACTGCTCGATGACGGCGGCGGCGATGTCCTCCTTGGTCTTGAAGTAGTAGTAGACGTTGCCGACCGGCACGCCGGACTCGCGCGCGATGTCCGCCAGGCTGGTCTCGCCGAAGCCGCGGCGATGGAACAGCACGCGGCGCCGCATCGATCAGGCGTTCGCGCTTGTCGCTGTGCTTGACGTGCCTGGCGGTGGTCATGGTTCCGTCCTGTGTAAGTCGTGTGGCTGACTATCCGCTCCCGAAGCAATTTAGTCAAGCAACTGACTCAGGCAATTTTTTCATATCCATAGTGCCGCGAGTGCTGACGGGAATCCGTGCCGGGGAAGCGCCGGCCGTGCCGGCGGCGCTCGCTCAGGCCTCCAGCGGCATGCCATGTGCCGGCAGCGGGCTGCCGTCGAGCTCGGCGCGCCCGCCCTGCAGGCGCAGGCGCCCTTCGGCGTATAGCCGAGCCGCCAGCGGGTAGATCAGGTGCTCGCGTTCGAGCACGCGGTCGGCGAGCGTCTCCGGCGTGTCGCCGGGCAGCACCGGCACGCGGGCCTGCACGATCGCGGGACCGCCGTCGAGCTCCGTCGCTGACGAAGTGCACCGTGGCACCGTGCTCGGCGTCGCCCGCCTCGAGCGCGCGCCGGTGCGTGTGCAGCCCCGGGTAGAGCGGCAGCAGGGAAGGGTGGATGTTCAGCAGCCGCCCGGCGTAGTGGCGCACGAAGCCGGGCGTCAGGATGCGCATGAAGCCGGCCAGGATCACCAGGTCGGGCGCGTGGGCATCGATGCGACGCGCGAGCTCGGCGTCGAACGTCCTCGCGGTTCGCGAAGGCGCGGTGATCGAGGACTTCGGCCGGGATGCCCGCCTCGCGCGCGCGCTCCAGGCCGGGCACGCCGGCCCGGTTGCTGATCACCGCGGCGACGGTGCAGGGGTAGGCCGGATCGCGGCAGGCATCGATAAAGGCTTGCAGGTTGCTGCCGCTGCCCGAGATCAGGACGACCAGGCGGCAGTGCTGCGTGGACGGGTGCGTGTCAGGCGCCAAGCATGCGC
Organism: uncultured Gammaproteobacteria bacterium; assembly: GCA_963819895.1. Classification (GTDB taxonomy): domain Bacteria; phylum Pseudomonadota; class Gammaproteobacteria; order Pseudomonadales; family UBA5518; genus UBA5518. The sequence continues at coordinate 85,012 of CAWFXU010000013.1, forward strand.
ACCTGTTCGCTGCCCGCGGCCGCGGTCTCGATGTGCCCGATGCGCCACGCGTTCTCGCCCGCGGCGCGCAGCTGCGCGATTGCCGCGTCGCACCGCGCCTCGGGCACGCAGATCACCATGCCCACGCCGCAGTTGAAGGTGCGGTACATCTCCATGCGCGCCACCTTGCCGGCGCGCGCAGCCAGCGGAACAGTTCCGGCTCCTGCCAGCTGGCGGCGTCGATCACGGCGCAGCTGCCCGCGGGCAGCACGCGCGGGATGTTCTCGAGCAGGCCGCCGCCGGTGATGTGCGCCAGCGCGTTGACCGGACACTGTCTCGATCAGCGCCAGCAGCGGCTTGACGTAGATGCGTGTCGGTGCCATCAGCGCCTGGCCGAGCGGGCGCCCGTCGAGATCGGCGTCGAGTGCGGCACCGCTCACCTCGAGGATCTTGCGGATCAGCGAGTAGCCGTTGGAGTGCGCGCCGCTCGAGGCCAGCGCGATCAGTGCGTCGCCGGGCGCGACGCGGCTGCCGTCGATGATGCGGCTCTTCTCCACCACGCCGACGCAGAAGCCCGCGAGGTCGTAATCCTCGCCCTCGTACATGCCGGGCATCTCGGCGGTCTCGCCGCCGACCAGCGCGCAGCCCGCCTGCTCGCAGCCGGTGCCGATGCCCTGGATCACCTGCGTCGCCACCGTCGACGTTGAGCCGGCCGGTGGCGTAGTAATCGAGGAAGAACAGCGGCTCGGCGCCGGCGACCACGAGGTCGTTGACGCACATCGCCACCAGGTCGATGCCGATGCTGTCGTGGATGCCGAGCTGCATCGCCAGGCGCAGCTTGGTGCCGACACCGTCGGTGCCGGAGACCAGCACCGGCTCGCTTGTAGCGCTTGGGTATCTCGCACAGCGCGCCGAAGCCGCCGAGGCCGCCCAGCACTTCGGGGCGCCGGGTGCGGCGCGCCACGCCCTTGATGTTCGCGACCAGGGCATTGCCGGCGTCGATATCGACGCCCGCATCCTTGTAGGAAAGACCGTCGTTGCTGGCTTCGGACATGGGCGCTCGCCTTCGCTGGGGCGCGCGATTCTAGCAGCAGCCCGTCCGGGCCAGCAAACCGCGAGGGCCGCGGTGTGAAGCCGGCAGCGGGCTGCTAGAATGCCGCGCATCTTCAATACACAGCGCCGTGGACACGCATGAGTCGCCAAATCGCTCGCCAGGGCTTTCTCTGTCTGGCCCTCGGCCTGCTCGTGCTGGCGGCCCGGGCGGAAACCGTCAAGGGCCTGTACGAGGCGGACGTGCCGATCGCGAGCCAGGACGAGCAGGCGCGCGCGGCCGCCGTCGACGCGGGCTTTCGCACCGTGCTGGTCAAGGTCGCGGGCTCTGCCGGCGTGCTCGACAACCCCGCAGTCGCCGCGACGCTGTCGCGCGCCAACAATTACCTGCTGCAGTTCTACTTCACGAACATCAGCTACCCGCCGCGCGACGCGGGGCCCGCCGAGGAGCCGGGGCTGCACGTCGTGTTCCCGCCGCGGACGGTCGACGACATCCTGCGCCGCGCCGGCGAGCCGATGCTGCCGCCCAACCGGCCGGCGACACTGGTGTGGCTCGCGCTCGATGACGGCACCGGAGCGCGCCTGCTGATCCGCGCCGTCGACACCGCGGTTGCCGACTGGCTGGGTTTCCACGCCGCGCGCCGCGCGATGCCGCTGCTGTTCCCGCAGATGGACATCGAGGACAGCGCTGCCGTGACCGCCGAGCAGGTGTGGGCGCTGGATACCGAGGCGACGCTGCGCGCGTCGGCGCGCTACGGCGCCGAGTCGGTGCTGATCGGCAAGCTGGTGCGCGCCAGCGATGGCTCATGGCTCGGCGAATGGCGGTACCTGGGCGTTGCGCAGGGCAGCGCCGGGCAGCCCGGCGACGCGGGCGCGAGCGATGGCGCGGCGATCGATGCCGCGGCCAGCGATGCAGCGAGTGTCACCGCGGCGAGCGACACCGGCACGAGCAGCGACGGTTCGGGCAGCGCGCCCACGCTGGACGCACTCGCCGGGCAGCTCGCGGATTTCACCGCCGATGCCGTGGCGGCGCGCTATGCGGTGCAGACCGGGCTCGCGAACACCGAGCAGTTGCGCTTGCGCGTCGATGGCGTGGCCGGCTTCGCGGCCTACGAGAAACTCTCGCGGCTGCTGAAGGCGATGACCTCGGTGCGCGGCCTGCAGCTGGTGCTCGTCGATCGCGACACGCTGTTCTTCGACATCGTCACCGACAGCAATTTCGCCTCGGTCGCCCGCGAGCTGTCGCTGCTGTCGCAGCTGGGCAACGCGGGCGCCGAGGGCGAACTGCATTACCGCTGGGTCGGGGGTTGAGCGCGATGACGGATCCTGCGACGGGCGGCGCGAGCGGCACGCAACGGCTGCTGGGGCTCGGGCTGGTGTTGCTGGCCGGCGTGCTGCTGCACCTGCTCGGCCCGATCCTGACGCCTTTCCTGATCGCGCTCGCGCTGGCCTACCTGTGGGATCCGGCGGTCGACCGCCTCGAGCGCGCCGGGCTGGGGCGCGCCGTGGCCGTGAGCCTGGTGTTCCTGGTGATGACGCTGCTGATCGTGCTGCTGGTGCTGGTGCTGGTGCCGCTGCTCGGGCGGCAGATGCACGTGATGGCGGCCAAGGTGCCGGTGGTGGTGGAGTGGTTTCGCGCCACGCTGCTGCCCTGGCTGCAGCACAAGTTCAGCGTGGGCGAAGGCGACATCCCGCTCGAGGACATCAAGGACGCGTTGATGGCGAACTGGCAGAGCGCGGGCGGCATCGCGCAGCGCGTGCTCAGTTCGGCCACCACCTCCTCGCTCGCGCTGCTCGGCTGGTTCGCGAACCTGGTGCTGGTCCCGGTCGTGACGTTCTACCTGCTGCGCGACTGGGACGTGATGATCGCCAAGGTGCGCGCCGTGCTGCCGCGCGCCTGGGAGCCCACCGCGGTGGCGCTGGCGCGCGAATGCGACGAGGTCGTCAGCGCCTTCATCCGCGGGCAGCTGCTGGTGATGCTGGCGCTGGGTTTCTGCTACACGCTCGGGCTGATGCTGGTCGGGCTGGACCTCGCGCTGCTGATCGGCGTGCTCGCGGGGCTCGCGAGCATCGTGCCCTATCTCGGTCTCGTGCTCGGCGTGGCCGCCGCCGCGGTCGCGGCACTGGTGCAGTTCGGCGACTGGGTGCCGCTGGTCTGGGTCGCGCTGGTGTTCGTGCTGAGCCAGATGCTGGAAGGCATGTACCTCACGCCGAAGCTGGTCGGGGATCGCATCGGCCTGCACCCGGTGGTGGTGATCTTCGCGGTGATGGCCGGCGGGCAGCTGTTCGGCTTCACCGGCGTGCTGCTGGCGCTGCCGGTGTCGGCGGTGATCATGGTGCTGCTGCGCCACGTGCACCAGCGTTACCGCGCCAGCAGCTACTACGGGCCGGCCGCGGCAGTACCGCAAGGCGCGGCCGGCGCGCCCGAGGCGCGCCGAGCCGCTGCCGGCAGCCCGGGGCTGATGCCCACGCAATTGCCGCTGCCGGTTCGCCTCCCCGACGAGGCCGCGTTCGCCAACTTCCTGGTCTGCGCGCAGAACCGTGCGGCGGTCGAAGCCCTGCGCCATTTCCTCGCCACCGGCCACGGCAGCCTGTTCCTGCACGGCCCGCCGGGCAGCGGGCGCACCCACCTGCTGCAGGCCTGCTGCCACGAGGTCGAGGCGGGCGGCGGCGCCATCGTCTACCTGCCGCTCGGCGAGCTGCGCGACGCGCCGCCGGCGGAGCTGCTCGCGGGCCTCGAGGCGCACGCGCTGCTCTGCCTCGATGACGCGGACGCGGTCGCGGGCCGGCGCGACTGGGAGGAGGCGCTGTTCCATCTCTACAACCGCTGCCTGGAAACCGACTGCCGCCTGCTGCTGGCGGCGGCGCTGCCGCCACGGCAGGCCGGGTTCGCGCTCGCGGACCTGCGCTCGCGCCTGCAGGGCGGGGCGATCGGCGCGCTGGCCGAGCCCGACGACGAGGGCAAGATCGCCGCGCTGGTGCTGCGCGCGCACAACCGCGGCATCACGCTGGAGCCCGGGGTCGCGCGCTTCGTCTGGCAGCGCAGTCCGCGCGGCATGGCGGCGCTGATCGCGCGTGCTCGATCGCCTCGACACCGCCTCGCTGGGCGCCGGGCGGCGGCTCAGCATTCCTTTCGTGAAATCCGTGATGGGCTGGTGACGCCAGCGTGGGTCGGCATTCATGCCGACTTGTGCCTGCCCGACTGCTGCTGTCGCCATGAATGGCGACCTACAGATGCCTTGTGGGTCGGCATTCATGCCGACGTGTGCCTGCCGGATGCTGCTGTCGCCATGAATGGCGACCCACGCTGCGCTCGCCTGAAAGTTGACGTTAACGTAAACGGCAGGTATCGTTGCGGCGCCACCATCCGGGGACGCTGCGATGCAGAAGAGCTACACGATCCGCGAGCTCGCGCAGGAATTCGGCATCACCGCGCGTACCATGCGCCACTACGAGGAGCTCGGCCTGCTCGCGCCGGCGCGGCGCGGACAGACGCGCGTCTATTCGGCGGCCGACCGCACGCGCCTCAAGCTGATCGTGCGCGGCAAGCGCCTCGGCCTGAGCCTCGAGGAGAGCCGCGAGATCATCGCGATGTACGACCCGGAGCACGGCAACGAGCAGCAGCTGCGGCGCCTGCTCGAACGCGTGCGCGAGCAGCGCGCGGCGCTGCAGGCGCGGCTCGCGGACCTGCAGGCGATGCTGGCCGAGCTCGACGCCGTCGAGGCCGGCTGCCTCGCCTCGCTCGCCGGGGCCGAATCCAGCACCCACCCGACCCGCACGCCGGAGGACGAGCCGATGAGCATTTCCTGGCCCGCGCTGAACTTCGACCTCGGCACGGACATCGACATGCTGCGCGATACCGTCGCGGCCTTCTGCGCCGCCGAGCTCGCGCCGCGCGCCGCGGCGATCGATCGCGAGAACAATTTTCCCGCTGACCTGTGGCGCAAGTTCGGCGAGCTCGGGCTGCTCGGCATGACCGTCGCCGAGCAGTACGGCGGCAGCCGGCATGGGCTACCTCGCGCACGCGGTCGCGATGGAAGAGGTGAGCCGCGCCTCGGCCGCGGTGGGACTCTCCTACGGCGCGCACTCCAATCTCTGCGTGAACCAGATCCACAGGAACGGCAGCGAGGCGCAGAAGAGCCGCTACCTGCCGAAGCTGGTGAGCGGCGAGCACGTCGGCGCGCTGGCGATGAGCGAGCCGAACGCCGGTTCCGACGTGGTCAGCATGCGCCTGCGCGCCGAGAAGCGCGGCGATCGCTACGTGCTGAACGGCAACAAGATGTGGATCACCAACGGCCCCGACGCCAACGTCTACGTGATCTACGCCAGGACCGATCCCGCGGCCGGCTCGCGAGGCATCACGGCCTTCATCGTCGAGCGCGACTTCCCGGGCTTCTCGCGCGCGCAGAAGCTCGACAAGCTCGGCATGCGCGGCTCCAACACCTGCGAGCTGGTGTTCGAGGACTGCGAGGTGCCGGCCGAAAACGTGCTCGGGCGCGAGAACGGCGGCGTGGCGGTGCTGATGTCGGGGCTGGACTACGAGCGCGTGGTGCTCTCGGGCGGCCCGGTGGGGATCATGCAGGCCTGTCTCGACGTGGTGGTTCCCTACATGCACGAGCGCAAGCAGTTCGGCCAGTCGATCGGCGAGTTCCAGCTGGTCCAGGGCAAGATCGCCGACATGTACGCCGCACTCAACGCGAGTCGCGCCTACCTCTACGCCGTGGCGAAGGCCTGCGACCGCAACGAGACCGCGCGCAAGGACGCCGCCGCGGTGATCCTGTACACGGCCGAGGCGGCGACGAAGGCGGCGCTCGATGCGATCCAGATCCTCGGCGGCAACGGCTACATCAACGACTACCCGACCGGGCGGCTGCTGCGCGACGCCAAGCTCTACGAGATCGGTGCGGGCACCTCGGAGATCCGCCGCATGCTGATCGGGCGCGAACTTGTTCAACGAAACCCGCTGAGCGGGCACGGGAACCAGCCATGAACGTGATCCAGAGCGCGCTCAACACGCGCAGCCAGGAATTCGCCGACAACCGCGCGGCGATGCAGGCGCAGGTGCAGGACCTGCGCGGGAAGCTCGCCGCGGCGCGCGGCGGCGGCGGCGAGAAGGCGCGCGCGCTGCACACCAGCCGCGGCAAGCTGTTGCCGCGCGAGCGCATCGACGCGCTGCTCGATCCCGGCGCGCCCTTCCTCGAGCTCTCCGCGCTCGCCGCGCATGGGCGTCTACGACGAGGACGTGCCGGCGGCCGGCATCGTCACCGGCATCGGGCGCGTCAGCGGGCAGGAGTGCGTGATCGTCGCCAACGACGCGACGGTGAAGGGCGGCACCTACTATCCGCTCACCGTGAAGAAGCACCTGCGCGCGCAGACCATCGCGGCGGAGAACAACCTGCCGTGCATCTACCTGGTGGATTCGGGCGGCGCGAACCTGCCGCGCCAGGACGAGGTGTTCCCGGACCGCGAGCACTTCGGGCGCATCTTCTTCAACCAGGCCAACATGTCGGCGCGCAACATCGCGCAGATCGCGGTGGTCATGGGCTCCTGCACCGCGGGCGGCGCCTACGTGCCGGCAATGGCCGACGAGGCGATCATCGTGCGCCAGCAGGGCACGATCTTCCTCGGCGGCCCGCCGCTGGTGCGCGCGGCGACCGGCGAGATCGTGAGCGCCGAGGATCTCGGCGGCGCCGACGTGCACTGCCGCACCTCGGGGGTCGCGGACCACTACGCGCGCAACGACCATCACGCGCTCGAGCTCGCGCGGCGCGCGGTGGCGCGGCTCAACCGCGTGAAGAACGTCGCGCTCGACGTGGCGCCCGTGCGCGAACCGGCCTACGCCCCGGCCGAGATATACGGCGTGATCCCGCGCGATACGCGCAAGCCCTACGACGTGCGCGAGGTGATCGCGCGCATCGTCGACGCCTCCGAGTTCGACGAGTTCAAGTCGCTCTACGGCACCACGCTGGTGTGCGGCTTCGCGCGCATCTGGGGCTACCCGGTGGGCATCGTCGCCAACAACGGCATCCTGTTCAGCGAGTCGGCGCAGAAAGGCGCGCACTTCATCGAGCTGTGCGCGCAGCGCGGCATCCCGCTGGTGTTCCTGCAGAACATCACCGGCTTCATGGTCGGGCGCCAGTACGAGACCGGCGGCATCGCCAAGCACGGCGCCAAGATGGTGACCGCGGTCGCGTGCGCCGCGGTGCCCAAGTTCACCGTGCTGATCGGCGGCTCCTTCGGTGCCGGCAACTACGGCATGTGCGGGCGCGCCTACGATCCGCGCTTGCTGTTCATGTGGCCCAACGCGCGCGTCTCGGTGATGGGCGGCGAGCAGGCCGCCGGCGTGCTGGCGCAGATCAAGCGCGACCAGAAGGAACGCCAGGGCGAGGCCTGGAGCGCCGAGGAGGAGGCCGGGTTCAAGCGCCCGATCGTCGAGCGCTACGAGGAACAGGGCCATCCCTATTTCGCCTCGGCGCGGTTGTGGGACGACGGCGTGATCGACCCGGCCGAGACGCGCATGGTGCTGGGCCTCGGCATTTCGGCGTCGCTGAACGCGCCGATCGAGCCCACGCGTTTCGGCGTGTTCCGCATGTGATGCTCGCTGGCGGGGCTGCGGATCGGTCTGTAGGTCGGGTTTCAACCCGACAAGGGTTCGGCACAGCCGAACCCGCCGCATCCCCGCAGGCACCAGTCGGCATGAATGCCGACCCACAGGATTCAAGGTCGGAGTCGGCATGAATGCCGACCCACAAGGAAAGGGGAGTGCTGCGCATGTTCGAAAAGATCCTGATCGCCAACCGCGGCGAAATCGCCTGCCGCGTGATCCGCACCGCGCGCCGCCTCGGCATCCACACCGTGGCGGTGTACTCCGATGCCGACCGCGACGCGCTGCATGTCAGCATGGCCGACGAGGCCGTGCACATCGGCGCCGCGGCGCCGCGCGAGTCCTACCTCTGCGCCGAGCGCATCATCGCGGCCGCACGCGCGACCGGCGCCCAGGCCATCCATCCCGGCTACGGTTTCCTGTCCGAGAACGCCGCGTTCGCGCAACTGTGCGCCGACAACGGCCTGGTGTTCATCGGCCCGCCGCCCGCGGCGATCGCCGCGATGGGCTCCAAGAGCGCGGCCAAGCGCATCATGGAAGACGCCGCGGTGCCGCTGGTGCCGGGTTACCACGGCGAGAACCAGGATGACGCGCTGCTGCTCGCCGAGGCAGTGCTCATCGGCTTTCCGGTGCTGCTGAAGGCCGCGGCGGGCGGCGGCGGCAAGGGCATGCGGCGCGTCGACAGCGCGGGGGAATTCCCCGAGGCGCTGGCCGCGGCACGGCGCGAATCCGACAAGGCCTTCGGCGACAGCCACATGCTGGTCGAGAAATGCCTGATCCGTCCGCGCCACGTCGAGATCCAGGTGTTCTGCGACAACCACGGCAACGGCGTCTACCTGTTCGAGCGCGACTGCTCGCTGCAGCGCCGTCACCAGAAAGTCGTGGAGGAAGCGCCGGCGCCCGGCATGACGCCGGCGGTGCGCAGCGCGATGGGACACGCGGCGCTGCGCGCGGCCGAGGCCATCGGGTACCGCGGCGCGGGCACCGTGGAGTTCCTGCTCACGGCCGCTGGCGAGTTCTATTTCATGGAGATGAACACGCGCCTGCAGGTCGAGCACCCGGTCACGGAGATGATCACGCGCCAGGACCTCGTGGAATGGCAGCTGCGCGTGGCGGCCGGCGAGCCGCTGCCGCGGCGCCAGGAGGAGCTCGCGGTGCACGGGCACGCGCTCGAGGTGCGCATCTACGCCGAGGATCCGCGCAACGATTTCCTGCCGGTCACCGGCCGGCTGGCCTGGCTGCAGCCGCCGCAGGAGAGCGAGCACGTGCGCGTGGACACCGGCGTGGTGCAGGGCGACGATGTCAGCATCCATTACGATCCGATGATCGCCAAGCTGGTCGTGTGGGACGAGACGCGCCCGCGCGCGCTGGCGCGCCTGAAGCGCGCGCTCGCCGAGTACCGCATCGGCGGGCTCACGACCAACATCGCGTTCCTGCACAACCTCGTCGCGCATCCCGCCTTCGCCGCGGAGGAGGTGCACACCGCGTTCATCGAGCAGCACGCCGAGGCGATCTTCCGCGATGCCGGTGGCTCGCGCGCGCGCCAGCTGCCCCTGGCGGCGCTCTACCTGCTGCTGGCGCGCGAGCGCCAGGTCGCCGCGCACGCGAGCCGCAGCGCGGACAGCTTCTCGCCGTGGCACCTCGGCAACGCCTGGCGCATGGGCGAGCCGCGGATCCACCGCCTCGAGCTGCTGATGAACGGCAGCTCGCAGCACGTGACGCTGGAGGAGATCGGCGAGGGCAGCGCGCGGCGCTACCGGATGCAGCACGAGGGCCACGGCCTGATGCTCGCGGGCCGCCTCGACGGCAACGAGCTGGTCGCGAACGTGGAGGCGCACATCGAGCGTGTCACCGTGGTGCCGCACGATCGCGTCTACACGCTGTTCGATGCGTACGGCGCGACCGAGTTCGCGCTCGTCGAACCGGATTTCGGCGTGGACGTCGAGCACACCGGCGCGCAGGCCTTCGCCGCGCCGATGAACGGCTCCGTGGTCGCGCTGCTGGTCGACACGGGTCAGGCGGTCGCCAGGGGCGACGCGCTGCTGATCATGGAAGCGATGAAGATGGAACACACCATCCGCGCACCCGCCGCGGGCACCGTGCGCGAGTTCTATTTCGCGCCGGGCGACCTGGTCGACGGCGGGGCGGAACTGCTCGCCTTCGAGGTGGCGGGCTAGGAGTTTCGGCCCGCGGGCGCCGGCTGCCGGCCCGTGACCTCGGGCGTCAGCTCCTCGATTGCCTGGTAGTGGCTGAGGAACACCTTGCCGCGCAGGCCGTGCAGGAACTCCGTGTGCTTCAGCCGGTCCATCACCGGCCCCTTGACCTCGCTCAGGTGCAGCGCGATGCCGGCCTCGCGCAGGCGCTTCTCGATCGCCTCCAGGCTCTCCAGCGCGCTCGCGTCGATCACGTTGATCGCCGAGCACTGCAACACCAGGTGCTGCAACTCGGGGTGCTTCGCCGCCGCCTCGTTCACGCGGTCTTCCAGCGCGCGCGCGTTGGCGAAGTAGAGGCTCTCGTCGACGCGCAGGCTGACCAGCCGGGGGGACGTCTTCACCGGGTGTCGCAGCACGTTCCTGAAGTGCTCGGTCCCGGGCACCAGTCCGACCTCGGCGATATGCGGGCGGCTGGTGCGGAACAGGAACAGCGCGAGCGAGACCGCCACGCCGGTCACCAGGCCCGTCTCGACGCCGACGGTCAGCGTCGCCGCCACCGTCGCCAGCATCGCGGCGAAGTCCGCCCTCGAATAGATCCAGGTGCGCCGGAAGATGTCGACGTCGATCAGCGAGAGCACGGCCACGATGATGGTCGCGGCGAGCGTGGCCTGCGGGAGGAAGTAGAGCGCCGGCGTGAGCAGCAGCGAGGCGAGCGCGATGCCGGCCGCCGTGTAGATGCCCGCGGCCGGCGTGCGGGCGCCGGCGTCGAAGTTGACCACCGAGCGCGCGAAGCCGCCGGTCACCGGGAAGCCGCCCGAGAAGGCGGCCGACAGGTTGCTCGCGCCGAGCGCCACCAGTTCCTGGTCGGGCTCGATGCGCTGGCGCCGGCGCGCGGCCAGCGTCTGCCCCACCGACACCGATTCCACGAAGCCCACCACGCTGATCAGCAGCGCCGGCAGCAGCAGCGCTTCCCACAGCGCGGGGTTCCACGACGGCAGCGTGAACGGCGGCAGCCCCGCGGGGACGCTGCCGACGATCTTCAGCCCCTGCTCGTGCCAGCCGAGCAGCCAGGTCGGCAGCGTGGTGGCGATGATTGCCGCCACCGGCGCCGATTTCACGATCACGTCGGCGGCCCGCGGCGCGATGCCGTGCCGCGCGAGCAGCGGCTTCAGCGCCGTGCGCGCCCAGAACAGGAACGCCACCGCGCCGATGCCGACGGTGGCGCTGAGCAACCGGGTCTGCGGCAGATGCCGTGCGAGGTTGGCGGCGATCTCCACGAACGAGTGCCCGCGCGCCTCGATGCCGAGGATCGTCTTGAGCTGTCCAGCCGCGATCAGCAGCGCGGAGGCCGAGATGAAGCCCGCGATCACCGGGTGGCTGAGGAAGTTGGCGAGGAAGCCCAGGCGCAGCAGGCCCATGGCGCACAGCATCAGGCCGGACAGCAGGGCCAGCGCGATCGCGGCCGACCAGTACTCCGGCGAGCCCGCGACGGCGTGCTCGCCGATGGCGGTCGCGGTCATGAGCGAGATCACCGCGACCGGGCCCACGGCGAGCACGCGGCTGGTGCCGAACAGGGCATAGAGCACCAGCGGCGCGATGCTCGCGTAGAGCCCCGCCTCGGGCGGCAGTCCCGCGAGCAGGGCGTAGGCCAGGCTCTGCGGGATCAGCATGATCGTGACGATCAGCGCCGCCAGCAGGTCGCTGACCAGCGTGTCGCGACTGTATTCCTTGCCCCAGTGCAGTATCGGCAGCGAGGGCAGGTGCCGCAGCAACGCGCGCGCGGCTGCGCTCATCCGGTCATTTCCGGCTTCGCCATCCATTCACGGCCCTTGAGCATCGCGTCCCAGTACAGCGGCGGCAGGATGCGCTCCTTGAGGTACCAGGCCAGCCGCGAGGGGCGGGTGCCGTCGATGAGCCACTTCGGGAAGCTCGGGGCGAGCTTGCCGCCGTAGCCGAACTCGGCGAGCACGATCTTGCCGCGCTCGACCGTGAGCGGGCAGGAGCCGTAGCCGTCGTAGACCGCCTCGCCGCGGGCCTCGCCGCGCGTCACCAGCAGGTTGTGCGCGACCACGGGGGCCTGCTTGCGCGCGGCCGCGGCCGTCTTGGCGTTGGTGGTGTTGGCGGCATCGCCGAGCGCGAACACGTTGGCGTGCTGGCGGTGGCGCAGCGTGGCCGGGTCCACGTCCACCCAGCCGGCGGCGTCCGCCAGCGGGCTCACGCGGATGAAATCGGGCGCCTTCTGCGGCGGTACCACGTGGATCATGTCGAATTCCAGTTGCACCGTTTCCTGGCTGCCGTCGGCGTTGGCCTGGCGGAAGGTCGCCGTGCGCGCAGGGCCGTCGACGGCCACCAGGGTGCGGCCGAAATTCAGGTGGATGCCGTAGGCTGCGACGTATTCCATCAGCGCCGGCACGTAGTCCGCCACGCCGAACAATACCGCGCCCGCGTTGCAGAACCGGATGTCGAGCTGCGCCAGCACGCCGGCGCGGCGCCAGTGGTCGGCCGAGAGGTACATGGCCTTCTGCGGGGCGCCGGCGCACTTGATCGGCATCGGTGGCTGCGTGAACACGGCCCTGCCGCCACGCAGTTGCTGCACCAGCTGCCAGGTGTAGGGCGCGAGATCGTAACGGTAGTTGGAGGTGACGCCGTTGCGGCCCAGGGTCTCGGGCAGCCCCTCGATGCCGTGCCAGTCGAGCTTGATGCCCGGACACACCACGAGCTGGCGGTACGAGACCACGCGGCAGCCGTCGAGGATCACCGCATTGCGCTCGGGCTCGAAGGCCGCCACCGCCGACTTGATCCAGTGCACGCCGCGCGGCAGCACCGCGGCCATCGTGCGCGCCGTGAAACCGGGCTTGAACACGCCCGCGCCGACCAGCGTCCACCCGGGCTGGTAATAGTGGATGTCCGCCGGGTCGATGATGGCGATGTCGAGCTGCGGATTGCGCGCGAGCAGGCTGGAGGCGACCGCGATGCCCGCGGCGCCGCCGCCGACGATCACGATCTCGTGCGAGGCATCGGCCACCTCGACCGGCGTCTTGCCGCCGTTCATGATGCGCCGCACCAGGGCGCGCAGGTCATAGCCCGCTTTCGCCCCGGTCTCGATGATCTCGGGCAGCGGGATCTTCCCGGACTGCGACAGCGCCCACATCGTCGCCGAGCGCATGCCGCTGCGACAGTATGCGAGCACCGGTTTGGGCAACTCGTCCATCAGCGTGCCGAAGGCGGCGCCCTGCTCGTCGCTCACCTTGCCCGATTCCGCGGGCAGGTAGCGCACCTCCAGCCCCGCACTGCGGGCGGCCCGCTCGATTTCGCTGAATCCGGGCTGGTCCGCTGCCTCGCCATCGGTACGGTTGCAGATGAGCGCGCGGAACCCCGCGCGCGCGATATCCGGGAGATCGGCGGCTGCGATCTGTCCCGCGACCGAGAGCGAAGGTGTCAGTGTCTTGATGTCCACGATGTCGATTCCTCGCAAATGATCAGGGATGGGTGTCCTGCTCGCGGGCGCCGCCGAACGCGCTCGGGGCGCGCGCCGCCCGCACCGCCTCCGCCAGCTCCTGCAGCAGCGGGAGCGTGGCGTCCAGCGAGAGGCAGGCGTCGGTGACGCTCTGGCCGTAGCGCAAATTCTCGCGCGGGCCGAGCGTCTGCGCCCCGCCCTGCAGGTGGCTCTCGATCATCACGCCACGAATGCCGCGCTGCCCCGCGCGGATCCCGGACGCGAGCTCCGATGCCACCGCGGCCTGGCGCGCCGGATCCTTGCCGCTGTTGCCGTGGCTGCAGTCGACCACCAGGCCGGCCTCGAGGCCGGCATCCTGCAGGCGTTCCAGCGCGTCGTTCACGGCGGCGGCGCCGAAATTCGGTCCCGAGACGTTGCCGCCGCGCAGGACCAGGCAGCAGTGCGGATTGCCGCTCGAGCGCAGGATCGCGGGGCTGCCTTCCTTGGTGATCGAGGGGAACCAGTGCGGATGCGCGGCGGCGCGGATCGCGTCGATGGCGACCCCGACGTCGCCGTCGGTGCGGTTCTTGATGCCCACCGGCATCGACAGGCCCGAGGCGAGCTCGCGGTGGACCTGGCTCTCGACGGTGCGCGCGCCGATCGCGCCGAAGCTGATCAGGTCGGCGTAGTACTGGCCGAAGGTGGTGTCGAGGAACTCCGTGGCCGCGGGCAGGCCGAGCGCCGTCACGTCGAGCAGCAGCCGGCGCGCGAGATGCAGTCCCTTGTTGATGTGGAAACTGCCGTCCAGGTCCGGGTCGTTGATCAGGCCCTTCCAGCCGACCACGGTGCGCGGCTTTTCGAAGTACACGCGCATCACGATGAACAGCGCGTCCCCGAGCCCCGCGCTGCGCAACTGCATCTGCCGCGCGTAGTCGAGCGCGGCGGCCGGATCGTGCACGGAGCAGGGCCCGACGATGCACAGCAGGCGGCGGTCCGCGCCGCGCAGGATCGCCTCGATCGTGCGCCGCGAGCTGTTCACCAGCACCGCGCCTGCGTCGCTGTGCGGCAGTTCCTCGCACAGCACCGCGGGCGTGATCAGCGGCTGGGTCTGTACGATGCGCAGGTCGTCGGTGCGGATCATGCGCCGGTATTCCCCGGGGTCGCGGCAGTTTCCGGCGCCACCCAGGCGCGGAACAGCTCGTTGCCCAGCACCAGCACCACCGCGCCGACGAACAGCCCGATGATGCCCTGGGTAATGAACCCGCCGATGGCGCCCACGAATATCACGGCGACCGGCACGTCCAGGCCGCGGCCCATCAGCAGCGGCTTGAGCACGTTGTCGAGCGGCATCAGCAGCACGGTCCAGGCCGCGAACGCGATCGCGGTGAAGGTATCGGCGCTGGAGAACAGCCAGATGGCGGCCGGCACCATGATGATGCCGACACCGAGCTGCACCACGCCCAGCACCAGCGTCAGCACCGTCCACAGCCCGGCCGCGGGCACGCCGGCGAGAAACAGCGCCGCACCGGCCAGCAGGGACTGGATCAGCGCCACGCCGAGGATGCCGCGGGTGACGCCGCGCACGGTGGCGGCAGCGAGTGTCGTGAGCTCGGCGCCGCGCGCGCCGGCGAGCCGCGTGGCCAGCGAGCGCGCCACGTTGCCCCCCGCGGTCGCACTGGCGAGCAGCGCGCCGCTGATCACGATGGCGAAGACGAACTGCAGCAGGCCGAGCCCGAACTGCGCCGCCGAGCTCAGGACCCAGCTCGCCACGGGTTTCATGTGCGGCCCCAGGGTGGCGAGCACGGATTCCAGGTTCTGCGATGCCTGCAGCCAGATGGCGTGCACGCGCTCTCCCACGATCGGCCACGACGCGACCTTCTGCGACGGCGGCGGCACCTGGAGCCGGCCTTCCTGGAAGGCCCCGACCACCGCCTGGATGTCGTCGGCGAGCGAACCGCCCAGCATCACCCCGGGCACGATGATCATCGCGAGCAGCGCCAGCACCAGCAGCGTGGCGGCGAGCTTGCGGCGCCCGCCGAGCCACTGGCTGAGCACCAGGAACGGGCCGTAGAGCGCGATGGCGATGATGCAGCCCCAGGCAATGGCCAGCAGGAAGGGTGCCACGATCAGCGCGCACCAGCCGATCAGCAGCGCCAGGGCGCCGAGGCGGATCGCCACGTCGGTGGCGTGCGCCAGCGCGCGTTGGCGTTCGTTGCTGCCTGGTTCCATGCCGGGTCTCCCGATGCGCCGTGCTGGCTCAGCGCGCGCGCTTGCTGTGTTTCTCGAAATTCTCCTGCCGCGCGCGCTCGCTCTTGCGCAGCAGGATCACGGTCGCGCCGGTGCCGCCGAGGTGGCGCGGCGCGGAATGGAAGGCCAGCACCTCGGCGAACTGTGGCAGCCACATCGCCACGCAGCTCTTCAGCAGCGCGGGCGTGCTGCGGCCGGCGCCCTTGCCGTGGTTGATCAGCGCGGCGCGCACGTCGTGCTTCATGCAGTCGGCGACGAAGCGCCACAGCGCCTCGCGCGACTGCTCCACCGTGAGGCCGTGCAGGTCGAGGCGCGAATCGAAGCGGTAGTCGCCGAGACGCAGGCGCTTGAACACGCCGTACTGCACGCCGGGGCGGATGAAGCTCAGCTCCGCGTGCGGTTCGACCAGGGGAATGTGCGAGTCGGACAGGAAGTTGCCGTCCTTGCGCACCAGGGTTTCGGCCGCGAGCCGCCGGGCGAGCGTGCCGGGCGTGATCTCGGGCGCGCGCTTGAGGTGCAGCTGGACATCGCCGGCGAGCGGTCGCACATCGCTCATCAGCTCACGAAAATCCTTGTCCTCGGACGAGTTTTCCTGCATCCCCGATCCTCACTGTCCGGCGCTCGCCCGGGCCGTGCCGGCGCCACCCGCCGTGGTGGCGGAGTATACGCGCAATCAGCGCCGCCGATGCCGGCCATAAGCGATCGAAATGGCTGCATTGCCGGGTGTTGCCGCTACACTGACAGCCCGCTGCCGTGCGCCACCTGCGACAATGCGCGGCCTCGATGACAATAAGAGCGGAGGAATCCCGATGTTGGGTCTGATCATGAACAGGCAGCTGACGATCACGTCGCTCATGGAGCATGCGCGCAAGTTCCATGGCGAAGCCGAGGTCGTGTCGGTCACGGCCGACCAGCCGCTGCACCGGTACACCTATCGCGAGGCCTTCGCGCGTACCGCCCGGCTGGCCAATGCGCTGGCGCGCTTCGGGATGCGCCCGGGCGAGCGCGTCGGCACGCTGGCCTGGAACGATTACCGCCACCTGGAGGTCTATTTCGCCACCTCCAGCTCGGGCTTCGTGTGCCACACCATCAACCCGCGCCTGTTTCCGGAGCAGATCGAGTACATCGTCGAGCACGCCGAGGATCGCTGGCTGTTCGTCGATCCGGCCTTCGTGCCGCTGCTGGAAGCGCTGAAGCACCGGCTCGGCTGCGTCGAGGGTTTCGTGATCCTCGGGCCCGCGGGAGCGGCGGCGAACACCACGCTGCGCAATGCCGTCGACTACGAGACGCTGATCGCCGGCGAGCCCGATACCTTCGACTGGCCGGAACTCGACGAGAACAGCGCCTGCTCGATGTGCTACACCTCGGGCACCACGGGCAATCCCAAGGGGGTGGTCTACAGCCATCGCGCGCTCGTATTGCACACCTACGGCTGCCTGATGCCCGACGTGATGAACCTGTCGGCGCGCGAGGTCGTGATGCCGGTGGTGCCGATGTTCCACGTCAACGCCTGGAGCATCCCCTACGGCGCCGCCGTGGTCGGCGCCAAGCTGGTGTTCCCGGGACCGAAGATGGGCGACGGCGAGACGCTGCAGCGGCTGATCGAGGGCGAAGGCGTCACGGTGACGGCCGGCGTGCCCACGGTGTGGCTCGCGCTGCTGGCGCACCTGAACAAGACCGGGAAGACGGTGCCCTCGCTGAGGCGGGTGATAGTCGGCGGCTCGGCCTGCCCGCAGGCGATCATGGAGGAGTTCGAGCGCAGGCACGGGGTCCACGTGCACCACGCCTGGGGCATGACCGAGATGAGCCCCATCGGGACCTTCAATTCGCCGAGTGCGGATTTCGACACGCTGAGCCGCGAGGAGCAGTGGGCGCAGCGCGTGCGGGTCGGGCGGCCCGTCTATGGCGTGGAGGTGAAGATCGTCGACGCCGCGGGCGAGGAACTGCCGTGGGACGGTGTATCCTTCGGCGCGCTGAAAGTGCGCGGGCCGTGGATCTGTTCGGAATACTTCCGCATCGGCAAGGGCGATGCGCACGACGACGACGGCTGGTTCGAGACCGGTGACGTCGCGACCGTCGACCGGCGCGGCTACGTCGCGATCACCGACCGCACCAAGGACGTGATCAAGTCCGGTGGCGAGTGGATCAGCTCGATCGATCTC
Organism: uncultured Gammaproteobacteria bacterium; assembly: GCA_963819895.1. Classification (GTDB taxonomy): domain Bacteria; phylum Pseudomonadota; class Gammaproteobacteria; order Pseudomonadales; family UBA5518; genus UBA5518. The sequence goes on from CAWFXU010000013.1 coordinate 102,643, forward strand.
GAGAACACCGCGGTGGCGCACCCGGCCGTGGCCGAAGCCGCCGTGATCGGGGCGTATCATCCGCGCTGGGCCGAGCGGCCGCTGCTCTGCGTGGTGCTGCATCCGGGCGCGCAGCTGACGCGCGAGGAACTGCTCGCGTGGTTCGAGGGCAAGGTCGCCAAGTGGTGGATTCCCGACGACGTGGTCTTCGTCGACGAACTCCCGCACACCGCAACGGGCAAGCTGAGCAAGAAGGATTTGCGCGAGCGCATGAAGGATTACCGCTTCCCGTAGGTCGCGTGTGGGTTCGGCTTCAGCCGAACATTGTCCTTGGCGGGTTCGGCGGAGCCGAACCCTTGTCGGGCTGAAGCCCGACCTACGCGGATCGGGCATTTGTCCGAATGAATTCGGACCCACAGGCGCCGTAGGTCGGCATTCATGCCGACGATTGTATTTGGGTAGGCAGATGTCCGAATGAATTCGGACCCACGATGGAGAGATGAAATGAGCGACTACAAGGCCCCTGTCACGGAGATCGCCTTCGTGCTGGAGGAGCACGTGGGCATGGCGGGGATTGCCGCGCTGCCGGGGCTGGAGGAAACGACCCCCGACGTCGTGCAGGCGGTGCTGGATGGCGTGGCCAAGCTGACCGAGGAGGTGATCGCGCCGCTCAACTGGCCGGGCGACCGCCAGGGCACGCGGGTCGAGAACCGCGCCGTGGTGCAGGCCGACGGCTTCAAGGAAGCGTACTGGCAGTACGTCGAGGGCGGCTGGGGCAGCCTGCCGTTCCCCGCCGGAGTTCGGCGGCCAGGGCATGCCGGTGGTGCTCGCCACCGCGGTGCTCGAGATGGTCCAGTCCGGCGGCATCGCCTTCGGCCTGTGCCCGCTGCTCACGCAGGGCGCCACCGATGCGATCCTCGCCCACGGCAGCGATGAACTGAAGAGCACTTACCTGCCGAAGATGATCGCGGGCGAATGGACCGGGACCATGAACCTCACCGAACCGCAGGCCGGCTCGGATCTCGCGGCAGTGGCCGCGCGCGCGGAGCGCGACGGCGACCATTTCCGCGTCTTCGGCAACAAGATCTTCATCACCTGGGGCGACCACGGGATGACGGAGAACGTGATCCACCTGGTGCTCGCCCGCCTGCCCGACGCACCGCCGGGCGTCAGGGGCATCTCGCTGTTCCTGGTGCCCAAGTTCCTGGTGAACGCCGACGGCAGCCTCGGCGCGCGCAACGACGTCTACCCGGTCTCGGTCGAGCACAAGCTCGGCATTCACGCCAGCCCGACCTGCGTGATGGGTTTCGGCGAAGACGGCGGCGCCATCGGCTACCTGGTCGGCGAGGAGGGCAAGGGCCTCGCGTGCATGTTCACGATGATGAACCACGCGCGGCTCTCGGTGGGGCTGCAGGGCGTGTCGGTGTCGGAGCGCTCGCTGCAGCGCGCCGTGGCCTTCGCGCGCGAGCGCGTGCAGGGCGCCGTGGCCGGTGGTCCCGCCCGCGCCCCGATCATCCATCACCCCGACGTGCGGCGCATGCTGCTGCAGATGAAGGCGCTGACCGAGGCCGGGCGTGCACTCGCCTACGTGGCGATGGGCAGCCAGGACCGCATCCATCATTCGCCCGACGCCGACGAGCGAGCAGTTCCACGAGGAGCGCATCGCGCTGCTCACGCCGATCGTGAAGGGCTGGTGCACGGAAATGTCGATGGAGATCACCTCGCTCGGCGTGCAGGTGCACGGCGGCATGGGCTTCATCGAGGAAACGGGCGCCGCGCAGCACCTGCGCGATGCGCGCATCCTGCCGATCTACGAAGGCACCAACGGCATCCAGGCGCTGGATCTCGTCGGGCGCAAGTTCCTGCGTGACGGCGGCGCGGGCATGCGCTCGCTGCTCGCGGAGATGCGCGGCGTCGCGGCGGCGCTCGGCGCGGGCGCGCTGGCCGATATCGGCACGCGGCTCGCGCGCGCGATCGATGCGCTGCAGGGCGCGGCCGACTGGATCCGCGCGAACGCCGACACCGCGGGCGTGGTGCCGGGCGCGGCGGCATACAACTTCCTGATGCTCGCGGGCACGGTGGCCGGCGGCTGGCAGCTGGGCATCGCCGCGCTCGCCGCGCAACGCCGGCTCGCCGCGGGTGGCGCCGACAACGCGGACTTCCTGCGCGCCAAGCTGATCACGGCGCGCTTCTACGCCGAGCAGATCCTGCCGCGTGCGCAGATGCATGCCGAGGCGGTGCAGGCCGGTGCGCAGACGATCATGGCAATGGACGAGGCGATGCTGTAGGTCGGGCTTCAGCCCGACAAGGCGTCGGCAGCGCCGAAGCCGCCGCGTGAGCGCAAGCACCCGTGTCGGCGAAATCGGCAACGTTCGGCTGAAGCCGAACCCACGGTGACAGCAAGGAGTGACGACGATGCAACACTGCGAACAGTTCTACATCAACGGCCAGTGGGTGGATCCGGTCGAGCGCCGCACGCTGGAGGTGATAAACCCCGCCACCGAGAAGCCGATCGCGACCATTGCGCTGGGCTCGGCGGCGGACGTCGACAAGGCCTGCAAGGCCGCGCGTGCCGCGTTCCCGGCGTACTCGCGCACCTCGCGCGCCGAGCGCATCGCGCTGCTCGAGCGCATCATCGCGGGCTACCAGGCGCGCTACGGCGAATTCGCCGCGGCAATCTCGCAGGAGATGGGCGCACCGATCACGCTCGCGACCAAGGCCCAGGCGGCCATGATAGTCGGGCATTTCAGCGCCGCGCTGCAGGTGCTGAAGGAGTTCCGCTTCGAGGAGAACATCGGCACCACGCGCGTGTTCCGCGAGCCCGTCGGCGTGTGCGCGTTCATCACGCCGTGGAACTGGCCCGCGAACCAGATCGGCTGCAAGGTGGCGCCCGCGCTGGCCACCGGCTGCACCATGGTGCTGAAGCCGAGCGAGATCGCGCCGCTGGACGCATTGCTGTTCGCGCAGGTGCTGCACGATGCCGGCGTGCCGCCGGGCGTGTTCAACCTCGTCAACGGCGACGGCCCCGGCGTGGGCAGCGCGCTGGCCGCGCACCCGGAAGTCGACATGGTCTCGTTCACCGGCTCCACGCGCGCCGGCATCCAGGTGGCGAAGAGCGCCGCCGACACCGTCAAGCGCGTCTGCCAGGAGCTCGGCGGCAAGTCGGCGAACATCCTGCTCGACGATGCGGACTTCCAGAAGGCCGTGACGCGCGACGTGCTCGGCTGCTTCAGCAACAGCGGCCAGTCCTGCAACGCGCCCACGCGCATGCTGGTGCCGGCAGCGCGCCTCGACGAGGTCAAGGCAATCGCCCGCGCCGCGGCCGCGCTGGTGAAGGAAGGCGATCCGCAGTCGGAAAGCGACCACGATGGGCCCGGTGGTCAGCAAGGCGCAGTACGACAAGATCCAGCGCCTGATCCAGGCCGGCATCGACGAGGGCGCGGAACTGGTCTGCGGCGGCACCGGCAAGCCCGAGGGGCTGGAGACCGGGTACTACGTGAAGCCCACGATTTTCGCCAACGTGCGCAACGACATGACCATCGCGCGCGAGGAAGTCTTCGGTCCGGTGCTCGCGATCCTGCCCTACCGGGACGAGGCCGAGGCGATCCGCATCGCCAACGATACCGTCTACGGGCTGTCGGGCTACGTCACCTCCTCGAGCATCGAGCGCGCGCGCAACGTGGCGGCGCAATTGCGCACCGGCATGGTGCACCTGAACGGCGCCTCGACCGACATCGCCGCGCCCTTCGGCGGCTACAAGCAGTCGGGCAACGGCCGGGAGTGGGGCGAGCACGGCTTCCACGACTTCCTCGAGACCAAGGCGGTGATGGGCTTCAACCCGGCCTGATGCCCGACCCCGCGCGCCTGCCGCAAAAGCCGCGGCGCGCGGGGCGGCTGACGCTCGTCGTCCCGCCTGTCGCGAATGGCGAAGTGCACGTGCCGGCCGCACGCGCGAAAGGCTGGTATTTTTCCGTCCCGCCGGAGGGAGCGAATGCTTCCGTCTTTGTAATAATAACGACGGTCTCCTGCAGCGTTTCGGCGCGAAGCAGTTCCACTCTTCCATTCGACGAGGTTTTCCCATGCGCAAGCTCCTCACCGCGGCCGTTGCGGCCGCCGCCCTGCAGGCCGCCGTTCCCGCGGCAATGGCAGCCGACAGCGGCTTCACCATCACGCCCTACCTGTGGGCCATCGGCATCGACGGCGACATCCAGGCCCGCGGCGAGGACACCAGTGTCTCGATGGACTTCGAAGACGTGGTCGACAACCTCGACATGGCCGGCTCGGTGCTGCTCGAGGGCAACGTGGGGAACTGGGTCAGCTACGCGATGGTGGATTACCTGAGCCTGGATACCGGCGATGTCGATACCCGCTTCCCGGGCCGCGACGCCGATCTCGAGCTCGACTCCACGCTGGCCACCGTGGCCACCGGTTACCGCGTCCACATGAGCGAGCGCTCGACCATCGACGTGCAGGTCGGCATCCGCTACGCGAAGTTCGACACCCAGCTCTCGATCGAGGACGTCGGGCAGCGCGATGCGGACAACACCGTCTACGACGCCATCCTCGCCCTGCGTCCGCGCCTGGCGCTGTCGCGCAACTGGAGCTTCAGCCCGACCATGTCGATCGGCGCCGGCGACTCGGACCTCACCTGGGAACTGTCGCCGCAGTTCGTCTACGACTGCGCCTGTGGTTTCGATGTCCGCGTGGGCTACCGCAACCTGAACTACGATTTCGAGAAGGGCCGCGACTCGCTGGACATGACGATCAAGGGGCCGGTGATCGGCCTCGGCTTCTCGTTCTGATCGGCGGGCGGCAGATCGCGGGCATGGCCCGGTCGGCAAATTCGATGTCGCGAGCATGGCCCGCTCCTGCAAAGGCAGCTGTCGCCATGAATGGCGAGCCCACATGCGCGCAGGACCGGCGAGCCACCGCGTGCGCCGCGACCGCCCGCTCAGTCGAGTATCTGCCCGATCTTCAGGAACAGCGCGTACTGGCTGTTCTCGGCCATCCCGACGCCCAGATAGATCGGCCCCACCGGCGAGTCGACGCCGAGGAACAGGCTGCCCGCGTAGATCAGCTCGTCGAAGCCCGCGTCACTTCTCTCGAGCCAGGTGTTGCCTGCCTCGATGCTCGCGCCAGCGTAAACCGGCATGTCCACCGGCAGCAGCGACTGCTCGGTCAGGCGGCGGTAATAGGTCAGGCTTGCCAGGCCGAGATAGTTCCCCGCCAGCGAGTCCCTGGTGTAGCCCGACAGCTGGAGAAAGCCGCCCAGCGTGTACGCACGTGCGGGCAGCACGTCCGCGCCGGCCAGGCTGAGTCCGCTGCTGTCGAGATCGAGCTCCGCCCAGCGCCCGAGAGCGGTGAATGTGTTGCGCCCCACGCTGTGGCTCGCGGTTGCCACCGTATTCCAGGCCTCGTAGTCCTCGTCGGCCCCGAGGTTCCCGTCGCTCCACGAGTAGCGGCTGCGCACGCGCAGTCCGCGCCCCGGGAAATAGGGCCGGTCGAGCGAGTCGTAGCCGAAATCCGCGAAGTAGCCGCCGTCGTCGCTGTTGCTGGATGAGCGTTCCGGCGCGCCGATCTCGATATCGGTTTCGGAGAAGCCTGCGAACACTCCCGTGCGCAACTGCGCAACCGTGCCGAGGTTGATGCCCGGCGCCAGGTCGAAGACGTGCTCGTCGACAACCGCGCGGGCGCGCAATTTGCCGTCGTCGCTGATGTTCAGCTGGCGGTCTTCGAAGCGGTAGCGGGTGCTCAGGAAGAAACGCTGCAGCGGATCCAGCGGTTGGTAGAACTCGGTGCCGAAGTTGGAGTTGCCGCCGAGCTGGCCATACGTGTACCACTCCCCCCCCAGGCGGTTGAGGCCACGCTGGCGCCAGCTCGCGCGCAGGCCGAACTCGCTGTTGCCGTTGCTGTCCTGGTCCCAGCTCATGCCGAGCTTCAGGTAGCTGACGCCGCGCGGATTGGCCGTCGCGCGCACCACGAGCTCGTTGCCAGCCGCGGTTGGCTGCACCTGGTAATCCACGCGGCTGAAGGTTTCGAAACCGTAGATCTCGGCGATGTCGCGTTCGAGCTGGTCGCGGTCGAGCGGTTCGCCGATCGGCTGCGTGACCCGGCTGCGCAGCAGTTCCTCGGAGACATTCGCGTCGGTCTCGATGCGCACCGCGTCGATGCGCGGGGGAGCCGACCCGGAGTCGATGCCGGCGACCTGCCCGGCCTCGCCCGGGGTGGCCAGGGCCGCGAGCTGCGGCGCCATTGCCTGTGCCGCTTCGTAGCCGAGACGTATCGCCTCGTCGACCTTCTCGAAGCTCATGGTCTGGACGTTGGCTTCGTCCAGCGCCGGCGTGAGCAACACGTCGCCCGGGCGCATCAGCGCGATCTGCTGCTCGGAATTCTTGCGCGTCATGATCGTCGTGAGCTGGCCTATCAGCGCCAGCACGTTGCCGAGTTGTTCGCGATCCGCCAGCGGCGTGCCGATGTCGATCACGATCAGGCGGTCGACCCCCATGCCCTGCACCACGTCGACCGGGATGTTCTTGGCGATGCCGCCGTCGACCAGCAGATGCCCGTCGAGCTCGATCGGCGCGAACGCGCCGGGTATCGACATGCTGGCGCGCATCGCCACCGCGAGATCGCCTTGATCGATGACTACCGCGTCACCGGTCACAACATCGGCCGCGACGGCGCGGTAGGGAATCGGGAGCGCGTCGAAGTCGTGGATGCCCGACACGTGCTTCACCAGGTCGTGCAGCATCAGGTTCAGGTTCTGCCCTTCGATAGCCCCCATCGGGATGCCGATCTTGCCGTCCTTGAAACGCAGCCGGGCGCCGATCAGGAAATCGAAGTCCTCCTGCTTGCGGCGGTACATCTGCTGGTCGCGCGGCGTGCGGTCATCGAAGGCGGCGCGCCAGTCGAGTGTGCGCGCGACCTCCTCGATCTGCGCGGCGTTCATGCCCGAGGCGTAGAGCCCGCCGATCACCGAGCCCATGCTGGTGCCGGCCACGGCCTGGACCTTGATGTTGTTCTCCTCGAGGTACTTGATCACGCCGATGTGCGCGAGACCGCGCGCGCCGCCGCCGGCCAGCACCAGGCCGACGCGCGGTGCGGCCTCGGGCCCGGCGCTGGCGAACTGTGGTGCCAGCATCGTGGCCAATGCGAACAGCAGGAAGGCTTTGAACGCATGCCTCATGGAGGATCTCCGTTGCGTGATTCATGACCGGATCATAACCCGTTCCCGCACCTTCCGGCTGCAATGTCTCGCGCCGTCAGCTCGGGTCCCGTGAGTATCCGGAGCGTCGCATCTTCGTGTAACTTGCCGACGATGACTCATCACCGCAAAGAGAGCATGCACATGCCGGTGAGCAACGATGATTCCTCCCTTGTGCCGCCCGAGCCCGGTCGCCTGGCGCGCCCGCTGAGCGCCGATGTCGCCGGCTGGAAGCGCTGGCTGCCGGGCCTGCAGATGCTGGCGCCGTTACCAGCCCGCGTGGCTGGCGCACGACCTGATGGCCGGCCTGGTGCTGACCACGATGCTGGTGCCGGTCGGCATCGCCTATGCCGTGGCCTCGGGCGTGCCCGGCATCTACGGACTGTACGCCACCATCGTGCCGCTGCTCGCCTACGCGCTGTTCGGTCCCAGCCGCATCCTGGTGCTGGGGCCGGATTCCTCGCTGGCCGCGCTGATCCTCGCCGTGGTGCTGCCGCTCTCGGGCGGCGACCCGATGCGCGCGGTCGCGCTGGCCGGCATGATGGCGGTGGTGTCGGGACTGGTGTGCATCCTCGCCGGGCTGCTGCGCCTCGGCTTCATCACCGAACTGCTGTCCAAGCCGATCCGCTACGGCTACATGAACGGCATCGCGCTCACGGTGCTGATCAGCCAGCTGCCGAAGCTGTTCGGCATCTCGATCGACAGCGACGGTCCGCTGCGCGACCTGTGGCAGATCGGCGAGGCGCTGCTGGACGGCGCGGCCAACTGGACGGCGTTCGCCATCGGCGCCGGCACGCTGGCGGTGATCTTCCTGCTCAAGCCCTGGCAGCGCATCCCGGGCATCCTGATCGCGGTGGTGGGCGCGACGCTCGCGGTCGGCCTGTTCGATCTCGGGCAGACGGCGGGCGTGAAGGTGCTCGGTGCGCTGCCGCAGGGCCTGCCCGCGTTCGCGCTGCCGTGGATCGGCATGGCCGATCTCGGCGCCGTGGTGATCGGCGGCTGCGCGGTGGCGCTGGTGTCCTTTGCCGACACCAGCGTGCTGTCGCGCACCTATGCGGCGCGGACGCGCAGCTACGTCGATCCGAACCAGGAGATGATCGGCCTGGGCGCTGCCAACCTCGCCGCGGGCTTCTTCCAGGGCTTCCCGATCAGCAGCAGTTCCTCGCGCACGCCGGTGGCCGAAGCCGCCGGCGCGAAGACGCAGCTCACCGGCGTGGTCGGCGCGGTGGCGGTCGCGCTGCTGCTGGTGTTCGCGCCCGACCTGCTGCGCAACCTGCCCAACAGCGCACTGGCCGCCGTGGTGATCGCCTCGGCGATCGGCCTGTTCGAGTTCGCCGACCTGCGCCGCATCTTCCGCATCCAGCGCTGGGAATTCTGGCTGTCCATCGGCTGCTTCGTCGGCGTGGCCGTGCTCGGGGCGATTCCCGGCATCGGCCTGGCGGTGGTCGCCGCGGTCATCGAGTTCCTGTGGGACGGCTGGCGCCCGCACTCCGCGGTGCTGGGGCGCGTCAACGGCATTCGCGGCTACCACGACATCAAGCGCTATCCCGGGGCGCGGCTGGTGCCGGGACTGGTGCTCTTCCGCTGGGACGCGCCGCTGTTCTTCGCCAATGCCGAGCTGTTCCAGGAGCGCGTGCTGCAGGCGGTGGCCGACTCGCCGACGCCGGTGCGGCGTATCGTCGTGACCGCCGAACCGGTCACCAGCGTCGACGTGAGCTCCGCGGACGTGCTCGCCGAGCTCGAGCAGACGCTGCGCGAAGCCGGCATCGAGCTGCACTTCGCCGAGATGAAGGACCCGGTCAAGGACAAGCTGAAGCGCTTCGAGCTGCTGGAGCACTTCGGTCCCGAGGTGTTCCACCCGACGCTGGGTGCCGCGGTCGACGACTACCTCGCGGATCACGCGGTGGACTGGCAACCATGAGCGGGACCACGGGCACTGATGCGCACGACGGCGCGACCGTCGATGCTGCCGCGGTGCTGGCGTTCGTCGAACGCTCGCCGGCGGCAGTGGCGCAGCACGATCGCGCCGCCTGGGTCGCGCTGTTCGCCGCGGACTGCGTCATCGAGGATCCGGTCGGGTCGCAGCCGCACCGTGCCGGGGATCGTGGCGTGATCGCGCGCTTCTACGACACCTTCATTGCGCCCAACGTCATCGTGTTCCATCGCGGGCGGGACTACGTGGACGGGCTGCAGGTGCTGCGCGACCTGTCGATCGAGATACGCATGGCGCCGCGCGTGGCGATCCGGGTGCCGATGTACCTGGTCTACGAGCTTTGCCGTGAAGCGGGCGGATTGCGCATCCGCCGGCTGGCCGCACACTGGGAGTTGCGACCGATGCTGCTGCAGTTGCTGCGTTGCGGCCTGCGCGGACTGCCGCCCGCGCTCGCCCTGGGCTTGCGCATGATCAGGCTGCAGGGGCTCGGTGGCACGCTTGGCTTCATGCGCGCCTGGCGCAGCGCGGGCAGCACGGGCAAGGCCGCGGTGATTGCCGCGCTGGCACGCGAGGAGCCGGCGCTGCTTCCCGTTGCCGACGCCAAGGTCATCGCGGCGGGCGATCATGTCACGCTGCGTGTCAGCGGCGCCGACGTGGACGGTGTGTTCCAGGCGGTGACGCAGGGGCCGGCGCTGCAGCGGCGACGCTGCTGGACGCGGGCCGTGAATGACTGTCTGCGGGGCGGTGCAGCGGAGCCGCGCTGCTGACGGCGCGAGGGGCCTGGCGATCCGCGGATCCACAACCGTGTCCCTTGACAGCGCACCCGTTCGCGCGCGCAATGGCATCCGACGTGATGGGTCTGTCGATCCGTAGACGCAACGCGAGGGACCATATCCGCTGAGCCCGCATGATCGTCGTTTCTTGCGCGTCGATACAGGAAGCGCGGGAGTCGGCCCGGGGCGTCAAGATGGCGAGCTCGGCAATTGATCAACGGCGAAGTTCGTGGTCTGTTCGCGTGTTGACCGCCCGCGTAAATGACGCAGAAAAAGCCGAACAATGGAGGCGTCGATGCCTCGAATCAGCACGCGTTGGGAGTGGCGGATCTTTGGCCCCGGGTTGAGCGCGGCGCAGTCCTGGCTCGCCGCGCACCAGAGCACCGGGATCCAGGAAAGCGACGAGATCTACTTCCTTTCCGGCAGCGGGGCCATCGTGAAGCTCCGCAGCAACCTGATGGACATCAAGATCCTGCGGGAAGTCGACAGCGACGGACTCGAGCGCTGGGAGCCCGTGATGAAGGCAGCTTTCCCGCTGCAGGAGCCCGACGTGACGCGGGTCTTCGAGTTGCAGCAATTTCCCTCGCCCGAGCGTAAGCGGCCTGCCTGGACCGTCGAGGACTTCATGCGCGACTTCGCGGGTCCCGCCGGCCCGATGCGCGCGGTATCCGTGCACAAGCGGCGGGTACGCTATGCCATCGACGGCTGCACGCTCGAGTTGTCAGACGTCACGGCCAATGACCAGCCGGTGCGCACCCTCGCCGTAGAGTCGGAAGATGCGGCCGCTGTCGTCGCACTGGTGCGAAGGATGGGGCACTACGGCTGGGTCAACACGAACTATCCGCGCGGCCGCTCGATGCGCAGCCGGAAGGCGCTACGCCATCAGACGGCCTCCGTCAATCCAGATCGCGGAGCGCGAGAATCGACGTGGGCGCGGTTCGCTTCACGGAGCGTTTCGGGCTGGCGAACGCGGTGGCGCCGGAGGTCGTTCGCGACGCCTGGCGGCGATCGCAGCCGATCTGGCGCGTCTCGACGACCGTCCGCAGCCACGCGCGCTGGTGGGGATGGGGGGCGCCGTGACGAACATCACCGCCGTGATGCATGGGCTGGCCACCTACGATCCCGACGTCGTGCAGGGCTCGGTCCTGCACCGCGACGAGATCGACCGGCAGATCGCGCTCTACGCGTCGCGCGACGCGGACGCCCGCCGCACCATCGCGGGGCTGCAGCCCAAGCGGGCCGAGGTGATCCTGGCCGGTGCCTGCATCGTTCGCAGCATCATGGAGAAGCTCGGTGCGCAATCCATGACGGTGAGCGATCGCGGCCTTCGGCACGGAGTGCTGATCGAGCGCTTCGGCCCCTGAGCCATTCGCGCATCAAGCAAGGAGCTTGTGCAGTCTGAGACCCAAGGAGCCCGAGATGGCAAGAACGCCTGATACGGCCCGCCGCCTGAGCGACGCGCAATTCGCCGCACTGCTGGAATTGATCCACGACATCGACAGCGTCGAGCTCAAGACCTCGATTCCCGCCGACGAGCACCGCGCCACGATCTCCGGGCTTCCCCTCGATCCGGTGGAGGCCGAGCCGCGGCAGGTGTTCTTCTTCGACACGCCCGAGCTCGCGCTGAACCGGGCAGGCATGGTGGTGCGAGCCCGGCGCGTGCCGGGTGGCCGTGCCGACACCGTCGTGAAGCTGCGCCCTGTAGCTGCCGTCGCAGCTCCCGCGACAGTATCCGACACTCCGGGAGTTTCAAGCTCGAGGTGGATATCGTTCCCGGTGGCTTCGTTTGCTCGGGATCCCTGAAGGGCAAGGCAAAAGGCGAGGAGGTGCGCGCCGTGGCGGCCGGAGAAATGACGCTCAGCGCAATCCTCTCGAAGGAGCAGCGGGCGTTCTACGGTCAGCACGCGCCGCGCGGGCTGCGCTGGATTCGCTCACGCTGCTCGGTCCCACGTTCGCGCTGAAGTCGGCTTTCTGGGCGGAGCGGCTGAACCGGAAGATGGTGGCGGAAATGTGGCTCTGACCCCGATGGCTCGCGACTGCTCGAGTTGTCGGCCAAGTGCCTGCCGGCCGAGAGCCCCGTTGTCGGCCGCCGAAACGCGTAGCTACCTGGCATCGTGCGGCGTCACGATCAGCAGCGTCCAGCAGACCAAGACCAGCGCGCTGGTGAACTCGCTGGGAGATTCCATGCACGAGGCGGTCGGCCAGCTGCAGGAGAGCACGTGGAGATCCCCGCGCCGAACCCGGAGGTGGCCGAATGGCCCCTGGTGGGCAAGAAGGTGTACGCGATCTGGTCGAGGGCGCATGCGGATCTGCCGGCGCTGCTGCAGAAGATGCAGCCCCAGATCGCGGACCTCGCCAAGAAGGGCGTGGCGGTGGTCGCCGGCATCGGCACCGGGCTGCTCAAGTTCCTGGCCTCCTTCGTCATCGCGGGAATCATCATGGCCTTCGGCGAGGCCGGAAGCCGGGCGAGCCGCGCGATCTTCGAGCGTATTGCCGGTATGGCCCGGGGAGGGGAGTTCGCGGTGCTGTCCACGGCGACCATCCGCGCGGTCGCCCAGGGCGTCATCGGGGTGGCGTTCATCCAGGCGATCATCGTCGGGCTCTGCGCTGATTGCTGGCCGGCGTGCCCTGGGCCGGCGTGCTCGCGGTCATCGTGCTGGTGCTCGGCATCGCGCAGGTGCCCGCGCTCATCGTGACCCTCCCGGCCATCGGCTACATCTGGTGGAGCGGGGACTACGGCACTGCCGCCGCCGCGGGCTACAGCGCGCTGCTGTTCGTCTCGGGCATGGCCGACAACGTGCTGAAGCCGCTGATGCTGGGCCGCGGGGTCGATGCGCCCATGCCGGTGATCCTGCTCGGCGCGCTCGGCGGCATGGCGGCTGCGGGTATCCTGGGGATGTTCGTCGGCGCGACGCTGCTGGCGCTGGGTTACCAGATATTCATGGGCTGGGTGGACGCCAATCCCGACAAGCCTGGAATCTCCGGCGCAAGAGCCCCCGGCCGCTGCCTGAGCGGCGTGCGATGCGCGGCAATGCGACGGGTGGCCGCAGCGATGGCTGCGGTGTCCGGGTTCATGCTCACGGCCTGCACCACGCTGGGGCCCGACTTCACGCGGCCCGAAGTACCCTGGCTCGAGGAATGGGCGGCGCGTCCACGGGATCTGCCGGCCGCGCAGGAGCCGGCCGCGGCCGCGCAGCGCGCCGAGACCGAACAGTGGTGGCGCAACTTCGATGACGCGGTGCTGGAGCAACTGATCGGCGAGGCGCAGCGGCTGAATCCCGGCGTGCGCACGGCGGGGGCGCGCATCCTGGAGGCACGTGCGCAGCTCGGCATCGCGGGAAGCACCCTGTATCCGCAGTCGCAGCAGGTGTCCGGCGAGCTGCTGCAGGCCGGCCAGCAACGCTCCGAGGGGCCGGATACGGACTTCACGAGCTATGGCGCCGGTTTCGCCATCGCCTGGGAGCTCGACTTCTGGGGCAGGTTCCGCCGCGGCATCGAGGCGGCGGACTACAACTACCTCGCGAGCATCGCGCGCTACGACGACGTGCAGGTGCTGGTGGCCGCGCAGGCCGCGAGTCTCTACACCACCATCCGCACCTTCGAGCTCAGGCTGCAGATCGCCGAGGAGAATGCCGCGCTGCAGAAGCGCAGCCTGGAGATCACCGAGCACCTGTTCCGCAGCGGCAACGACAGCGAACTGGACGTGCAGCAGGCGAAAGCGCTGTACCTGGGCACGCTGGCCACGATACCGGAGCTCGAGGCCGCGCTGCGCCAGGCGCACAACGCGCTGGGCGTGCTGCTGGGCGCGGGCGCCCGGACTGCTGCCCGAGTTGGGTGCCGGCGCGCGGCGGATTCCGCGTGCGTCGCTCGAGGTCATCGTGGACGTGCCGGCCGAACTGCTGCGCCGCCGCCCGGACGTCCGCGCGGCCGAGATGCAACTGGCGGCGCAATCGGCGCTGATCGGCGTGAGCGAGGCGGAACTCTATCCCTCCATCGCGCTGCTGGGCTCGGTCGGCCTGTCGTCCACCTCGCGCGACTGGTCGGCGCGCACGCTGGATTGGGGCGTGGGGCCGGGCCTGGTGTGGAACGTGTTCGACCACGGCTTGCTGCGCAACCAGGTGCTGGTGGAGGACGCGCGTTTCCAGCAACTCCACGAGCAGTACCAGGATACGGTCCTGCGCGCGGCCCGCGAGGTCGACGATGCGGCGGTCGGCTTCGCGCGCAACACGGCGCAGATCCCGCTGCTCGAGCAGTCCGTGCAGGCGGCGCAGCGCTCGCTGGAGATCGCCACCATCCAGTATCGCGAGGGGCTGGTGGACTTCCAGCGCGTGCTCGACTCGCAGAAGACCCTGTTCAGCCAGCAGGAGCGGCTGGTCACCAGCCGCGGCAACGTGACGCAGAGCCTGATTGCACTCTACACGGCCATGGGCGGCGGCTGGCAGGCCGGGCGGGGCATGCCGCCGCTCGACGAGGCGACCCGCGCCACGATGCGCGAGCGCAGCGAGTGGAAAGACCTGCTGGAGGCGCCGCTGCCGGCGGCACACACGGAGACGCAAACGCGATGAACCAGCAAGCAGAAGCAGGGCGCGAGGGGAGCGGCGCCGCAGGCCGCGACAGCGCCAGCGCCAGCGCCGGGCAAGGGCACGCGGATCGGTGCGGGCATCGTGCTGGCGCTGATCGCGGGCAGCCTGTTGCTCTACTTCGTGGCCGACCGCGTGACACCCAGCACCTCGCAGGCCCGCGTGCAGGCCTTCGTGGTGCCGGTCGCCGCGGAAGTATCCGGCAAGGTGCTGAAGGTGCAGGTCGGCAACAACGACGAGGTGGCGCAAGGGGATACCCTTTTTGTCATCGATCGGGGGCAGTACGAGATCGCGCTGCAAAAAAGCCGCTCGGATTACGAGTCGGTACGCAGCTCGGTCGCTGCGTCGGCGGCGGCGGTGGAGGCGGCCGAGGCGGCGCTGCGCGCGGCCCGGGCGAACAGCCGGTTGGCCGACGTCGACGCGACGCGCCAGGAACGACTCTACGCGGAAGACCCGGGGGCCATATCCGTGCGCCGCCTGGAAATGGCGCAGGCCACGCGCGTCGAGGCGCGCAGCCACGCGCAACGCGCCGAGGCCGACCTGCGCAAGGCGCGCGAGTCCGCGGGCGACAGCGGCGAGCGCAATACGCAACTGCTGAGCGCCAGGGCGGCCGTCGAGAAGGCCGAGCTCGACCTCGCCCGCACCACGGTGATCGCTCCCGTGCGCGGCACGGTCACGGACCTGCGCGTCGAGGTCGGGCATTTCGCCCAGGCCGGCGCGCCGCTGCTGACGCTGATTGCCGCCGACGATCTGTGGATCAGTGCCGACATGACCGAGAACAACCTCGGGCACATCGATCCGGGCGACGCGGTCGCGATCGCGCTGGACGTGATGCCCGGCCGGGTGCTGAAGGGGCGCGTGCGCAGCATCGGCACCGGCGTGAGTTCCGGCCAGGAAGCGCAGCCGGGGACGCTGCCGGCGATCGACAACAGCCGCGACTGGCTGCGCCAGGCACAGCGTTTTCCGGTCGCGGTGGAGTTCGATCACGCCGAGCGCGAATTGCTGCGCCACGTTCGCATCGGGGGGCAGGCCGAGGTGCTGGTCTACACCGGCGACAACCCGGTGATGAACCTGCTGGGATCCGTCTGGATCCGGCTGAAAAGCCTGCTCTCGTACCTTTATTGAACCATGAACGGCAGCGCCGACAAGGCAGTTCTCAGGCTCGCGCTCGGCGTCGGGCTTGCCGTGCTGATTGCCTACGGCGGGGCGCTGCCCATGCCCTACATGGTCTGCCTGATGTCGGTTCTCGTGCTGTGCAAGCCGGGTCCGCCGCTGCCGCTGCTCAAGGGCGCAATCATCGCGCTGCTCTGCGCCGCGCTGGTGGCCGCGGGCGTGCTGATGGTGCCGCTGCTCGAGCACTACGCGCTGACGGGAATCGTGCTGACGGCCGTGCTGCTCTACGGCCTGTTCTTCATGGGCCTGCGCCGCGCGAATCCGCTCACCATGGTCCTCGTGATCGCCTTCGCGCTGGTTCCCGTGCTCGGCGTCGCCGATCAGGGGCTGGTCGGGATGCTCGCCCTGACGCTCGCCGTGGGGCTGGCAACGGGCATGCTGGTGAGCGCGGTGTCGCACGCCTTTTTCCCGGACCCTGTCGCCGCGGCTGCGGCCCGGCCGGTGGCACCGGTACCTGAGCGCGAGACCGCCGCCTGGATTGCGCTGCGTGCCACGGTGGTGGTGATGCCGGTGTTCGTGCTGGCGCTGACCGATCCGTCGTTCTATATGGCGGCGATACTGAAATCCGTGGCGCTCGGGCAGCAGGCCGGCGAGACCGACGCCCGTTCGGCGGGACGCGAGATGGTCGGATCCACGCTGATGGGGGCGTGGATCGCGGCGCTGGTGTGGCTCGGCCTCTCGCTGTGGCCGGTCCTGTGGATGCTGATGCTGTGGCTGATGGCGGCGGCGCTGTGGGCCGGAGCCGGCATCTTCGGCACGCGCCGCACGGCGTTCCGTCCCTCTTTCTGGAGCAATGCCCTGGTGACGACGCTGATCCTGCTCGGCCCTGCCATCGAGGACAGCGCCAGTGGCAAGGGTGTCTTCGAGGCCTCCGCGGTCCGCGTCGCCCTGTTCGTGGGCGTGGCCCTGTACGCGTGGGGCACGGTCTGGATCCTCGAGCGCTGGCGTGGCGGGCGGGCCGGCGCGCTGCTGCCGGAATACCACTGAAGGGAGTGAGACATATGAGCCTGATGAACATGCTGGTGGGACTGCCGATGATGCTGCTCTGCCTGGTCGTGCAGGCGGCGACGACCTTCTGGAGCGTGCGGCACTATGTGCGCCGGACGGCAGGTGCGGGCGCGGGCGCCGGCTTTGTCGCGGTAACCCGGCCCTTGCTGAGCAGCATGATCATCATGATGCTCGGCAACTTCGTGCAGATCGTGGCGTGGGGCATGCTGTTCGTGGTGCTGGACGAGTTCGGCGAGTTCTACGAGGCGATCTACCATTCGGCGGTCAATTACGCCTCGCTCGGCTACGGCGACATCGTCATGAGCACGCGCTGGAAAATGCTCGGCCCGCTGGAAGCGGTCAACGGCGTGCTGATGCTGGGCATGACCTCCGCCGCACTGGTGGTGATACTGACGCAGCTCATCAAGGGGCAGCGGCGGGCGCTGGGGCTCGGGGACTAGCCGGGTTGCCATGGGCGCATTCGCGCGCCGATACTCGCAAACCCGGCAACCACGACAAGCACGAGGACTGGCGATGAGCGAAACGGACAATGATGCGAAGCAGCAGTTGCGTGCCGCCTGGAACGAGATGATCGAGGCGCTGCAGCAGGCCCGCGACGGCATCGACATGCCGGAGCGCATGCCCGCGCCGCCCACCGAGCGCAATCTCGCCGAGGGCTATCGCTACCTGATGGGCTTCGTGCACCACGGCATCGAGCGCGCCTTCCACGAGGATCCGCTGCGGCCGCATTTCCACAACGCGCTCAGCATCTTCAACCGCAGCACCATCGACAACCCGGACGCGATCTACTTCTACGCGCCGATCGACGGCAGCAGGAGCTACCTGCTGCGCGGCGAGATGGGCGATGCGCGGCACTGGCGCGGCGAGGCGCCGGCGCCCACCGGGCGCAAGGCGCCGCACTACCTGATCTTCGAGGCCAGCACCGGCGGGCTCTCGGGCGACACCGGCGATCTCTCGGAACTGCGCCCCGGCATGAAACTGCAGACCGGCAGGCTCGACTGCTCGCGCATCGAGGTGAATCCCGACGGCAGCTTCGAGATCCTGTTCGCGCCCGAGCGCCCCGCGGGCCACACGGGCAATTACATCTGCACGCTGAAGGTCGAGCACCGCCCGCACCCGGCCGATCCCACGATGCCGCCCGAGCGCTACGCCAGCTACATCTCCGGTCGCCAGCTGTTC
Source organism: uncultured Gammaproteobacteria bacterium (assembly GCA_963819895.1). GTDB lineage: Bacteria > Pseudomonadota > Gammaproteobacteria > Pseudomonadales > UBA5518 > UBA5518. The sequence continues at coordinate 120,472 of CAWFXU010000013.1, forward strand.
TACGACTGGGCGCGCGAGGATGCGATCCATTTCGAGATGACGCAGCTGCGGCGCCGAGGGCACGCATCCCGAGCCCTACACCCCGGCCCGGGCCGCCGCCGACATCCGTCGCTTCGGCCAGCTCGTGAAGGGCCAGATGCATTTCTGGAACGCCTTCTGGACCATCCCGATGGGCGTCTACGGCGAGCGCAAGGGATCGATCCCCGGCATCGCGATGCCGCGCAACGCGTTCAACAGCATCAACGCCGCCTCGGGCGCGACCGGCGGCGGCATGAGCACCAACCTCTATGCCGGTGGCGTGTTCGACCTCGGTCCCGACGAGGCGCTGGTGATCGAGAACCGCATGAAGGTGCCGCCGCGCTACATCGGCTTCCAGCTCGGCAACCTGTGGGGCGAATCACTGGAGTACGCCAGCCAGATCACCTCGCTGAACGGCTGGCAGAGCCACGTGGATCCCGATGGCGTGATCCGCCTGGTGGTCGCGCACCGCGACCCCGGCGTGCCGAACTGGCTCGACACCACCGGCCACGCGCAGGGCTTCCTGTCGCCGCGCTGGGCCTACAGCGAGCAGCCGCCCGCGGAGCAGTGGCCGGTGATCACGGCGAAGAAGGTGCGCTTCGACGAGATCCGCGCGCACCTGCACCCGTCCACGCCGACGGTTGGCGCAGATGAGCGGCGGCGCGAGATCGGGATGCGCCAGCGCCACGTCGCGAAGCGCTACCGCGTGTTCTAGGCTGTCGTCGCCATGAATGGCGACCCACAGGGGATGAATGTGGGTCGCCATTGATTTGTAGGTCGCCATTCATGGCGACACCAGGCTCGCGTTTCCACCGCCGCGTGCCGGGTGCATAATCCGGCGGGCCAACAACAGGACGGGAGAGCGCCCATGCTCCAGCTCACGATCAACGGCCGCGAGCACCGCGTCGATGCCGCGCCCGATACGCCCCTGCTGTGGATCCTGCGCGATCACCTCGACATGCCCGGCACGAAGTTCGGCTGTGGCGTGGCGCTCTGCGGCGCCTGCACCGTGCACATCGACGGCAAGCCCGCGCGTGCCTGCGCGACCAGCGCGGCGGATGCCGCCGGCAAGGCGATCACCACCATCGAAGGCCTCGACGGCAAGGTGGCGGGCGCCGTGCAGCAGGCATGGGAAGCCCTCGACGTGCCGCAGTGCGGCTATTGCCAGTCCGGGCAGATCATGTCGGCCGCCGCACTGCTGGCGAACAATCCCAAACCCGATGACGCCGCGATCACCGCCGCAATGGACGGCAACATCTGCCGTTGCGGTACCTATTCGCGCATCCGGCAGGCCATCAAGGATGCCGCCAGGACACTGGAGGGCTGAGCCATGGAACGTCGCGAATTCCTCAAGCTGGGAGCCACCGCAGCCGGCGGCATGATCATCGGCCTGCACCTGCCGCAAAGCCGCGCCGCGGGCGTGGCCACAGGGCCGGTCCAGTTGAACGCCTGGATCCGCATCGACCCCGACAACCGCATCACCTTCGTCTGCCACCGCAACGAGATGGGCCAGGACGTGCACACCTCGCTGGCGATGCTGGTGGCCGAAGAGCTCGAGGTGCCGGTTGCCAGCCTGACCATCGAGCAGGCGCCGGTGGCCGCGGTGTACACCAACGCGATGATCGGTGCGCAGATCACCGGCGGCTCGACCTCGATACGCGATGCCTGGCTGCCGCTGCGCCGCGCCGGCGCGGCGGCGCGCACGGTGCTGCTCGAGGCCGCGGCGAAGACATGGCAGGTGGATGTGGGCGTGCTCGAGGCCAGGAACGGTTACGTCGTCAACCGCAACGGCAACAAGCTCAGCTACGGCTTCCTGTCGGGCATCGCGGCCGAGCTGCCGCTACCGGCCCCCGAATACCTGGCATTGAAGGCGCCGGGATCCTTCACGCAGATCGGATCGCCGACGCAGAAGCGGCTGGATACGCGCGCCAAGGTGCACGGCGAACGCCTGTTCGGGCTGGATGCGACGCAGCCGGGCATGGTGTATGCCGCGCTCGCCCAGTGCCCGGTGATCGGCGGTACCGTCGCGGGCGTGGATGCGGCCGCCGCGCGGGCGATGCCCGGCGTGCGCGACGTCATCGACATCGGCGAAGGCGTGGCCGTGGTGGCCGATCACTTCTGGGTCGCGAAGCAGGCGCGCGATGCGCTGAAGATCAGCTGGAACACGGGCGCGGGCAAGGCGGTTTCGGATGCCTCGATCGCCGCGGCGCTGCGCGCGGGGAGCAAGGAGGCCGGCGCCACGGCCAGGGCCAATGGCGATATCGACGCGGGGCTCGCCAAGGCGAGCAAGCGGCTCGAGGCCGAATACGAACTGCCGCTGCTCGCCCACGTGGCCATGGAGCCGATGAACTGCCTCGCCCGCGTGGACGACGAGGGCTGCGACATCTGGACCTCGACACAGTACCCCGCCGGCGCCCAGGCCGTGGCGGCCGCGCGCGCCGGGCTCGCGCCGGAGCAGGTGAAGATCCATTCGCAGTTCATCGGCGGCGGTTTCGGGCGCCGTCTCGACGTGGACTTCATCGCGCAGGCCGCCGCGATCGCGAAAGCCGTGCCGGGCGTGCCGGTCAAGCTGGTCTGGACGCGCGAAGACGACACCACGCACGACTTCTACCGCCCGGCCAGCCTGCACCGGCTGCGCGGCGGGCTCGACGTCAAGGGCAAGCTGATCGCGCTGGATCACCTGATGGTCTCGCAATCGGTGACCGAACGCGCCTTCCCCGGCGTGGTGAAGGACGGTCTCGATCCGTTCATGACCGAAGGCGCGAGCAACCTGGTCTACGCGGTGCCGAACCTGCGCTCGCGCGTGGTGATCAAGGACACCGGCGTGCGCGTGGGCTACTGGCGCTCGGTCAGTCATGCGCTGAATGCCTTTGCCTTCGAGAGCTTCATCGACGAGCTGGCGAAGGCGGGCAACCGCGATCCGCTGCGAGTTCCGCCTCGAGATGCTGGCGGAGCAGCCGCGCCAGCGCGCGGTGCTGGAGAAGGTTGCCGCGATGGCGGAGTGGAAGCGTTCGCGCGGCGCCAACGCGGCGCTCGGCATCGCGTCGATGGAGTGCTACGGCAGCTACATCGCGATGACCGCCGAGGTGCAGCGCCGCGGCAAGGACGTGCACTGCGCGCGCATCGCGGTGGCGGTCGATCCGGGCATCGCGGTGCGGCCCGACCAGGTCATCGCGCAGATCGAGTCGGCGGTGATCACGGGTCTCACCGGCGCGCTGCGCAACCGCATCAGCATCGTCGACGGCGTGGTGCAGGAACAGAACTTCGACCGGTTCCAGCCGCTGCGCATGTCGGAGACGCCGCACATCGACGTCGCGATCGTCGCCAGCGGCGATGCGCCCGGCGGCATGGGCGAGGTCGGCACGCCGCTGGTGGCGCCGGCGCTCGCCAATGCCGTGGCCAGGCTGACCGGCACGCGCGTGCGCAAGCTGCCGTTCAGCGAGGCGGGTGTGCGTTTCGTGTAGCCGCCGTCTCTCAGGCCGTCGCGATCATCTTCACGCCGGCCACCGCGAGCACCAGCGCCAGCGCGCGCTGGATGCCGGTGTTGCCGAGACGCCGGCTGCCGAGCTCGGCCCCGAGGAAGCCGCCCGCGATCGCCGCCACGGCCCACAGCGGCAGCGCGGCGGGCAGTTCCGGCGCCACGCGGATCACGCCCAGCAATCCCGCGATCGAGTTGAGCAGGATGAAGGCGGCTGCGATCCCCGAGATCACGCGCACCTCGGCCCAGCGCAGGAAAAGGAGCAGCGGGCTGAGGAAGATGCCGCCGCCGACGCCGGTGAGCCCCGACAGCAGGCCGAGCGCGGCGCCGCAGGCGAACAGCAGCGCCGTCGGCGGCGTGCGCAGTGCCGCGTCCGGCGGCCGGCTCGCGCGCTTGAGCGAGGCCCAGGCCGCGTAGACCAGCACCACGCCGACCAGCGGCTTGTAGAAATGCCCCGGCAGCACCAGCGTGCCGCCCAGCCACGCCATCGGCACCGAGCCCGCCGCGAGCGGCAGGAAGATCCGCCACGAGAACGCCCCGACGCGGTAGAACTTGAAGGTCGCGATCAGCGCGACCAGGATGTTCAGCGTGAGCGCGGTGGGCTTCATCACCTCCGGCGCCACGCCGAACAGCGCCATCGCGGCGAGGTAGCCCGAGGCGCCGGCATGTCCCACCGAGGCGTAGAGCATCGCGGCAATGAAGATCAGCGCGGCGAGCACCACGCCTTCGGTATCGAACATCATCAATCGCTCTCCGCCTGCGACATCAGCGCCGCGTTGCCGCCCGCGGCCGTGGTGTTCACCGAGACCGTCTTCTCGTGCACGAAGCGTTCGAGGTAGAGCGGTCCGAAGTCGTCGTCGATCAGCGGCAACAGCGCCCCGGTGCGTGCGACCAGGGTGCGGCTGAGCCGTTGCGCCAGCGCCGGGTCGCCGTGGCACGCCACGCCGTGCGTCGCGCAGGTGGCGATCACGGCCTGCATGTCCGCGATGTCGGGCAGCGCGTGGTGGGCGGTGAGCCCGTCGGCGAAGCCCGCTTCGGCGAGCAGGTTGCGCACCGCCAGCACCCGCGCGGCGGTGGCGGCGTCGGACAGGAACAGCACCGCGTTGCCGGCCAGCAGCGCCGCCAGCACCGGGAGCAGCACGTCGCTCTCGGCGGCTCCCTCGCGGCAGACGCAGGCGAGCACGCCGCGCGCGTCGAAACGCAGCGTGTTGCTCTCGCCGGTGGGCCCGGGCAGCACGCGGGGCTGCGCGATCGCCTCGGCCTGCTGCAGCAGCTGGCGCAGCTGCGTGGCGAAGGTCTCGCGCGCATCGTGCTCCCGGAAGGGATCGTGCGCGATGCGTTCGTGCAGTGCGCGCGCCGGCGCGAGGCGCGCGTGCATGTCGCTGTGGCGCCACTCCTGCTGCAGCTCGGCGAGCGCGTGCACCACGGCGCGGCAATCGAAGGCCTCGGGCAGCTCGCCCGGGGCCTCGTCGGGGAGCGGGCGATAGAGCGGTGGATGCGCGGGAACCGCGCGCAGCAGGCGTCCGAGGTACAGCGGTCCGCCGGCCTTGGGCCCGGTCCCCGACAGGCCCCGGCCGCCGAAGGGCTGCACGCCGACCACGGCGCCGATCATGTTGCGGTTGACGTAGACGTTGCCGACGGCGAGCTCACGCGCCACCAGGTCGATGCTGGCCTGGATGCGGCTGTGGATGCCGAAGGTGAGACCGTAGCCCGCGGCGTTGATGCGCCGCGGCAGGTCCTCGAGGTCGGCGGCACGGTAGCGGATCAGGTGCACCACCGGGCCGAAGACCTCGCGCGACAGCTGCTCGATCGAGTCGATCTCGAACAGGTGCGGCGCGAAGAAGCTGCCCTCGTCGCAATCCGCAGACAGCTTGCAGGCGTGCAGCACGCGCGCGCGGCCGGCGAGCCGCTCGACGTGCGCCTGCAGGCGGGCGCGCGCACGGTGGTCGATGATCGGGCCGATGTCGGTCGCGGCGTGCGCGGGATCGCCGATGCGCAGCTCGCTCATCGCGCCAGTCAGCATCTGGATCAGCCGGTCGGCGATCTCGTGCTGCACGTAGAGCACGCGCAGCGCCGAGCAGCGCTGCCCGGCGCTGTTGAAGCCCGAGGCGATCACGTCGTCCACCACCTGTTCCGGCAGCGCGGTGGAGTCCACGACCATCGCGTTCTGGCCGCCGGTCTCGGCGATCAGCATGGCGCGCGCGCCGCCGCGCGCCGCGAGTTGTGCGGCGATGTGGCGCGCCACCTCGGTGGAGCCGGTGAACATCACGCCGGCGATGCGCGCATCCGGCAGCAGGCGCGCGCCCACCGGCTCGCCGGGGCCGCACAGCAGCTGCAGCACCTCGCGCGGCACGCCCGCGGCATGGAAGAGTTCGGCCAGGCGCAGCGCCACCAGCGTGGTCTGCTCGGCCGGCTTGGCGATCACGGGATTGCCGGTCACCAGGGCCGCGGCCAGCTGGCCGGTGAAAATCGCGACCGGAAAGTTCCACGGGCTGATGCAGAGGATCGGGCCGCGCGGCGCGAGCGCGTGCCCGTGCGCGCCGAGCAGCGTTTGCGCCTCCACGGCGTAGTAGCGGCAGAAGTCGATGGCTTCGCGCACCTCGGCGAGCGCGTCGCCGAGCGTCTTGCCGGCTTCCTTCACGCAGAAGGCCGCCAGTTCGTCCAGCGCATCCTCCATCAGGCCGGCGGCACGGCGCAGGCAGTCGGCGCGCGCCGCGACCGGTGTCGCGGCCCAGCTCGCGGCCACCGCGTGCGCGCGCGCCGCGGCCTGTTCGATGTCGTGCTCGCTGCCGGGCGCGTAGTGCCCCAGCACCTCGCGGTGATCGGCGGGATTGATCACCGGAATGCAGCCCGGGCCGTCCGCGCTGCCCAGGCGCGCCGCGCTCGCGCGCCAGGCATCCATGCCGGTGGCGAAGCCGTGCAGCGCCTCGTAGTCGAGCAGGTCCACGCCGCGCGCGTTGGCGCGCGTGGCGCCGAACAGCGCCGGGGGCAGCGCGATGCCGCGGTTGGCATAGTGGCCGAGGCCGCGCAGCTTCGCGCGCGGATCCGCGGCCAGCGTGGCGCTGGCGAGCGCAGCGTCGGCGAGGTTGTGCACGAAGGAGCTGTTGGCGCCGTTCTCGAGCAGCCGGCGCACCAGGTAGGCGAGCAGCTCGCGATGCACCCCGACCGGGGCGTAGATGCGCACCGGCACCGGCACGCCGCGCTGTTCCATGAGCTCCTCGTACAGTTCTTCGCCCATGCCGTGCAGGCGCTGGAACTCGAAACCTTCGGTGGAGCCGGCGAGCGCGAGCACCGCGGCGGCGGAATGCGCGTTGTGGCTGGCGAACTGCGGATAGAGGCGCTCACGCTGCGCGAGCAGGCGCGCGGCGCAGACCAGGTACGCGACGTCGGTGGATGCCTTGCGCGTGTACACCGGGTAGCCTGCCAGCCCCCGGGTCTGCGCATGCTTGATCTCGGCGTCCCAGTAGGCGCCCTTCACCAGCCGCACCATGATGCGCCGCCCGTGGCGCGCGGCCAGCGCCGTGAGCCAGTCGATCACCGCGGGTGCCGCCTTCTGGTAGGCCTGTACGACCAGGCCGAAGCCCTCCCATCCCGTGAGCTGCGGGTCGCAATAGACGGCCTCGAAGACCTCGAGCGTGATGTCGAGCCGCGCGGCTTCCTCGGCGTCGATGGTGAGGCCGATATTGTGGGCGCGCGCGGCCACGGCCAGTTCCAGCACGCGCGGCACCAGCTCGGCGCGCACGCGCCCGGCCTGCGCGAGCTCGAAGCGCGGGTGCAGCGCGGAGAGCTTCACCGACACGCCGGGAGCCGCAACCGGGGTGGCGGCACCGGCGCGCTTGCCGATGGCGTCGATCGCCTCGAGGTAGGCCAGCAGATACTCGTGCGCATGGGCGCTGGTGCGCGCGCCTTCGCCGAGCATGTCGTAGGAATACAGGTAGCCACGCTCTTCCCGCTCGCGCGCCTTGTCCAGCGCCGAGGCGATGTCGGTGCCCAGCACGAACTGCGTGCCCATGATCTTCATCGCCAGCCGCATCGCGGCGCGTAGCGCCGGCTCGCCCGCGCGGCCCGCGGTCCGGCGCAGCATGCGCCAGGCGGATTCGGTGTCCTCCTCCTGCAGCCGCACGACCTTGCCGGTCAGCAGCAGGCCCCAGGCCGAGGCGTTCACGAACAGCGACTGGCTGTTGCCCACGTGCGAGCGCCAGTCGCCGCTGCCGAGCTTGTCGCGGATCAGGCGGTCGGCGGTGATCTTGTCCGGCACGCGCAGCAACGCCTCGGCCAGGCACATCAGCACCACGCCCTCGCGGCTCGACAGCGAGTATTCGTTGAGCAGCGCGTTGATGCCGGCGCGGTAGCGCTGCTTCTCGCGGATGGCCTCGATCAGCCCGGCCGCCGTTGCCGCGATCGCCTGGCCGTCACCGAGCGCCGCGTCGGCTTGCGCCAGCAGCGCCGCGACACACTCGCCCTCGTCGGCCCGGGCCAGCGCGCGGATGCGGCGGCGCAGTTCGTCTTCGGCCAGCGCGGGAAGGGTAATCATGAATCAAGCCCCGGCAGCGCACGGGACGCAGGGGCTGTGTCCCGGGCAAGCGCGAGCAGGGCGTCGAATTCGGCGTCGATCTCCTCGACGAGGCGGCGCAGGTCCGGCACGGCCTTCTTGCAGGCGATGGCGCCCAGGTTCATCTGTCCGGCGTAACTCCACGCGGTGAGGTTGAGCCCGGTGCCCTCGGTCAGCGGCCCCGCGGAGTAGAGGGCCTCGACCAGTTCGCCGCTGGCGGTGTGGCGCTTCTCCCGCGGCCCGGGCACGTTCGAGACGATCAGGTTGCCCGAGAGCGGGAAGTCGGGACGGTCTGCCGCCCTGGCGCGGTAGTCGTGGCGTCGGCGCCAGGAGAAGATCAGCGGCGGGATGTACTGCATCCAGTCGTGCGCGGTGTGCCGGCCGAGCAGTTCCAGCACTTCCTTGCCGGCCTCGGCCTCCGCGCGCGTCGCGGTGTAGCGTTCGGCGCGGTCCTCGATGTCGGTACGCAAGCGCATGTGGAAATAGGCGACGTTGTTGCCCGAGGTGCGCGTCGCCGCGGCCTCCTGCTCGGCGCTCACCGGCACGGCGCAGACCAGCGGCCGCGCCGGCAGGTCGTCGTGCTGCTGCAGGTAGCGGCGCAGCGCGCCCGCGAGCATGCCCAGCATCACGTCGTTGACGGTGCCGCCGAGCCGATTCTTGATGAGGCGGAAATCGTCCAGCGCGTATTGCGCCGTCGCGTAGTTGCGCAGGTTGGACAGCGCGCGGTTGAAGCGCAGCTTCGGGATGTCCGGGGAATATGCCTCGGCGGGCACGACCCGCGCCGCGCGGTTGCGCGCCTCGATCAGCTTGCGCCGCCGCGCGCTGTCGCGCAGCAGCTGCGGCAGACGCAGGGCATCGCGCAGCACGTCGCGCAGCGCATCCAGTACCAGGCGCGCCGCGGAGGGCTCTTCCTCGCGCGGGAACACCGGCACCTCGATGCGTTCGATGTCCGCCGGATCGCGGTACAGGACTTTGCCCATGTAGTTGACCGCCGCCACCCCGTCGGCGAGCACGTGGTGCATCTTGTTCACGTAGGCGATGCGCCCGCCTTCGAGCCCCTCGAGGATCCAGATCTCCCACAGCGGCCGCGAGCGGTCGAGGGCGCCGGCGGCGATCTCGCCGATCACCTGGTCGAGCTGCGCGCGTGCGCCGGGCGCCGGCACCGCGATGCGGTGCACGTGCATGTCGTGGTCGAAGCCCCCGTCGTTCACCAGGACCGGGTGATGCAGGCCGAAGGGCACGGGAACAACGCGGTACTGGAACAGCGGCAGGCAGCCCATGGAGCGCTGCACCAGCAGGCGGAAGTCCGCGTCGGTGGGAGGATCGGCGGGAGGCCTGCACACCGAGATCTTCAGCGTGTGCATCAGCGCCGCGGGTGTCTCCTGGTACAGGAAGTACGCGTCTTGCCCGGCAAGTCTGTGCATCGCTCGTCCCCGTTGCGCGCATGACTGCAGTATGCCAAAAGACGTCGGGCTTTGTAGGTCGGGCTGTAGGTCGGGCTGTAGGTCGGGCTTCAGCCCGACAAGGGTTCGGCGCAGCCGAGCCCGCCGGGCATCCGCAAGGCACCTGTCGCCATGAATGGCGACCTACGCCTCAAGGGTTCGGCGCAGCCGAGCCCGCCGGGCATCCGCAAGGCACCTGTCGCCATGAATGGCGACCTACGCCTCGAGGGTTCGGCACAGCCGAACCCGCCGGGCATCGGCAAGGCACCTGTCGCCATGAATGGCGACCTACATGCGTTCGGGGGTCTCGATGCCGAGCAGCTCGAGGCCGGTGCCCAGCGTGCGCGCGACCACGTCGGCCAGGCGCAGCCGGCTGGCGCGCACCACGGGCGGCACGTCGTCGCGCAGGATCGGGCAGTTCTCGTAGAAGCGCATGAAGAGGCCGGCGAGGTCGTAGAGATAGGCGCACAGCAGGTGCGGCGCGGCGTCGTGAGTGACCGCTGTCAGCGCCTCGCTGAACTGCGCCAGGCGCAGCGCCAGCGCGCGCTCCTCGGGCGCCTCGATGCCGATGGGGCCGGCGAGTGCCGCCGGATCGATGCCGGCCTTGCGAAAGATGCTGCGCACGCGCGTGCAGGCGTACTGCAGGTAGGGCGCGGTGTTGCCCTCGAAGCTCAGCATGTGTTCCCAGCTGAACACGTAGTCGCTGGTGCGGTTCTTCGAGAGATCCGCGTACTTCACCGCGCCGATGCCCACCTGGCGGGCCACGGTCTCGCGCTCCGCGGCGGACAGGTCCGCCTCGCGCTCGGCCAGCAGGCGCGCGGCGCGCTCCACCGCCTCGTCGAGCAGTTCGGCCAGCTTCACGGTGCCGCCCGAGCGCGTCTTGAACGGCTTGCCGTCCTCGCCGAGCATCTTGCCGAAGGGATGGTGCTCGAGGCTGGTGTGCTCGCTCACGAAGCCGGCGCGGCGGCTGATCGCGAACACCTGCTGCATGTGCAGCTTCTGGCGGTCGTCGATGAAGTAGAGGATGCGGTCGGCGTGCAGCACCTGCGCACGGAAGCGCGCGGCGGCGAGGTCGGTGGTGGCATACAGGAAGCCGCCGTCGCCCTTCTGCACGATCACCGCCATCGCGTTGCCGTCGCGATCACGCATCTCCTCGAGGAAGACCACGCGCGCGCCCTCGCTCTCGGCGAGCAGGCCGCGTTGATCGAGCTCGGCGATCACCACCGGCAGGTCGTCGTTGTAGGCGCTTTCGGCCTTGATGTCGGCGTGCGTCAGCGTGACGTTGAGCTTGCGGTAGATCTCCTCGCTGTGCGCCACCGAGATGTCGATGAAGCGCTGCCACAGGCGCCGGCAGTGCACGTCGCCCGATTGCAGCCGCACCACGTAGTCGCGCGCGCGGTCGGCGAAGGCCGCGTCGGCATCGAAGCACTGCTTGGCATCGCGGTAGAAGCCCTCGAGGTCGGCGAGCACGGCATCGTCGATCGAGCGGCCCGCGGCCATCACGTCCTCGAGGTGCGCGATCAGCATGCCGAACTGCGTGCCCCAGTCGCCGACGTGGTTCTGGCGGATCACGCGCTCGCCGCGGAACTCCAGCGCGCGCACCACGGCATCGCCGATGATCGTGCTGCGCAGGTGCCCGACGTGCATTTCCTTGGCGAGGTTGGGTGCCGAGTAATCCACCACCACGGTCTGCGGCTGCTCGCTGGCCGGGATGCCGAGCCGCACATCGCCGGCGGCGACTTCCACGTGCGCGGCGAGGAAGGCCGGCGCAAGGTGGATGTTGATGAAGCCGGGGCCCGCGATCTCGAGCCGCTCGACCATGTCACCGCGATCGAAGGCCGCGACGATGCGCTCGGCCAGCTCGCGCGGCCTGGCGCCCAGGCGCTTGGCGGCCCCCATCGCACCGTTGGCCTGGTAGTCGCCGAACTCGGGGCGAGTGCTCTGGGTGAGCAGCGCCTGGCAGTCCGCGGGAATGCCGACGGCGCGCATCGCGGCCTCTACGGCGGCGTTCAGGTGGTCGCGAAGGTTCATGGGCGCCGACTTCCGGGTGTGCGGACAAGGCGCGCGATTGTAGCCGCTGGGGGGAGGCGAGCAAAGGGCGCGCCCGCGCGACGGGATGCGGCGTCTCCTGCCCCCGGAGCCAACGTGTCCGACGGCGCAGACAGGCGAGCGCCTGCACGCGGAGCCTAGTCTGGACGTATCGCGCGCCCGGACGGCGCGCACATCGCAGGAGGGCAGCAATCGTGGGCAGCAACGACTTCACCGGGCGTCTGGTGCTGGTGACCGGCGCGGGCTCCGGCATCGGACTCGAGACGGCGCTCGCCTTTGCCAGGGCAGGGGCGCGGCTCGTGATCACCGACGTGAACGAGGCGGCGCTGGCGGCCGCGCGGGCAGCGGTGACGGCGCTGGGTGCCGAATGCCTCGCCCGGCGCTGCGACGTGAGCGACGAGCAGGACATGGGCGCGCTGGCCGAGCACGTGAACGAGCGGGCGGGCGTACCCCATATCCTGGTCAACAATGCCGGCATCGGCTATTTCGGGTTGTTCCTCGACACGCCGACCGTGGCGTGGCGGCGCGCGTTCGAGGTGAACGTGATGGGCGTGGTGAACGGCATCCGCGCCTTCCTGCCCGCGATGCGGGCCGCGGGCGGCGAGCGCTGGGTCGTCAACGTGGCCTCGGCCGCGGGTTTTGCGCCCGCGCCCTCGATGAGCGCCTATGCCGCGTCCAAGCACGCCGTGGTCGGGCTCTCCGAAGTGCTCGCGATGGAGCTCGAGGGCAGCGGGGTGCGCGTGCTGATGGTATGCCCGGGCGTGATCAATACGCCGATCGTGGCGGGTAACGCGCAGATGACTCCCGAGTTCCCGCAGGCACAGGTCCAGCGCCTGCAGGCGTACTACATGGCGAAGGGGTGTGCGCCGCGCGAGGTGGCCGAGGCCCTGCTCGGCGCGCTCGGGCGCGGCGATATCGTGGTCTTCGCGGGGCCGCTGGCGCGCATGAGCTCCGTCCTGATGCGCATCTCGCGACGACTCGCGCGGCGCGTGACGCTCGCGAAGGCGCGCGAGATCGGGTACCTGTGACGCAGCGCCGCATGGATCGCGGCGAGCACCACGTCGTTCACCGTGCGGGTGTGGTCGACACGAGTGATCCGGCCCGTGGCTCGCCCGCGTAAGCATCGCGCACCATCACATGATGGCGCTGGTTCCCCGATTCCAGCCAACCCACAGGAGAGTTTCCCCATGCGCATGACATCTCGCTCACTGTTCCCCGTGACCGCGCTAAGCGCGTTAATTGCTTTCGCCGGCTTGCCGGCAGCACAGGCCGCCGAGGAAAAGGTATCGCTCGTGCAGAAGGCGATCGAGGTGAACAGCGAAGGACCCTATGCCGGTGCCTTCGACACCCTGATCGCTGCCGTACTCGCGGCGGACCCCGCGGTGGTCTCGACGCTCAGCGACAACAGCCAGCAGACCGTATTTGCGCCCACCGACGATGCATTCGCCGCGCTCGGGTTGACCAGCGACAACATCGGCGAGGCGCTCGATCAGGATACGCTCACGAAGGTACTGCTGTACCACGTCGCACCGGGTCGCCGCTATGCCGAGGACGTCGTGAGTGCCGACCGGATGCGCACCCTCCTGAAGGGCAAGAAAGGCTTCTTCCGGGTAGATGGGACGGTGCTCACGGACAACGTCGGAGGCACCAGCAATATCGTCGTGACGGACGTGGAGGCGGACAACGGGGTCATTCACGCGATCGACAACGTGCTGTTGCCCTTCAAGCCCTGAGGACTCTCAACTACGTGGGGGGCGGGCGCCCCCCTTTTTTTGCTCTCGCGTACCGCCTCTGCTACTTCGACAGCGTCAGCGCGCGTGGCCGAGGCGTTAGATGGGACTTCTCACTGCGCAACGGCCGCCAGCAGCGACACGGTCGGCGTTGCCTGCAACTCGCCGGAAACGGCTGATCGATGATACGTCGCTGTCGACCTCTGTCCTGCCGCTCAAACGCAGCAGCACACAGAGCACAATTCCAACGCCCCCTAGAGCAGCTTCTCGACAGCCTCACGCATTTCGGGACTGTCGGGGCTCGTGCTCGAGCCGAACGCTGCTACTACCTTGCCGTCTCCGTCCACGAGATATTTGTTGAAGTTCCAGCGCGGCGCCCTGCTCTGGCGCGCCAGTTCTGCAAACAGCGGGTGTGCCTGTGCCCCCTTCACGTGCGTCTCGGAGTACATGTCGAACGTGACGCCGTAGTTCACGTAACAGATCTTGGCCGTGTCCTCCTCATTGCTGGCCTCCTGTCCAAAATCGTTGCTCGGGAAGCCGGCCACGCGAAGACCGCGCGCCCGGTACTCCTGGTAGAGTGTTTCCAGTCCCTGGAGCTGAGGCGCATAGCCGCAATGACTTGCGGTGTTCACGACGAGCAGAGGCTGCCCGGCATACCGATCGCAGAGATTGACGATATCGGGCTTGCGCAGCACGCGCACCTCCTGATCGAGGAACGCGGGACAGTCCGCTTGAACGAACGCGGTTGCGCCGGCGAGAGCAAGGGCGAGTACGGTACGGGACATCGGTGAACTCCAGCATGTTGTTGACTGGACCGGGTACGACCGCGCCCCGACTCGCGGATCAGTACGCAACGGACAATCGCCGGAACGCCGAACCCCACATCGCCAGGATCATTGCCTCGGCGACAGGAGGGCGCCCGCAAGATGTCGCCTGCCCGCCGTGGCCAACCACGCTGCGGTGATCCATTCAGTAACTGATCCCGTAGCTGCGGTGACATTCACAACAAGGAAACGGTCATGAAGAATCTTATTATCAGCAGCTGGGATGCCGTGATGGACAATCGCTACAACCCCTTGCGCCACCTCGACGCGGCATCCCAGCATTTCGTCATGCAGGTGCTTGGCTGGATGTGGAGCATGGTGTTCTCGCTGTCATTCCTCTCGATCTTCTATTTCAGCGTGGTGTGGATGGCGCACCTGCTGATCCTTGGTGGCGTGGCGCTTACGGTTGCGACTTTCAGGCAAGCAGAGAAGCAGTCACTGGCAAGGAATTCACGCCTGCAATCCGGCGCGGCGCCCGCGTGCGTGTGGATGCTGGAGAAGGAAGCCTGATCGCGCGTCCGGAGCACGTGACGAAGGGTTGCGCGCCGCCCGGAGCGTGACGCTCGCGGCGGCGCGCGAGATGGGGAGCCTGCGATGCACGGCGCTCTGCTCAGCGATGAGTTGGGCGTTTCCCTCGGGGCATATTCCTGCCGGTTCGCGCACGGCTCGCGCGAGGCTTCGCGAGCGCGCGCTCGAGTTCGGCGAAGCGCTGCACGATCGATTCGGCCAGGCGCTCGGCGTCGGGCATCGCGAGCCGGTCCGTCATCACGCCGACATCGATGCTGTTGCCGTGCGAGAGTACCGTGACGTTGAGGTTCGTGCCGGGCAGGAATGTCGATATCGGGTAACTGGCGATCAGGTGCGACCCGAGCAGGTACATGTTCTCGCCCGCGGGGCCGGGCACGTTCGACATCAGCACGTTGTAGGAGGCCGGCAACCGCTGCTGCAGCCCGGTGCGCTCGAACAGTTCGTAGGCGCCGAACATCAGCACGGCGAAGTCCATCAGCGCGCTGCGCGACATCTCCCGCGCCTCCTGTTTCGACTTCGTCGACGAGTCGATCACCTGCGCGAGGCGCGTGCGCATGTCCGTCTGCGGCTCGCCGAGTCGCACGTGCAGCGCCGAGACCCTGGCGCTGGCCGCGTCGTCGCCTTCCTCGCGCAGCGACATCGGACACAGGGCCACCAGCGGGGAAGCGGCAGGGCGCGCCGCAATGCGCGAGATACGTGTGCAAGGCCCCGTCGACGACGGC
The DNA here is from genome assembly GCA_963819895.1 of uncultured Gammaproteobacteria bacterium. GTDB lineage: Bacteria > Pseudomonadota > Gammaproteobacteria > Pseudomonadales > UBA5518 > UBA5518. The sequence goes on from CAWFXU010000013.1 coordinate 135,815, forward strand.
GAGCAGTACATCGTTCACCGTGCCGCCGAGCGTCGCGCCGGCGGCCTTGACCCGATCGAGCGGCAGCGTGCAGATACCGACGGCGCGCGCGTCGCGCGTGAGCGGACGATTCATCAGCGAGCGCGGCGCGTCGAAGGGCACCTGGTGAAAGCTGTCCTGGATCTTCATCCACTGCAGACCCATGCGCGCCAGGGTCCCGGAGAGTTCGACCGCGGCCCTGGCCTGGGCAAGAGCGGTGCGGCCGACGTCCGCGAAACGCGATGCGGCGTCGGCGTCCGGGCGCCGTGGCGCCCGCTGCTCCTCGAAGGCCCACGGCGCCTGGAAGGCGGTGCTGCGGGGCGAGCCGGACAGGGCGGCGTGCATGCGCCGCACGCCCGACATGCCGTCGATGAGGGAATGGTGCACCTTGCTGTAGACGGCAAAGCGGTTGCCTTCCAGGCCCTCGATCACCTGGCAGAACCAGCACGGCCGCTGGCGGTCCAGCATGCCGCCGTGCAGGCGTTCGACGAGGTCGAGCAGCTGGCGCGTGTCGCCGGGCGCCGGCAGCGCCGAGTGGCGCACGTGGTAATCCATGTCGACGTCTTCTTCGACCTGCCACTGCGGCATGCCCGCGCGTGGAAATATGGGCCGATAGTTGAACGGCGGCGCCGGCGGCTGCGACTTCATGCGAGCGACCAGCTGCTGCAGGTAGTCCTTCGGCGCGCGCGGGGGCAGTTCGAATATCTGCAGCGCGCCGACGTGCTTCGGGCTCGCGGGCATTTCCGACAGGAAGAACATCGCATCCAGCGGGGGTATCGTCATCGCCATGTCAGGGTCCTCGCGCTGCGCAGCCGATTTAGCTCCCAAAAGCGGCAAGCCCGCATTGCGGGAGGTCAACAAGAATGCAGGGGCGGTTCATTGATTCGGCAAATCGCCGAGCAGCGGCACGAGACGAGGCCAAGCGAACGGGAGAGTACTACCAGCCAGAGGAGATCCGGGGCTACGTCGCGCTGTCCGAAATCGATGATAGATACACCGCGACCATCCTGGCGATCCGTCACCAGCGGGAAGACGATTACCACTGAACGATCAGGGGGCAGTCTGCTCTCGATCGCGACACAGACCGCCCCCGGGGTGAGCCCTCAGCGCGCCGTGTAGCTGAATTTCTGCCCGCCGATCGCGGCTTCGTACATCAGCCCGCCTTTCGCGACGGTGAACACGGCCATGCCCTTGTGGAAGCCACCGATGCTGGTGGTGGTGGCATCGTGCCTGCCGCCGCTGGCACCCGCCGCCGCACCCGTGGTACCTGCGCCTGCAGAGACCGACGCCGTGATCGCGACGGCGCTGGCGTTGGCGCCGAACTCGAAGTTGCCCGAGCTGAATTCGTCGAACGCGCGCTTGTCCTCGAAGAAGATGATCTGGCTGTAGGCCTGCGCGCCGGCCTGCAAGCCGATGCTCAGTTGCGTGACCTTGGTGTCTCCGACGTGCCGTCCGCCGACGTACACACGCCCCTTGCCATGGGCACCGCCCACGCCCAGCCCCGCCTTGCCGATCGTCGGGAACACCGCGTAGCCGTAGGACTTGCCGAAGAAGCCGCCGCTCTCCCCGGCCTGCTGGAAGATGCCGATGGCCTCGGCGTACTTGCCGCTCGGCTTTTCCGCTGCAGCGCTGCCCTCTGCGGCCGTCGCCGTGTCTTCTGCCGCCTCCGGCTCTGCCCCGGTCGCGGCCGCCGTCGGTGCGGCAGCCTCCGCAGCCGGTGCCGTGTCCGCGACCGGTGGGGCGGCAGGCTCCGCGGGTGCGACCTCCGCCGTCGGAGCGGTGCCCGCTTCACCCGCGGGCGCGGCCGGTTCTTCCTTGCCGCCACAGGCATTCAGAAACACGGCGATTGCCGCACCGGTGACCAGCTTGCTGATATCCATCTTCATTTTCTTCTTGCTCCTTGAAACCATGTTACTTCTTGCTGCCCTTGATATTGCCCGCCACGCCGCCGGCGACCGCGCCGATCGCCGCACCGGTCCAGCCGCTGCCTCCTGCAATGGCGGCGATGCCCGCGCCCGCTGCGGCGCCGATGGCGGCACCGCTCAGGGTTCCCTGCTCCTCTGTCGTCATCGATGTGCAGCCGACGAGGCCCGCGACCATCGTGATGGCCAGAATCCTTCCTGCGTGTTTCATGTGGTACCTCCGCTATTTAGCCTGTTGAAGTCCTGGCACGACCAATTCGAACCATAGCGTTTCGATGACGGGCCGCTGCAACTGGTCGGGGTGCGCGGCATACCAGGCGTTGAGCGCCTCGCGCACGCTGTCCAGCGTCTGCCCTTTCAGGCCCCTGATCAGGCGTGGCAGGACGCTCTGCTCATCGGAAGGGGGATTCTCCGCGGTATAGCCCGTTTCGACGTGGACGATATTGGCGATACCGATCAGGTATGCCTTCTTCATGTCGTCCGAGGACGTGGTCCAGTGTTCGCCAGTGACCATCGGGATTTCCGCTGCGCGCGTACCGCCCGCCGCGACCGTCATCGTCATGCACGCTGCCAGGGCCAGCGCGTGCCACGGTCGTTTTATTGCCATTGCAGTTTCCTCGCGCGTTGAATTCCGTTGCGGTCATTACCGCGCACAGGGTAATCGAAGCCGCGACGTGAAGGTACGGGTACTGGGAACAACAGTAAGTACAACTTTTGCGTATCTCAAATACGCAAAAGTTAGAAATTTCTTGCTTGTCTGCTAGCCGAGTGCCAACTTTCCCGCATCTGTAACACGGGAAGGTTAGAGACAATGCCCCTTCATCTCGTCGGCGAGACCATCGACAAGACCCGCAGCCACTATCTGGCTGAGACGGGCAAGCTCGTCCATTTGATGCGCGGCATCTATGTCGATGCCGCCGAGGACGTTGATCAGACTGTCCTCGCCCATGCCGTCCGCATTGGCCGCTATCTCTATCCCAATGCTTACCTCTCGGCGGCCAGCGCCGTTCTGCTGGGGCCGACCCGTGACGGCCGTCTCTACCTGAGCGGGCCGCGCGTGCAGCGCACCCGCATCCGGGCCCTTGAAATCGTTCAGAACAAGGCTCCGGCGAAGCCCTCTCTCGCCACCGCCACCGTTGCTGACAGCCTGGGGGAGTTTTCCGTCAACGTGTCCTCGATCCGTCAGAGATTTCTGGAAGCATTTCGCCTGCGCAGCGAACATGCCGCATCGATCGATGCAGCGACGCGCGAGGCCATCGCTGCCCGCCTTGTCGAGGAGTACGGAGGCCCGAAGGCTGCAAGCGATGCTGTGTGGGCGCTGGCCCGTGAGAACGACTGGTACCGCGAGGGCGAGGGCGCCGAGAAGTTCTTGTTGCGCGGCCCCTCGATTGCGCCTGCGCGCAACGAGGCCGCGTTCGCCTTGGCCGTCGCATGGCACGGCCTGCCGATTGGCACCCTCGTTCACGACGGCTTCGAATGGAGATGGTCGCAGTCAGACAGCGGCACGCCCATGCCGCCAGTCATTCGCCAGACGATGCCGGGCAGGTTGCCGCCCTTCGTGGTCTCGCTGCTGCCGGAAGGCTGGCTCGAAAGCGTCCTCAACAACCGCGACGAACGGACCATGCTTCGCTCGGGCAGGCGCTACATGTCCAACATCACGATTGCCGAGAACGCGCGCGAGCTTGCTACCCTGCCGCTCGATGTCATCACGACGCCGCTCGCCGCATATACAGCGGCAGGCGTGTTCACGGGCACCTATGCGGGGCCTGATCGCAGCTCGATGGAGCAGGACTTCGAGCGTAAACTTGCCGCCCTCTATGCGCGCGTTGATACACCGCGCCTCTCCGGGGTACAGATCAAGGCACCGATGACGCTGGCAGCGGACGGCAAGCTTTCGCCCAGCGTCGGTACACCGTTCACGCACATCCTGAAGCCCGCAGGGACCGGCGGCTTCGAAGCCTTGCCGTTGGTCGAATGGGTCGGTCTTGCCTTGGCGCGAGAGGCCCTGCTTGCGGTCCCGGCGGCCGCCCTGATTGCGATGCCTGATGGGATGCCCCCGGCGCTTCTGGTCGAGCGGTTCGACATTCGCACGGATGCGGATGACCGGCGACTGCTGGCGATGGAAGACCTGTGTTCGGTGCTCGACCTTTCGCCGGAGTCCAAGTACGACGGCACCATCGAACGCGTGGCGCGTGCCCTGAGAGGCCTGTCCACATCGCCCGATGAAGACCTCCTGACCCTCATGAAACGGGTGGTGTTCGCATGGCTCATCGCTGACGGCGACATGCATCTCAAGAACATGGCCGTTCTGAAGATCGCCGAACCCGGCCATCCGGCCTTCCGCAGCGTTCGGCTTGCGCCTGTCTACGACACGCTGACGACGCGCGTCTTTCCCCGCCTCCAACATGACCACATGGCGCTGAAGATCAACGGCAAGGACGACCGGTTGAAGCGTGCCGACTTCCTCGCGGTCGCCGCGATCGCCGGACTTCGCGCGTCGGATACCCATGCCGCGATTGACGACATTCTGGAGCGAATGCAGGCTGCCGTTGCCACCATCACCTTACCCGCACTCCCCGGCTACGGGCCGTCCGGTGAGGCTGCCGTGACCCGAACGCTCGAGATATGCCGGGAGCGAATCGCCTTGTTCGCCTGAAGCATCAAAGCCTCGATCGAGAAAGCTGAACGATCGAGCGGCTCCGAGATCGCGCGCGCCTGCGTCAGCACGGCGTGAAATAGCGATCCTCCAGCGCCCCTTCCCAGGCCTGATCGAATATCAGGTCGCAGACGATGTCCTCGGTGGCGGAGCCCTCGAGGATCAGTTCGCCGGACTTGTGCGCGCGCTCGTCGCGAAACGCATTCGTCAGCCGTTCGAACAGGGCGCGCTTGTAGTCCGTATCCGTCGAGCCCGCGAGATGCAGACCCTTGGTCTCCATCAGCACGATGCGCCCGGTATCGTCGTCGCGTTGCAGTCCGAACACGAAATCCGGGTAGACGCAGCGCCGTCGCCAGCCCTGCAGCCCGAGCTGGGCCTTGGCGACATTGCGATGCCACCAGTGCAGCGCCGCGCGCTGGTCCAGGTAGCGGGCGAAGCGCAGCAGGGCCTGCGGCTCGCCGGCGGATTCGAGCGGGAATTCATGCGGCAGTTCGTGGTCGGCGGCGTCGGCGCGCAGGCAGAACTCGACACGGCCCCGCGCCACGAAATCCTCGAAGACGATTTCGGGCATGCGTGATCCGGTCCGGTCCGGGCCGCGCCGGGTGGGCGGCCGTCATGCGGCGAAGAAAACTGTCGGCTCCCGTACTAAGCTGGGCCGCCCGCGGCACATGCGGCGGGGATTCGGTGTGGCCCGGACACGATTGTCGATCGAACAGGAGGGGGAGGGGTGGAATCCATGGAAGCGGTCCTGCGGGAACTGACGCTGGGGGATCTGCGTGACTGGGCCGGCGGCAAGATCCTCGGGCGTGCGCGGCCCTACGTGAGCCATGTACAGCAGCTTTCGCGTACGCCGGAGCAGGCGCTCGCCGCCTGGGTGGTCGGCACGGAGCGCTACGCGACATCGGTGCGTCTCCCCAAGCGTGGCGAATACGTCCACGCGTGCAGCTGCCCCTACGACCATGGCGGTCCCTGCAAGCATGCGGTGGCGCTGTTGCTGGCGGCGGGTGAAGCGCTGAAAGCCGGGCAGGCCATCCCGGCGCTCGATCCGCACAGCGATCTGGCGCAGCGCCTGCGCGGCGCAGCGCACGACCATGCGTTCGGGGACGACGCGGGGGAAGACGAGGACGACGGCGCGGACGACGAGGACGATGTCGGGCGGCATGGCGGGACGGCGCGCGCGGCACCGCGGCGCGCGAAGCCGACGCGCATCGCGGCCGTGCTCGACCGGCTTGACCGTGACGGGCTGCAATCGCTGCTGCTGGCGCTGGCTGCGCAGCATCCCGAGGTCGCGCGCGGCATCCTCGAAGCCGATCAGCTCGCGGGCGGACGCATCGACACGCTCGAGCGTTCGCTGCTGGCCGAAATCCGCCAGCTCAGCGCCGAGCCGGCGTGGCACAACCGCTGGGATGGAACCGGTCACCAGCCGGACTATTCCCGCCTCGCGGGCAAGCTGCGGGCGCTGGGCGAGCGCGGCCATGCGGACGCGCTGCTGCGCCTGGGAGAGGAGCTCTGGACGCGTGGTCGCGCGCAGGTCGAGCAGTCGGACGACGAAGGCGATACCGCCATGGCGATAGCCGACTGTCTCGGGGTCGTGCTGCAGGCCGTGCCGGAATGCTCGCTGTCCCGGCCCGGGCAACTGCTCTGGATCATCGAGCGCGCGCTGGACGACGATTACGACCTGCTCGGGGGCGCCGAAGATGTTCTCGAGCGGCGCGCCTACACGAAGGCGCACTGGCGCGAGGTCGTCGACGAGCTGACGAGCCGACTGGATCCCGGGACGGGCACGCAGGGCGCGGGTTTTTCCGTGAGCTACCAGCGCAATCGCCTGTTGTCGTGCCTGCTGGATGCGTGCGCGCGCGCCGGCTGGAAGGACAGGATGGTTCCGCTGCTGGAGGCCGAGGCCGATGCCTGCCGGTGTCATGCGCGGCTGGTCGATGAACTGCTTGCGGCGGGCGACGAGGAGCGCGCGCGGGCGTGGTGCATTCGCGGCTATGCGAGCACCATCGCCGACGCGCCCGGCATCGCGCAGGAACTGCAGGACCGGCTGCGCGACATGGCGCAACGGCACCGCCGCCATGATCTGGTGGCCGCCTACGCGGCGCAGGATTTTCGCGAACGCCCCTCGCTGCAGGGCTACACGGACTTGCGCAAGGCCGCGGAACGCGCGAAGTGCTGGCCCGTGGTGCGCGAGGCCGCGCTCGGCTACCTGGAGAGCGGCACGTTTCCCGAACCGGGGCCGCGGTGGCCGCTGCCGGCCCCCGAGGTCGAGCGGCCAGCAGTGGGGAAGCAACACCTGCGCGCCGCGTTTCCGCATTTCCCGGTGCTGATCGAGATTGCCATCGCGGAACAGCGTCTCGACGACGTGGTGTCGCTCCACCAGCGGCTGTGCAAGCTGGGCGGATGGCACGGGGAGATCGACGTTCGCGTTGCCGCCGCGGTTGCCGTCTCGCTTCCCGACACCGCGCTCGGCATCCGCCGCGCGCTGGCGCAGGAGCTCATCGCGCGGGCCAAGCCGAGCGCCTACGAGCAGGCCGCCGGCCATCTGCGGGCGATGCGCGACATCTACGCGCGCGAACAGCGCCTCGCGGAGTGGGAGCAGCTGATCGCGCAGCTGCGCACGCAGCACCGCGCCAAACGCCGGCTGCTGGAAACGCTGGATACCTTGTCGTCGCGACGGATTGTGGGGTGAGACGAGACACCAGGGTCTGATCTCACCCCATGCCGAATTCTCGGCGCAGCGCGGCAATGCGGAGCCCGGACGCCATCAACTGATTGCCGCCGGGCAGGCCGCGCTCGTCCTGCTGCTCGAACTGCGCAAACAGGGCTTCCAGGAGTTCGCGGCCAGCCGGCGTGCGCGACGCCTCGCGCGGTGTCTGCCCGTTCAGTGCCGGCAACGCCATGTCGGGCCAGGCGGCCCAGTGCGCGTCGATCATCGCGCGGACCTGTTCCTGCACCTCGGGCAACGACTCGAGGTGCTCCTCGTCGTCGGTGCGGGCCGCATTGGCGCCGCGCTCGCGCAGTGACTCCATCGACCGGATCACGGCGCGCTCGTATTTCGCCCGCTCACCCAGTCGCGCCTCGATCTCGGCGCGCATACGCTCGGCGCGCTCGCGCGAATTCACGTCTACCGTGAGCGTGCCGCCGCCGATCCGCAGCTGCGCGAGCGCGGTGTTGTGCATCCCGGGATTGATCGCGTTGCCGGGGCGCAGCCAGGGCAGCTCGATGTCGCGCAGCGCGCCAAACTCGTCGCGCTCGGCTGCGGCCAGCAGCTCATCGGCCGCGATGCCCACGGCAAGCGGCGCGAGCGCCTCGAAGGCTTCCTGCGGGGTGCAGCGCAGGGCGTAGTGCAGCGTGGTGATCTCGAGGTCCTCGCCGTCGGTGTTCTGTATCTGCGGCGGGGGCGGATGGAGGGCGTCGTCACGGATATCCAGATAGAGCTCGCGGATCTCGTCCTCGTATTCTTGCAGGAAATCTTCGTGCCCGAGGAGTTCGCGCGCGGACTCGAAGTCCGCCAGCGCCCAGTCACGCCATTCGACGATATCGCGCAGGAACTGTGGCGGGATCTGCAGTGGCGCGCAGCCGAACATGATCGAGACACCATCCATCGACATGACGCGCGCGTAGAGGATCGTGCCGTCAGGCACCGACAGCGAGGCGCTTCGCTCCTGCACCGTCACCTCCGTCTGACGCAGCACATCGCGCAGGCGCAGCGAACGCCCGGGCTCGGCGTCGACAACACTGAAGAAACTGAATGGTGCGCGGCACGCCTCCTCGATGAAGCGCCGTTCCAGCGCATCGAGACGCGTGCCGCGCTGTCGCGCGTAATGTTCCGCGATGCGCATCGGCGGGTAGGCGTGCGCCTCGGTCCCGTCCTCGTAATCCTCCGGCTCCGGCAGCCAGTTGTAGAGGAACCACGGCATGAACAGCGCCTCGGTCTCGGCGTCGAGGATCTCCTCGGCCGCGCGTGCCTGTTCCGTGTCGTCGCCCTCGTCCTCGTAACGATCGATCCGCTCCTCGTCCCACAGCAGGAATTCGAACCAGGCTTCGTCGATGGCGGCTTCGCCGTAATGGCGGTCGGCATGTGCCAGCAGCGCACCCGTGAGTCGACCCTCGGCCTGGCGCAGCCGCTGCACCAGCAGATGCGACGGAGGCGCCGCCGCGTCGATGCTGGCCAGGCAGCATTTCTTGTACTTCCTGCCGCTGCCGCAGGGGCAGGGGTCGTTGCGACCGGGTGCGCTCATCGGGGGCGGGCTCCGCTACAGGGTTGCTTTCGATGGCTCGGCATGAAACCCGGATTTTGTCGTTGATTCAACCCGGACTGCTCGGTTGCTGGCCGGTCTCCGCGGTCGACCGCGGCGGCTACAGGTGCGCTCCGGCCCGAAGGACATCCTGCCCGGCCCGGCAATGCTCCGGGAGGCGTTGCGGCAGCGGCCTCGGGCGGCGGTGTGACGCCACGATGCTGCTCGCGTGCGGCGCGCTTGCAATCGCCCCGGCACGGGGGCATCTTGTGGCTGGTGACGTGAATCCTCCGGTCTCTTCGGTGTGCAACGAGGGCAGGAAAAATGGTCTCGTCAGTCCCGGATCCGTACGCCATTCCCCTCGACCAGCTCGACCCCGGCCGCGTGGAATTCTTCCGGCACGGGCGGCACCTGGCGTGCTTCGAGCGCCTGCGCCGCGAGGATCCGGTGCACTTCGTGCAGAGCGAGCAGTTCGGCCCGTACTGGTCGATTACCCGCTTCGCGGACATCGTGTACGTGGACATCAACCACGCGCTGTTTTCCTCGGAGCCCTCCATCGTCATCGGTGACTCAAGCATCGGTTTCACGCCCCCGATGTTCATCGCCATGGATCCGCCGCGGCACGACGTGCAGCGCGCCGCCGTGGCGCCGGCCGTGGTTCCCCGGCAGCTCGCCGAGTGGGAAGGACTGATCCGCTCGCGCGTGCAGGGCGTGCTGGACGCGCTGCCGGTCGGCGAGACCTTCAACTGGGTCGAGCGCGTATCGATCGAGCTCACCACGATGATGCTCGCGACGCTGTTCGATTTTCCCTTCGACGAGCGGCATCTGCTCACGTACTGGTCGGACATGGCGGTGTCGGGACCGGCGGTGGGCAATTCGGAGCACAGCGAGGTGGAGCGGCAGGCGGAGCTCATGAAGTGCCTCGAGTACTTCACGCGCCTGCGCAACGAACGCGCCGCGCAGGCGCCGCGCATGGACTTCGTCTCGCTGCTGGCGCACGGCCCGCACACGCGTGACATGCAACCGATCGAATTTCTCGGCAACCTGATCCTGCTGATCGTGGGCGGCAACGACACCACGCGCAATTCCATGAGCGGCGGCGTGTACGCGCTGAACCGCTACCCGGCGCAGTTCGACAAGCTGCGTGCCGACCGATCGCTCATCCCGAACATGGTCTCCGAGATCATCCGCTGGCAGACTCCGCTGGCGCACATGCGGCGCATTGCCACCCGCGACGTGGAACTGGGCGGCAAGACCATCAGGAAGGGCGACAAGGTGGTGATGTGGTACATCTCGGGCAATCGCGATGCCGATGTCATGGAACACCCGGACGAGTTCATCATCGACCGGCCGAACGCCCGTCGTCACGTGTCCTTCGGCTTCGGCATCCACCGCTGCATGGGAAACCGTCTCGCGGAACTGCAGCTCAGGATCCTGTGGGAAGAACTGCTGGCGCGCTTCAGCGACGTGAAGGTGGTGGGAGAGCCGGTGCGGACCGAGTCGAACTTCGTGATGGGCTACACGCACTTGCCGGTGCAACTCGTCGCTGCGTAGACCGGGAAGTCGCTCATCGACGCAGCGATCGAAAACGACGTGCCTGGGAACGATGCGGATTGCGGCGGCGGCTGCGCCTCAGGGCACCAGCAGCACTGGCACCTTGCATTCGGCCATCACGCGGGAGACGACCGAACCCATGACCAGTCGCGACAGCGCGTTGGTGCCTTGCGTGCCCATGACGACGATGTGGAAGCCTCCGGACTCGGCGGTGCTGGAGATCACTTCGGCGGCATTGCCGATCCGGTAGATGAACTCCGCCTCGACGCCGATCTTCCTGAAGCGGCTGCGCACCGGCCGGAACACGCGGGTGGCCTCGTCCTGGTAGTAGTGTTTGAGCACCAGGCGGTCGAGTACGCTGAGTGCGTGCGCCGATGCCTTGGGCACCGCATGCAGCACGGTGAATTCAGGCTGCTTCGGTATGATCCCGATGTTGCGCACCAGGAAGTCGAGCATGCGATTCGTGTAGTCGCTGCCGTCGACGGCAACCAGCACCTTTATCGCGGCGCTCTGCGCCGGCGCTGCGGCACGGACATGCTTGGGTTTACTTTGCGGCACGTTGATCACTCAGGAGGAAGTATGAGAGCGCGGGAATCAGCAGCAGTGCGCCGACCATGTTCCAGAGGAACATGAACGCGAGCAGGATGCCCATGTCGGCCTGGAACTTGATCGGCGACCACGCCCAGGTGATCACGCTGGCTGCCATCGTGATCCCCACCAGGCAGACGACGCGCCCGGTGAAGTTCAGCGCGTCACGGTAGGCCTGGCTCAGCGAGCGGCCGCTGCGCTGCGCGGCGAGCTGCACCGAGAGCAGGTAGAGCGCGTAGTCGACGCCGCAGCCGACGCCGAGCGCGATGACCGGCAGTGTCGCGACCTTGATCCCGATGCCGAGCGCCACCATCAGTGCCTCGCAGAGAAACGAGGTGATTGCGAGCGGCACCAGCGCGACCACGACCGCGCGCCAGTTGCGGAACGTGATGTAGCACAGCAGCACCACCGAGGCGTATACCAGGGCGAGCATGCGGTAGTTGGCGACCGCGACCACCTCGTTGGTGGCCGTGTCGATTCCCGCCGAACCGGCGGCGAGCAGGAACTGGCGCTGCTCGGAGTTGTGCGCATCGGCAAAGTCCTGCGCCGTCTTCGCGACCCGCGCGAGTGTCTCCGCCTTGTGGTCCCTCAGGTACGCGATGATCGGGGCCACCGAGGCGTCGCCGCTCAGCAGCTCGGGCGCGTTCGTGGTGGCCGTGTTCACCGTCAGGCTCGCGACCTGCCTGCCGCGCGGGATGTCCATCCACTTGGGATTGCCTTCGTTGGTGCCCATGGTGATCAGCGGAACGCTGCTGCCCAGTGATTCCACGGCGATCACTTCCGGCAGCTGCTGCAGCGTCCACGCGAGCCGGGCCTGCTCGACCAGCGTTTCGTAGTCGCGTATGCCCTCGGGCCCGGTCACGGTGATCACCGCGAACTGGTCGCCCGAGATGTGGTAGTGCGCGTTGATGTACGCGACGTCATGGTTGTAGCGCGAATCGGGCTGCAGTTCCGGCGCGCCGGCGTCGAGGTCGCCGATCTGCAGATACGCATGGCTTATCGCGAAGGAGCCGATCCCGAGCGCGATACTCGCGGCGACGAGCGGTATGGCGTAGCGGCGCTCGGTACAATAGCCGATCTTCTCCCAGGCCCATCCCCGCAGGCCCTGTTCGCCGGTGGCCGACCCGATCTGGAGGCTGCGCTTCGCGGCCTTCTCGCCGACGCCGATGTAGGACAGGGCCACCGGGATCAGGATCAGCTTCGTGAAGATCAGGATCACCACGCCGATGCTCGTGGTGATCGCCAGATCGCGAATGGCCGGGATGTCGATCAGCAGCATCACCGCGAAGGCGAAGGCGTTCGTGAGCAGCGCCGTCAGCCCGGCGACGAACAGCCGCCGGAACGTGTAGCGCGCGGCCACGTAGCGGTGCGTGCCGCGCCCGACGTCCTGCATGATGCCGTTCATCTTCTGCGCGCCGTGCGACAGGCCGATCGCGAAGACGAGGAACGGCACGAGCACGGAATAGGGATTCAGCACGTAGCCGAACACCCGCAGCATGCCGAGCAGCCAGATCACGCCCAGCACGGCCGCGCTCACGAGCAGCAGCGTGCTGCGCGCATCGCGCGTGTAGGCATAGATGATCAGCGTCGCGGTCAGGGCGGAGAACGCCATGAAGACCAGCACCGTGCGGATGCCGTCGATCATGTCGCCGACGAGCTTCGCGAAGCCGATGATGTGGATCCGGTACTGCTCCGTCTGCAGGCTGCGGATGTCCTTTTCCAGGAATTCGGACAGATCGCTGTAGTCGATCGGCTCGCCGGTCTCGGGAATGCGCTCCAGCAGCGGGACGACGATCATGCTCGACTTGTAGTCCGAGCCCACCAGCTTGCCGATCAGCCCCGCGCGCAGCACGTTGACGCGGAACTGGGTCACCGACTCCGGCGAGCCGTTGTAGTCGAACGGCATGACCGGACCGCCGCGGTAGCCCTCCTCGGTGATCTCGGTCCAGCGGGTGGCAGGCGTCCAGACGGACTTCATCCAGGCCCGATCGATGCCCGGTTGCAGGTAGATCCTGTCGTTGACCTGGCGCAGCACCTCGAGATAGTCCTTGTCGAAGATGTCGCCGTCGCGGCTCTCCACCACGATGCGCAGCGAATTCCCGAGGCCGCTGAGGCTGTCACGATACTGGAAGAAATTTTCGATGAACGGGTGCGACTGCGGGATCATTTCCTCGAAGCTGGCGTTGATCGGGAGCTTGGTGGCCTGGAAGCCCAGCACCAGCGTGACCAGCGCGACCAGCAGCAACACGAGCGGGCGGTGGTTGAAGATCAGCCGCTCCAGCGCGTCGCCCGACTGATCGTCGAACTTGGCGGGATCCTTGATGACCGGAAGGTCTATTCTTTCTATCTTGCTGCGCATCGCGTCGTGAATCCTGTTGTTGGTATCGACCGGGTCAGCCGCGAGCAGCCGGGCTCACTGCTCTGCGCGCCAGATGCCGCGCATCCCGACGCCGAGCGGCTTGCCGTCCGCACCGAGCGCGATGCCCGCGAGCGGCCAGGGCGCGCCGTTCCGCAGGCGTGGCGACCGGGCCGCTCGCCTCCAGCGCGACCGCGACGACGTGTCCCGACGCCGCAGCGAGCAGGAACCGCCCGTCGGCCGTGCGCGTGCAAGCGGTGAGGGCAACGGGGATGGCGGGGGGCAGCGCCGACCAGTTCGCACCCTGGTCGAGGCTCGCGTAGACCGTCCCGCGCAGCCCGAAGGCGAGCAGCACGCGCTCGTCGCCGCAGATGCCGAAGAAACTGCCGGTGTACGCCGTCTGCAGCGCGCTGAAGCGTTCCTCGCCCTCGCGCATCCGGAACACCACGCCCCGCTCCGAGGGCATGTAGAGCGCAGGGCCGATCTTCTCGATCGCATTGAGATGCAACGCGTCGGGGTTGTCGACGCGGTGCGCCCACGGCGTCCAGCTGTTGCCGCCGTCGCGGGTCTCGAGCATCAGGTTGAACGCGCCGGTGACGAGGCCGTGCTGCTCGTTGGCGAACCAGACGCCGAGCCACGGCTGCTCCGGGCCGTCCTGCCAGTTGATCGGCAACTCTTCGACCAGGCGCGCCGCGGTTTCGTCGCCGCCGGCCGCGAGCCCGTGGTAGAACCCGATCATGTCCGTGGCTGTGCTGCGCCCGTCGAGTTGCCGCTCCCAGCTCTGCCCGCCATCGGCGGTGTGCAGCACCACGCCGCTGTGCCCGACGGCCCAGCCCTGCTGCGGCGTGGGGAAGGACAGCGCGGTCAGCGTCACGCTGACGGGCACGCTGGCCTGGGTCCACGTGCGGCCTTCGTCATCGGAGTAGAGGATGTGCCCGCGCATGCCGGCCACCACCAGCCGGTTGCCCGCGCGCGTGATCGCGAGCAGCTGGCTGTGCTGCGCGAGCGGGCTCGCCTGGGCCGGCGCGTCGAGGGGGTCCACGAAGGAACCCTGCCGCTGCTGCCGTCGTTGCCAGCGAGCAGCGCAGACCAGGCACGCCGCGAAGGTGCTGCAAATGATCGACTTCATTCTTATGTTCTTGCGTCCGTGTTATCGGCCCTGGTTTCCTGTCGTCCGCGCCACTCTCCTCTGATGTCGATCAGAAAGCCACCTTGTAGGTGATGCTGACGCGGCCGCGGTCGGTCGTCGAGTAGCTGGTGCCGTTGCCGCTGACGACCACGTCGTCCACCGTGTGCCGCTTGGCGAAAGAGTCGGCGTACTCGAGCGTCAGGCGGTGGATGACCCTGTAGTCCAGCTGCACGCCGAGCGACAGCGTGCTCACGTCCTGGTTGACGCCGTAGGACGTGATCGCGGAGTTGCCGTCCAGGCCGGTCTGGTAGCTCAGCGGCAGCGTCACGTCCAGGCTCGGCAGCACCTGCAGCCACTGCGGGGCGAACCGGATGCTGAGGCCCCAGGCATCCTTGGTCGCGCAGTTGTCCTTCCACGAGCCCGGCGGGCCACCGCGCCCGATCGTGCAGGTCGGGCGGTCGATTCGCACGAACAGGTCCTCGTTCTCGGTGACGTCGTCGAGGCGATCGTAGCTCAGCTCGAGCACCAGGTTGCCGGTATCCCACAGCGGGCCGCGGTCGAGCAGGTAGATGCCGTTTACCAGCGCGTGCCACGTGTCGCCGCGCGCACCGTCGTCGGCAACTGCGAATCCCGTCGACTTGAGTCCGGTGTCCATGTGATAGCCGACTTCCCCGCCGACTGCCCACTGGCCGATCGAGCCGTCGAAGCTGACGCCGGCGAGCTTGGTGTTCTCCGCGTACACCGCGCGATAGCCAAAGGGCTTGGGCTGCTGCATGCCGGCCGGCAGGACCAGGAAGACCCACGGGATCTTCTCGTCGAATTCGCGGTAATAGACCCCGACGGTCTGCCCGCGCAGGAAATCCGGGTTGAACTTGAAGTTCACGCCCCAGTTGCCCTGCTGGTCGTCCGGCTCCAGCGGCGCTCGACGCTGCAGGTTCGCTCCCAGCAGCGGGTCTCCACCCAGCTGCTGCGGCCCCTGCAACGACACGTCCGCCGGCCCGAGATAGGTGCCACCCTCGGGCGAGCGCGTGTTGGCCCAGTCGAGGTAGTACTGGACTTCGGCGGCGATCGTGGGGGTGAGCTGGGCCTGCAGGTTGATCTGCGTCAGCGGCAGGAACAGTTCCTTCACTTCGCTGCCCGGGTTCGCGGCGCCCTTGCGGCCGTCGAGCGGGTGCTGGCTCTGCGCGATGCCGCCCGGATAGAACAGCGCCATGCCCCAGTACGTGGTGAACTGTCCCGCTTTCAGCGACAGCGGGACGCCACCGACGGTGTGGTTCGCGAACACGAAGGCATCCAGCACCTCGCCGTAGGGACCGTGGTAGAAATCCTTGGTCAGGCCCGTGTACTCCTTCTGGCGGTAACTGCTCGGCAGGTCGGCGAGCAGGGGGTTCTGCTCGACCTCGTCGTCGCGGTATGCGTGGTCGTACCAGCCCGCGGCCGATAACCGCGCGCCGTAGTCGCCGCGCCAGATGACGTCGAGCTCGGAGTACAGGTCGGCCCGCTGCGCGATCATGTCGCCGTCTTCGAACTTGTAGTCGCTCTCGTCGTACAGGAAGTTGTCGCCGATCGCGTCATCGATTTCCTCGACGCGCCAACCCGCGTTGAGCCGGATGGTGTTGTCCCACTTCACCTCGAGATCCGGGTTTCCCGTGTCGAGGCTGATCGCGGATGCGCCCGCGCTGATGCCGGCAGCGGCAATACCCAAGGCCAACGCGGTGCGGCGCAGCGCCCGCGCCGGCATGCGATTACTGAAGCGCTTGCTCGAATCCACTGGAACCCCCTGACTTATCGTTTGGAGTGATCGATGGAGCCCGTTACCGATCGCCGCCTCCCGCCGCGCCAGCGGAAAAAGCAACAGACACCACCTTTTACAATCTATTGCACCGCCTAGCGCAACTACCTTGATTCATCGCAAAGATAGTCGCGGAAATTCGCTTAATGTCACAGTTGCGTGACGCACTTGACCAGAGCGCTGACAGGGGGAACGCGTTTCCCGGGTCGGGCTGCGAGGTGCAGCAGCAATTTTTCCACACGGAATCCAGGGAGTTGACGGTATGAACACGAAACGGATCGGAGCCAGCCTTGCGGGTATCGCGCTGGGATTGATCTGCGCTGCAACGCACGCGGCGGTGACCGACGACGAATTCAAGCTGCTCGGCACGACGCTGACGCCGTGGGGCGCCGAGAAGGCGGGCAGCCCGGACGGCAGCTACCCCGCCTGGACCGGCGACCTCAAGGCGCCACCGGGATTCGATCCGAAGAGCGGTATGTGGCCGGACCCCTTTCCCGACGAGAAACCGCTGTTCTCCATCGACGCGACGAATATGGAGCAGTACAAGGACAAGCTCATGGAAGGGCAGATGGAGCTGATGCGCCGCTACCCGAGCTTTCGTCTGGACATCTACCCCACGCATCGTGGCGTGTGGATGCCGGAGCGCTTCGTCGAGGGAACGCTGAAGAACGCGCGCAATCCCGAGTGCAAGACCAGCGCCGACGGGGTGGGCATGTACGGCTGCTGGAGCGGCACGCCGTTCCCGATTCCGAAAAATGGCCGCGAAGCGATGTGGAACCACGCGCTGCGCAGTTCCACGACCTCGGACTATGTAACCACCGGCTACCTGGTCAATGCGAACGGCGCAATCACCCTGCTGGTCCAGACCCGCACCTACAACGAGTTTCCCTACAACAATCCCGATGTCACGCCCTATGAGGGGGCCGGGAAGTATTACCAGCGCGTCCATAACATCGCGACGCTGCCCGCGCGCGACGCCGGCACGCAGACCATGCTGTGGTGGCCGCTCGAATTCGACAAGGATGACCAGCGGGCGTGGAGCTACACGCCGGGGCAGCGGCGCGTGCGCCTGGCGCCGGAGTTCGCCTACGACACGCCCTCGGCGCAGATGGGCGGCACGATGTTCTTCGACGAGATCAGCCTGTTCCAGGGCCGCATGGATCGCTTCGAGTTCGAACTCAAGGGCCGGCAGCTGATGTACCTGCCTTACCACAACTATCGCATGCAGCTGCTGCGCGGCGACCCGGCCCAGTTGCTCGGCCCGCATCACTTCAATCCGGACATGGTGCGCCACGAGTTGCGCCGCGTGTGGGTGGTGGAAGCTACGCCGCTGCCCGGCGTGCGCCACATGGCCTCGAGGAAGCGCTTCTATCTCGACGAGGACACGTGGGCGGTCATCGCCTACGAGGGCTGGGACCACTCGAACAAGCTGTTTCGCGTGATGTTCAGCAACGGCGCGGTCAACTACGCCCAAGGCGGCTTCCTGAGCTACGCCTCGTCGATGCAGTCCTATGACGTGAGCCGTGGACAGTACACGGCCCTGCAGACGCAGCTCGCCGAGGGCTCGTACGTCCGCAACGATGTGCCTTACTGGCCGGAGGCCAAGCTGGCACCGTCGAGCATGACCCAGCGCGGCGTGCGCTGAGGCGGGCACAATGCAACGATGAGCGCCGCCGCACCCGCGGCGCGCCAGATGACTGAAAACCGGCAAGAGCAAGACAAATAAGGACCAAGAGCCATGAATTTCCTCGAGAGTATGCGCGCCGTCACCGCAGGCCTGGCGCTGAGCCTCGCCTGCACCGCGAGCGTGGCGGCGGTCACACAGGAGGAGCTCGCGCAACTCGGTACCACCCTGACGCCCTGGGGCGCCGAGATCGCCGGCACCCCCGACGGCAGCTATCCCGCGTACACCGGCGGCATCAAGCCGCCGCCGGGATTCGACCCGAAGAGCGGCATGTGGCCCGACCCCTATCCGGACGACAAGCCGCTGTTCTCGATCGACGCGAGCAACATGGAGCAGTACAAGGACCGGCTCATGGAGGCGCAGATGGAGCTGATGCGCCGCTACCCGACGTTCCGCATGGACATCTACCCCACGCGCCGCAGCGCGTGGGTTCCCGAGCGCATCGCCGAAAACTCGCTCGCCAACGCCCGCAACCCCGAGTGCAAGACCAGCGCCAACGGCGTCGGCGTCTACGGCTGCTGGGGCGGCACGCCGTTCCCGATCCCGAAGAACGGCTACGAGGCCATGTGGAACCACCTGCTGTTCTACACGACGCCGGGTGAGTTCAATTCCTCGGCCTTCCTGGTCAACGCCAACGGCGCGACCACGATGCTGCTCCAGACGGAAACGATCGGCGACTACCCCTATTTCAACCCGGCGCAGAAACCCTACGAAGGGGCCGGCATCTACTACCTGCGCCCCCTCTCCACGACCATCCAGCCCACGCGCGAGGCCGGCACGCAGACGCTGCTGTGGTACGCGTTGCGCTACGACATCGACGACCAGCGCGCCTGGAGCTACCAGGCCGGACAGCGCCGCGTGCGGCTGGCGCCCGAGTTCGCCTACGACACCCCGGTGGCGCAGATGGGCGGCGTGATGTTCTTCGACGAGATCAACCTGTTCGCCGGACGCATGGACCGCTTCGACTTCAAGCTGAAGGGCAAGAAGTTCATGTACATGCCGTACAACAACTACCGCCTGCACCTGCTGCGCGGCGAGCCCTCGCAGTTGCTGGGTCCGCACCACTTCGAGCCCGACAAGGTGCGCTACGAGTTGCGTCGCGTGTGGGAAATCGAGGCGACGCCCGTGCCCGGTGCGCGGCACATGGCCAAGAAGAAGCGCTTCTATCTCGACGAGGACACCTGGATCGCGCTGGCATACGAAGGCTGGGACCATTCCGACAAGCTGTTCCGCCTGCTGCTCAGCAACGGCTTGCCCGACTACGCCCATGGCGGCGTCGTCGTGGGTTCATCCGCGCAGGTCTACGACTTCAGCAAGGGCCAGTACGCGGGCGTGCAGCTGATGCTGGCCAAGGGCGGCTACGCGCGCTACGGCCAGCCCTTCCTGTCCGACTCCGAGATGGCGCCGGCGCGCATGGGGAGTCGCGGCATACGCTGACGGTCGTCCAATGTCCGCTCAGAACGCCACCTTGTAGGTGAGGGTGACGCGACCCCGGTCATTGAGCATGTAGGAGGAACCGTTGCCGCTGACGAGCAGGCCGTTGCTCGTGTGCCGCTTGCTGAAATAGTCGTCATAGGTCAAGGTGAGACGGTGGATGACCTTGTAGTCCAGCTGCACGCCGAGCGACAGCGTGGCCGCGTCCCGGTTGACGCCGTAGCTCGTGATGGCCGAATTGCCGTCGAGGCCGGTCTGGTAACTCATCGGCATCGACCACGTCCAGGCTGGGCAGTACCTGCAGCCACTTCGGCGCGATGCGTACGGCCAGGCCGATGGCATCCTTGGTCGCGCAGTTGTCCTTCCACGAGCCGATCCGCCCGGTGCGGCCGACCATGCACGTGCTGCGATCCACGCGCATGAACAGATCTTCGTTCTCGGTGACGTCGTCGAGGCGGTCGTAGCTCAGCTCGACCACCAGTTCGCCGCCGTCCCAGAGCGCGCCGCGGTCGAGCAGGTAGATGCCGTTCAGCAGCGCATGCCAGGTGTCGCCACGCGCGCCCTCGTCGGCGACCGAGAAGCCGACCGACTTGAGCCCCGTGTCCATGTGATAGCCGAGCTCCGCGCCCACGGACCACTGCCCGATCGAGCCGTCGAAGCTCACGCCGGCCAGCTTGGTGTTCTCGGCGTACACGGCGCGATACCCGAACGACTTCGGCTGTTCGAGGCTGGCCGGTGTCACGATGAAAAGCCAGGGAATCTTCTCGTCGAACTCGCGGTAATAGATCCCCACCGACTGCCCCTGCAGGAAATCCGGGGAGAACTTGAAGTTCACGCCCCAGTTGCCGTGCTGGTCGTCCGGCTGCAGCGGCGCGTGGCGTGGCAGGTTCTGCCCCAGCAGCGGGTCTCCGCCCGACTGATGCGGCCCCTGCATGGTCAGGTCCGCCGGCCCGAGGAAGGTGCCGCCCTCGGGCGCGCGCGTATTGGCCCAGTCCAGGTAGTACTGCACTTCGGCCGCGATCGTGGCGGTGAGCTGGGCCTGCAGGTTGACCTGCGATAGCGGCAGGAACAGTTCCTTGACCTCGCTGCCGGGGCTCGCCGCACCCTTGCGGCCGTCGATCGGGTGCTGGCTCTGCGCGATGCCGCCCTGATAGAACACCGCCATGCCCCAGAAGGTGGTGAACTGCCCCGCCTTCAGCGACAGCGGGATTTCACCGACGGTGTGATTGGCGAACACGAACGCATCCAGCACCTCGCCGTAGGGTCCTTGTAGAAATCCTCGATCAGGTTCGAGTACTCCTTGTCGCGGTAGCTGCTCGGCAGGTACGCGAGCGCGGGGTTCTGCTCGACGTCGGTGTCGTGGTAGGCGTGGTCGTACCAGCCGGCGACCGACAGCCGCGCGCCGTAGTCGCTGCGCCAGACGATGTCGAACTCGGAATACAGGTCGAGCCGCTGCGCGAACATGTCGCCTTCCTCGAACTTGTATTCGCTCTCGTCGTACTGCCAGTTGTCGCCCATGGCGTCGTCGATGTCCTCGACGCGCCAGCCCGCATTCACCCTGAAGGTGTTGTCCCACTTCAGCTCGAGATCGGGGTTCTCCGTCCCGATGACGAAAGCGGACGCGCCTGCGCTGATGCCGGCGGCGGTGATTCCCAGGGCCAGTGCGCTGCGTCGCAGCAAGCGCGCGGGCGCCCGATCGAGGTGCTTGCTCGAACCCATGACAACCCCCTTCAATAATCATTTATCGTTTCGAGTGACCGGAGGGCCATCCGCAGACAGGTACTTGCCCTTGGCGAGCGGATCGGAAGCCTTGCATTGCAATCTATTCCGGGGGCTGGCGCATATACCTTGATTTAGCGCAAGCATGGCCGTGGAAATTCCATTAGTCTCGCAACGGAACGTAGCGGAACACGGTCAACACGGTCGAAGCGGGGGGGTGCGCGCCGGCGCGTGATCGCACATCGGTGCAGGTGGATTCGTCATTTTCACAGAATACCAATATCGGGAATGGACGGTATGAACACGAAGAGAGTCGGGGCTTGCCTGGGCGGGATCGCGCTGGCGCTGATCTGCGCGTCAATGCATGCGGCGGTCACGGAGGAGGAGTACAGGCAACTCGGCGCGACGCTGACGCCGTGGGGCGCGGAGATCGCCGGCACTCCTGACGGCAGCTACCCTGCCTACACCGGCGGCATCAAGCCACCGCCGGGATTCGATCCGGCCAGCGGTCGCTGGCCGGATCCCTACCCCGACGACAAGCCGCTGTTCTCGATCGACGCGACCAACATGGCGCAGTACACGGACCGGCTCATGGAAGGGCAGATGGAGCTGATGCGCCGCTATCCGAGCTATCGCATGGACATCTACCCCACGCGCCGCAGCTTCTGGTTGCCCGAGCGGGTGCAGCAGAACTCGCTCGCCAATGCACGCAATCCCGAGTGCAAGACCAGCGCGAACGGCGTGGGTATCTACGGGTGCTGGGGAGGCACGCCGTTCCCGATCCCGAAGAACGGCTACGAGACCATGTGGAACCACCTGCTCTTCTACCAGGCGCCCGGGGAACTGTCTGCGGATTCGTACCTGGTGAACGCCAACGGCGACATCACTTTGCTCGTCCTGAACAAGGCGATCGGGGATCGCCCGTACTACAACCCGGAACAGAAGCCCTACGAGGGTGCAGGCCTCTACTACCTGCGCGGCATGGCGACGAACATCCTGCCCGTACGCGAAGCGGGTTCGCAGACGCTGGTGTGGTTCGCCCTGCATTTCGACGTCGACGACCAGCGCACGTGGAGCTACCAGGCGGGGCAGCGGCGCGTACGCATGGCGCCGGAATTTTCCTACGACACGCCGGTGCCGCAGGTGGGCGGCGCGATCTTCTATGACGAGGTGCAGATGTTCGCGGGGCGCATGGACCGCTTCGACTTCCAGTTGAAGGGCAGGAAGCTCATGTACCTGCCCTACAACAACTACCGCTACACCATGATGCAGGGGGATCCGGCGCAGTTGCTGGGCCCGCATCATCCCCAGCCGGAGGTGTCGCGCTTCGAGCTTCGCCGCGTCTGGGTGGTCGAGGCGACGCCCCTGCCGGGTGTGCGGCACATGACGAAGAGAAAGCGCTTCTACCTCGACGAGGACTCGTGGGCGGTCATCGCCTACGAGGGCTGGGATCACTCCGACAAGCTCTCCCGCTTGTTGTTCACCAATGGCGTGCCCGACTACGCTCACGGCGGCTTCTTCATGCTGGAATCGGTGCAGGCCTACGACCTGGTCCGCGGCCAGTACGCCTTCATGCAGGCCCATCTGTGCGACGACTGCTACGACCGCCGCGGCCTGCCGTTTCTGCCGGACAACAAGATGACGTCGGCACAGCTGGGTGGTCGCGGCATCCGCTAGAAATTGACCCGGGCGCCGCCGTCGACGAGCAGCCCCGCGCCGGAAATGAAGCGCGCGTCATCGCTGGCGAGGAACAGCGCTGCGCGCGCGACATCCCCGGCTTCACCCAGCCTGCCAATGGGGGCCTTCTTCTCCCAGAACTCGCGGAATGCCGGATCGTCCAGGAAGGGCTTGCTGAGTCCGGTGATGATCGAGCCGGGCTGCAGGTAGTTCACCGTGATCCGGTACTTGCCGAGGTCCACGGCCATCGCCTTGCTGAGTCCCGCCACCGCGTGCTTGCTGCTGCCGTAGGCGCACAGTCCGGCCCGGCCATGTCCGACATGATCGAGCCGAGATTGATGATGCTCGCCGAGTTGCTCTTCTTCAGCAGCTCGAGCGCGGCGCGGCTCAGCCGCATGATGCTGGTGACGTTCACCGCGAAGGTGCGCTCCCAGATCGCATCGGTGGTGTCCTCGAAGCTCGCCCCGATGCAGATGCCGGCATTGTTCACCAGCACGTCGAGCTGGCCGAAGTGTCCGTTCACCGCGTCGACGACACGCTGCGGCGCATCCGGATCGACCAGATCGGCCTCCAGGCAGACGACCCGTGCATTGCCGGCAAAGACCTCGCCGAGGCCGTGACCCGGCAGGTCCACGGCCAGCACGCGGCAGCCGTTCGCGGCGAACAAGTCGACCGTCGCGCGGCCGATGCCGCTCGCCGCGCCGGTAACGACGGCGACCTTGCCGGGCAGGCGGGAATCCTGTGTGGTGTTCATGCGCCGCTCCGTGGATTCGGCATCGTGTCGAGGGAGGGATCAGTCAGCCCGAAGTATACCGATGTGACAGGCGATCGCTATGGCGAGCCGTGCGCGAAGCCCAAAGCCAGGCGCTGGTCGAGGCGCAAGGCCACGCCCGGATCCCGTCTCGAAGGCAGGCCCAGGGCGGTTGCAGGCCGACCGCCAGTTCGTTGGCTTCCATCTGCCGAGCTGCGCAGTATGTTTGCGAGGATAGGTGAACTTATCGAAATGACAGGTCGCCGAGTGAATGCTTTGGTGACGCTGCGTCCGCTCCGGGCGTAGGATGTAAGAAATAGGCGTCAGCCATTGCGGAGTCTGGTCATGAGCAAGAAGTCGGGCAGTGCGAGCGCTCCGCTTGCTGCGCCTGCGACACACTGACGGTGAGGAAAGTGTGAATCGCGCCGTTGCCTGGCTGAAGCGCGAGATCGTCGAGGCGATTCCGGCCGCCGTTTACTTCTTCGTCGGCTTCCAGATCATCGCGTTCACGGACGCCTTGATGCTCGAGGAGTACGGCGTCCGCGTCTCGACCTTCATGCTGGCAACGGTCGCGGCGCTGGTGTCCGCGAAAGTCGTGCTGATACTGGATGCGATGCCGTTCGTGAATCGCTTTGCCGCGGCGCCCCTGCTCGTGAGCATCGTGTGGAAGACGCTGCTGTTTCTGCTGCTGGTCGGCGCATTCAAGTATCTCGAGCACCTGTTGCCGCTGCTGCGCGAGCACAAGGACCTGCTCGTCGCCAACCGCAGCCTGTTCACGGAGATCGAGTGGCCGCGCGTGTTCGCGGCAACCATCTGGCTGATCGTGCTGTTCGCGGGTTTCTGCACCGGGCGCGAGCTGGGGCGGGTGCTGGGGCGCGAACAACTGCGACGCATTTTTCTCGAATCACGACAATCGGTCGGGTCCGGCCGGACAGGAGACCAGACATGATCAAGATGACCGAACCATCCCGCAAGGGAGTGCTTCGCGCTGGCGTGGCCGCGCTTTTTCTGGCGGCGCCCTTCGCGGGCGTGACAGCGGCCGAACCGGATCGTACGGTGCTGCCGATCAGGGAACCGGACAGGCCCGCGTACACCGAGATCGACGCAACCAAGGCGAAGGCGCCTCCCGCCTTTTCCGTGAAGGCGCCGGCCGGGGCGCCGAACGTGGTGATCGTGCTGATCGACGACCTGGGATTCGGCGCCGCCAGCGCCTTCGGCGGCCCGATCCCCACGCCGACGCTCGACGCGCTGGCAAATGACGGCCTGCGCTACAACAACTTCCACACCACGGCGCTGTGTTCACCGACGCGGGCCGCGCTGAAATCCGGGCGCAACCACCACACCGTGAACATGGGCTTCATCACCGAGATGGCGACCGGGTTCCCCGGCAACACCGGGCAGATTCCCGATGCCACGGCGCCGCTGGCCGAAATGCTCCGCCTCAACGGCTACAGCACGGCGGCCTTCGGCAAGTGGCACGAGACCGCCGCGTGGGAAACCAGCGTCTCGGGTCCTTTCGATCGCTGGCCGACGCACCAGGGCTTCGACAAGTTCTACGGCTTCATCGGTGGCGAGACCAACCAGTGGGCACCGTATCTCTATGACGGCGTCACGCAGGTCGAGCTCCCCGACGATCCGAAATACCACTTCATGACCGACATGACCGACAAGGCGGTGGCCTGGATCGAGTACCAGAAGGCGATCACGCCCGAAAAGCCCTTCTTCGTGTATTTCGCGCCCGGCGCCACGCACGCGCCGCACCACGTGCCCAAGGAGTGGATCGCGCGCTGGAAGGGCAAGTTCGACCAGGGCTGGGACAAGCTGCGCGAGGAAACGCTGGCGCGGCAGATCAAGCTGGGCGTCGTGCCCGCGGGCACGAAGCTGGCGCCCAAGGCGGACGCAATCAAGGACTGGGACACGCTGTCGGCCGACGAGAAACGACTGTTCGCGCGCCAGGCGGAGGTCTTTGCCGCCTTCCTCGATTACACCGACCACGAGATCGGCCGGATGCTCGACGCCGTCCGTAAAACCGGGCAGGCGGACAACACCCTGGTCTTCTACATCGCCGGCGACAACGGCACCAGCGGCGAAGGCGGCGAGAACGGCATGTTCAACGAGTACACGTATTTCAACGGTGTGCAGGAACAGGTACCTGACCTGCTGAAACTCATGGACAAGTGGGGCGGCCCCGAAACCTACCCGCACATGGCGGCGGGCTGGTCGGTGGCCCTGAATGCGCCCTTCGGCTGGATGAAGCAGGTGGCAGGGGACTTCGGCGGCACGCGCAACGGCCTGGTGGTCAGCTGGCCCAAGGGAATCAAGGCCAGCAACGAGATCCGCACCCAGTTCGGCCACGTGATCGACGTCGCGCCGACCGTACTCGAGGCGGCCGGGCTGCCGGAGCCCAGGGTGGTCAATGGCACGCCGCAGATCCCGATCGAGGGCGTGAGCATGGTCTACACCTTCGATGACGCCAGGGCGAAGGATCGCCATACCACGCAGTACTTCGAAATCGCCGGCAACCGCGCGATCTACCACGACGGCTGGCTGGCACGCACCATCCACCGGGCGCCGTGGGAGCAGATGCCGCGCAGGCCGCTCGAGAACGACATCTGGCAACTCTACGACGTGCGCGCGGATTTCAGCCTGGCGAATGACCTCGCCGCGCAGAACCCGCAGAAGCTCGCCGGGATGCAGGCGCTGTTCCTGCAGGAGGCCGGGAAGTATCACGTGCTGCCGATGGACGACCGGACGCTGCAGCGCGCCATCGCGGCGAACGTGGGTCGCCCCGACCTGATGGCCGGACGCAGCTCGCTGACGCTGGCCGAAGGCATGACGGGGATGATGGAGAACGTGTTCATCAGCGTGAAGAACAAGTCCAAGACGATCACGGCCGAAGTCGAGGTGCCCGAGGGTGGCGCCAACGGCACCATCATCGCGCAGGGCGGACGCTTCGGCGGCTGGTCGCTGTACGTGAAGGACGGCGTGCCGGGCTACGACTACAACTTCCTCGGCATGCAGCGCAGTTCGGTTGTCGGCAGCAGCAAGCTCCCGCCGGGCAAGGCGACGATCCGCTTCGACTTCGCCTACGACGGCGGCGGCCCCGGCAAGGGCGGCATCGGTACGCTGTTCGTGAATGACCAGCAAGTCGCGCGAGGTCGCATCGAGCACACGCAGGCGGCCATTTTCTCCGCCGACGAGACCGCCGACGTCGGCATCGACCTGGGAACACCGGTGGTCGAGGCGATCGGCTCGGACGCGAAGTCGCGCTTCACGGGCAGGATACCGCGGATCACGGTGGAAGTGCGTAACCCGTCGGCCCCGTCCGGTGCCGCGGCACCCGCAGCACCGGCGCCGAAGCCCGGGTAGCAGGTCGGGCCGGGCACGGTTCGCGCGATTGCCCAGGGAGTGAACTGTCCTCTCTGTAGGCCGCGCGCTCCTCGATCGGGTCTGCGTCAGATCAGCACCCCGGCAATCCGCGCCAGCAGTTCGCGTATCGGGATCCGTGACACGCCGACGAGAAACAGGGGCAGCAGGGCCGCGAAGTACAGGTGAAACACCGTCGTGCGGTCCAGCGGAATCGAGCGCAGTTCGTGCACGATGGCGAAGGCGTCTGCGATATCTCCGATTTTCGGCGCCTCCGCGCCAGTGGCAGGAGCCCCGGCGTCGCGGTGCTCCTCCGACGTTTGCCAGCGAGCGTCGAAGTCGTCGATCCACTGCCTGCTTCGGTTTCCGTAGACTCGGAGCGCTTCCTCGCGCAACTCGAACAGGGGTTCGTAGAAGCACAGCAGCGGGGCGAGGAACAGCAGCGCCACCAGCAGCGCCCATGCGGCGATCACGCCGCGAATGATGTCCATGGTGACGTGCACCGTTCCGGACTCGATATCCTTGAGCACCAGCGAGGCGAGCACGCAGGACAGTGCAAACACGAAGCCGCGGAAGACGCCCGGGAAGAGGCTGAGAAAACCGATCCCCCCGCAACGGTCCGGGTGCAGCGGCCGCAACTGCAGCGGGAGCCTGGAGAGGTGATACAGCAGCTTGCTCCACGTGCCCAGGCGCCACAGCCAGCGCAGCGCGAGGAAGAGGAACAGCGGTGTGGAGACGTGTCGGGCCACCAGTCCCGCCCAGGACAACTCGTGTCCGCCTGCGGTCAGCGCAACGGCCTCCCAGCCCGCGGCTTCGAGCCGGATGGTCAGGTCCATCGCGCGGCCCGCCGCGAGCCAGGCCAGGATCAGCAATGTCGCTTCGACCACCGGGGCGGTGGACCAGTAGTCCGCCGATCGCAGGCGCGCGCCGAACGCACGGCGGCTGTCGGCCAGCAGCAGGCCGCCCTTCAGGAACTCCCTGACCATCAACAGCGTACGGGCGTCCGCGCGGCGCTCCGTGAACAGCATCGTGCCGACGGCGATGAAGTAACGCGCCAGCGTCGAGCTGTCCGAGAAATAGGCTGTCGCGTCGTAGCGCCGGTTCCACGATCGACTGCACAATGGCGCAAGCGCCGGGCAACAGCCACGCGAGCAGTGCGAATGAGCAGGGCGCAACGTACGCTCGGAAGCTGGTCGGACCCGAGCAGGCCCGCCCGGCCGAGCAGTCCGTTGAACGGACCGCCGCCAAGCAGCGAGAAGCGGGGCTCCGGCGCCTCGGTATCGGCACCGGCTTCGGATGGGCTCATGCTCCCGGCGCCTCCTGGTGCTTCGA
The DNA here is from genome assembly GCA_963819895.1 of uncultured Gammaproteobacteria bacterium. Taxonomy (GTDB): domain Bacteria; phylum Pseudomonadota; class Gammaproteobacteria; order Pseudomonadales; family UBA5518; genus UBA5518. Next base: position 164,031 of record CAWFXU010000013.1, read on the forward strand.
ACGCCGATACCGATCCCGGGGTCGGGCTGTCACGCCCCGGGCGTATACCAGATCGGCGAGGTGTAGGCGCGCTCGGTGACCGTCATCACGGTGCCCTCGACCGGCGTGTTGCCGAAGCGCTTCACGTCGTAGGCGGTCCAGCGCGGAGTCGGTATCTCGATCACGCGGCCGTAGTAGAAAGCGCGCTGCGCGGGATCGAAATCCGGATCCTTCCACACCGCGATCAGCTCGGAAGCCCCGATGGTGTTGGTCCAGGTCGCGCTCGCCAGGTCCACCGTGCTGCCCACGCCAGGCAGCTTGCCGTCGGCGCCGGGTTTGCGATCCCCGCCCCAGGCCACGTCGTAGACCTTCTCGTGCAGTTCACCCTTCGCGTCCATCCAGCCCTTCACGACCTGGTAGCGGTCCAGGTTCGCGCCGAGCGGATCCTTCATCGCGGCCACCAGGAAAGTCGGCGCCTTGCCGGCGGGCGCAGTCGCGCAGATCGCCGCCCATCGGTACGCCCTTCGCGTAGCCGGCGTAGCCGGGCAGTCGCGTCTTCGTGTCGGCCTCGATCGAAGTCCCAGCCGCCGAAGAAGCGCACCACCATGCGCGGGCCGGTGGTGGCGTAGGTCTCGCGGCGCTGCATCGCGTCCCAGATCGATGCGCGCGTGTTCTCCTCGGCCCACACCGCGGCGTAGCCCGAGGAGCTGACCTGCCAGTCCATCACGGTGATGCCGTTCTTCGGGTTGCTCGATGAACGCCTTGCTCAGGCGCTCCGGGCCCGGCTCCTGCGGCGTCGGTCTTGCCGAAGAAATTGTCCTCTTCCATCGCGGCCAGCCCGGTGTGCGCATCGGAGCTGCCGATCAGGCCGAACTTGTAGGGGTTGGTGCCGAGCTTCTGCTCCTGCTTCAGGCCGTTCTTGCAGCGCCGAGCGCGCGTATTCGAACTCGAGCATCTCCGTTCGTCTTCGCGACGCTCGCGTCGAGGTTGCCGAAGTCCCAGCGCTCGAAATCCGCGAACTCGTCGTTCGGCGACAGCAACGGGTGGGCTTCGCCGTCGCCCTTGGTCTGGGTGGCCTCGTAGAGCGGCTCCCACTTCGCGCGCAGCTCGGCGTATTCCTTGTCGATCGGCTTGCCGGTGAAGGACTCGATCACCGGGAACATGCGGCCGTTGGACAGGTTGCCGTTGTGCGCGATCGCCAGCACGTCGCCGCCGGTCTTCTCCTCGTAGGCGCTCATCCATTTCCACAGGTCGCGCGGGTTGTCGCTGCCGAGCGGCTTGAAGGTCGTGTACGGGCTCGACCTGCGATGCCTTGTCGCCGTTGTCGCGGAAGATCACGTTGCGGTGCAGGTTGTTGCCGCCGGTGTTCGAGGTCCACTCGTAACCGATGAATGCCGTGAAATGCCCCGGATGGTTGAATTCTTCCGCCGCCGCGACGGTGTCCTGCCAGGCCGAGCGGTAGGCGGGCGTGCCGGGCGAGTACATCAGTTCCTTGGGGTAGGTGCCCTGGGAGAAGGACATGATGATCTCGAGTGCGGCCTTTGCACCCTGGCCCGACATCACCATGTCGTACCAGGCGCGTCCCTGCGGGACCGCGAGCAGTTCCGGCTTGCCCTTCAGGAAGTCGGGGAAAAAGCCCATGTTGTCCGAGTGGTCCGCCACGACCAGGAAATCCAGCGGACGCGACAGCCTTGCCGGCTGGCCGCTCGAGGCCGTGACCTGTTCGCCGCGCGCGAAGCGGTAGGCATCCCGCGGAGTCAGCCGCGCGCCGAAAGCGCCGGCGTCGAAGGAGGCGGCGGTGTGCAGGTGCGTGTCGCCGAACAGCGGCCGCGTCGGGAAGCTGCGGTTCGCGTACGGGGAGTAGGGGCGCGGGGCGTCGCTCTTTTCGGCGGATGCACGATCCAGCGTGCCGGCGATGCCGACCTGTTCAGGGGGCTGTCGGTGCGCGCCGGCGTCCTGCGCCAGCGCGGGGGCAGCCAGCGCGCTGGCGAGCGCACAAGCGAGAACGGAATGCCGGGCTATGACCGGTGTGCGGAGCGTCATGCTGGTTTCCTCCCGGTCAGGGCTGGACGGTGTAGCCGCGCGCGCCCATGCACGCGTCGAATGCCTGGCTGCCCTGCTGTTGCTGGGTCTGGGCCGCCGTTTGCTGCTGCTGCGCCTGCTGTTGCTGGGTCTGGCGACGTTGCTGTCGCTGCCGCGCGCCGCCCACGACCGCCCCGGCTGCCGCGGTCTCGCGTGCCTGGTTCTGCCGGTATTCCTCCTGGACGTCGCTGTCGACCCGGTCGTACGCCTCGTGCTGGTTGCCGCGCACTTCCGCGCCGACCGCTCCGGCGGCCGCGCCGACGGCGGCACCGCGCAGTCTGCCGCCCTGCGGCGCGGGTGCCGCAGCGGGGGGCGGGGCAGCGGCCTGCGATGCCTGCGTGGCCTGGGTCTGGCAGGCAGCGGTGTCGGACTGGATCTGCGCGGACGTCTGCCCTTGCGTCGGGATCAGGGTCGAGGCGTGCAGATGGCCTGCAACGCTGAATGCCAGCAACAGGCTCGCTCGCGTTATCGGGTGTCTCATGATCGTGTCCCTCGACTGGGGTGAAAGGCGGGCTGGCAGTAGTCGTCGGAAAACCGCAGGCATGCCCGGTGACCGTGGCTGTGCGTTCGCAGTGTATCGCTCATCGCTGCGGCGCGGCTATCACGATCATTGCGTGCGGCATTCTACGGCTCCCGGACCAAACCGCGCGTGCGGGCATTGCAGCGCGGGCGCTCTGCTGCCGCAAAGACAGGCAGAGTGCTCCCACGGACAGCTCCCGATCCGCCGTCGGTCCTGCCCCGCTCACGTTCTGCGCGCCCGGACAGGCGGCAGCATCGCGCTGACAGGCGCCGGCCGCTGCGAACGAATATCTTGGACGCTGGCCTGACTCGTCGGGCCGCCTCGATAACAACCCAGGGGAAATTCAATGATGTCCGCTACCGCAAAACATGGCCACGCGCGCCGGATCCTCGGTGTGCTGATTGCAACCGTTGCAACGGGATCCCTTTCCGTTGGTGTCTCGGCAGGCCGTTGCCGAACAACTGGAAGAGATGGTCGTCACCGCGCAGAAGCGCGAGCAGAATCTCCAGGACGTGCCGATGGCGGTGTCCGCGGTGAGCGGCCAGGCCATGCAGACAGGCCGGCATCAGCGACATCAAGGACCTCGCGCGGCAGGTGCCGTCGCTGCAGGTGCAGACGAACACCTCGCCGCTGGCGATGAACTACCGCATACGCCGCGTCGGCAACATCGGCAACATCCCGACCTTCGAGCCCGCCGTGGGCGTGTTCCAGGACGGTGCCTTCCGCAACCGCCCGGTCTTCTCGGCCGGCGACATGTTCGACGTCGACCGCATCGAGATCCTGCGCGGCCCGCAGAGCACGCTCTACGGCAAGAACACCACGGCCGGCGTCGTGGCCGTTTACACCCGCAAGCCCGTCCGAGGAGTTCACGGGCAACGCCGAGCTCACGGCCGGCAACCTCGAGGGCGCCTCGGACGCGGCCCTGTACCGCTTCGTCGGCGGCGTCAGCGGTCCGCTGACCGACACGCTGGGCGGCAGCCTCGGCCTGAGCTACTCCACCAACGACCACGTCGAGCGAGAGCGCGCTCTCCGTCAGCGACGAGGACGCCAACGACCTCGAGCGTGGCGCCGTGCGCGGCCAGCTGCAGTGGGAACCGACCGACGCGCTCAGCGTGCGCCTGATCGGCGGCGTGCTGCAGCAGGACGACGATCAGTACACCTCCGACCTGTACATCGAGCCGGGCAGTGGCGCCGCGCAGGCCGGCGCCGTGCTGCGCCAGTTCGGTCTCGCCGAGAGCCTGCGCCTCGAACGATCCGACCGACCTGCGAGCACTGCTCGCGCAACGCAGTGACCAGCGACGTCGACGCGCGCGAGGCGACCCTGCTCGTCGACTACGCGCTGGCCAACGAGTGGACCATCACCTCGATCAGCTCCTGGGACTGGTTCGAGTTCAAGGGCACCAGCGACGATGTAGCGCAGCTCGCCGCGCCGCTGCTGAAGCTCCACGACACCCAGGAAGGCGAGAGCTGGCAGCAGGAACTGCGCCTCGCCTCCGCGGGCGGCGAGACCGTCGACTGGCTGGGCGGCGTGTTCTGGTACCAGAACGAGTTCGACCGCGGCGACGGTGGCGACCGCCCGATCTTCCTCGAGGACACCTACAGCGCGCACCCGGTGCCTTCGCTGTTGCTGCAGCGCCTGTTCGGCACGCCGTTCCCCGTACCCTTCGCGACGCCGGGCCAGAACGGCCTGCTGGACGCGCAGCCAGGACACCGATTACGTCGGCGTCTTCGGCCAGGCGACCTGGAACATCACGGACCGCTTCGCGGTGACCGGCGGCGCACGCTGGCAGACCGAGGAGAAGGACGCCTCATATCTACCAGTCGCGTCACGGCGCCGGGGCTGAGCCTGCTCTCGGCCGCCTGATGTCCCGCGGCCACGGCGGCGAGATGGACCGCGACACCGACGAGGTGACCTGGTCGCTCACGCCACAGTTCGCGCTCAGCGACGACGTGAACCTGTTCGCCACCGTCTCGCACGGCTTCAAGTCCGGCGGCTTCAACGTCGGCTGGGGTGCGCACGCCGATCGACCAGCGCGAGTTCGACGACGAGGACATCATGCACTACGAGGCCGGCGTGAAGAGCACGCTGCTCGACGGCGCGATGCAGCTCGCGGTCAGCGCCTTCTACACCGAGTACGACGACTACCAGGACGCGGCCTTCGTCGGCCAGGTGTTCAACGTCACCAACGCCGAGAAAGCCGAGCTCAAGGGCTTCGAGGCCGAGGGCAAGGTGCTGCTCGGCGAGAAGGTCACGGCGGACTTCGGCATCTCCTATGCCGACTTCACCTACGAGGAGTACACCGCCGGCCTGTGCTACGCGGGCCGCACGCCCGACGGCTCGGTCCCGGGCACCTGCGATCTCAGCGGCGAGCACCCGATCAACGCGCCGGAGTGGACCACGCACCTCGGGCTGGTCTACGAGACCGACGTGAGCTGGGGCGATGTGTACGCGCGCGCCGACTGGTCGTGGACGGACGAGTCCAACACCAGCTACGCGGCCGACCCGCGCCTGGTGCAGGACGCCTACAGCTGGCTCAACTTCCGCCTCGGCACGCGCTGGGACGCCTACGAAGTGGTGGCCTGGGTCGACAACGCCACCGACGAGGACGTGGTCAACGTCGACGCGACGCTGAACCTGTTCGCCAACGACAAGAGCTACCAGACCTTCCGCCAGGCGCCGCGCTCGTATGGTCTGACCGTGCGCGCGCAGTTCTGATCGGGCGGTGTCCGGCACGCGCGGAGTCACGATGAAGCACTATCGTTTCGAGATCGTGCTGGCTGCGGCGTTGCTTGCCGTATTCCTGGCCGGCTCCGCCTGGTTCGCGCCCGGCAGCAGGCTGAGCCAGGCCGAGGTGGATCGCCATCTCGCCACGCTGGAGCAGCGCGCGCCGTGGCCGGCCGAGGAGAAGCGCGCCATCCTCGAGCACCTGCGCGCCTGGGCCGAAGCCGACGACGGCAGGCCCGTGTACATGCTGAACCTGATGCGCTACTACCGCGAACTGCGCCCGCTGCCCGGGCTCGAGGGCTTTGCGGGCACGCCCGAGCAGGCCAATGCGCTGTACGAGCAGAAGGTGATGCCTCTGCTGTTCAAGCGCGGCGCGTACCCCGTGTTCGGCAGCGCGATGCAGGGCGTGCTGGATGGCGCACAGCCCAGCACCAACCTGATCAGCTTCGATCCGGCTGTCGACAACTGGAGCCGCGTGCTGGTGGTGCGCTACCCGAGCCGCCGCGCCTTCCTGGAGCTGATCGGCGATCCGGCCTATCTCGAGTACCTGCCCTACAAGGCGGCGTCGCTGCTGGTCGCGCTGACGCCGATGAAGGGCGACCTGGTATTGCCCGATGCGCTGCCGGCGCTGGCTCTGCTGCTGCTGACCGTGTTTTTCGCTGCCGCGTGGATCCGTGCGCTGGCGCGCGCACGCGCCGCCGAGCGGCAACGTGACTGATTCCAGCCCGCGCGCACGTGCCGCGGGCTCGCGCCATCGCTCTTGTTTCCACTACTTCGGTTGAGCGGGGTTCCCATGCATGAAATTCGTCTATTCGCTTGGCCTCCTGGCGCTCGTGTTCAGCACCTGCGCCGCCGCCGGCACGCTCGACGGCAGCGTGCGCACCACCGACGGCAAGCCGGTTGCCGGTGCCATGGTCACGGTCTGGAACGAGGCGGGCAATCGCAAGGAAACCGTCTACAGCGATGCCGGGGGCCGCTACAGCCTGGCGACCGGATTCGCCGGTGCGTTGCAGGTGCGTGCGCGCACGCCGTATTTCCGTGACGTGGTGCAGACCGTCGCGCTCGGCGCCGAGCAGCAGCTCGCGCTGGATTTCAGCGTCGACAAGATCGCTTCGGTGGAGGAACTGTCCGACACGCTCACGGCGTCGGCGCACGCCGCCATGCTGCCCTTCCAGGACGAGGAAGCGAAGGAGACCTTCATTTCGCAGTGCAGCTTCTGCCACCAGCAGGGCAACGCGCTGACGCGCCGGCCGCGCAGCGAGAGCGAGTGGACGGACACCGTGCGCCGCATGGAAGGCTACCTCGCGATGCTGACCTGGCGCGAGCAGAGGAACATCGCCGCGATGCTGGCCAGGGGCTTCACCGGCAAGCCGGTCAGCGCCATACAGGAGCACGACTTCAGCCCCGAGCAGGCAAAGGCGCGCATCGAGGAGTGGCACGCCGCCACGCCCATGTCCTTCCTGCACGACACCATCGTGCTTGCCGACGATCGGCTGATGGGCATCGACGAGGGGCGCGACGAGGTCTACATCCTCGATCGCCACTCCGGACAGATCGACAAATACGAGATGCCGGTCACCGACGAGGTGGTGGGCGGCAACTTCCGCGGCATGCAGCTGCCGATCGGCATCTTCACCGGTCGCCACGGTCCGCACAGCGGCGCGCAGATCTCCGACGGGCGCATCTTCTTCACCGGCGCGCTGTCCAGCAACCTGCTGATGTTCAACCCGGCGACGAAGGAGTGGAAGCTCTACCCGATCCCGCAGGGTTTCCTGTGGCGCAAGGGGCTGTACTCGCACACGATCCGCGCCGACAAGGACGACAACCTGTGGTTCACGGTGCTGGTGTCCAACACGGTGATGAAGTTCGACCCGAAGACGGAGCGCTTCACCGAGGTCGCCACGCCGCACAACGGCGTGATGCGCTGGATCAGCGACACCTTCATCGGCGTGGTGCTGAAGATCTGCTCGTGGTTTCCCGAGAAGAACTACCACCTGTACCTGTCGCACCACAAGTGGCTGAACGGCGGCCGCGACGTGTTCAACTGGCCGTACGGCATCGACATCGATCCGCGCGACGGCGGCATCTGGTACAGCAAGCTGCTGTCGAACAGGATCGGTCACATCGATCCGCAGACGCTCGCAGTCACCGAGTACGACGTGCCGCACGGCGGGCCGCGGCGGCTGCGCTTCGGTCCCGACGGCAGCCTGTGGATTCCCTCCTTCGACGAGGGCTACCTGATGCGCTTCGACACCCGCAGCAAGCGCTTCGACAGCATCGCGCTGCCGCTGCTGGCGCCGAACGAGTTCGAGCTGCCCTACGCGCTGAACGTCGACCGCAAGGGCGACGTGTGGATCGCCACCAACAACAGCGACCGCGTGATGCGCTACATCCCGGGCGAGCAGAAGTTCGTCGCCTACCCGATGCCGAACCGCGTGATCTGGTTCCGCGACTTCGAGTTCACGCAGGACGGCCGCGTGTGCGCCTCGAACTCCAACCTGCCGGCCTACGCGCACGAGGACAAGCTGCCGGCGTTCGTCTGCATCCAGCCCGACGCGACGGATACGACAAGCCTGCTGCCGGCGCACCAGCGCCATCACCTGCGCGCCGCGTCGCCGTAGGTCCGGCTTCAGCCGGACAGCGTCCGCATGAATGCGGACCCACGGCAGCGTCGCCCGTAGGTCCGGTTTCAGCCGGACAGCGTCCGCATGAATGCGGACCCACGGCAGTGTCGCCCGTAGGTCCGGCTTCAGCCGGACAGCGTCCGCATGAATGCGGACCCACGGCAGCGTCGCCCGTAGGTCCGGCTTCAGCCGGACAACGTCCGCATGAATGCGGACCCACGGCAGTGTCGCCCGTAGGTCCGGCTTCAGCCGGACAATGTCCGCATGAATCCGGACCTGCGTCTGGTTCCTGAATCGGAGAAGTGAATGTGAAAGCCGTCGTCTGCCAGAACACCGAACTGCGCGTCGCCGATCTGCCCGAGCCCGAACCGGGCCGCGGGCAGGTGCTGGTGCAGGTGCTGCATTGCGGCATCTGCGGCTCGGACCTGCACGTGCGCGAGCACTGCGGACACATGAAGCAGCTGATGGCACGCGTCGGCTTCGACGCGCAGTTCCCCGGCGCGGACGACGCGGTGGTTTTCGGCCACGAGTTCTGCTGCGAGGTTCTCGACCATGGCCCCGGCTGCGAGCGCAAGATCAGGCCGGGCACGCGCGTGGTGGCGCAGCCGTTGCTGCGCGTGGGCAACGCGATCGACATGCTCGGCCTGTCCGTGCGCTCCCCTGGCGCCTATGCCGAGCGCATGCTGCTGCAGGAATCGGCGCTGGTACCGGTGCCGAACGGCCTGTCCAGCGAGCATGGCGGCGCTCACCGAGCCGATGGCCGTGGCCTGGCATGCGGTGCGACGCAGCGAGATCGCGCGCAAGGACGTGGCCATCGTGATCGGGTGCGGACCGGTCGGCCTCGCGGTGATCTGCCTGCTGAAGGCGCGCGGCGTGAAGACCGTCGTTGCCAGCGATTTCTCGCCGGGCCGTCGCGCGCTGGCGCAACAGTGCGGCGCCGATGTCGTGATCGATCCTGCCACGACATCGCCCTGGTCGAACTGGCAGGAATACGGCTTCATGGGCGGGCTCGGCGACCTGCTGGAGCTCGCGCTCGGCACGCGCGAGAAGCTCGCGAAGCTGCCGCTGCCCTGGTGGCACGCGTGGCGCCTCGCGGAGGCGCTCGGGCAGAACCCGGCGCGGCCGGTGATATTCGAGTGCGTCGGCGTGCCGGGGCTCCTGCAGCAGCTCATCGACGGCGCGCCACTGCTGTCGCGCGTCGTGGTGGCTGGCGTCTGCATGCAGGTCGACCGCATCGAGCCGGCGCTCGCGATCCACAAGGAGATCGACCTGCGCTTCGTCTTCGGCCACTCGCCGCTGGAGTTTCGCGACACCCTGCACATGATCGCCGATGGCAAGGTGGACTGCGCCCCGCTGATCACCGGCGTGGTCGGCCTCGACGGCGTGGCCGATGCGTTCGCTGCGTTGAAGGATCCGGAGCAGCACGCCAAGATCCTGATCGACCCGAAAATCCGGGGGCAGTCTGCTCATGCGCCACATGAATAGGCTGCCCCCGGGTTTTCTCCCCCTCAACCAGATCGCCTTCGCGGTGCTCGACCTGCGCCGCACCGAAGCCTGGTGGCGCGAGGGGCTGGGTTTCCTTCCCGCGGGCGGCACGCGCGCGCTGTTCCGCGGCCCGCTGTCGGGCCGCATCCAGAAACTGCCGGGCTCCGCGTGCACCTGCTGGTGCCTGCTCGGGCGCAACGACTGGTGCCAGCTGGAGCTCTTCCAGTACGAGAAGCCGGTGTCGCAGCTGATGCCGGCCGATTACCGCCCGAGCGACCTCGGCTACAGCCGCTGCGGTGTGTGGGTGGCGGATTTCGATGCGACGCTGGCGCGTCTCGCGCGGCTCGGCAGCGAGCCGCTGGCCGCGCCGGTCGGGTGTGCCGGGGCAACGGCGCGCCTGCGTGCGCAATCCCGACGGCGTCTACGTCGAGCTCATGGAGGACGACCCGCTGCCCGCGCAGAACGCGCGCGGTCGCCAGGATTGCCCGGTGGCGATCCGCAGCGCCACCCTGTCGACGCCGGACATGGACGCTTCGGTGGATTTCCTCACCCGGGGCCTCGGCATGCGCGAAGTGCCGCGGCAACTGCACGAGGACGCTCACGAGGCGCTGTGGGGCCTCGCGGGCGCGCGCTGCGAACGTCGCGTCTTCACCGACGCCAGCGGCGATCCGACGATGCTGCTCGAACTGGTGCAGTACCGCGATCCGCCGGGCCGGCCGTTCCCGGCCGGTTACCGCCTGTGCGACCAGCGCATCCTCAACGTCTGCTTCGGCGACCCGCAGGGAAGCGCGGGCGTCATGGCGCTGTACCGCCAGGCGCTCGCGGCCGGCGCGCAGCACAACTGCCCGCCGCTGAATCTCGGCATCACGGGCTGCGTGTACGTGAGCGATCCGCTCGGCTTCTCCTGGGAATTCATGTGGGCCCGCCCCGGCCTGGCACAGCGCGCCTTCGGCTTCGTGCCGTTGCCCGGCGCGCAGCGCCCGCAGCTGGACAACCAGCGCGTCGAGGCGTCGTTGCGTATCGAGGCCCCGGCCGCGGAAGTGTTCGCGGTGCTGGGCGACCATCGCGGCATGAGCGACTGGGCCGGCTTCGGCGAGTGCCGCCTGGTGCGCCGCGGCGACGGCGAGCTTGGCGGACGGGCCGCCGAGCGTTTGCTCGAGAGCCCGCTCGGCACGATCCGCGAACAGATCACCGACTGGTGGCCGGGCCGCGGCTATCGTTACCGCATCATCGCGGGCTCGCCCTTCATCGGCTACTGGGGCGAGGTGCGGCTGGTGCCCGAGGGTGACGGCACCCGGGTCGAGTGGGTCCTGCGTTTCCGTTCGCGCATTCCCGGGCTGGGCGGATTGTGGCGCGCGCTGCTGCGGCGCAAGCTGCACGTTGCCCTGCAGGGGCTGCGGCGGCAGGTCTTGCACGCGAGGTGAATGACGACATGTACCCGGGCGCTGAATACCGCTGTCTGCCGGTCAACGGCATCGAGATGAACGTGATGCTCGCCGGCGCGGGCGAGCCGGTGCTGCTGGTGCACGGTTTCCCCGACGATCACACGGTCTGGCGCGAGCAGGTGCAGGCGCTGGTCGCGGCCGGCTATCGCGTGATCGCGCCCGATACGCGCGGTTGCGGCGACTCGGGCATTCCCGGGCGGGTGGCGGATTACCGCGTCGAAATGCTGGTCGATGACCTGCGCGCGCTGCTCGACGCGCTCGGGCATCGACAAGGTGCGCCTCGTCGCGCACGACTGGGGCGCGGTGATCGGCTGGCGTTTCGTGCTGGCGCATCCGCAGCGCGTCGAGCGTTTCGTGGCCCTCTCGGTCGGGCATCCGACGGCCTACGCGCGCGGCGGCCTGGTGCAGAAGCTCAAGGGCTACTACGTCCTGCTGATGCAGCTGCGCGGCATCATGGAGTGGCTGGCGATGTGCGGCGACTGGTTCCTGTTCCGCCAGCTGACGCGCTACGCGGCCGAATTCCCGCGCTGGCGCGACAGGCTGTCGCGTCCCGGACGGCTCACGGCCGGCATGAACTACTACCGCGCGAACCTTGGTGCCTTGTTTGCCGGCGAGCTCGCCTCGGCGCGCGTGCCGGTGTTCGGTGTCTGGAGCAGCGGCGACCTCTTCCTCGTCGAGGGGCAGATGATCGCCAGCGAACGCTACGTGCGCGGGCCCTGGCGCTATGCCCGCATCGAGGGTGCGAACCACTGGCTGCAGCTGGATGCGCCGCAGCACTTCAACCCCTTGCTGCTCGAATACCTGGGGCTGCCGCGCGAGTTCCTCTGAGGCGCCCGGCTGCCACCCGCAGGCGTTGAAAGTCGATATTGCGCGTGTATAGTGCAAACGCGCGAGATGACAAAACAGGGTATCGGGAAGCGCGCAGAGCACTGACACGGGAGCCTTCGATGAAAGCACGATTCAGCGTCACGATCATTGCCGCACTGGCGATGTTCACCCTCGGCGTGACGGGGGCGGCGGCAGCGGAATTGTCGCCGAAGGCGATCAACGCGGCACTGGATGCGGCCTACGAGAAGTACCGGGGCCTGCAGGAAGGCAAGAACGCCGATTACATCCCGGCCCTGGCCAAGGTCGATCCCGACCTGTACGGCATCGCGCTGGTGACCACCGACGGCAAGGTCTTCACCAAGGGAGACGTAGGCTCCGAGGTCTCGATCCAGTCGATCTCCAAGGTCTTCACCATGGCCAAGGTGATCGAGGAGCGGGGCCCCGATGCCATCGCCGGGAGCATGGGCGTCGATGCCACCGGACAGGTATTCAACTCGATCGTCGCCATCGAGCAGTACAAGGGCGCCGAGATGAACGCGATGGTGAATCCCGGTGCCATCACCGCCACCAGCATGGTCGCGGGCGGCTCGCGCGAGGAGATCTGGAACAAGATCCTCTCGTACTACGGCGATTTCGCCGGCCGCAAGCTCGCGGTCAACCAGGAAGTCTTCGAATCCGAGGCGGCGACCAACCAGCGCAACCAGGCCATCGGCCGCTTGATGTACGCCTACGGCCATATCAAGGAAAACCCCGACCAGGCCACCGACATCTACACCGAGCAGTGCTCGGTCAACGTCAATGCGAAGGATCTCGCCACGATGGCGGCGACCCTGGCCAATGGCGGGCGGAATCCGGTCACCGGGAAGCAGGTGCTCAACAGCGCATACGTGCCGAACGTGCTCGCCGTGATGGCCACGGCGGGACTCTACGACGATTCCGGCCAGTGGCTGTACGAGACCGGCCTGCCCGCCAAGAGTGGCGTCGGCGGCGGCATCATCGCGGTATCGCCGGGTCGCTTCGGCATCGCCGTGATCTCGCCGCCCCTCGATGCCGCGGGCAACAGCGTGCGCGCACAGAAGGCCATCGCCGACATCTCGAATGCGCTGGGCGGCAACCCCTACGCGACAACGCCGCGCAAGTAAGCACGGCTTCGCGGGCGCCGCCGGCGATCATCTGTTCGACAATTCATTGCGTTCCAGCCAGGAGCTTTCACGTGAAGACGCCATACATTTGCCGCGCCGCCCGGCCCACTCTCCCGCGGCTGCTGCTCGCGGTTGCGGTGAGTTCTGCCGCGCTCGCCCGCGCGGACGACCTCAGTGAGCTTCGCGACGAGCTGGAGGCTTCCCGCGCCGCGATCGAGCGGCTCGAGCAACGCATCCGCCAACTCGAATCCGCGCAGGCCGCTCCCGCTGGCCTCAGCTCCGAGACGGTGGCGCCGGCGGCTGCCGCACCAGCGGTCGTGGCCGCTCCCGCGGCCAGCAGCGTCCGCCCGCACGCAGTGCGGCCGATGCGAACCTGGACATCTACGGCTTCGTGCAGCTCGACACGATCTATGACTTCAACCAGTCCGATCCGGACTGGAAGGACACGCTGCGCGTGTCGAAGATCCCGATCAACTGTCCCGGCGACGCCGGCTGCGGCAAGGACGGCGAAACCGTCTTCAGCGTGCGCCAGACGCGCATCGGCATCCGCGGCAAGACACCGACCGCGATCGGCGAACTGAACACCAGGCTCGAATTCGAGCTCTTCGGCGTCGGTGTCGATGCCGGCCAGACCACGCCACGCCTGCGTCATGCGTGGGCCGAGCTCGGCGAATTCGGCGCCGGCCAGACCTGGTCGCTGTTCATGGATCCGGACGTGTTCCCCAACACCATCGATTACTGGGGCCCGACCGGCATGATGTTCCTGCGCAATCCGCAGCTGCGCTGGACGCCGTACCGCGGCAGCGGCTCGCAGTTCGCGATCGCCCTCGAGTCGCCCTCCTCGGCGCTGGACACCGGGAAGATCCAGGACATCGACCCCGAGGACAACCCGCTGTCCATCCAGAGCGAGAACAACCTGCCGGACCTCACGGCGCAGTGGCGCGCCAGCGGCGACTGGGGGCATGCGCAACTGGCGGGCCTGCTGCGCTCCGTGGGCTACGAGACCGAGAACACCCGCAACGGCGAGCCCTCGGGTGACGAGCTCGGCTGGGGCCTGAATGCAAGCACGAGCATCGCGTTCGGCGCGCGCGACAAGCTGCACCTGCAACTCGCCTATGGCGAGGGCATCGCGAGCTACATCAACGACGGCGGCAACGACCTCGCGCCGAATGACGACATCGACGGCGCCGAAGTGCTGCCACTGCTCGGCGCGCTGCTCTACTTCGATCACTACTGGAGCGAGCGCTGGAGCAGCAGCATCGGCTGGAGCATCGCCGAGCAGGACACCACCGACGGCCAGTTCGGCAGCGCCTATGAAGGCGCGCGGTACGGCAACGTGAACCTGCTCCACTACCCGGTGCCGGGCATCATGGTCGGCGGCGAACTGGTCTACGGCGAGCTCGAACTGAAGGACGGCAGCGAGGCGGACGACACGCGCTTCCAGATGTCGTTCAAGTACAGTTTCGATTGACGGCCGATGACGGTTACGTGATCGACCACTGACCGGGTGGAGCCATCGCCAATGCAATCCGCAGTCATGTTGCGCGACTTCCTGCTGGTCAACCCGGTGTTCACGTTGTTCCTCGTCCTCGGCTGCGGTTATCTCGTCGGCCGGGTGCGCATTGCCTCGATTTCACTGGGTCCCGTGGCGGGTGCGTTGCTGGTGTCGCTGGTGCTCGGGCAGTTCGGGTTCAAGATCAGCGAAGGGGCGCAGTCGGTCGGCTTCGCCCTGTTCATATTCGCGGTTGGCTACCAGGCCGGGCCACGATTTTTCGAGGTCATCAGGACGCAAGGCGTGCAATATCTGCTGCTTGCGCTGTTCGTGGCAGGAGTGGGCGCGGTGATCGCGATCCTGGCGGGCACGCTGCTCGACCTGCCCTTTGGCGGTATGGCGGGGCTGCTTGCCGGTGCCCTTACCACCACGCCCACGCTCGCGGCCGCCCAGGAAGCGGTGCGCTCCGGCCTGGTTGCGCTACCCGACGGGGCGACGGCCGACAGCGTGCTCGCCACGATCGCCTCCAGCTACGCGATCACCTACGTCGTGGGCATGCTCGGCATCATCGCCACCGTGCGCTTGCTGCCGCGCGTGGTCGGCGTGGATCTGGCCGCGCAAGCCGCGCTGATGGAGGAGTCCGGGAAGCAGCCGGCCGGTGGCCAGTTGCAGGCGCGGGCCTATCGTGTGTCCCGTCCCGAGGCGTGCGCGCCCACGGTCAGGGAGATCCGCGCGAGATTGTGGGATTCGCTGTCGGTGGCGAGGCTCTGGCGCAATGGCGAGTGGGTCCGTCCCGCAGACGATGATCATCTGCGGATCGGCGATGAAATCCATGTGTATGGCGACTCGAACGTTTTCCGCTCGGGAATCGCCGCCTTCGGAGAGGAGGTCCCGGTCTCCCCGGAGATCGATCTGACGGCCTCGTACACGCACGTGGTCGTCGCGCGCCGCGGTGCCGTCGGCAAGACCTTGCTGGAGCTCGATCTCGCGCGCAGCTGCGGCCTCGTGGTCACGGAAGTACAGCGCGAAGGGGTGATGCTGCCGCTCAGTGGTCACCTGCGGCTGCAGCGCAGTGACGTGCTCAGCGTGGTCGGTCCGAAGTCCGGCCTGGAGGCCATGGCGGAGATTCTCGGGCCCGTCGAGGCAGGTATCGCAGAGACCGACATGGCCACGTTCTCGTTCGGCATCGCCCTGGGTGCGCTGATCGGTCTGTTTGTCGTGAAAGTTGGCGGCATCCCGATCGGGCTGGGCATGGCGGGAGGCTTGCTGGGCTCCGGCATATTCGTGGGGTGGCTCAATGCCACCCGGCCCACGCTGGGCAGATTTCCCGAGGCGGCACGGTGGATCCTCATGGAATTCGGGTTGATGATCTTCATCATCGGTGTCGGCCTGCAGGCCGGCGGCCAGATCGTCGAGACGTTCATGGACGCGGGGGCCGCCCTGATCCTCGCCGCCGTGCTGGTCGTCTCGCTGCCCATGCTGCTCGGCTACGCCTTCGGTCGCAAGGTGCTGCATCTGCATCCCGTGCTGCTCCTGGGAGCGCTCACCGGTGCCATGACCAGCGCGGCCGCGATGAGCCTGGTCAACCAGGAGGCGAAGAGCACGATACCGGCGCTCGGTTACACCGGAACCTATGCGTTCGCCAATGTCATCCTGACGGTGGCTGGCACCCTGATCATGTTCGTCTGAGGTGCACCACCGTCCACGACAGGTCGGTGCCGGTGGGCTTTGACGGCGCCCGGCGCCAGCCGCTAGTCTTCGTTCTCATGAAAAAACAAAGCCTGAACGAACCGACGACCATAGCGGCCTACGTCGAAGCGATAACCCGGGCGCTGGAGGCGCGCGGCGTGGACCCCGGCGAGGTGCTGCGCGAGATCGACGTGTCGCGCATCCGCAACAACGACCCGCTGGTGCGCATCAGCGACTCGACCGTCAACGCCATCTACGCCCGTGCGGTCGCGCTCACCGGCGACGAATACTTCGGCCTGAGCGTGGCGGAGCGCATCGTGCCGGGCATGCTGCACGCGCTGGGCTATGCGCTGCTCGCCAGCGAGACCCTCGAGGATTTCTGCCACCGCTTCGTGCGCTACTACGGGCTGGTCTCGCAGAGCGCCCACCTGCGGGTCTTCGTCGAAGGCGATACATTCCGGCTCGAGGCCGATCCGCACAACCCCGGGATCTGCTTCGAGACCCAGGACGTGTGGGCCGGTCTCGTCATTCGCCTGATGCGGGCCGCCTCTCGCGCCGACTTCCATCCGCGTCAGCTCG
Organism: uncultured Gammaproteobacteria bacterium; assembly: GCA_963819895.1. Lineage (GTDB taxonomy): Bacteria > Pseudomonadota > Gammaproteobacteria > Pseudomonadales > UBA5518 > UBA5518. The sequence continues at coordinate 180,621 of CAWFXU010000013.1, forward strand.
ATCTGCGCCGTCCCGTGCCCGCCGGCGGCGAGGAGCCCTTCCGGGCGTTTTTCGGCTGTCCGATCCGGTTCGGGCAGCCCCACCTGTGTTTCCATTTCGATCTGGCGGCGATGCGCGAGCCCCTGCTCGGCGCCAACCGCGAGCTGGCGCAGCACAACGACCAGATCGCGATGACCTACATCGAGCGGCTCGACCGCGACGACATCGCCAATCGCGTGCGCACGCACCTCGTGAACGGCCTGAACGCCGGCATATTCAGCCGCGCGGAGGTGGCGGCGCGCATGCACATGAGCCCGAGCACGCTGCAGGCGAAGCTCGCGCGGCAGGGGGTGTCGTTCCTGCAGCTGCTCGACGACACGCGCCACCAGCTCGCGCTCGGTTACGTGCGAGCAGAAGCGGCTCTCGATCACCGAGATCGCGTTCATGCTCGGATTCTCCGACGTCAGCAACTTCAACCGGGCCTTCCGCCGCTGGACCGGCAGGGCGCCCAGCGAATACCGCCTCGTGCCTCACTGAATCGCGGTGCTGCCGCCCGGCAGGCGCAGCAACCACAACCCCGCGCCGCCCAGGACGAAGAACAGCGCGAGGTGCCCCCACCCCCACCAGCGGTAGCGCAGCCCGATGCGTTCGGGCAGTTCGTTGGCGAGCAGGAACAGCCGCCCGTCGCGCGGACGCTGCATCGTGTGCAGATCCTGGACTGCGGGGGCCGCGGCGCGGCGCCGGCGCAGCTCGCGGCGCGCCTCGAGCCGCGCGAGCTCCCATTCGCGCAGGCTGATCTGCCCGTCGCTGTCGAGGTCGAAGCGCGCGTGCAGTTGCGCGGGCCTGCTCTTCCACTCGGCCAGCAGATCGGCCATCGCGTGGTGCTCCTCGCGCGCTGTCACGGTGTCGGCGCCGGTGGTGGCGAAGGCGCCGATGGCGTAGAGCGGGGTGTACGGGAGCAGCAGCCATTCGGTGTATTCGCGCTCGCCCTCGCGCCAGGTCTTCGTGTGTCCGGACAGCACCTCGGCGCCCTCGGGCATCACGAGGCAGCGGCCGGTGTCGTCGATCAGCAGGAAGGGCGCGACGCTGCGGCCCGAATCCACGGTCTCCCACTCGTCGCGGCTGTTCTTGCGGCGTGTGCGCCAGGCGTGCCAGCAGCAGGTGGTGGCGCTCAGCGGGCTCGCGAGCACGGTGCCGGGCAGCGCCTCGCAGCGGCCGAACAGCTCGACGTAGCCCTGCGCGGCCGAGGCGATGCGCGAGGTCGGCAGGTCGTGGATCTGGCGGTAGCGGCGGTAGTTCGCCATCCACGCGAAAAAGCTCACCGCGGCCATCGCGAACAGCGCCCAGGGCCAGACCTCGGGGCGCTCGGATTGCGCGGCGCCGGCAAGAATGAAGAGATGCAGCCCGCCCGAGAGCCACGCCGGTCCGTGCAGCCGCGTTGCCGCCGGGGCTCATGCGCGCGCGTCCGGGCTCAGGAGCCGAACAGCGTGCCGAGGTCGACGTCGGCGGTTTCGGTGGCCGCGAATTCGAGCAGCTCCGCCGGCTTGAAGCCGAAGAAGCCCGCGAGCAGCGAGGCCGGGAACTGCTCGATGCGCACGTTGTTCACGTTGACCGACTCGTTGTAGAACTCGCGCCGGTCGGCGATGGCGTTCTCCAGCGCCGAGATGCGCGTCTGCAGTTGCTGGAAGGTCTGGTTGGACTTCAGGTCGGGGTAGGCCTCGGCCACCGCGAAGAGCTGGCCCAGCGTCGCGCGCAGGCCGCCCTCGGCCTGGCCCAGCGAGCCCACGTTGCCGGATTCGCGCGCCGTCGCGACCCGCGAGCGCGCTTCCATCACGCGCGTGAGCGTCTCCTGCTCGAACTGCATGTACTGCTTGCAGGTCTCGACCAGCTTCGGCAGCTCGTCGTGGCGCTGCTTCAGCAGCACGTCGATGTTGGCCCAGGCCCTGCGACACGTTGTGCTTGAGCTGCACCAGGCCGTTGTAGAGCATCACGCCGTAGACCGCGGTCACCAGCAGCACGGCCAGCACGATCATCATCATTGCGCCCATGGTTGCCTCCGCAAGCGATGTGGCTACCTGTTCGATTCTAGACCGCCACGGCTGGTGCGAGCAGGGCGTCGAGCTTCGCGCGCTGCGCCGCCAGCGCCGCCGAGGCCGCGATCCCGCGCTGCTCCGTCAGCACCTCGCGCAGCACCTGCCGATCGGTGAGCGGGTTGGCGAGCACGACGCGGAACACGTCGATCGCCTCTCGCCGTAGCGCGCGAGCCCGAGCTGCGTGCGCGAGACGAAGGACTTGCCGGCGTCGCGCTGCAGGCGCTGGATGTCGCGCGTGATCCCGTTCAGCAGCCCGTTGATTCGCGCTGATCGTGCCCGCATCCGCGCCTGCGAGCGCCTGGCGCGCGGCGGCGGGAACGTAACGGTAGGTGAGGATGTTCAGCTCCGGCGCGCTGGTGAGCTCGAAGTCCGGCGTTGCCGGCGATTTCGTCGGCGAACCAGCGTGCCTTGTCGATGCCGCCGTCGATCAGCAGCTCGTAACCGCGTCGCCCGAGGATGCGCAGGCCCGAGTGCACCAGCATCGCCATGCCCGGGCGCGAGCCCTCCAGGGTCTTGCTGCCGAGGTCGCGCGAACCCTCGCGGATGATGTAGCGCGCGTGGTGCTCGATGGCGCGCACGGCGGCGGGGTCGCGGAACAGTGCCATGCCCGCGCCCATCGGCACGTAGAGCTGCTTGTGCGCATCCAGCGTGACGGAGTCCGCGAGCTCGATGCCGGCGAGCAGGTGGCGCCATCGCGCGGAGAACAGCGTCGGCCCGCCCCAGGCCGCGTCGACGTGAAAATGCGCGCCGTGCTCGCGCGCGATCGCGGCCATCGACGGCGAGCGGATCGATATTGCCGGTTTCGGTGGTGCCGCCGATGCCGACCAGCGCGATGATCTTCACGCCGCCTGCGCGCAGCTGGCGGCAGCGCGCCTCGAGCGCGCGCAGATCGATGCGGTTGTGCGCATCGACCTCGATCGCGTGCACCGATTTGCGCCCGATGCCGAGCACGTCGGCCGCCTTGTTCAGCGAGTAGTGGCCGAGACGCGACACCAGGATCGCGGCATCGTCGTAGCCGTGATGACGCAGCGCGCGGTGCATGCCCTCGTGACCCACGCCCGCGAAGTCGCTCGTCCGCGGGAAAGGCATTGTTGCGCGCCACCCACAGCGCGGTGAGATTGGCGATGGTGCCGCCGGAGCAGAAGGCGCCGAGCGCATGGCGGCTGTCCTGCAGGAACTGCGCGTAGAAGGACTCCTCGCGTGCGTAGACCAGGTGGTGCAGCATGCCGAGCACCTGGCGCTCCAGCGGGGTGAAGGCCTTGGACGTCTCGGTCTTCACGACGTTCTGGTTCAGCGCGATCATGATCTGCGCCAGCGGCAGCATGAAGTAGGGCAGCGCGGAGGTCATGTGACCGACGAAGGTGGGCGATGCCGTGCGCACCGACTCGGCGACCACCTTCTCGAGCAGGAAGTCCGCCTGCTCGGAGACGAACATCGGCTGTTCGGGAATCCGTGCGTCGCGAAAATCCGCTTCGATGTCCGACAGGCTGCGCTGCGTGGCGACGATGCGCTCGTTCAGGAAGCCATGCAGGTTGCGCGAGATCTCGGCCTCGAGGCGCGCGAGCGTGGAGTCCGGCGCCTCGGGGACGGTGAAGATCCGCCGCAGGTGATCGAGGCTTGCCCCGGCTTTCTTCTGCGAATTGCTCATGGTGTCGCCGCTCGGTGTGGGTTCCGGGGTCGGCATGGCGCAGGGTCGCCGCGGCGGACCCGGGCACCGGCTGCACGCCCTGAAAACGGTGCGCGATTGTAGCCTGTGAGCGGATGGCTGCACGGCGGGACCCGCTATCGAGCGGGCGTGGCCGTCAGCCTGTGTCGCGCTGTGCCAGCGTATCGGCCACGTGATGCGCCCACGCGGCGATGGGCAGCGCCGGCGGGCCACCCGGGGCGGCCGGCAGGGCAGCACCGTCGGCGATGAAGAGGCCGGGATTGCCGTAGACCTCGCCGCGGTGATCCACCACGCCCTCGGCGACGCTCGCGCCCAGGCAGGCACCGCCCCATGGATGCACGGTCAGGGGCTTGGCGAGCACGCGCACGCGGTCCCCGCTCTCGCGTTCCAGCGCGCGGAAGGCGGAGCGTATTTCCTGCATCACCGGCTCCTGCGTCTGGTCGTACCGCAGCTGCAGGCGATCGCCGTCGTAGCGCACCGACGCGTTGCCGCTGTCGGCGCCGAAGCCGTAGAGCATCCAGGTCCGCGCGAGCCGGCGTTTCAGCCAGCGCGGCAGCGGCAGGGTGTCGAATCCGCCCAGGCTGCCCATGCCCAGCGTGGCGCTGTCGTGCCCCTCCACCGTGAAGGCGCCCATGGCTGCCGGCGCGTGGAAGCTCGAATGCAGCGAGTCCGGCCGGGACCAGAAACCCATCAGGTCAGAATTGGCGCCGAAGCGGCTGCCGAGCGATGGCATCGGTGCGAGGCCGGCCGGGCCGCTGGCGCTGGCGAACAGCAGGCGCAGGGTGTTCATGGTGCCGGCAGCCAGCACGACCCGGCGCGCGCACACCGTCTCCCCGGTTTTCGCCGCGAGGTTCCTGAAGCGCAGCTCGTAGCCCTCGTCCACGGCGGCTTCGCGGCGCACGATCCGCGTCACCTCGCAGAACGTGCGGACCGTGACGCCCTTGCCGCTCACGGGGGCGAGGTAGACGAAGTCGGCCGAGGCCTTGGCGCCGCCGCGTGAACCGAGGAAGCCGTCGCCGTCGAAGCGGCTGCGCTCGCGCCTGAGGCCCCCGGGATACTCGACGACCCGCCCCGCCTCGTCCGCGGCACCCGGAAACAGGTGCGCCATGCGCGGCTGCCGGTCCGCGGCGCGACAGGTACTCCCGGGCGATTGCGGGAAAATGGGACCAGACCGACTGCGGCAAGGACAGCCCGCGATGGAAATCCGACGCGCCCATGTCGGCCATGACCTTGTCGTAATACGCCTCGACGGCAGCGGGATCGAGCGCGGGATGACGCCGGTGCCAGTACGCCGGATCGGGCGGTGGCGCCAGCAGGCCTCCCCAGGCGATGCTGCCACCACCCACACCCGAGGCTGCCAGCACGTCGAGTCCGGGGGTGGAAAAGAACTCGAACAGGCCAGCCCTGTTCAGCGTCAGGTCCAGCGGCCCGAGATGCACGGAGCGCAGCAGATGCGTCATCGCCCGCCAGCCGCAGGGCAGCGGCTCACGCGCCTCGATGCCCAGGGACCGGATCGGCAGCGTATCGCGCCACGGACCGCGCTCGAGCAGCAGTACCTCCATGCCCGTCGCGGCCAGCCGGTTCGCGGCGATGCTGCCGCCGAAGCCGCTGCCGATGACGACGACGTCGACGGTTCGAGTGCTCACGGTCGTTGCCCCGTCATGACGACGCGACGCGGATGCCAGATCCACAGGACCACGCAGATCGCGAAGCAGGCCGGTATGTCGGCCCACAGGTGGGCGTGCTCGTTGGGGTAGTGAAATGCCTGCGGCACCATCACCAGGCCGTGCAGCAGGTTCGCCAGGATGCCGTAATCGAACAGCGCCGCATTGGCCAGCGGATCACGCGCACCGCGGATCATCAGGATGCCGTAGGCGAGGTACATGGCACCGAGCATGAACAGGTAGGGGTGCAGCCCATCGAGGTGGGATGCCGGATGCGCCGGACCGATGTTCGGGAACGCAGCGGGTGCCACGCCCCACAGAAAACCCGGCGGATAGAGGAACAACAGCAGCACCAGGCCGAGCGAGAGGCCCCAGCCGACCACGCGCATGACCAGGGCCGAGCGGCGCAGGCCGTCTTGCGTCTTGTTCATTGTTTCGACTCTCCGCTTGCAGGGGTTGGCTACCGGGAGTCGTGCGTCGCTGCACCATGACTCCCGCATGCACTGTATAACCGCGGCGGCGCTGCGCCTGCCCCCCCGTCCCGGGTGGTTCAGGGGCGGCGCTTTGCCGGAAAATGGCAACACGACCGATACCCGGGGCTGGCCTCATGCTAATGAACTTTTCGACCATCAGCGAAAACCTGGCGCGCACCTTCGGACCGCTGGAGGCCATATTCAACGTCGAGCGCCAGCGCCGCTACACCTTCGCCGAGTACCACCTGCTGACCAACCGCATCGTCAACATGATGCGCGATCGGCTCGGCTTGCGCGCCGGGGACACCTGGCTGGCGATCCTGAACAACGACAACGTGTCGATCCTGAGCTTCTTCACGGCGCTGAAGGGCGAGGCCTGCGCCTGCTACACCAACGCCACCGACAGCCTCGCGGACCAGGCGCGGCAGATCGACCTGGTCAAGCCCAGGGTGGTGTTCATCGAGCGGGAACTGCTGGACACGCATCACGCCCTGCTGGCCGAACGTGGACTGACCGTGGTCAGCATGGACCCGCCGCCTGCCACGCTGCCGGGCGTGCTGCATTTCTGGGACCTGATGGAGGGCGTGAGCGAGGAAAGCCCGGACATCGTGCGCGACGACCGTGAGGACTGCGCGGTGCTGCGCTTCACCGGTGGTACGACCGGGGCATCCAAGGCCGTGATGTATTGCATGGACAACTGGCTCGCGTGCAAGGACCTGCACTATGCCACGGACGACCGCGCACTGTTCCCGGGCTTCCGCATGCTGCACTTCGGTGCGCTCAGCCATGCCAGCGGCATCGTGTTCTTTCCGGTGCTCTTCAAGGGCGGCTGCACGATCACGATGAACGATCGCAGCCTGCAGACCTGGTGCCGCACAGTCGAACGGGAGAGGGTGAATGGCACCCTGATGGTGCCCTCGATGCTCTATCGCCTGCTGGAGTCCGAAGAGGCGCGCCGCAGCGATCTGTCCTCGCTCGCGGTGGTGTACTACGGCGCCTCGCCGATGAGCCCGACCAGGCTGATGCAGCTGCGCGAGCGATTTGGCGACATATTCATGCAGCTGTACGGTTCATCGGAGCATCCGGCGGTGGCCACGACACTGTCCGTGGCCGACCACGCGCCGGCGCCCGACGGTTCCGAGCAGCACCTGCTGTCGGCGGGCAAGGTGGTTCCCGGCACGGAGCTGCAGATCCGCGATGCCGGGGGCAGGCCGGTGCAGACCGGCTGCGAGGGCGAGATCTGGCTGAAATCGCGCGCCACCGCGATGGGTTACCTGCACAACCCGGCCAAGACGGCCGAGGAGTTCCGTGACGGGTTCTGGAAGTCCGGCGATGTCGGACGCATCGACGAACGCGGCTACGTCCATGTCATCGATCGCATCAAGGACACCATCGTCTGCGGCGGCGTCAACGTCTACCCGACGCAGGTCGAGGCGGTGATCAGCGCGCATCCGCGGTGTCGATGTGCGCCGTGGTCGGGGTCGCCGACGCGGTGCTCGGCGAAGCCGTGCACGCCGCCGTGCTTCCGCTTCCGGGCCAATCGCTGGACGCGACGCAACTGCGCGCCTTCCTCGAGCCGCGCCTGCAGCCGGCGCAGCTGCCGCGGAGCATCGACATCGTGACCGAGCTGCCGCTGAGCCCGGTCGGCAAGGTGCTGCGCCGCGTGGTGCGCGAATCGCGGCGCGACGCCGCGACAGCCGCAGCGGCATCGTCGTGACGTCGCGGCGCCTCGCTCTGCGGGAGGCACGCTGATGCAGGAGTTCCTTGCGACAACGCTTCCCCTCGTCGCCCTCGCGTTCCTCGCCTCGGCCATGTTCAGCGTCGGCCTGGACCTGACGGTCCGGCAGATCTTCGACCCGCTGCGCGACCGCAGGCTGCTCGTTGCCGCTCTCGCCGCGAACGTGCTGGTCGTGCCGCTGATAGCGGTCGTCGTTACGCGCCTGGTCCCCATGGACCCGGCGCTGGCGATCGGTGTCGTGATCTACGCCCTGGCCGCGGGCACGGAGGGTGGCCCGAAGTTCGTGCAGCTCGCCAGGGGCAACGCCGGGTTCGCGGTGGGACTGCTCGCGGTGCTGCTGGCAATCACGGTCACCTTCATGCCGCTGGTGCTGGCGTTTTTCGTGGGGGATGCGCACATCGATCGCGGCAGCCTGCTCGGAAAGCTCGTCGTGGCGGTCGCCGTGCCGATGGGTGCGGGCCTCGTGCTGCGGATGACGCGCGCCGCGCTGGCCGATCGGCTGAGCGCCTTCATGCATCGTGCGTCCATCGTGCTGCTGATCGTGTTCTTCCTGCAGGTGATCGTCGTGAACCGCGAGGCCATGCTGGCACTCCAGGCCGGTGCAATGCTGGCCGTGGTGCTGTTCTTCGCGCTCGGTTTCGCCGCGGCCTATTTCATGGGGGGGCGCCAGCGCGCGGACCGCCGCGCGCTCGCCATCATGACGGCCGTGCGCAACGCGCCGATTTCCATGACCACCGCGAGCCAGGTGTTTGCGCACGAGCCGGGGGTGCTGGTCATGGTCACCGTGATGGCGGCCGTGTCCGTGGTGGTCGGCGTGCTCGCGGTGCTGGGGTTCAACCGCCTGTCGTCGCGCTGAGCGGCGGCAGAGGGTGTCGCAAAAGTTTGGTGACGAGCGACACGACGCGGAGCGCGCCATGCGCGCGATATGCGCGGCCCATGGGCCGCGCCTACGTTCTGATCGACGCGATGGCGCGCTCCTACCAAGCGTTGTGCGACCTCTCGGTAGCCAGTCACCCGCGTTTGTTCCACGAGTATCGAGCCGGTACTCGCGCAAAGCGGGTTTCCCTGTCGACAAAAAAGCCCTGGCCTTGCGGCCAGGGCTTTGTCAGTGGCGCCCGGAGTTCCGGGATCAGTACTCGACGCGGAAGGTCACGCCGTAGGAACGCGGTGCCTGCAGGAGGCTCTGGTAGCTGCCGTCGGTCGCAGCCGCGTAGAGCGTGACCACGGGCTCGCAGGTTCACCACGGTCTCGTCGGTGGCGTTGTCCACCCACAACACCAGCTCGTAGGCGTCCCAGCGCGTGCCGGCGCGCAGGTTCAGCCAGCTGTAGGCGTCCTGCACCAGGCGCGGATCCGCCGAGAAGCTGGTGTTGTACTCGTCGGTCCACGACCAGTCGGCGCGCGCGTAGACATCGCCCCAGCTCACCGGCGTTTCGTACTGCAGCCCGAGGTGCGTCTTCCACTCCGGCGCGTTCACCGGGTGCTCGCCGCTCAGATCGCAGGCGCCCGGCGAGGTCGGGCTGTCGGGCGCGCGGCCCGGGTAGCACTGGCCGCGCGTGTTCTCGTCGTAGGTGAAATCGGCGTACGAGATCGAGAAGTCCGTCGTGAGCGTGTCGGTCAGCAGCAGCGTGCCCTCGAGTTCCGCGCCCTTCAGCTCGGCCTTCTCGGCGTTGCCCACCGTGAACTGCGCGCCCACGAAGGCGGCGTCCTGGTACTCGTCGTACTCGGTGTAGAAGGTGCTGGCGGCGAGGCGCATGCGGCCCTCGAGCGTCTCGAGCTTCATGCCCGCCTCGTAGTGCATGATGTCCTCGTCCGCGAACTCGCGGCCCGCGATCGGCAGGCGCCCGAAGCCGGTGTTGAAGCCGCCCGACTTGAAGCCGTGCGCCGCCGTGACGAAGAGCATCGCGTCCTCGGTGATGTTCCACTGCGGCGTCACCGACCAGGTCACCTCGTCGGTGTCGCGCTCGAGGCCCTGCGCGCTCACCGCCGCCGGCGCCAGCACCAGCGAGACGATGCTGGGCGCGGGGTTGTTCACCCACTGGCGGATGTCGGCTTCCTTGTCCTCCTGCTGCCAGCGCAGCCCGCCGGTCACCGCGAAGGCGTCGGTGATGTTCCAGGTCGCCTGGCCGTAGACGCCGATGTAGTCGGTGTCGAGCGAGGAATCGAGGTAGCCGATCTGCCCCGGTGCCACGACCGGCAGCGGGAAGGGCGTGCGGAGCAGGTGCTGGTTGATCGCCGCCACCGCGGGATGCGCGCTGTAGCGTGTCGCCGAGCCACGATGGCGCGGTCGCCGCCGTCGCCGCGCTCGAACTCGTTGGTGTACTAGAACACGACCCGTCAGCCAGTCCACGGTCTCGCCGCCCGCGGAGTTCAGGCGCAGTTCCTGCTGCCAGGATTCGCTCTCCTGCGTGTCGTGGAACTTCAGCAGCGGCGCCATCATCTGCGCCACGTCGTCCGTCGTGCCCTCGAAGCGGAAGTGGTCCCACGAGGTGATCGAGTTCACCGTCCAGCCGTTCGCCAGCGAGTAGCGCCGAGCAGCGTGACTTCGTTGCCGTCGAAGTCGGTGGTGAGCGCCTGGTTCACGCAGGTTTCGCGGTCGTGCGGATCGTTGCTCGTGCAGGTGTCGCTGATGCCGGCGCGCTGCCACAGCGGCAGCACGACGCGCGCGAGCGGGCCGTTCGGGTCGTAGGTGATGTCGGAGCGTCTGCTGCTTGTCGTCTTCCTGCACCGTGCCGGCGATCAGGCGCAGGTTCAGCGCGTCCGTGGCATCCCAGCGCGAGCTGGCCGCGCACGGAGTAGCGGTCGAGGTCGTTGGCGTCGTCGCCGCTGTTGGCGAGCGCCTCGCCCATCGTCTCGTCGTGCGTCCGCGTAGGAGGCCGAGAGGCTGCCGCGCACGGTGTCGCGAGAGCGGACCGCTCACGCCGCCCTTGAAGTTGCGTCGAGAAGCGCATCGCCGGCGCCGCCCTCGATATTGCCGAGGCTCAGTTCCGCGCCGCCGGTGAGCTCGTCGGACGGCGCGCGCGTGTAGATGCCGATCACGCCGGCCGTGGTGTTCTTGCCGTAGAGGGTGCTCTGCGGGCCGCGCAGGATCTCGATGCGCTCGATGTCGAAGAGCTCGCTGGCGCCGAAGACCGCGCGCGAGCGGAAGGCGCCGTCGATGAACAGGCCGACGGCCGGTTCGAAGGTCGGGATGTTGCCGAGGTTGCCGACGCGGCGGATGCGGAAGTTGGTGAATACCGGCGTGACGCTGGACTGCACCTCCAGCACGGGCACCTGCCGCGAGATGTCGCTCATGTTCTGGATGCCGGCGTCCGCCAGCGCAGCGCCGCTCAGCGCGGAGACCGCGAGCGGTACGTCCTGCAGCGACTGTTCGCGCTTCTGCGCGGTGACGACCATTTCCTCGAGTTGCAGCTCCTCGGCCTGGACGACTGGCCCGCCGCAGGCGGCGATGGCGCCCACCAGCACGGCGAGCGCGCGCTGGCGGCCCTTGCCGCGAGTCGCGGCAGATTCGTGTTGCGCCTGGGCGCGGGATGCGATGCAAGACTGCATGTCCTTCTCCTTATGGTCAGATCGGATCGTTCATGGCGATGGCGTGCACGTCGCTTTCATGTGCTGAATGCCGGGGCACGTCATCCGGAATACACCGACATGCAGCTTCGGCGGGGCCCGGCTGCAATCCGCCCCCCGCGCCGGGGGGGCGTTGGTGCCGGCCGCTGTCGTCTCCGGCTCAGGGGCGATCCCACATCTGCACCGTGGAATCGGGCTTGTCCCACCAGGAGCGGGCGTTGCGCAGGATCCGCTCCATGACGCGGGGGCGCCGTCCCGACCAGTAGGGAGACTCCAGCCACAGCCGGCGCAGGTGGCGCCGCTCCCGCGGATCCTCGGCATCCCTGAAGGTGCTGCGACCGTGCATGTGGAAGTGATTGTTCAGAAACAGGATATCGCCGGGCTGCTGGTGCACGCGAAACACCATATCCGGATCCTGGCTGGCCGCCTGGAACGCCTCGAGCGCCGCGCGATCGAAATCCGAGAGCCGCGGAACGTCGGCGTGGCGCTGGGCGCTGAAGATGTAGCCGATCAGCGCAAGGCAGGCCACGCCGCCCGGGATGCGCTCATAGACGCAGCCGCGGTGCCAGGGCAGTTCGCCCGGCGCTTCCTCGCCGCGCCAGTCGATGCACCACTGCGTATCCAGCAGGTGCTGCAAGACATCAGGGTGGGTGTCGGCCAGCCTGTTGAAGACGGACATGGCGCTCACGAAGCGGAACTCGCCGCCCTCGGGAGCCTGTTTCAGGCACAGCAAAGCGACCAGGTCCGCGCCGTCGGTGTGCATTTCCAGGGCGGCCGTGGTCTGGTAGCCGCGCGCCGTCGGGTCATCGACCGTCTTGCCCTCGTCGATCACGTCACCGAGCAGGTGCCCGCGCATGTTCTGCGCCCACGGCCGGCCGAAATGGCTTCCGAGCCCCCAGAAAATGGCACTGGCCTGATCCTTGGTGTACCGCGTGACCGGCAAGCCCGTGATGGACAGCACGCCGAGCCCGAGGTTGAGCTCTTCCCTGAACGGCGCCAGCCTGGCCTCGAGTCGCGGGATCGGGAACGCGTCGCTGCCGAAACGGGGCACGAGCAGCCCGCGTGTCTCGACCTGGTGAAGAGCCCGTTCCAGTTCGTCGACGTCCTCCTCGCTCAGCCGGCAGGTCCACACGGCGGATCGTGCGGACAGGCTCGCCGCGGTCCACGCGGCCCGATGGTTCACCTTCTCGAGCATGCTCATCGTTGCGGCTCCTCACTGTTCAGCCGAGTACCAGGGTGTAGTCCTTGCGCACCAGCGGGCGATGGAGCCCGATCTGCATCACCTGCGTGCCCCCGAGCCGCTGCACGAGGCTGTCGAAGCGCAGGCGCGCGGAACCGTCGAGCGCACGGGCCGCGCTGGCTGCCCGCTCGAAATGCCAGAGCTCGTGCGGCTTGCCGGCCTGGCGCACCGTGATGCCGCGCCAGCGGTATTCGATGGGCCCCAGCGTCGGATGCACGGCGCGCTTGCCGTCGTGCGACACGATGTGCCCCGCCGGCAGCGCCGGATTTGCGTCCAGCCACGCATTGACGCATTGCGCATTGGCACGCAGTTGCGGGCCCCAGTCGCGGAACATCAGTTCCAGAACGGGCTCCAGCGTCGGCGCAATGGCATCGTCCCCGAGCCAGCTCGCGGCAAGATCGGGGAACTCGCCGTCCGCCGTGCCCGGGCGGTTCATGCGCTCGGTCCAGCGATAGACATTCGGCGCGCGCTTCATCATCAGTCCCGCCGGCACCGGATCGCGGCCGAGGTGCGCGAACAAAGGCGCCATGAAGCCGAAGTCGGCGATGCTCGGGCGGCCGCCGAGGAGATAGGGGTGGTGCTGGAAATGGACATCCAGTGCGTCCAGCACTTGCTCGTGGGCCGCCTCGATCGCGGGGATGGTGTCGGCATCGACGCCCAGCGAGGGCAGCATGCCGCCGAAGTAGCCCATGAACGCCGCGCCCGCCGCCAGTCGCGCCTCGCGGTCGGGCCCGGCATGTATCGCACGCCCGAATTCGGCGCGCAGGAAGTGCTCCTGCTCCGCGCGGTAACTCCAGCGATAGTGCATGGCCGTCGCCAGCATGCCCTCGGTACCCCAGGCGTCGAGCAGGTGCGCCACGCAGCGCTGCACCGGCGTCGCGGGCAGCATGGACGGCTCCGGGAAGCGCTGCTCGAGCAACTCGATGATCTCGGTGCTGTCCTGCAGGATTTCCCCGTCGCTGGTCTCGACGACGGGAACCACCATCTGGCCCACCGCCGGCACGATTGTGCCGGCGAAGCGCGGATGACTCGGAAAGAGTTCCCGGAACGGCAGGCCTTTCTTGACCAGGTAGGAGCGCACCTTGCCGGAATACAGCGAGTGCGGCGCCCCCCACAGGATCAGCTCGTTGCCGGTTGCGGTGCTCGCGTTGGTGCCCGGTCCTGTTGTCATATCGCTCTCCTGTGTGCATGAATCCGGATCCTGCGGGTGCGCCCGTGCTGCGCGGATCTGCGGTTACGCACGGGCGGTATTCAGAACGGCTGCTCGCCGACGACGGAGGCGCGGTCCATCCGGCGCCAGGCGGGCGGGTAATCCATCACGGCATAGTGCTGGGTGCTGCGATTGTCCCAGATCGCGACGCTGTCGGGCTTCCAGCGCCAGCGCACCTGGTACTCAGGAACGTAGGCCTGGCTGATCAGGTACTGCAGCAACTCGGCGCCACCGCGGTTGTAGTCCTGGCCGCAGCGCACGTTCGCCGGGGTGTGAAAGTTGACCAGGTGCGTCGTGAAGCCGTTGACGAAGAGGATCTTCTCGCCGGTCTCGGGATGGGTGCGCACCACCGGGTGCTCCGACGTCCGGGTAGCGCGCCTTCAGGCCTCGCGTCGCTCCGGCGGCACCGGCAGCCCAGGCTGCTGATGAAGCTGTGACTGGCCCGCAGCCCGTCGATCCGGCTCTTCACGTCCTCGGGCAGATGGGCGTAGGCCGCCACCATGTTGGCCCACATCGTATCGCCGCCCACCGGGCGGGCATTCCACGCAGCGCAGCACGCAGGCTTTCGAGGGGATCCGCCGCCAGGTGTTGTCGCTGTGCCAGATGTTCTCATAGCGCTCGGCGTCGCTTGTCCGGACGTCTTGCAGAGCTGCACCAGCCCCGGCGCGTCGGCAGGCGAGGGCAGCAGCGGATGATCCTCGAGCTCGCCCATGCGGGACACGAAGGCGACGTGGTCCTGGCGCGTGATGTTCTGGTCGCGCAGGAACAGCACCCGGTGCCTGAGCAGCGCGGCGTAGATTTCACTGAACAGTCCGTCGTCGTGCGCGGCATCCCGCAGGCTCACGCCGAGCAGTTCGGCGCCGATGTGGCAGCTCAGTTGTTCTATCCGCATGGGGGTTTCCTCGCGGCGCGCATTGACCGGTTCGCGCTGCTCGTTGCTGATGACCACCTCAATAGTCGCCACGATCACGCCAGCCGTCACCCCCCGCCACGGGTGGCCTCGCCGCAGAAGGCGGAACGATAGCCTTCGTCCCGGGTCGTGCGCATGCGCGCGAGGCACTTCCCTGGGCAAAACCAAAGTGGACGGCTTCCATGAGTACTGACGCAACGCGCCATTGCCGGCTGCTGATCCTCGGTTCCGGGCCGGCCGGCTACACCGCCGCGGTGTATGCCGCGCGGGCCAATCTGCGGCCGGTGCTGATCACCGGGCTCGCGCCCGGCGGGCAGCTCACCACGACCACCGAGGTGGACAACTGGCCGGCTGACGCCGACGGCGTGCAGGCCGAGCTCATGGAGCGCTTCGAGCGGCACGCGCGCCGGTTCGACACCGACATCGTTTTCGACACGATCCACACGGCGCTGCTGGACGAGCGGCCCTTCAGCTGACGGCGACGCGGGCAGCTACACCTGCGAAGCACTGATCATTGCGACCGGCGCGTCGGCGCAGTACCTGGGCCTGCTCTCGGAGCAGGCCTTCATGGGCCGCGGCGTCTCGGGCTGCGCAATCTGCGACGGCTTCTTCTACCAGGGGCAGGACGTCGCGGTGGTGGGTGGCGGCAACACCGCCGTCGAGGAAGCGCTCTACCTTGCCAACATCGCGCGCCACGTGACGCTGATCCATCGCCGTGAGCGCTTTCGCGCCGAGAAAATCCTCGTCGATCGCCTGTACCGCAAGGTCGGGGAAGGCAGGATCACGCTGCGCCTGCAAGCAACGCTCGACGAAGTGATCGGCGACGAGTCGGGTGTCACCGCCGTGCGCATCCGCTCCACCGCGTCGGGCGCGACCGGGGAGATTGCGCTCGCCGGCGTCTTCATCGCGATCGGCCACAAGCCGAACACCGCGCTGTTCGAGGGACAGCTCGCGATGGAGAACGGCTACCTGGTCACGCAGGGAGGTCACGGCGGCGCTGCCACGCAGACCAGCATCGCCGGCGTCTTTGCCGCCGGGGACGTGCAGGATCACGTCTACCGCCAGGCCGTCACGTCCGCCGCCACGGGTTGCATGGCGGCGCTCGACGCCGAGCGCTACCTGGATGCGCTCGCCAGCAGCGGATCCAGCCCGCCGGTGCGCTCGAGCGCATAGAGCTCGTCGCAGCCGCCGACGTAGGTTTCGCCGATGTAGATCTGCGGCACCGAGCGTTTGCCGGTGCGCGCGATCATCTCCTCGCGTCGCGCGGCATCCAGGTCCACACGGACTTTCTCGAGCCGTGCGACGCCCTTGTTGCGCAGCAAGCCCTCGGCGCGCACGCAATGCGGGCACACCGCCGTCGAGTACATCAGCACGAGGGGCGCGCTGCCTCCCGCGATTCCCGTTTCCTTCGCCATGCCAACCTCCGTTTCCTGCCTTGCCTGTGGGTCGATGGGCGCCAGTCTGCGCGAGCGCCGCGCCCGTCGTTCCCCCCCGGCGCGGGGGGCCGCCCGGTGGCGCGTCCGCACTAGGCTTGCCATCGTCGTGTCCCCGCCTGGAGAAGCAGGCCGGCGCGGCGTCTTGGACCAATGCACGAGGCCGGCAGGTGAAGCGGATGGACAGGTTCTGGTTCTGGTGGTGGCCCTTCGGGCGGGTTTCCGAAATCCCGGCGCAGGAGCTGCACGCCCTGCTGCACGAAGGCGGGCCGGCGCCCCAGATGCTCGACGTGCGCACGGTTGCCGAATGGGAGGCCGGACATATCGCCGGCACGCTGAACGTGCCGGTGACGGAGCTCGGCGCGAGGCTGGCCGCGCTGGAACTCGATCCGGGCCGCCGTGTCGTCGCCATCTGCCGCTCGGCCCGGCGCAGCATTCCCGCGGTGCGCCTGCTGCAGCAGCACGGATTCGCGCGTGCCTGCCAGTTGCAGGGCGGGATGCTCGCCTGGCAGCAGGCCGCGCTGCCGGTGGCGGGCGCCCCGGTCGCGACAAGCGATAGTTGCAACTGATCTGGACAGGGATTCCTCATGGCGAACACGCTGAAGGCGGTATGGTCACTGGTTCCGTCGCTGGCGCGGCTGGCGCGGGGCACGGTGGTCGAAGGGCATCGCAGGCGACCGGAGAAGCTGCTCGAGTTCTACGACGGGGAGTTCTGCCCGTTCTGCCGTTACGTGCGCGAGACGCTGACCGAGCTCGATCTCGATGTTCTGGTCTACCCGGTGCCCAAGCACGGCAATCGCTTCCGGCCCCGTGTGCTGGAACTGAGCGGCAAGACCGCCGTCCCGCTGCTGCACGATCCGAACACCGGCGCAACCGTGCCGGATTCGCAGGCCATCGCGGCCTACCTCTACGAGCAGTACGGCATCGAGGGGAAGAAGCCCAGGTCGCGGCTGCTTTCGCTGTCGGTGCTGGCCACCGCGCTGCGCGGCCGCGGAGGTATGTTTGCCCACCCGAGCCGGGCGCCCGCCGCGCCGCTGGAACTGTATTCCTTCGAGGGCAGCCCGTTCGCGCGGCTGGTGCGCGAGACGCTGTGCGAGCTCGAGATCCCCTATGTGCTGCACAACGTCGGCAAGGCGCCGGGCAGCATGACCGAGTGGCTGCCGCCGGCGCTGCGCGAGCGCCTGAAGCAGGATTACCTGCCGCCGACCGCGAACCGCCGCGCGCTGCAGGAGCGTGGCGGGCGCATGCAGGTTCCCTACCTCGTCGACCCGAACACGAACACGGCCCTGTACGAATCGGCGGACATCCAGCGCTACCTGCGCGAAACCTACGGCGCCTGACAGCGCCGGCGCCACGGCACGAATGCACCTGGAGGCGAAGCCCTATGAAACTCGCATCGACCATCACGCTCCCCGCCGTCGGCCTGACGGGATTCGAGACGCCGCTCGACGAGGAGGAGCGCGTCATCCAGCACAGCGTGCACCGCTTCGCGCGCGACGTGCTGCGCCCGCTGGGCCGCGAGCTCGACCGCATGAGCGCCGAGGAGGTCGCCGCGCCGGGCTCTCCCTATTACAGCGTGTTCGCCGAAGTCGCCAAGCTGGGGCTGGATTCCGATCTGCTGGCGCAACTGGCTCCGGAGACGGCGATCCGCGTCGAGTCGATGATCGGCGAGGAAATGGGCTGGGGTGACGCGGGCCTGGCCGTCTCGCTCGTGGTCACGCAGTTTCCCCTCGAGATGGCGAAGGCGGCCGGCAACCGGGAACTGGTCGAACTCAGCACCGGCCGGATCGGCTGCTGGATGATCACGCATCCCGACAAGGGCACCGACGTCGGCGGCTTCGACATGAAGCGCGAATGGGCCGCGGGGCAACCGGGCAACAAGGGCAGCCTGCTGGCGAAGGTGCACAAGGACGAGATCGTGATCAACGGCCAGTGCTCGGCCTGGGTCTCCAATGGCGCGGTCGCGCAGGTTGCGCTGGCCTACATGAGCGCCGACTACGGCGAGGGCTACTTCGATGCCGATGGCCGTCCGCATGGTGTGACGGCGATCGTGCCGCTCGACCTGCCGGGCGTCTCGCGCGGCAAGCCGCTGGAGAAGATCGGCCAGCGCGCGCTGCCGCAGGGCGAAGTCTTCTTCGACAACGTCCGCATTCCGAAGCGTTTCGCGATCGCGCTGCGCGACGAGTACTACGGCAACGTCGCCTCGGCCTGGTCGTTCGCGGGCACGCACATGGGCCAGATGTTCACCGGTGTCGCGCGTGCCGCCTTCGAGATGGCCCTGCAGTACTGCCACGAGCGCAAGCAGGGGGGCCAGCGCCTGATCGACCACCAGCTGACCCGCTACCGCATCGGGGACATGATGCGCCGCGTCGAGCTGTGCCGCGCCGTGGCCCGGCGCTCGCTGGCCTACGCGCGGCTGTCTCCGGCCGGGCATCCCTGGGCTACCGCCTCGGGCAAGGTCACGGTCACCGAGGAGGCCGAGAAGGTCGTCACCGAGGCATTCCGGCTGTTCGGCGGCAACGGCACCACGCGCGAGTACCCGATCGAGAAACTGGTGCGCGACGTGCGCGCGGCACTGATCGAGGATGGCGAGAACACCATGCTCACCACGCGCCTCGGCTTCCTGTGCCAGCAACTCTACGAGGAAGGCTGGGCGAGCCCCGCGTAGTAAGCGAAGCGCAGCTTCGCGCGGGGCGAGCGCGAGGCATGGATGCCGAGCTGGGCGGGTCGCAGGGATGCCTGCTTGCGACGGATCGATGTCGGGCTGGAAGCCCGACCGTACAACGCGATCGATGTCGATAGATGCGTTGTAGGAGCGCGACCTACGCGCGAAATCGCGGCATGAGCCGGACCTACAGTCGGATCGATGCGCAAGCGCGATCCGTCCGATGGAATTGTCGGCAGTTTTTGAAGCCCGGGCAACGAAAAATTCTGACGAAGGACGAAGACAATGGCCAAGTATCCCGTCGTCGTCTACGGCGCCAGCGGCTACACCGGCATGCTGATCATGGACTGGCTGATCGACCAGGACATCCCGTTCACCGCGGTCGCGCGCAACGCCGGGCGCGTCAAGGAGATGATGGCGCAGCGCGTGGTGCGGCTCGAATCGGCGACGCTACGAGATCGTCGAGGCCGAGCACACCGTCGAATCCCTCACCACGGCGTTCCGCGGCGCGAAGGTCGTGTGCAACACGGTCGGGCCATTCGTGAATTTCGGCCTCACGGCGGTCGAGGCCGCGCTTGAAGGCCGGCTGCCACCACATCGACACCACGGGCGAGCAGGGATACATGCGCGCCGTGCGCGAGCAGTTCGGCGAGCTGTACCGCCAGGCGGGCCTGCTGGTGTCGCCCTCGATCGCCTACATGTACACCTTCGCGGAAATTGCCGCCGAGCTGGCACTGGAAACGCATGGCGTCGATGTGCTGGAAACCGCCACGCTCTGCCGCGGACCGCGCGGCGGCGCCTCCGGCGTGACGCGTCGGCTCGACCGCCTCGATCTTCGAGCTCTTCCGCCAGGAAGCCTGCTACCTGTGGGAGAAGAAGCTGGTTGCCGCACGCGACGGGCGCCAGCATCGCTGCTGCCGACCCCAGTTTCGTGCAACCGGTGTTCTGCGATTGCCCTGGGGCGGCACCTCGCTGCCGGTCTACTTCGAGAATGACGCGCGCGTGCGCAGTTGCAGTTCCTTCGTCGGCTTCTACGACAACAACGTGATGCAGACGGTCCACGCGCTCGGCCAGAAATGGGAAGCCGAGTACAAGGATCTGCCGAAGGAGCAGCAGGACGGCGTGATCAAGGGCATCGTCGATTCGACCACGCCGAGCATGCCGCCGCGCGAGCGCACCACGCTGCAGCGCTCGGTGGACTTCGCTATCGGTCGCGGCCAGCTCGCGGCCGTGCGTGCCACCGTGCACGGCGTCACGCCCTACATTTCCACCGGCGCGCTGCAGGTCGCCGCGGTGGTGAAGCTGCTCGACGGCGAGACCGCGCGGGTCGGCTTCGCCTCGGGCTCCAAGGCCTTCGGACACCGCTACCTGCTCGGCTTCCTCGAGCAGCGCGGCCTGGCGCGCGCCACCGTGACGCCAGCTCTGAGCGCCGGCGCCATGGCGATCATCGACTTCTTCGATCGCGGCTGGCGCATCAATCCCGTCGGGCACGGCCTACATCCAGGACGAGCGCCGCTACAGCTTCGAGCGAGATCGGCGCGCTGTCCTGCCGCATCGCCAATGCGCCTGCTCGCCGCGGGTTTCCCGAAGGAGACCAAGGGCGCGGTGTGGGCGGCGAACGACGTCACCGCGTGGGCCTGCACGCTGGGGTTGTGGCGCGCCAACATGTGCTGGATCCCCGTGGGCGCGCGCAACGCGGCCGAGGAGAACCACTACCTGCTCGAGGCCTTCGACTGCGAGGTGCTGTTCTTCCAGGCGGAGTTCGCACCGGTGATCGCCGAGCTGCGCGCGCGGCTGCCGCGCATCCGGCAGTGGATCTGCATCGACGCCGAGCCGGAGGACTTCCCGGGGGCGCTGTCGCTGCAGCGGTGGGTCGCCGATCAGCCCGACACGCGGCCCGAGGTGCCCGTCGACATGGACGACGTCGTGATGCTCTCGGCCACCGGCGGCACCACCGGCGCAGCCGAAGGGCGTGATGAACACGCATCGCAGCACGCAGACCTTCTGCGCGCACTTCATGATCGGCTGCCCCTACGGCGCCGACGACAGGCCCGGTCAATCTCGCCGCGGCGCCGATGACGCACACCGCCGGGCTGCTCTCGCTGCCGTGCACGGCGCGCGGCGGCACGGTGGTCGTGGTGACGAAGCCCGACCCGGCGCTCCTGCTGTCGGCGATTGCGCAACACCGCGTGACCGAGTTGTTCCTGCCGCCGACCGTGATCTACCGGCTGCTCGACATTCCCGACCTCGCCAGCAAGGTCGATTTCTCCTCGCTCAGATACTTGATGTACGGCGCGGCACCGATGTCGGTGCAGAAGCTCAAGCAGGCCATCGAGATCATCGGGCCGGTGATGATGGGTGGCTACGGCCAGACCGAATGCCCGGCCTCGATCGCCTACCTGCCGCCCGATGCGCATTTCGTCGACGGGAAGATCGCGCCCGACGAGCGCCTGTCATCGGTCGGACGGCCCAATCCGCTGGTTCGCGTCGAGATCATGGACGACGCCAACGGGATCCTCGCGCCGGGCGAGACGGGCGAGATCTGCGTGCGCGGCGATCTCGTGATGAAGGGCTATTACAAGGCGCCGGACAAGACCGCCGAGACCATCATCGACGGCTGGCTGCACACCGGCGATGTCGGCCACATCGATGCCGAGGGCTACCTGCACATCACCGACCGCAAGAAGGACATGATCATCTCGGGCGGCTTCAACGTGTATCCGAGCGAGGTCGAGCAGGTCATCTGGGCGCATCCCGCCGTGCAGGACTGCGCGGTGATCGGTGTGCCGGACGCGGCCTGGGGCGAGGCGGTGAAGGCCGTGGTCGAACTCAACGCCGGGCAACAGGTCAGCGCCGAAGAGCTCATCGCGCTGTGCAAGCAGAAGCTGGGCTCGGTCAAGGCGCCGAAAACGATCGACTTCGTTGCCTCGCTGCCGCGCAGCCCGGTGGGCAAGGTGCTGAAGAAGGATCTGCGCGCGCGTTACTGGCAGAACACCTCGCGGAAGATCTGATCACCATGACTGACATCTATATCGCCGGCATTGCCATGACCGTCTTCGGTCGCCACCCGGAGCGCGGCCTGCACGATCTCGCCGGCGAGGCGCTGCAGGGGGCGCTGAAAGATGCCGGCTGCACCACCGCGGACCTCGGCGTCGCCTTCTACGCGGGCATGACCAACGGCCCGCTGCAGGGGCAGATCGCGATCCCCGGCCAGGTCGTGTTCAGCAGGATCGGCATCGAGGGGATTCCCATCTATAACGTCGAGAACGCCTGTGCCTCGGGCAGCACCGCGGTGCATCTCGCGCTGCAGAGCCTCAGGGCGGGAGCGACGGACGTCGCGCTCGCGCTCGGCGCCGAGAAGATGAACATCCCCGACAAGGCGAAGGCTTTCGCCATCTTCGAGGGCGGTTGGGACGTCTCGCGCGCCGAGGAGAACTACCGGCACGCTGGTGGAGATGGGCGCGGGCATCACGCCACCGCCGGGCTCGGAATCCGATCGGCCTTACAGCAAGTTCATGGCCATCTACGCGGCGATGTGCCGCTGGCACATGAAGACCTATGGCACGACGCAGCGGCAGATCGCCGCCGTGTGCGCCAAGAACCACCGGCACTCCGTGCACAACCCCTATTCGCAGTTCCGCCAGCCGTTCACGGTCGAGGAAGTGCTCGCGGCGCCACCGATTACGTATCCCATCACGCTGCCGATGTGCGCGCCACTCTCCGACGGCGCAGCCGCAGCGATTCTCTGCACCGGGGAGGGGCTGCGGCGCATCGGCGCGGACCGCAGCCGCTGCATCAGGATCGCAGCGAGCGTCATGCGCAGCTTCAGCCATCGCGGCCTCGACGAACCCGAAAAGCACGTGAGCCGCCTGGCGGCACTGCAGGCCTACGAGATCGCCGGCCTCGGTCCCGAAGACATGCACGTGGCGGAGGTGCACGACGCCTCGGCGATGGGTGAAATCATCCAGGCCGAGAACCTCGGGCTGGCACCGCTGGGTGGCGGCGGGCCCGCGGCCGAACGCGGGGAGTTCACGCTCGGCGGCCGCATGCCGATCAACGCCTCGGGCGGCCTGGAGTCCAAGGGGCATCCGCTCGGTGCGACCGGCATCGGGCAATTGTTCGAACTGGTCACGCAATTGCGCGGGGAGGCGGGCGCGCGCCAGGTGGCCGGCGCGCGCCATGCCATCCAGGAAAACGGCGGCGGCCTGCAGGGCATCGAGGAGGCCGCCGTCGCCATTCACATCCTGAGCAAATGAACCGCTGGCTTCAGGCCGCCGAATCGAGAATCCCGAGCATGCGGGCACGGTCGAGCAGGTGCTTGCGATTGGCGGCGTAGAGCTTGCCGAACAGGTTCTTCAGGTGCCACTTCACGGTCTCGGCACCGACGCCGAGGGCGATCGCGATCTGCTTGTTCGACATGTTGTTCGCGAGGAGTCGCAGGATCTCCCGTTCCTTCGGCGTCAGCAAGGCGCTGGGGGCAACCCGGGCATGCGCCGCATCGCCCGGGCGGGCCACGCCTGCGACCTCCCGACGCTCGGGCAATTGCCCGGCCACCCGTGCTTCGTCCGCTCGTACGCCCCGGGTTCGCTCGGCCCGCGCGGCCAGATCCGGGTGGGTATCCACGAGGATCCGCTCCAGTCCCAGTGATTTCGCCATGCCGAGTGCTTCGGCAAACAAGGCCTCGCTCTCCTTGCCGAGACGCGTCAATGCCAGCGCCTCGAGCAACTGGATCTGGATCAGGTCGCGTCCGCGGCGCAGGCGTTCGGCGACCGCGTGGATGGCTTGCAGATGGCGGAGCATCGCCTGCCAATCCTGCCGCGCCAGGCAGGCATAGGTGCGGGCAAATCCGCTCTGCAATTCGACCAGCGGCTGCAGCAGTGCCCGGTCGCGGAGCTGCGGCGCGGCACACACTTCCTCCAGCCGTCCAAGCAATGCGGCACAGGCATCCTCGCGGGCACGCAGCGCATGGATGCGCATCTGCTCGGCCAGGCTCGCGATGCACAGCCGCGGCAAGTGGCGCGCTTCGCCGAGCGCGAACAGATGCTCCAGCAGATCGAAGGCGCGGCCTTCCTGGCCCTGCGCGGTGGCGGCACGCGCGGCCGCGACGTAACCGAGCACGATGGCGTCCGGCGGGGCGTGGCGTTCGACCGCGTCGAGCCGGTTGGCGAGCAGCGCGGCCACCTCGTCGTGCCCGTTGCGCTCCCACAGCACCGCGGCCAGCACCGCGGCCAGCATGACGGCAATGGGACCACGGCGACCGGTCTTCTCCTCGGCGCGCGCCAGCGCCGCGCGCAGGTGCTGTTCGCCGGGCACGACCTGCCCCTCCCACAGGTAGCTCATGCCCACGATCCAGTCGCCCCAGCCGCGCGCGTAGCCGCCGCCCCAGTCGCTGTCGCGTGGCAGGTGCTGGTAGTGATAGCGCGCGCGCTCCGGCGAGCCGTGCAGCAGGGCGAGGAGCGCCATGTGGTTCGTGCCCGCGGTCCGCTGCACCGCCGAGCGGCTCGACAGCGTCTCGAACCAGGGCGAGACGATGCGTTCGACCGCATCGAGGTCATCGGCGAACAGGGCCGCCGTCGCGCATATTTCCGCGCTCTCGCAGCGCTCGCCCGCATCGGCCGCCGGATCGTCGATGATCGGGCCGACCATGCGCGCGGCCTCGACGTGCCGTTCGCTCTGCGCGAGCGTCCAGGCCACGGCCACGCGCAGTCGCGGCCGGCGCTCGATCTCGGTCGCGGGAATGCGCCCGATCCACTCGGCCACCCGCGACAGTTGCCCGGTTATCACGACGTCGTAGAGGCAGCGTTCCGCCAGTTCGTAGGCCAGTTCCTCCTGGCCGGCGTTCAGCGCATGACGGCCCGCTTCCTCGAACATCCGCTGCTCGGCGAGCCATTGTGCCGCGCGTGCGCGCAGTCCGCGCTGTTCCCCGGCGGGCAGGGCGTCGAAGCGCTCGTCGAGGAACTCGCGGGCCAGCGGGTGGATGCGCAGCCAGTCGCTACCCACGCTCTCGGCGAAAATCGGGGTCAGCTCGCACAGTTGCGACAGCACCAGGGCACTGTCCTCGCGTCCGGTGATCGCCCGGCACAATTCGGGGTGCAGCGCATCGACGAAGGACGTGCGAACGAGAAAGTCCGCCATTGCCGGTGGCAGGCGCTCGACCAGGGATTCGACGAAATAGCGCCGGATGTCGCCCGAGCAGGACAGGCAGCCGTCGATCGCGTCACGGACACTCTGGCTCTTCTCGATGGCGGCGATGGCGAGCTGCAGGCCCAGCGGCCAGCCCTCGGTGATCTCGTGCAGCCGGATGCAGGTATCGGTATCGATGCGCGCACCGAAACGCGCGCTCAGGATGGCTACGGTTTCCTGTGGGCGCAAGCGTAGCGCTTCGGTGTCGAGCGAGGCGAATTGCCCGTGCGCGAGCAGATCCGCGACCGGCAGCACGAGGGGCCGGCGCGATGCCACGACGATCTTCAGGTTCGCCGGAGCGTTGTGGAGCAGGTACACCAGCGAACTGCGCGCGGTGGCCTCGGGGAGCGTGTGCGCCTCGTCGAGAATCAGCGTGACCTCGGCGGCCATGTCGACGACACCGGCCAGCCATCCGGTGATGCCCTCGTGGCGCCCGTCGCGCTGGTCGCTCATCGTCGGCCAGGAGTGGCCAAAGCGTGGACGCCCGCTGCCGGCCTGCATGGCGACCGCGAGCCCCTGGGAGAACCGGGTGTCGTCGTCCCAGTGGTCCAGGGTGAGCCAGGCGACCACGTCGCCGGCCTCGAGTCGTTCGCGGCGCCACTGCGCCAGCAGTGCCGTCTTGCCGAAGCCAGAGCCCGCATGGACCGCAATGACGGCCTTGTCGGCGAGTTCGGGGCCGTTGACGCTCAGGCGCGGCCGCGCCAGCAGGGATTTCGGCGCCTTGGGGGGCGTGGCCTTCAGCAGCAGTCGCGGATCGGTGGCTTCGCTCGTTGTTCTTGTCATCGCGTCCTTCGTCGTCCAGCACGGCTTCCCGAGTGCCTTGTCAGCGGGTCGGTCGTGCGATTCTGCCACAGCTTCGGTGTCGATCGCTGCGCGGCGTGCGTTGCTGTCGACGAAAGGCGATCATGGCGACAATTGCACATGGACGTCGGCTTCGCCCTGATCGTCGCGCCGTTATACTCGAGGCCTCGAACGTCATCGGATTCAATCGAATGGGACAGCGCATGCGCAAGGGCTTTCAAATCGTCGGGATGATCGTGCTGGCATCGGGCCTGGCTGCGTGGGGCGCAACGGCCGTGGGCGCCAGCCTGCACGATTGCGCGGGTGTCGCGGAGGCCGCGGCGCGCCTGGCCTGCTTCGACCGGCTTGCCGCGGAGGCCGCGTCCACGCGCATCGACGAGACGCCGGTCGCCGCGACGGCGCCGGCTGCCGCGGGCGGGGCGCTCCGGTCGCGCATGCGCAAGGAGTCGAACCTGCTCGAGAACCCCTTCGGCCTGACGGCGTACAAGCCGAACTACATCCTGCCGGTCACCTACAACAGCAAGATCCACGAGGAGCCCTGGACGTCCATCTACCCGGACGCGAACATGGACGACGTCGAGGCCAAGTTCCAGATCAGCTTCAAGGCACAGGTGTGGGACATCAGCGAGCGCCTCGGCCTGTGGGGGGCGTACACGCAGGAGAGCTGGTGGCAGGTCTACAACGACGAGGAGTCCGCCCCGTTCCGCGAAACCAACTACCAGCCCGAGATCTACCTCAGCTACGACACGCAGGCGGAGCTGTTCGGGTTCCACGTGGCGCAGCTCAATCTCGGCTTCAACCACCAGTCGAACGGTCGCAGCGAGCTGCTCTCGCGCAGCTGGAACCGCATCATCGCCGGCGCACTGCTGGAGCGCGACAACCTCGCGATCTCGCCGCGCATCTGGTACCGCCTGCCCGAGGACGAGGAAGACGACGACAACCCCGACACCGAGGACTACTACGGCTACGGCGACCTGCGGCTCGCGTACGCCTGGCACGACATGACCTTCTCGGCGCTCGCGCGCAACAACCTGCAGAGCGACGACAACCGCGGCGCGCTGCAGCTCGACTGGAGCTTTCCGCTGAACCGGCGCTTCAAGGGCTACGTGCAGTATTTCTACGGCTACGGCGAGAGCCTGATCGACTACGACGTGAAGACCAACCGCATCGGGGTCGGCGTGATGCTGACCGACTGGCTGTAACGCCCGTGGCCGGCCGCATCGACCGCACGCCGGCGCTGGCTCGACCTGATCCAGGGCGCGAGCGGGCTCGCGCTCGCGCTGTTCATGTGGGGCCACATGCTGCTGGTGTCGAGCATCCTGCTCGGCAAGGACGCGATGTACCACGTCGCGCGCTTCTTCGAAGGCGTCTACTTCTTCGGCCGGCCCTACCCGCAGCTGGTCACGGGTATTGCGGCCGCGATATTCCTGCTGATGATCGTGCACGCGGTCGCGGCCATGCGGCGCATGCCCTCCAGCTACCGCGAGTACCGCACCCTGTTCCGCCACACGCGCGAGTCTGCGCCACGCCGACACCTGGCTGTGGCTGATCCAGGTCGCGACCGGGCTGGTGCTGATGTTCCTCGCCGGCGTGCACCTCTACACGATGATGACGCACCCGGCCGACATCGGTCCCTACGAATCGGCCGACCGCTTCGTCAGCGGGCGCATGTGGCCGCTGTACCTGGTGCTGCTGTTCGCCGTCGAGCTGCACGGCGGCATCGGCCTGTACCGGCTGGTGCTGAAATGGGGCCTGCTGCCGCGCAGCGCCGATCCGCGCGCGCAGCGCCGTCGCCTCTCGCGCCTCGAGTGGTCGATCACCGGCTTCTTCCTGGTGCTCGGCCTGCTGACCTTTGCCGCCTACATGAAGATCGGCATCGAGCACCGCGACCGCGCCGGCGAGCGCTACGTGCCCGTGGCGCTGCGCGAGGCCATGCCGCAGGCGGGGCCCGGCTGATGCGCACGATCCAGACCGACGTGCTGGTCGTGGGCGGCGGCCTCGCGGGGCTGCGCACCGCGATCGGCGTGCGCCGGCGCGGCTTCGAGGCGATCGTGCTGAGCCTGGTGCCGGCCAAGCGCTCGCACTCGGCGGCGGCGCAGGGCGGCATGCAGGCGAGCCTCGGCAACGCGGCGATGGGCGAGGGCGACAACGAGGACGTGCATTTCGCCGACACCGTGCGCGGCAGCGACTGGGGCGCCGACCAGGACGTGGTGCGCATGTTCGTGAACACCGCGCCCAAGGCGGTGCGCGAGCTCGCGGCCTGGGGCGTGCCGTGGAACCGCGTGCAGCGCGGCGAGCACGAGGTGGTGATGAACGGCAAGCGCGTCACGCTCACCGAGCGCGACGAGGCGCACGGCCTGATCACCGCGCGCGATTTCGGCGGCACGCGCAAGTGGCGCACCTGCTACGTCGCCGACGGCACCGGGCACTCGATGCTGTTCACGATGAGCGACCAGGCGGTGGCCAACAGCATCCCGGTGCACGAGCGCATGGAGGCGCTCTCGCTGATCCACGACGGCGCGCGCTGCCACGGGGTGATCGCGCGCAACCTCGCCACCGGCGAGCTGGTGGCCTACGTGGCGCGCGCGACCTGCATCGCCACCGGCGGCTTCGGGCGCATCTACCGGGTCTCGACCAACGCCATCATCAACGAGGGCATGGGGGCCGCGATCGCGCTGGAAACCGGCGTTGCCGCGCTCGGCAACATGGAAGCGGTGCAGTTCCACCCCACGGCGATCTTCCCCGCCGGCATCCTGGTGACGGAAGGCTGCCGCGGCGACGGCGGCCTGCTGCTCGATGGCCGCGAGCACCGCTTCATGCCCGACTACGAGCCCGACAAGGCGGAGCTGGCCTCGCGCGACGTGGTGTCGCGGCGCATGGAGGAGCACATCGGCGCCGGGCATGCCGCGCGATCGCGCTTCGGCGAGCACCTGTGGCTGGACATCCGCCTGCTCGGGCGACGCCACATCGAGACGCGGCTGCGCGAGGTGAAGGAGATCTGTACCTACTTCCTCGGCATCGATCCGGCCGAGCAGCTGATCCCGGTGCGCCCCGCGCAGCACTACTCGATGGGCGGCATCCGCACCGATCATCGCGGCGAGAGCCGCACGCTGAAGGGACTGTTCGCGGCCGGCGAGGCGGCGTGCTGGGACATGCACGGCTTCAACCGCCTGGGCGGCAACTCCGTGGCAGAGACCGTGGTGGCGGGCATGATCGTCGGCGAGTTCATCGCGGACCACTGCGAGTCGCCCGACGGCGCGGCCGATGTGCCGACCGCGCTGGTGCGCGAGTTCCACGCGCGCGAAAGCCGGCAGCTCGCGGATCACGCCGCGCGCGGCGGCCCCGAGAGCCCCTTCGCGCTGGTGCGCGAGATGCAGCTGGCCATGACCGACAACGTCGGCATCTTTCGCAGCGGCGAGCGGCTCGCCGAGGCGGTGGACGCAGTTGCAGCAGCTGCTGGTGCGCAGCCGCGACCTGGGGCTGCGCAGCCAGGCGCGCGGCGCGAACCCCGAGCTGGTGGCGGCCTACCGGCTGCCGCGCATGCTGAAGCTCGCGCTGTGCGTGGCGCAGGGCGCGCTGGCGCGCACCGAGAGCCGCGGCGCGCATTTTCGCCGCGACTTCCCCGTGCGCAACGACCGCGACTGGCTCGCGCGCACGCTCGCGACCTGGCCCGACCCGGATGCCACGCTGCCGGTGCTCGCCTACGAGCCGCTCGACGTGCGGCGCATGGAACTGCCGCCGGGCTGGCGCGGCTACGGCGCGAAGGACTACGTCGACCACCCGGATACGCCGGCGCGCCAGGCCGAGGTCGATCGGGTGCGCGCGGCAACCGCCGGCGCCGGCCGCCTGGCGCAGCAGCAGGCGCTGATGCCCTGGGAACACCAGTTGCCGCCGCGGCTGCGCGGACGCAATGCGAGGCTGGGAGACCACGACACATGAGCGAGACCGTCACCGCCCGCCCGCGCACGCTCGAGATCAGCGTGCTGCGCCACAACCCGTCCGATCCGGCGAGCACGCCGCGCCTGGAGCGCTTCGAGATCGAGGAAGCCGACGGCATGACGCTCTTCATCGCGCTGAACGAGATCCGCGAGAACCAGGACCCCACGCTGCAGTTCGACTTCGTCTGCCGCGCCGGCATCTGCGGCGCCTGCGGCATGCTGATCGACGGCCGCCCCGGGCTCGCCTGCCGCACGCTGACGCGCGACCTCGGCAGCCGCATCACGCTGGCGCCGCTGCCGGTGTTCAGGCTGATCGGCGATCTCTCGGTCGACACCGGCGCGTGGATGCAGGGCATGGCCGAGCGGCTCGAGACCTGGGTGCACCTGCGCGAGCAGGAGCCGGACCTGGGCGCGCTGGAGGAGCGCATGGAGCCTGCGCTGGCCGAGCAGATCTACGAGCTGGAACGCTGCATCGAGTGCGGCTGCTGCGTCGCGGCCTGCGCCACGGCGCGCATGCGCGAGGATTTCGTCGGCGCCGCCGGGCTGAACAAGATCGCGCGCTTTCGGCTCGATCCCGCGCGACACGCGCAGCGACGCAGCAGTTCTACGAGCTGATCGGCGACGAGAGCGGCGTGTTCGGCTGCATGACGCTGCTCGGCTGCGAGGACACATGCCCGAAGAACCTGACGCTTTCGACGCAGATCGCGTTTCTGCGTCGCAAGATGCTGATTGCCGCCTCCTGAGACGGCTGGTCCGGCCGCAGGGACAGACCTGCGCGTTAATTGTCCGACAGGCGTCGTCGCGAAGGGCAAATTTTTCACGCTTATCCGCCGTGCGAAGCAGCGCAGTGCACGACCATACTTCGAGTCAGCCGGCACCAGCTGGGTGCGGTGAAACCAACCTGTCTCAGGAGACATTTCCATGTTCAATCGCAAACTCGATTGCAGCCGCCGTCGCCTGCCTCGCCGTGCAGGCCGCCATGCCGGCCGCTGCCGAAGACGCCGACAAGTGCTGCTTCCGCCTGACCCCCTACTACTGGGCCGTGGGCATCGACGGCAGCCTGGAAAACAACCGCGACCAACCACGAGCAGTCGACTTCAACCAGGATATCGGTGACGTCACCGACAACCTGGAGTTCAACGGCTCCCTGATGCTCGAGCACAACAAGGGCCGTTGGGTGCAACTTCGCTGCGCGTCGATTACATGAAGACCGACAACGACGACGTGGACATCAACCTGGCGGGCGTGGAGATCGAGGTGGAAACCGACACCATGCTGGGCACGGCAGCGACCGGCTATCGTTTCGGCGAGGGTGGCAAGTCCCACGTGGACGTGCTGGTTGGTGTGCGCTACGCGAAACTCGATGTCGAGGCCAACGCTCAAGGGTGCGGCGACGGCACGGCGTCAACGCCGACGACGATCTGATCGACGGCATCGTGATGCTGCGTCCGCGCGATCGCGCTGGGCAGGAGCACTGGGCGTTCAGCCCGACGGCATCGTTGGCGCCGGTGATTCGGACCTGGTCTGGGAAGCTGGCTCCCGAATTCGTGTACACGAACGACTGCTGCAACCTGGAGTTCCGTTTCGGCTACCGTACCGTGAACTACGAGATCGAGGAAGACGACGTCGAAGTCGACTTCTCGTTCCGGGTCCGATGGTCGGTCTCGGCTTCTCGTTCTGACGCCGCCTGAACCCTTCGAGAAGGCCGCCTGCACCCGGTGCAGGCGGCCTTTTTTCGTTCCGGGGCATGATGCGGGTCGGCATTTATGCCGCTTGTGCATGGCCGGACCGTGCGGGTCGCCTTTTGGCGACGACAGCGGTCGGGATCGCATATCCTAATACCTGCAAATCATTATTGCTGGTCTTGCTTATTCCTTTTAGAATGCGCCCGCAACAGTCATGGGCGGGGAGAGATCGCTGATGGATTGGCAGGGATGGTTCACGGTCGCGCTGACCGTCGCGGTTCTCGCCACGCTGATCACCATTCCGCGTCTCAGCCACCGACCTGGTGCTGATGGGGGCGCTGCTGCTGCTCAGCATCACCGGGATCCTGAAGCCCGATGAAGCCCTCGTCGGATTCGCCAACACCGGCCTGATGACGGTGGCGGCGATGTTCATCGTCGCGGCGGCCATCCGCGCCTCGGGCGGTGTCGATCTCGTGGTCGAGCGCGTGCTGGGACGGCCGACCGGCCCGCGCAGCGCGCTGGTGCGGCTGATGCTGCCGGTGGTGGGGCTGTCGGCCTTCCTGAACAACACCCCGGTGGTGGCAACGATGATCCCGGCGGTCAGCCAGTGGGCGCGGCGGATCAAGGTGCCCAGCTCCGCGCTGATGATCCCGCTGAGCTACGCCTCGATCCTCGGCGGCACCATCACGCTGATCGGCACCAGCACCAACCTGGTGGTGAACGGCCAGTACCAGGTGCTGACCGGCAAGCCCGGCTTCGCGCTGTTCGACATCGCCCCGATCGGCCTGATCGTGGCGCTCGTCGGGCACGCTGTTCGTGGTGTTCGCGGCGCCGAAGTTGCTGAAGGTGCGTCGCAGCCCCGACCAGACCTTCGCCGACACGCGCAGCTTCACCTTCGAGGTCGCGGTCGCGCGCGACGGGCCGCTGGTCGGCAAGACCATCCAGCAGGCGGGACTGCGTCACCTGGAGCGCATCTACCTCGCCGAGATCGAGCGTGACGGCAGCGTGATCACCGCCGTGGCGCCCGAGGAGATCCTGCGCGGCGGCGACCGCCTGGTGTTCGTGGGCGAGACCGAGGCCATCGTCGACGTGCTGCGCATCAACGGCCTGGTCGCCGCGGTGGGCAGCCAGCCCGCGCTGGAACGCAACGTGCCGGAACGCCGGCTCGTGGAGGCGGTGGTCGCCGAGCACTGCGAGGTCGTGGGCGCACACGATCCGCGACGGGCGTTTCCGCGACCGCTATGGCGCGGTGGTGCTGGCGGTGGCGCGCAACGGCGAGCACATCCGCGGGCGGCTGAGCTCGATCATCCTCGAACCCGGCGACCTGCTGCTGCTCGAGGCGCGCCCCGCGGTGGTCGGGCGGCTCAAGCAGTCGCGCGACTTCCTGCTGATGAACGTGCTCGAGCACGAACTGCCCGATCATTCGCACGCGTTGATCTCGTGGGCGATCCTCGGCGGCGATCATCGCGCTGGCGACCACCGGCCTCATGAGCATGCTGAACGCCGCGCTGCTCGGCGTGGCGGCGATGCTGGCGACGCGCTGCATCGGCGTGAACGAGGCGCGGCGCGCCTCGACCTGCCGGTGCTGGTGACGATCGCCGCGAGCTTCGCGCTCGGCAACGCGCTGGAGAAGACCGGCGCGGCGGAATATCTCGGCAACGGCATCGTGGCCGCCGCCGGCAGCGACGCCTGGCTGCTGCTCGCGCTCACCTACCTCAGCGTGATGGTGCTGACCGAGCTGATCACCAACAACGCCGCCGCGATGCTGATGCTGCCGGTGGTGCTCGCGATCACCGAGACCGCGGGCCTGAATGACGTGCCCTACGTGATGGCGGTGATGATGGCGGCCTCGGCGAGCTTCGCCACGCCGATCGGCTACCAGTGCAACCTGATGGTGTACGGGCCGGGCGGCTACCGTTTCTCCGACTTCCTGCGCATCGGCGTGCCGATGAACCTGCTGATGGCGCTGGTCACGATCGCCGCCATACCGTTCATCTGGTCGCTGCAGGGGTGAGAAACGGCCTGCGCACGGCACTGAGGCACCGCGTTGCACTCATTGCGAAGCCCAGATCCCCCTGCGCGATCGCGCCCTCGATCCGCAGCATGCGCTGCTTGGTGCGCGCGCCGCCCGGCGCCGAAAGCCGCCGAGGCTGCCGTCGGCGGCGACGATGCGATGACAGGGGACGATGATGGGGAATGGGTTGGCGCCCAGTGCCTGTCCGACCGCCTGCGCGGCACCCGGCGTGCCGAGCCGGCACGCGAGCTCGCCGTAGGTGATGGTGTTGCCCGGCGCGATCGCGCGGGCAGCCGCGAAGACGCGGCGGTGGAATTCCGTGATGTCGTCGAGGTCGAGCATGAGGTCGCGCAGATCGTCGCGCACGCCCGCCAGCAGCGCGACGATGCGCGTGATGGCCGCCGCTATCGCAGGCGGCGCCGGCTGTTCACCGGCTTGCGCTACATGCCTCGGGCGATATGCCGGCGCAGGGCTTCCTCGTTAGCCGCGGGCAGCGCGCAGCGCGTGATGCCGCGCTCGCCCCAGGCGATGGCGCAGCGGCCGATCGCGGTGTCGAACAGCGCGTAGCCGGTCGCGGGCGCCACGATTCAGTTGCCGATCACGATGCGCGTCGCCCCGCGTTCGCGCAGCCATTGCGCGGCGCGCGCCGACTGGTCGCCCGCGAGCACGATCGCATCGCCCTCGACGCCGCCGCCGGTGCCGAGCGACTGGCGCATTTCGCGCGCGAAGGTCTCCAGCGCCGCGCCCGTCAGCGCGACGCCGCGCACCAGCGTCGCGGTCTTGCCGCCGCGGCCCTTGCGTTCGCGCGCGATCACGAGCTTCGCGGCGAACGGGCTGTCGCCGTGCGCTTGCCGCGGCGGGTCTCGTCGCCCGTTCCCTCGGGCAGCGTGCCGCGCAGCGAGGCGAGGGCGGCAAAGGGGTTCGGGGTGGCGGGAGCCGCGGGCTCGGGTTGGTCGGGGCGTTGCTTTCCCATCGAGTGCTCCTCCGTATGACGGCGCGAGCTGTCGTCGCGGGCATGGCCCGTCCCATGACGGCGCGGCGAGGGCGGCCCGGCCGGCGTCGGCCGCTCGCGGCACGGGCCCGCCCCTCGCCGCGCCTCGGGTTGACGGTCATCCGCCGCGCCAATACGCCGCCTCGCCGCGCGGATTTGCGCCGGCGGCAATTCTACCTGCACGATAGGGGCCTTGGCGCTACTCCATCCTCCTGTCCCGGACCTGCAACATGCCCCTGTCGGCGTACATGCTGTATTTCACCACCGTGCTGATCTGGGGTTCGACCTGGCTCGCGATCAAGTTCCAGCTCGGGGACATCGATCCGCTGGTCTCGGTGATCTACCGCTTCGGTCTGGCGTCGATGCTGCTGTTCGCCTGGTGCGTGCTGGCGCGCGCGCGGCTCAGGCTCACGCCGCGCGAGCACTTCTTCATCGCGTTGCAGGGCGCCTGCCTGTTCGGGCTCAACTACTGGCTGGTGTACTGGTCCGAGGTCTACCTCACCAGCGGCGTGGTGGCGGTGATATTCGCCACCATGGTGTTCATGAATTTCTTCAACGCGGCGCTGTTCCTGAAACGCCCCCTGGTGCCGGTGGTGCTTTTCGGCGGGCTGATCGGCATCGGCGGCGTCGCGCTGCTGTTCTGGCCCGAGTTCGGCAGGCTGAGCATCGATGACACCGCGCTGCGCGGTCTGATGCTGGCGCTGGCCTCGACCTACGTGGCCTCGCTCGGCAGCATCCTGGCCACGCGCAATGCGGTCTTCGGGCTGAAGGTGATCACGGTGAACGCCTGGGGCATGTTTTACGGCACGGCGCTGCTCACGCTTGCGGCGCTCGTTACCGGGGCCGAGTTCCGTTTTCCCGCCGGCCTGCCGTATACCGCCTCGTTGCTGTACCTGTCGGTGTTCGGCTCGATCGTGGCTTTCGGTGCCTTCCTGCGCCTGATCGCGCTGATCGGCCCGGAGCGCGCAGGCTACAACGCGATGATGACGCCGGTGGTCGCGCTGCTGCTCTCGACGCTCTTCGAGGGCTACCAGTGGACGCTGCCCGCCGTGGCCGGGCTGGTGCTGATCGTGCTGGGCAACGCGCTGGTGCTGCGCGCCCGGCCGGTTCGTCTTGACAAGCGCCGCCGGCGCGGCGACTTTCCGCACTGCACACTTCCCTGACCAGCCGGAGACCCGCGATGAGTGATTTCGAGACCGTGCGCTATGCCGTGGACGAGGGCGTGGCGCTGATCACGCTGAACCGCCCCGCGGTGATGAATGCCTTCAACGGCCAGATGCGCCGCGAGCTGCTGGCCGCGGTGCGCCGCGCCATCGACGATGCCGGGGTGCGCGTGGTCGTGCTGACCGGCGAGGGACGCGGCTTCAGCGCCGGCGCCGATCTCGCCGACGGCATCCCGCCGCTGGTGCAGCAGCAGATCGACGAGGAGTACAAGCCGGTGCTGATGGCGATCAGCGAGGCGCCCAAGCCCTTCATCAGCGCGGTGAACGGCGCGGCGGCCGGCATCGGCAGTTCCTTCGCGATGGCCTGCGACCTCACGGTGATGGCCGACAACGCCTACATCTACCAGGCCTTCATGGCGATCGCGCTGGTGCCCGACGGGGGCGCCACCTGGCACCTGGTCCGCCAGCTCGGGCGCAAGCGCGCCTTCGAGGTGATCGTGGAAGGCGAGAAGATGGGCGCCGCGCGCTGCCTGGAGCTCGGACTGGCGAACCGCGTGGTGCCCGCCGAGCGCCTGCTCGAGGAGACGCTGGCGTGGGCGCGCGCGATCGCGAAGAAGGCGCCGCTGGCGCTGCGCTACTCGAAGGAGGCGCTGAACAAGGCCATGCAGCTCGATCTCGCGGACACGATTTCCTACGAGGCCAAGCTGCAGAACATCACGTTCATCAGCGAGGACACACGCGAGGGTGTGCAGGCCTTCTTCGAGAAGCGCCCGCCGGTGTTCAAGGGTCTCTGAATTTCCCGAAGCCAGTCGCCAGGAGAAATCCAATAATGAGCACGCCGACTTTTGCCCAGCTGAAGAACTGGGCCGACAACTACGTGAAGCTGTGGAACGCGGGCGACCGCGCGGGCTGGGCCGCCAACTGGCGCGCGGTGGCGCCCGGCGAATTCAGCATGCTCGACCCGGTGGGCACGCCGATGAAGCACGGCTTCCAGCACTGCGCGCTGGATTCCTACGACCTGTTCCAGCCCACCGTGCGCTTTCGCGTCCACCCGGGCAGCCTGTTCATCTGCGGCAACGAGGTCGCGTGGCTGCTGGAGAACCACTTCAAGGAAGGCGGCGAGGAGCGCTTCGCCTACAGCATCGAGACCTACCGCTTCGAGCCCGACGGCTCCGTGGTGATCCGCACTTACTACAAGGTGCCCGCGCACGCGGCCGGCGACCTCGGCAAGCTGTTCGAGACCTACCTGCCGGACAGCCCCACGGGCGCCTGATGTCCTGTCGCCGCGCGCCGGGTTGTGGGAGCGCGCCCTGCGCGCGACGTTTGCACATGGCTCCGACCCGGCGGGCCGAGGGGCGGGCCGGTCCGCTCAGGCCGCCGGCCGACACCTTCTGCGCGGCGCGGTCCGGCGCGCTGAGACGGACCGGCCAGCGCCATCCATGGCTCGCGGCGCGCAGAGCAGTGCTCTGCACACCCTGTGCGGGCGGCTACGCGTGTTGCCGAAATCGCTCCCGGCGATTTCGGCATCCACAGGTCCGCTCGCGGACAAGGCCCGCCCCTCGTCACGCCTGCCGTTGGTGGTTCGCGATCCGTGTATAGTTTCGACAGCAAGCCGGGCCTTCCGAGGTCCTGTTTGGCGCTCGTGTTTCTTTCCGGGTGCCATGTTTCGCGCGAAAATGGCATCAAACCATGAATGGCTCGTACCACCAACGCAGCCCGTGACAGGGTGGTTCTCGTGCGAGGACCGTCTGCGGCATCGATGCCGCAGTCGAGCCCACAGGGACGTACTTGCGGCGTGTCCGCGCAGGAGATCCGCCGCGCAAGGGCGGGGGTCAAGCGGCGCCGCCTCCAGCCACCGATTCGACCTGCGTCGGGATGCGCCCGCTGCTCACCAGCTTTTCGTTGATGACCAGTCCCGGCGTCGCGATCAGGTCGTAGGCCATGATGTCCTTCATCGCGGAGACCTTGAGCACTTGCACCTCGATGCCGCTGCCGCTCGCGGCTTCGCGCGCCACTGCCTCGAGCTTCTTGCAGTTGGCGCAGCCCGGTCCCAGTACCTTTAGCGTCAGCATGTGATTTCTCCGTATCGTCGTGAGGAAAGAAGCAATCGTCAGCTCGCGTGGCTCCCGGGAGTGACGCGACTCGTGCAGCCAGTTGACCGTCAACGCCAGCGCGGCAACGAAGCCGAGCGTCCCCAGCACGAGAAACCAGCGGTTCGCGCCGTCGATCCACGCCCCGTAGATCAGGCCCGCCGCGATGCTGAACAGCGCAACCCAGCCCACGTAGGCCGCGGTCTTGGGCCGTCCGATCACGGCAGCCACCATCAGCATGCTCTGCAGGCTGAGCTCGGGGTCGGCCATCAGGTAGGCCAGCAGCGGTCCCGGGTGCATGCCGAGGTCGAGGAACATGCGCGCCACCGGCACTTCCACCAGTGACGGGAAGTACATGAACACGCCGAACACCACGGCGACCGCGTTGGCGAAGAGGTCGTTCTGTCCCGCGAGCGACTCGATCCACTCGGGGCGGATGAGCTGGCGGGCCACGCCGACCACGAACACGCCGATGATCAACAGCGGGAAGATCTGCTTCACGAAGCGCCACGATTCCCACAGCCAGGAGCGCCATAGTTGCGCATCCAGCCGCCTGCCGTAGTGAAATATCGCGAGCAGGGCTGCCGCCACCGCGCAGAAGCGCCCGGTGATTTCCAGCGCCAGCCCGCCGTCGCGGGGCTTGAGCCCCAGCGTTGCCACCAGCAGCGTCGCGGCGGAGAGTCCCAGCGCGACCCACGTCCAGCGGTTCGCACCTTCGACGATGTCGTCCAGGCCTTGCTTCGCGCTCACGGCGATCAGCACCAGCAGCGCGATCAGCACCGAGCCCTGGAAGCTCACACCTTCCTCGCCTTTCGCCGCATCGAAGGGCACCCAGCGCAACAGTGTGTCCTGCCACGGTTCGACCCACGACAGGGGCAGGTGTACCGAGGCGAGTGTGGCGGTGAGCGGCCAGAGCTTCAGCGTGCCGGCCACCAGCAGGACCAGCAGCGCCAGCAGCAGCCGCATGGCCACCGGATCGATTCGGGCCTGTTCGGCGAACAGCGCATCGGTCTGGCGGTCGTGGCGCAGGTCGTCGCGCCAGAACAGCAGGGCCATGAGCAGGCCGATGCCGATGCCGAACAGCAGGCACAGCAGGAAGCGCGCGGCCGCGAACTCCAGCCCCAGCACGCTGCCGGTATAGGCAATCGCGATGATGTTGCCCGCCGGCGCGAAAAAGAGGAATGTCGTCGCCGGACCGATGCCGGCGCCCTTGCGATACACACCCGCGAACAGCGGCACGATGGTGCAGGAACACACTGCCAGCAATGAGCCCGCCGCAGCCGCCGCCGGATAGGAAATGTGTCCTGGCGTGCCGCGTCCGAGCCAGCGCGTGATGCTCTGCTTGGGAATCAGCGCCGCCATCGCGCCGGCGATGAAGAACGCCGGCAGCAGGCACAGCAGCACGTGCGCCGCGAGGTAGGCGGCGAGATTGCCGAGGCCGCTGTTCAGCAAGTGCAGCAGATGATCCATGGCCCGCAGCCTCCGTTTACCCCGTTTCCCGGTTCCGACGTCCGCGTTCCGCGCCGCGGATCACCAGTTTGCGCGCCTCGCCGGCCCAGAGCACGACGCTGGCCAGGCCGACGCAGGCCAGCCACTCGCCGGGCGCCAGCGGCGTGGTGTCGAAGGCGGCGTTCAGGAAGGGCACGTGCACGACCGCGACCTGCAGCGCCGCCGAGAGCGCGATGGCGCCCCAGAGCCACCGGTTCGTGAACAGGTGGTGGAAGGCGCTGACGCGTCTCCGAGCGGGCGTTGAAGCAGTTGAAGAGCTGCGCCAGCACGAGCGTCGTGAAGGCCATCGTGCGCGCCAGGGTCCAGGTCGCCGGAGCCGCCGACGAAGGCCTCCGGCGAGACGCAGGTCGAGCGCCGCCAGCGATGACGAGCGCCATCACGAGCACCGACCGAAGACACGCCGCGCCCACATGCGGCGCGTCGATGACGCGGTCGCTGAGGCGGCGCGGCGGGCGCCGCATGACGTCGTCGCGCGGCGGGTCGACGCCCATCGCGAGCGCCGGCGCCGTGTCGGTGAGCAGGTTGATCCAGAGGATCTGGGTCGCGAGCAGCGGCACCGCCGCCGCCCCGCCGAGGCCGCTGCAGGCCGAGCACGCCGGCCAGCACGACGCCGAGGAACATGGTCAGCACCTCGCCCATGTTCGACGACAGCAGGAAGCGCAGGAACTTGCGGATGTTCGCGAAGATGCCGCGGCCCTCGCGCACCGCCGTGACGATCGTGGCGAAGTTGTCGTCGGCCAGGATCATGTCGGCCGCTTCCTTGGTCACGTCGGTGCCGGTGATCCCCATGGCGACGCCGATGTCGGCCGTCTTGAGGGCCGGCGCGTCGTTCACGCCGTCGCCGGTCATCGCGCCACGATGGCCTGTCGGCCTGCAGCGCGTCGACGATCTCGCAGCTTGTGCTCCGGCGCGACGCGCGCGTAGACCGAGACGTCGCGCACCGGCGTGCGCAGCGCCTCGTCGTCGAGCGACTCGAGATCGGCGCCCGTCAGCACCGAGGCGCCGGGCTCGACGATGCCCAGCATGGCGGCGATGCGCGCCGGCGGTGCGCGGGTGATCGCCGGTGATCATCATGATGCGGATGCCCGCGCCCTGGGCCTCGGCGATCGCCGCGCGCGCCTCCTCGCGCGGCGGGTCGATGATGCCGACCAGGCCGAGGTAGACGAGGTCGCGCTCGACCTCCTCGTTCGCCGCCGGCGGCGCCGCCTGCGGCAGCCGCCGGTAGGCCACGGCCAGCGTGCGCAGCGCCGAGGCCGGCGAGCCGGTCGACCGCGGCCAGCGCGTCCTGCCGGCGCGCGTCGTCAGGGCACGCTCCGCCCCCGCGACGCGCTCGGCGCGCAGCGCGCGAGCAGCACGTCCGGCGCGCCCTTGGTCAGCGACCAGCGTGCCCCCGCGCTCGGCGTCCGTGTGCAGGGTGCTCATGAGCTTGCGCTCGGAGGTGAAGGGCATCTCGCCGACGCGCGCGAAGCGCGTCGCGCGCAACTCGGCGAGCCCGAGCTTGCGCTTCGGCCACCAGGAAGGCGGCCTCCGTCGGGTCGCCCTGGATCTCCACTCGCCTTCGCGCTCCTCGCGCAGGACGGCGTTGTTGGCCAGGCTGCCGCCGCTCAGCAGCACCACGTGACCTCGCTCGAGCAGCACGGCGTCGTCGAGGTCGCGACCGTCGATGCCGCGACTCGCCCCTACGGGTCGTAGCCGTGCCGGTACGTCGACCTCTGCCCGACGGCGTCACGACCTTCTCGATCGTCATCTCGTTCTCGGTCAGCGTGCCGGTCTTGTCCGAGCAGATCACCGAGGCCGAGCCCAGCGTCTCCACCGAGGAGAGCTTCTTGACGATCGCCCGGTGCGCGCGCCATGCGCTGCACGCCGAGCGCGAGCACGACCGAGAGCATCGGCCGGCAGACCTTCGGGCACCGCCGCGACGGCCAGCGAGACGCCGACCAGCAGCACGGAGACGACGTCGGCGAGGCCGCGTATCTCCGATGTCAGCCAGCATGGTCGCCGACCACCACGAGCGATCACGATCACCGCGATACCGAGCATGCGCCCGATCGCGCGCGACCTCCGTCTGCAGCGGGGTGCGGCTCTCCTCGGTGTCGCGTCGAGCAGGCGCGCGATCGTGCCCATCTCGGTGGCCATGCCGGTCGCGGTCACGACGGCGCGGCCGCGGCCGCGCGCGACCGCGGTGCCCTTGAAGACCATGTTGACGCGGTCGCCGAGCGCGGCCGTGCGCGGGCAGCGCCGCGGTGTGCTTCTGCACCGTGGCTCTCGCCGGTGAGCGACCGCCTCGGCAACGCGCAGGAGGCGGCCTCCACAGGCGCGCGTCGGCGCCGACGCCGTCGCCCTCGCCGAGCACGAGCACGTCGCCGCGCACGACTGCCGCGGCTCGGATGCGCTCCTTCGGCCGTCGCGCAGCACCGAGGCCGTCGGCGCCGTCATGCGCTGCAGCGCGGCGACGGCTTGCTCGGCGCGCGCCTCCTGCACGTAGCCGAGCACGGCGTTGAGCACGACGATCGCGGGGATCACGATCGCGTCCACCGGGCAGCCTCGTGCCGCCCTCCAGCGACCAGGCGACGAGCAAGACGACGATCGCGGCCAGCAGCAGGTAGATCAACGGATCCTGGAAGTGCGCCAGGATCCGTCGCCACAACGGGCGCGGCGCCACGGTGCGCAGTTCGTTCGGCCCGTCGCGCAGCAGCCGGCGCGCGGCCTCGGCGGCGGCGAGCCCGCGCTCCGGGTCCGTGGCCAGCGCCGCGGCAACGGCATCGGGCGCCAGCAGCGAGGGATCGGCGAGCGTGTCCGACTGCTCGGCTAACTCCATGCAGGGATCTCCATGAGTCGGTTGGTCATCGGCGATACCAGCAATCCAACAAGGTCGAACGGGTTGGTGGCGATCATGTCGCCCGTGGCTGTCTGCAGTCCATGGCTGTGTCAGCGCGCGGATTGGGCAAGGCGGCCGTCCTCCATTTCCACGATCCGGTCGAATACGTCCAGCGCGCGGACGTCGTGCGTGACGACAACTGATCCTGCCCGCGAAGAAAAGCCACGCGGTCAGCGCATTGACGACGGCGTTCGCAGCCGCGACCGACCGGTCTTAGCGCATGGTTCATCTCGATCGGGCACCCGGCTGATCCAGCAGGCCGGCCCGGTCCGCGTGGGCGTCCGGTTGCGCGTCGCGTTCGCCAGGCGTCTGAAACGATTCTTCCATGGGGCAGTTTCCGCGCTTGCAGAAATGGATCACAACAACCAGTCAGGCCGCAGCAGCATCACGGCGCCGGTACGAGCATCACGACTC
Organism: uncultured Gammaproteobacteria bacterium; assembly: GCA_963819895.1. Classification (GTDB taxonomy): domain Bacteria; phylum Pseudomonadota; class Gammaproteobacteria; order Pseudomonadales; family UBA5518; genus UBA5518. The sequence continues at coordinate 222,923 of CAWFXU010000013.1, forward strand.
CGCTCAGCAATTTGAGCCAGCGTCCGGCCCCTTCGCTGAGCTTCCGGCTGCTGAGTGCCACCACCGCCGTCCCGACCATGAGGCTGTCATCGGCGATATAGCCCACGATGTAGAGCGCCAGGTAACCGTAATGGGCGGCAATGCCCAGGTCTTGCTGGGCCAGTATGGCCGTGTACATCGCCGGGAAGCCCGCCGTGCACAGCAGCTCGATGAAGTTCACCAGTACCGCGAGAGTGATGACGCCCGCCAGTGCCAGCGGCAGCGATCGCGCCTGCACGATTTCCCGCATCCGCACGTACAGCCCGGGCTTGGCCGAGGCGGGAATCGACAGCGACACGCCGCGGGGACCGGCGACGAAGTCCTTGATGTTGACCGCCGCGATGAGCAGGGCAAGAACCGCCAGCGTCGCGCGCACGGCGCTCGACAAGCCCACCGCGAGGAACACGTTGAGCCACGCTGCCATGAACGCGAAGTACACCGCACCGCTGACCAGCACGAAGACCCCTGCAATGAGCGCCATGCGCCGCCGGTCGTGCAGGTGCACCAGCAGCGACAGCAGGAACAGCAGGACCCACATGGCGCAGGGATTGAACCCGTCCAGCAGGCCCACCGCCAGCGTGAACAGCGGCAGCCCGAGGTTGGACACGCTCAACGCATCGAACGAGCCGGCCTGGACGACGCCGTCAGCGGCAGACGGCTCGGCCGGACGGGCGGGGCCTACCAGTTGCGCCAGCTCCGGGCCGCTGCGCGCGGCATCGGAGAAACCCACCAGTACGCGTCCGCGATAGACGAAGGTGGGAACACCCGGGGGCCAGTAACCCGCCTGTTCCGTGATGCGCACGAGTGCATCGCGGGCGGCGGCGTCCTCGTCCACCGGGCGTAACTCGACGCGAAGCCACGGCCGCTCGGCAGCGAATTCGCGCAGGTACACCTTGGCCGCGGCGCAATGCGGGCAGCCTTCGCGCACGAAGACTTCCAGTACCTCGGCAGCGGGGGCGGGTGCAGCGGACTCCGCTTGCGCCCAGGCCAGGCGCGGCAGCCACAACAGCAGGCAAAGCGCCACCAGCCCGAGCCGGCTCGCCCGGTCACGACGGGGTCGAATCCGCGCGCCTGAAATCATCACGCGTGTGCGCCTAGCCGTCGGCTGCCGGCAGCCACTCCCCGACTTCCGCCTGCGTCGGGATGCGCCCGCTGCAGACCAGCTTTTCGTTGATCACGAGACCCGGCGTCGCCATCAGGTCGTAGGCGAGTATCTGCTTCATATCGGACACTTTCAGCACTTGTACCTCGATGCCGCTGCCGCTGGCGGCTTCGCGTGCCACGGCCTCGAGCTTCTTGCAGTTCATGCAGCCCGGTCCCAGTACCTTGATCGTCAACATGGTGTCTTCTCCGTATCGTCGTGTGGAACAAAAAATCGTCAGGTCGCGTGGCTGTCCGGTGTGACACGGCCATGCAGCCAGTTGACCGTCACCGCCAGCGCGGCAACGAAGCCCAGCGTGCCGAGCACCAGAAACAGGCGGTTCGCGCCGTCGATCCAGGCCCCGTAGATCAGCCCCGCCGCAATGCTGAACAGCGCGACCCAGCCCACGTAGGCTGCGGTCTTGGGGCGTCCGATCACGGCGGCAATCATCAGCATGCTCTGCAGACTGAGCTCGGGGTCGGCCATCAGGTAAGCCAGTAGCGGCCCCGGGTGCATGCCGAGGTCGGGAACATGCGCGCCACCGGCACTTCCACCAGCGACGGGAAGTACATGAACACGCCGAACACCACGGCCACGGCGTTGGCGCGCAGATCATTCTGCCCCGCCAGTGACTCGATCCACTCGGGGCGGATGATCTGCCGCGCCACGCCCACCAGGAACACGCCGGCGAGCAGCAGCGGGAAGATCTGCTTCACGAAGCGCCAGGATTCCCACAGCCACGAGCGCCACAGTTCGGTATCCAGTCGTCTCGCATAATGGAATATGGCAAACAGTGCTGCCGCCTCCGCGCAGACGCGCCCCGTGATTTCCAGCACCAGCCCGCCGTCGCGCGCCTCGAGTCCCAAAGTCGCCAGGAGCAACGTCGCCGCTGTGAAGCCCAGCGCGATCCACGTCCAGCGGTTGGCGCCCTCGACGATGTCGTCAAGGCCTTGCTTGGCGCTCGCCGCGATCAGCACCAGCAGCATGATGAGCACCGAGCCCTGGAAACTGACCCCTTCCTCTCCCTTTGCGGCGTCGAACGGTACCCAGCGAAACAGCAGGTCCTGCCACGCTTCGGCCCACGATAGCGGCAGGTGCACCGAGGCAATCGTGGCGGTGAGCGGCCAGAGTTTCAGCGTGCCGGCCACCAGAAGCGCCAGCAGCGACAGCAGCAGCCGCGTGGCCATCGGGTCGATGCGGGCCTGCTCCGCGAACATCGCATCGGTCTGCTGGTCGTGGCGTATGTCGTCTCGCCAGAACAGCAGTGCCATCAGCAGACCGATGCCGATGCCGAACAGCAGGCACAGCAGGAAGCGCGCGGCCGCGAACTCCAGCCCGAGCACGCTGCCGGTGTAGGCGATTGCCATGATGTTACCTGCCGGCGCAAAGAACAGGAATGTCATGGCCGGCCCTATGCCGGCTCCCTTGCGGTAAACGCCCGCAAATAGCGGGACTATGGTGCAGGAACACACCGCGAGCAGCGAGCCCGCGGCTGCCGCCGGATACGAGATGTAGCCGGGCGTGCCACGCCCGAGCCAGCGCGTGATGCTTTGCTTGGGGATCAGCGCAGCCATCGCGCCGGCGATGAAGAACGCCGGCACCAGGCACAGCAACACATGCGCCGCGAGATAGGCAGCAAGATTGCCGAGACCGCCGTTGATCAATTGCAATGCATAGTCCATGGCTTGCAGTCTCCGCTTGTCGGCTTCTCAGCTTCGGGACCCGCAGTCTGTGCCGCGGATGGTGGGTTTAGGTCATCGCGCCACTCAGGCCCGCTCATACCAGCCCTTCGATGCATTGACCAGCGCGACCAGCGACAGCATCACCGGCACTTCCACCAGCACGCCCACCACGGTGGCCAGCGCGGCACCGGAGTTCAATCCGAACAGCGAGATGGCGACCGCGACGGCGAGCTCGAAGAAATTGGAGGTGCCGATCAGGCAGGCGGGCCCCGCGATGTCGTGCGGCAGCTTCAGCAGCCGCGCACCGATCAGCCCGATCGCGAAGATGCCGTAGCTCTGCACGATCAGCGGCACCGCGATCAGCGCGATCACCAGTGGCTGCGCCACGATGGTGCGGGCCTGGAAACCGAACAGCAGCACCACGGTGGCGATGAGCCCGATTACCGACCACGGCTTCAGCCGCGCCACGAAATCCCCCACCGCATGCGTCGAGCGCCGCGACAGCAGGCGCCGCGTCGTCATCCCGCCAGCAGCGGCAGCACCACGTACAGAACCGTCGACAGCAGCCAGCGTCTCCCAGGGCACGGTGATCTCGGTGACGCCGAGCAGGAAGGCCGCGATCGGTGCGAAGGCGAACACCATGACCAGGTCGTTCACCGAGACCTGCACCAGCGTGTAGCTGGCGTCGCCCTTCACCAGCTGGCTCCAGACGAACACCATCGCGGTGCACGGCGCGACGCCGAGCAGGATCATGCCGGCGATGTATTCGCTGGCCGACTGCGGGTCCACCCACGGCGCGAACAGGTGCTTGAAGAACAGCACGCCGAGCGCCGCCATCGTGAACGGCTTGATCAGCCAGTTGACCGTGAGCGTGAGCAGCAGGCCGCGCGGTTTGCGGCCTACGTCCTTCACCGCCGACCAGTCGATCTGGATCATCATCGGGTAGATCATGACCCAGATGAATACCGCAACGACGAGGTTCACGTGCGCGATCTCGAGCGTCGCGATCGCCTGGAATACGCCGGGAACGAGCAGACCGAGGCCCACGCCCGCGGCGATGCCAAGCGCGACCCAGACCGTCAGATAGCGTTCGAACAGACCCATGCGGCGGACTCCCCCTTGTCGAATGTGCCGATCCCGTCGCTGCGCACTTGTCGAATGTGTCGATCCCGTTCGCTGCGCGCGCCGCTGGTTGCTGGTGGTGCACCGTGGTCGACGCCTCCCGTTCACGGATGCCGCGGCAGCGCGACCGAGATCAGCGCGCCGCGCCACGAAGGCCGACGAGATCCACAGGCAGGCGGCGAGTCCGGCGACCTGGATAGACCCAGCCCGACAGCACGGTGCCGAGCAGGCGGCCCATGGCGTTGGCCATGTAGTAGAAGCCCGACGTCCAGCGACACGCCGTCTTCGCGTGGCGTAGCTGACGATCAGGTAGCTGTGCAGCGACGAGTTGATCGCGAACAGCACGCCGAACAGCGAGCAGGCCCGCCGACCAGCACCAGTCTGCGGATCGAGGCTGCGCCAGCACGAGCGCGATGACGGCCGGCAGCGACGCGCCAGCGCGAGCGCCCAGACCAACGCGCTGCGGCCATCGGGCAGCTGCCGTGCGCCGCCGGTGAACCGCGGCGCCAGCGACTGCACCGCGCCGTAGCCGATCACCCAGCAGCGCGAGGAAGCCGCCGACCCGCCAGAAACTCCAGCCCAGCGTCTGCCGCCAGGAACACCGGCAGCGCCACCACGAACCAGACATCGCGCGCGCCGAACAGGAACAGGCGCGCCGCCGACAGCAGATTGATCGCGCGGCTCTTGGAAAGCATGTCGCGGAACTTCGGCTTGTTCCTCGCCTTGCCCAGATCCTGTCGCAGCAGTCAGCAGGCTGCCGCAGCCAGACCAGCGCCAGCGCCGCGGCCATCGCGCGCCACCGCGCCGCGAAACCGACCAGCGCGCAGCAGCGCGCCGCCGAGGAAGAACCCGACGCCCTTGAGCGCGTTCTTCGAGCCGGTCAGCAGCCGCCACCCAGCGATACAGCGCGCCCTGCTGGTCGCCCGGCACCAGCAGCTTGATGCTGCTCTTGGCGCTCATCTTGTTGAGGTCCTTGGCGATGCCCGACAGCGCCTGCGCCGCCATCACCCAGGGCACCGTCAGCCAGGCGCGCGGGCACCAGCAGCATCAGCGAGCGCGACCACCTGCAGCCCGAGGCCGATCTTCATGGTGCGATTCAGGCCCAGCCGCGCGCCGAGCCAGCCGCCGACCAGGTTGGTGACCACGCCGAAGAATTCGTAGAACAGAAACAGCAGCGCGACCTGCAGCGGCGCGTAGCCCAGCTGATGGAAGTGCAGCACCACCAGCATGCGCAGCGCGCCGTCGGTGAGGGTGAACGCCCAGTAGTTGCCGGTGACCAGCAGGTATTGGCGCACTGCGCGCGAGATGCGTGGCCATCGCGCTCAGCGACCGCCGCCGACCATGCGCGCCAGCTCCACCGTGCGGTTCACGTAGCCCCACTCGTTGTCGTACCAGGCGTAGATCTTCACCTGCGTGCCGTTGATCACCATGGTCGACAGCGCATCGACGATGCTCGAGCGCGGATCGCTGCGGTAGTCGATCGACACCAGCGGCCGCTCCTCGTAGCCGAGGATGCCCCGCAGCGCGCCGTCGGCGGCGGCTTGCAGCAGCGCATTGACCTCCTCCACCGTGGTGGCGCGCTCGACCTCGAACACGCAGTCGGTCAGCGAGGCATTGGCCAGCGGCACGCGCACGGCGTGGCCGTTCAGGCGGCCCTTGCAGCTCCGGGAAGATCTCGGCGATGGCGGTGGCCGAGCCGGTGGTGGTCGGGATCAGGCTGCATGCCGCAGGCGCGCGCGCGGCGCAGATCCTTGTGCGGCGCGTCGAGGATCACCTGGGTGTTGGTGAGGTCGTGGATGGTGGTGATGGCGCCGTGGCGGATGCCGAGACTCTCGTGGATCACCTTCACCACCGGCGCCAGGCAGTTGGTGGTGCAGGAGGCGGCGGTGACGATGCGGTGCCGCGCCGGATCGTAAGCGTGGTGGTTGACGCCCATCACGACATTGAGCGCGCCGCCGTCCTTCACCGGCGCCGTGACCACCACGCGCTTCACGCCCTGGTCGAGATAGGGCTGCAGCACCGCCTCGGTCTTCGAACTTGCCGCGAGGCTTCGATCACCACGTCGCAGCCCGACCAGTCGGTGCTCGGCGATGGCCTTGTTGCGGGTGAAGCCGGATGCGCTGTGCCATCGATCACCATCGCATCGCCGTCGGCGCTGCGCCTCGTGCTTCCAGCGGCCGTGCACCGAATCGAAGTTCAGCAGGTGCGCGCAGCGTGGCCGGCATCGCCGGCCGGATCGTTGATCTGCACGAATGCAATGTCCGGGTCAGCCCCAGGCCGCGCGCAGCGCCAGGCGACCCATGCGGCCGAAGCCGTTGATGCCGATTTTGATGCTCATGGTGATGCTCCTGGCGTTGCGCAACAGCTTTGCTGGCGTGCCGGGCGGCTGCCCATGCGCTCGAGATTCCTGAGATTGGGCCGCACGAAAGCCGCGTTGGCGCGCGCGGTTTCGTCGAGCACCGCGCGCGCCCAGGCAGGCAACAGCGGGTGGATCCGGTAGAACACCCATTGGCCCTGGCGGCGGTCCGCCGAGCAGCCCGCACTTGCGCAACTGCGCGAGGTGGCGCCGAACCTTGGGCTGAGATCTCGCCGAGTGCCGCGGTGAGCTCGCACACGCAGAGCTCCTCCTCTTCGTGGACAGCAGCCGGCATCTCAACCGCGTGGCGTCGGCGAGGCATTTGTAGAAGTCGACAGGCTGCACGCGGGCTCCTGTAGTGGGTCCGTATACGGTCGCAATTGTATACGGAAAATCGTATATGTGTGCAAGGCTCCATGGCGCGTCCCGTGCCCGGCAACTCTGCGCGCGCCGTCACGGCAGCAGCGACTGTGGCCGCTGCGGGACGCATGCTGCTAGACTCGGCCAGACCATGTCATCCCGTCACGCTGAACCGAAACGGTGCCACACATGCAGACTGCTTCGCCGCAACGGATAGCGCACTACCGCTCGCTCGGATGGTGGGGTGACACCACGACCTGGCAGCTCTTCGAGCAGGCCGCGGCGGCCGCCCCGGAGGCCATCGCGCTGCTCGACCCCGCCAATCGCCAGGCGTTCACGCGCGGCGCTCCGCTCGCCCTGTCGTGGGGCGAGCTGCGCCGGCGCGTGCTGGCGCTGGCCGGCGAGTTGAAGAAGGACGGCATTGCGAGCGGCGACGTGGTGGTGCTGCAGTTGCCGAATACCGTGGAGTCGATCGTGAGCTACCTCGCGCTCGCGGCGCTCGGTGCCGTCGTGAGCCCGGTGCCGATGCAGTACGGGTTGCACGAGCTGCGCGAGATCGCGCACCGGCTGCATCCGCGCGCCTTCCTCGCGGCGGCGCACTTCAAGGGCGAGGATTTCACCGCGCGGCACGCCGGCGCCTTCGCCCCGGATACGCGCCTGATCGCGCTCGACCAGGAACTGATCGCCGCCAACGGGCCTGTCGACGAGGCCGTGATCGCGCGCGAGCTCTCTGCCGATGCCGTGTACACGATCTGCTGGACCTCGGGCACCACCGGCACGCCCAAGGGCGTGCCGCGCAGCCACAATCAGTGGCTGGCGCAGACGCTGGCGATGCACGGCATCGGCCTCGAGACCGGCATGACGATGCTGTGCCCGTTCCCGATGGTGAACATGGCCAGCATCACCGGTTTCTTCTTCCCGTGGCTGCAGCTGCGGCGGCAGGCTGGTGCTGCACCATCCGATGGATCTCGGCGGTGTTCCTCGCGCAGATCCGCGACGAGCGCGTGCAGTACACGATCGCGCCGCCGGCGGTGCTGAACATGCTGCTCGCGAAGCGCGAGCTGCTGGCGGACGCGGACCTCTCCAGCCTGAAGCTGGTCGCTTCGGGCAGCGCGCCGCTCGCGCCGTCCATGGTGCGCGCCTTCCAGCAGGAGTTCGGCATCGTGGTGGTGAACATCTTCGGCTCGAACGAGGGCATGGCCTTCGCGTCCTCGGGCGTCGACGTGCCCGATCCCGAGCAGAGGGCCGCGCTGTTCCCGCGATTCGGCGTCGAGGGCCTCGAGTGGTCGAACCCGATCGCGGCGCGGATGCGCTCGCGGCTGGTCGACACCGACAGCGGCGAGGTGATCATGGAAGCGGGACGTCCCGGCGAGATGCAGATCCAGGGGCCGAACGTGATCGATGGCTATTTCGACGCCCCCGAGGGGAGTGCCGAGGCGTTCACCGCCGACGGCTGGTTCCGCAGCGGCGACCTGTTCGAGATCGCGGCCGAAGCGCCGCGCTTTTACCGCTTCCTGGGACGCTGCAAGGACATCATCATCCGCGGCGGCGTGAAGATCTCTCCGGACGAGCTCGACACGCTGCTCGGCGCGCATCCGCGCATCGCGGAGGTGGCCGTCACGGGCTATCCCGACGCGATAATGGGCGAGCGGATCTGTGCCGTGGTGGTGCCGAAGCCCGGCGAGTCGCTCGTGCTGGACGACATCACGCGCCACCTCGAGCAGATGCGCGTCGCGCGCAACAAGCTGCCGGAGAAACTCGTGCTCGTGGACGCGCTACCGCGCAACCCGCTCGGCAAGGTGGTGCGCGCCGCATTGCGCGGCTTGGTCACCGAGGAAATGTAGGCCTCGATTCCTGTGGGTCGCCATTCCTGTGGGTCGGCATTCATGCCGACTTGTGCCTTTCCGAAAGCTCCTGTCGCCATAAATGGCGACCCACAAGAATTCCGACTCACATCAATGTCGACCTGAATTGCCATATGCAACACAAGGAGGATCAATGCAGATCACGGGACTCGAAGGCAAGGTTGCGGTCGTGACCGGCGCGGGACGCATGCGCTCGATCGGTCGGCCCATCGCGGTCGAGCTCGCGCGCGCCGGCTGCGACATCGTGCTGACCGGCACGGGGCGCGCGCCCGAGCGCTATCCCGAGCACGAGCGCGCCGTAGGCTGGCATGACATCGAGTCGGTGGCCGGGGAAGTGCGCGCGCTGGGCCGGCGCGCGCTCGCGCTGGTCAGCGACGTCGCGGACCCCGCCGCGGTGGACGCGCTGCTCGCGCGCACGCTGGCGGAGTTCGGCCGCGTCGACATCGTGGTGAACAATGCCGGTGCCGCACGCGGCGAGGACCGCGCCGCGATCGTGGACCTGTCGATAGAGGCCTGGCGCACCGTGATCGACGTGAACCTGAACGGCACCTTCTACATGAGTCGCGCCTTCGGCCGCGCGCTGATCGCGCAGGGATGCGGCGGCAGCATCGTCAACATCTCCTCCGTGGGCGGCAAGATGATGGCGGCGCAGACCGCGGCGTACGCAGCGTCCAAGGCGGGCATCCACGCGCTCACCTGCGCGATGGCGGCCGAGATCGGGCCGCACGGCGTGCGCGTCAACGCGGTGTGCCCCGGCATCATCGACACCTACCGCATGGACGACGTCGGCCGCGGCGAGCAGTGGGACAGGATGATCGAGGGCTACGTGCCGCTGCGCCGCGCCGGCACCGGGCTCGACGTGGCCAACATGGTCGTCTACCTCTGCAGCGAACAGGGCTCGTGGATCAGCGGGCAGCTCTACAGCGTCGACGGGGGCATGGTGCCGGGGCGCTGAGCCGGCGGTTTGCCTGCACAGGTCGGATCGCGCGGCTTTCCGGGGCTGAGAGGAAATTGTCGTCCGTGGAAAACGCAACCTACATTCTCGGCGGCTACCAGACCGATTTCGCGCGCGCATGGTCGCGCGAGGGGCTCGACATCTCCGACATGGTCCGCGAGGCCACGCTCGGCGCGCTGCACAACTGCCGCCTCGACGCGCAGGACCTGCGCTCCATCCACGTGGGCAATGCCTTCGGCGAGGCGCAGCGCCGGCAGGGTCATCTCGGCGCGATGGTCGCGCAGGTGGTGCCCGCACTGTGGGGCGTGCCCGCGATGCGCCACGAGGGCGCCTGCGCCTCGAGCTCGCTGGCGGTGCTGGCGGCGATGGCCGAGATCGAGGCCGGGCGCTACGACTGCGTGCTGGTGCTGGGCGTCGAGGAGTTCCGCAACCTGCCGGGCGACAGGGCCTCGCAGAACCAGAATTCCGCCGCCTGGGCCGGTCACGAGGACATCGAATGCCGCTACATGTGGCCCGCGGTGTTCGGCCTGCTCGCCGCGGAGTACGAGCGCCGCTACGGGCTGGATCGTCGCTACCTCAACCGCATCGCCGAGATCAATTACGGCAACGCCAGGCGCAACCCGCTGGCGCAGACGCGTGCCTGGCAGTTCAAGGCGAACAGTTTCACCGATGACGACGAGGCGAACCCGCTGATCGAGCCGGGCATGCGTCGCCAGGACTGCGGCCAGATCACCGACGGCGCCTGCGCGCTGGTGCTGGCCTCGGGGGGGTTCGCGGCCCGGCACGCCGCGCGCCGCGGCGCGAGCCTCGAGCAACTGCCGCGGATCCAGGGTTGGGGTCATCGCAACGCGGGGCTGCGCTACCACGACAAGATCGCGCGCAGCCGCGACGAGGCGCTGGTCTTCCCGCACGTGCGCGACACCATCACGGATGCCTTTCGCCGCGCGGGCATCGAGGGCGTGGGCCAACTGGACGGCATCGAGACGCACGACTGCTTCTCGGTGACCGAATACATGGCGCTCGACCACTTCGGCATCACCCCGCCGGGGCAGTCCTGGCAGGCCATCGAGAGCGGCCTGATCGAGCGCGGCGGCAGGCTACCGGTCAACCCGGCGGCGGCCTCATCGGCTGCGGCCACCCGGTCGGCGCGACCGGCGCGCGCATGCTGTTCGATGCGGCGAGACAGGTCACGGGGCAGGCGGGCGAGATGCAGGTCGAGGGCGCGCGGCGCTTCGCGACGCTGAACATCGGCGGCTCCTGCGCGACGGTGGCGAGCTTCGTCGTCGGCGTCGACGCCTGCGATTGGGCGTCGCGGCCTCATTCGTTGGCATGAGGTGCAGGTGCGCACGGAGCTAGGCTCTGGAGCGCCAGTGTTCCATCGAAGTCACGGGAGGATTTCGCGTTTCGTTGCAGTCCTGGCGTTTCCACCATAGAAGACAGATTCATAAAAGGGGCTGACTCGACATGAAGAAGACTGAACTTGCCGTGAGGATTGCGCTGCGCGTCGGCGCTGTACGCCGGCGCTGCCGCTGCTTCGCGCAGGAGGCGGGCGATGACGGGCCGCAGCGCGCAGCTCGAGGAGATCGTGGTGACCGCGCAGAAGCGCGAGGAGAACCTGCAGACGGTGCCGATCGCGGTGACGGCGCTGGGCACGGACGATGCTGGAGAGCTTCCGCGTCACCGACATCCAGGACCTGAACGGCCTGGCGCCGAACCTCGAGATGATCGACCAGGGCGTGCGCTCGATCCCCACCATCACGATCCGCGGCATCTCGCTCCGGGTATCGAACAACGCCGTCGATCCCAGGTCGGCATGCTACCTCGACGGCGTCTACGTCGGGCGGCAGCGGCGGCGCGATCTTCGACATGGCCGACATCGAGCGCGTGGAGGTGCTGCGCGGCCCGCAGGGCACGCTGTTCGGCCGCAACGCCACGGGCGGCGCGATCAGCATGATCACCTCGTCCCCGACCGGCGAGTTCGGCCTGAAGCAGGATCTCTCGGTCGGCAGCAACGACGCCTTCCGCGCGCGCACGAACCTGAACCTGCCGGCGTGGGGCCCGCTCAGCGTGAAGATCTCCTACCTGCACGACGAGGACGAGGGCACCGCGGACAACCTGATCGGCGGCCAGCGCATCGACCTGCGTCCCTTCGATCCCGACCTCGGCGTGCTGAGGTACGAGGATGATCTCGGCAGCGAGGACACCGACGCCTTCATGTTCGCCGCGCGGCTGCGCGATCAGCGACGAGCTGACGGTCGACTACAAGTACGACCGCACCGACAGCGACACCGTGGGCAACCCCACGCAGCAGCTCGGCATCACCGGCGGAGCGCTGCAGCCCCTGCTCGAGCTGATCGGTTCGCTGCAGCCGCTGTTCGGCGGCATCACCAATGTCAGCACCGATCGGCTCGACGACGTCGCCGCCGCCACCAGCGTGCAGCCGCTCGAGGTATTCGGCCACAACCTGACGGTGAACTGGGACATCACGGAGGACGTGAACTTCAAGAGCATCACGGCCTGGCGCGAGATGGAGCAGGACCCGAACATCTACGACCTCGCGGCCACCGGTGGCTGGAAGTTCACGGCGGCCCAGCTGGCCGGCGCGCTGAGCGGCGACTACGGTGCCATCTTCAACCCGGCCAACGCACCGGGACCGAACGACTCGTTCTTCAACCTGCTGACCGCGCGCTCGACCTCGCAGCGCCAGTTCAGCCAGGAGCTCCAGCTCACGATCACCAAGGACCTGTTCGACCTGGTCGGCGGCATCTTCTACTTCACCGAGCACTCGCCGGGGCTCGATGCGCTGGGGATCATGAAGCCGATCACGAACGGCGTCGTCGAGCCGGCCTGGTTCGACAGCATTTTCGGCACCGGCACCAACGAATCGATCGCGGACAACGACTCGATCGCGATCTTCGCCCAGGGCACCTGGCATGCCACCGAGCAGCTCGACCTCACCGCGGGGATCCGCCACACCGAGGACGAGCGCGAGACCGAGATCGTGCAGGCCGCCGGCGCCGCCGCCGGTGGTGCGCTGCAGCCGGGCGTCTACGACACCGATTACGGCAAGACCAACTACACGCTGATCGCGAGCTATACGTTCACCGAGGACCTGATGGCCTACGCCAAGGTCGCCACGGGTTATGTGGCCGGCGGCGTGATGAGCTCGATACCGTACGGCCCGGAGGAGGTCGACAGCTACGAGGCCGGCGTGAAGTCGCAGTTCTTCGACAACCGCCTGCGCATGAACGCCGTGGCCTACTACATGGATTACACCGACCTGCAGGTGCAGACCTTCATCGACGGGGTGCAGAACTTCCAGAACGCCGGCGAGGCCGAGATCACGGGCCTGGAGCTGGAGGTCGACGCGGTGCCGCTCGACGGGCTGACGCTGAGCGGCACGCTGGGCTGGACCGACTTCGAGTACAAGGAGTTCCTGATGGGCGGCGTGGACATGGCGGACCGTACCGCAACATCTATACGCCGGAGTGGAACACGCGACTGTCGGCGCAGTACGACTTCGCCTCGCCCGGGTTTTGGCGGCACGCCCTACGTGCGCCTCGACAGCCGCTGGCGCGACGAGGCCGAGATCACGGCGCAGCCGCTCGCGGATCCGGTGCTCTCGGACATCGCGATCACCGATGCGCACTGGATCCTCGATGCGCGCGTCGGCATCGTGGACGTGCCCTTGAGCAACACCACGATGGGCGTGTCGCTGTGGGCCAAGAACCTGCTGGACGAGGACGACATCATCGACTTCGGCCCGGAGGTGATCAACCAGACCGGCCAGTTCATCAACGAGCGCACCGTCGGCGTGGATTTCAGCATCAGCCTGTAAGGCCCGACGTCACGGAAAGAGCCCGGGCGCAAGCGATTGCGCCCGGGCCTTTCTCGTTGCGGATCCGGCGGACGCGAGGCGGCAGCCCGCGCCGTCCGTCGCCGCAGGTTCAGGCCGCCTTCGCGGGGCGCCGGGATGCGTCCGTTGCGCAGCAGCGCGCCCGAGTGCACGTGGGTGGGCTTGTCGTCCTCGATCGTGAGCTGGCCGTTGACCAGCACGTAGCGGTAGCCGCTGCCGCGGTTGGTCACGCGGTACTCGTCGCCCGGCAGGTCCTGCACGAATTCCGGGAAGGTGTAGGCGAGCTTCTCGTAGTCGTAGACGATGATGTCGGCCGCCGCGCCCTCGCGCAGCGTGCCGCGATCGCGGAAGCCGGCGCAGAAGGCGGGCAGCGCGCTCAGGCGCCAGTGCGCTTCCTCGAGCGTGATCAGCTTGTGCTTGCGCACGTAGTCCGCGATCAGCTCCGTGCCGTAGCTGCCGCAGGTCAGGTATTTCAGGTGCGCGCCGCCGTCGGAGAGCCCCGGAATGATGTAGGGGTTGTCCAGCAGTTCCTTGACCCCGTCGAGCGTGGTGTCGAACTGGCGCGTCTCGAAGATCGTGCTGCAGCCCGTCGAGCACGACGATGTCGCAGACCACGTCGATCACGTGCCGCCCGGTCTTCGCGGCGATCTCGCCGAGGCGCATGCCCTCGAAGGCCTTGCTGGTCTCGCTGAAGGTGCGGTGCAGGCGGGTGTCCGGGATCGAGTCGATGAACATGTACTTGAGCGGCAGCGCGCGCAGCTTCTCGCGCACGGCCGGGTCGGCGAAGTTCGCCAGCTTCTGTTCGCGCGGCACGTCGGGGCCGACGAAGGCGTTCCAGTCGGCCCACAGGTCGAAGTAGTCGAAGGTGAAGACCAGCGGCGGGTCCTGCGTGATGCCCTGGCCGTAGATGCGCAGCCCACGCTCGTGGCAGCTCGCGAACCAGTCGAGCAGGTGGCGGCGGATGCCGGCGCCCATCTCGTCGCCCGAGGGCACCACGGCCTGCCACAGGATCGGGGCGCCGCTCGCTTCGGCCAGCGCTTCCCACTCGGGTGGCGGCGTGAGTCCCATCGACAGCGCGATGAAGCCTTCGCCGCGCTCGCCCAGCACCTTGGCCATGCGCATGCGCGTCTCGGGCCACATCACGTCGGTGGGGAAGGGCGTGCCGTCGAAGTCGTTCTGGGCCGCGCCGCCGACCGTGCCTGCCTCGGGCTGGCCCGGCGTGCCCAGGCACTGCGCGGAGAAGCCGCAGGCGCCGGCGTCCATCGCCTCGTTGCAGCAGGCGGGCCATCTCGGCGTGCTCGGCCTCGGTCGGCATGCGTCCGGACTTCGCGGCCTCGAAGCCCATCGCGGCCATCATCAGCGGGTTCAGCCCCACGTAGGGCAGCACGTTCAGGCTCTTGGGCGTGCGATCCATGCTGTCGAGGTACTCGGGATAGGTAGTCCAGTCCCAGGGCAGCGCCGTTTCCAGTGTCACCAGCGGTATGGCCTCGACCTTGGTCATGGACTTCATCGCGCGGTCGCGCAGTTCCGGCGCCATCGGCGCGAAGCCGAAGCCGCAGTTGCCGAGCACCACCGAAGTCACGCCGTGGAAGCCCGAGGTGGAGAGGTAGGGATCCCAGAACACCTGCGCGTCGTAGTGCGTGTGCAGGTCGATGAAGCCGGGCGCCACCACGAGGCCGTCGGCATCGATCACGCGGCTCGCGCGCGGGTTCGCGATCTTGCCCATGCGCGTGATCACGCCGTCCCGGATGCCGATATCGCCCTTCCAGCGCGGGTTGCGCGCGCCGTCGACGATCATGCCGTTCCTGATGACGATGTCGAATTCCTGCATGAACTCCTCCCGTAGATTTGTGAACAGTGTTTACTAAACGCCGATAGGCTAGAGTAAGCCTGCCGGGGCGTCAAGCACGTCGGCGGGCCGCTCGCACCGATCCGGGGAGTACGGCCCACACGAGGCGCGCGGGCCGGCCGCAGCCCGAAAGGATCGATCCGGAGAGCCATGATGTCCGCCCATGCCCGTCCCGCCCGTGGCCGTCCGCTGCTGTCGCACGCCCGCATCCTCGACACGGCGCTGGAACTGCTGCAGCAGATGCCCCTGAAGGAACTGACGATGCGCCGGCTGGCGCAGGCACTGAACACGACGCCCGCTGCACTCTACGGCTACTTCGCCAGCCAGGAGGAGCTGTTCGCGGCGGTGGCGACGCGCGTGGTGCGCGGCATCGACCTGAGCGCCGTGCAGAGCGCTGCGCACTGGCAGGAACGGCTGCGGCTCTGGGCGCGCGCCGTACGGGCGCGACAGCTCGAGTTCGCGAGCACGGCGGCCATGGCGCAGATCAGTCCGCACATCCCCGCCAGCTGGTTCGAGGTGACGGCCCCGCTGCTGCGCGCGCTGGAGTCCGCCGGCCTGTCGGACCAGGCGCTGATGGACACGGCACGCTGCTATTCCCGCATCGTCTACGGCTCGATACTCACCGAGCTGGCGCAGGATCCCTACGCGCTGCAGGTCGAGCGTGCCGACGCCGAGGCCGCGCTGGGGCAGCTGTCGCCGCAGGCCGCCGAGCAGATCGCCGGCATCCTGCCGTACCTGGGGACGCAGGACAACGAGGCGCTGTTCGAGATGACCATCGACTGTGCGCTGCGCGGCATCGCCGCGGCGCTGCCGCCGCCCGCGTGACCGTCGCGGTCGTTGATTTGCGTCATCGCTGCCTCACGCGGCGTGTCCGATGCGTCGCCGATGCGATATCCTCAACTTCCTGACCTCATGAAAAAGGATGGATCCATGCAAATACCCCTGCAGATCACGGTTCGCGACATGGAGCCTTCGGAAGCGCTGGAGGCGCGCATCCGCAGCAAGGCGCAAAAGCTCGAGGAATTCTTCGCCCACATCGTGTCCTGTCACGTGGTCGTGGAGATGCCGCACCGGCACCACCAGCAGGGCAAGCAGTTCAATGTGCGCATCGATATCGGCGTGCCCGGCAACACGATCGTGCTGAACCGCCACCAGGCGGAAGACGTCTACGTGGCCCTGCGCGATGCCTTCGATGCGGCCAAGCGCCAGCTCCAGGAATATTCGCGCGTGATGCGCGGTGACGTGAAGACGCATGCCCCGCGGCGACCGGCCGCGGAGAGCGCCGGGAGCGAGAGCGTCGCACCCGAATAGCCCGGTGCGGCGACATCGGATCGCCTTCCCATGTCCGAACAGGCACTGGTCCACCTCCTCCTGTTGCTCGGGACGGGGGTCGCCGTCGTATTCAGCTTCCAGCGTCTGCGCATTCCGACCAGCCTGGGCTACCTGCTGGTCGGACTGATACTCGGGCCGCACACCGCCGGTCCGGCGTTGCAGACCGCGCCGATCCAGGCGCTGGCCGAGTTCGGCATCGTGTTCCTGCTGTTCACCGTCGGGCTGAACTATTCGCTGCCGCAGATCCACGCGTTGCGCAACACGGTGCTGACGCTCGGCACCGCGCAGGTCGGGTTGACCACGCTCGTCGTCGGGCTGCTCGCCTGGTTCGTGCTCGGCCTGCCGGCGGCAAGCGCCTTCGTGATCGGTGCCGTTTTCGCGCAATCGTCCACCACGGTCATCAGCAACCAGCTGATCGCGCAGGGTGAGGAAAACAGCCGGCACGGACGTCTCGGCGTGGCGATGTCGGTGTTCCAGGACGTGACCGCGGTGCCCTTGCTGATCCTGATCCCGGTGTTCGGCGCCGCCGCGGGATTCACCACGGTGCTCGGTGACATCGCGCTGGCGCTCGCCAAGGCGGTGCTGGCTTTCGTGGTGGTGCTGTACGGCGGTCGCTGGCTGCTGCGCCCGCTGTTCCATTTCGTCGCGGGGCAGCGTTCGGCGGAACTGTTCACGCTGACGGTGCTGCTGGTGTCGCTGAGCGCCGGCTGGGCCACCAGCAAGCTGGGCCTGTCGATGGCCTTCGGCGCCTTCCTTGCCGGCATGATGCTCGGCGAAACCGAGTTCAGGCACCAGGTCGAAGCCACCGATCCGTCCGTTTCGCGACGTGCTGCTCGGGCTCTTCTTCGTCGGCGTCGGCATGCTGATCGACCCGATGGCGCTGCCGGGCATCTGGCTCTGGGTGCTGACCGGCACCGCCGTGCTGCTGCTCAGCAAGATCCTGCTGGTGGCACAGGTCGTGCGCTGGTCCGGGGTCGATCCGCTCACCGCCTGGAGCACGGCGCTGGTGCTGGCGGTCGGCGGCGAGTTCGGCTTCGCGGTGTTGTCGATTTCGCTCGG
>CAWFXU010000014.1:0-149173 GCA_963819895.1 uncultured Gammaproteobacteria bacterium
TGATCTCCGAGCCGATGCCATAGGCCTGCTGGTAGTCGGCGAAGCGCGCGCGTTCGCGCGCCAGGTCGATGCCCGAGGCAGCGAGGTCGTAGCGGTGACGCGCATGGCGAGCGCTCGCCGTGCCCGCATCGAGAAAACGCTGCATCGACGCGGCAACGGCATCGTCCAGCCGCAAGTCGAGGTGCGCGTAGATGCGGCGGATCTCGGCCAGCGCATCGGCGCGAAAGGCCGCGAACTGCACGTCGATCACGCGATCGGCGCCCAGCAGCCCGCTCGCGCGCGCGGCCATCGTGCGCCGCGTGCCGAAGTCGAGCAGGTCCGCGTAGTGCTGCGTGATTTCCCGCAGGTCGACCTCGTTCGAAGCCAGGCCGCGCAGCGTGGCGGTCAGGCTGCCGACCGACATCGCCACCGTCACCGGGTCGCGGTGCATCTGGATCACGCGCGCGTCGGGATACTCGCGCAGCATGTCCTCGATGTTCCACAGGTACTGCGGCGATTTCAGCACCCAGGTGTCGCCGGGTTTCTTCCACTGCAGCAGCTGCAGCCAGCGCCGGTGGTTGCGGAACACCTCGCCCATGTCCTGGCGCACGACCCATTCCTGGTACGCGGGCACCCGGAACTGCACGTCGAAGATCATCGACACGAAGTCGTGCGCGAACAGCGCCACGCACTCCTGCGGCAGCGCCGCGCCCATCGGGTGCATGTTGCGGAACTCGGGCAGCAGCCGGTCGACCCGGGCCAGCTCCGCGTCCACCTGCGCGATGCGCGGGTCGCTGTGGTAGCTCGCGGTTTCCGGCGGCGGAAACGGGTGCGCCGTCTCCCAGCTGAGCGGCACGCGAAACTGCGGATCGAGCGCCAGCAGCTCGTGCATGCTGGTGGTGCCGGTGCGCGGCATGCCGAGGATGAACACCGGCGCGACGACGCGCCCCGCGGCGATCTCCGGGTGGCGCCTGAAGATGTCGACCCAGCGCAAGCGGTTGCCGAGCAGGCGCAGGATGTCCTGGCGCGCGATCATGCGCCCGAGCGCGGTCAGCCGCGCCTCGCGCTCGAGCGAATCGCACAGCCGCGCGAGCGGCTCGCGAAAGTACGGCGAGCCGAAGTCCTGCAGGCCCGTGGCGCGCGTCGCGTCGTCCAGCAGGCCATCGGGACGCAGCGGCAGCAGCCGTGGACCGATGCGACCCAGCGCGGCGAAGGCCGTGTTCAGCAGGCGTACGGGCAGCGGCAGCGCGGTGAGGGACATGCGTGGGGGCTCCTTGGGTCTGCTTGCGCGCTGGCGGACGATGGCCGCAAGATTGCCCGGTCGCACCGCAAAACACAAAACATCGACAGCGGGGTGTGCAATGGACGGGCAGTGGGATGCCATCGTGATCGGCGCCGGCCACAACGGGCTGGCCGCGGCGCGCGTGCTGGCGCAGCGCGGGCGGCGCGTGCTCGTGCTGGAGAAGAACCGCTACGTCGGCGGCATGGCCGGCACGCGGGAGATCTTCCCGGGCTGCCGCAACGAGGTCGGTGCCAGCGCGCTGTTCCCGATCGCCCCCGAAGTGCTGGACTTCCTGCAGTTCGAGCGCCACGGCGCGCAGTTCATCGATCTGCCCGTGATGGCGATCAACCTCGCCGGTCCGGGGCACAAGCCGATCATGTTCTACCGCTCGGCGCGCCGGCAGCTGTGGCACCTGCTGCGTCACCACGGTCCCGCCGCGCTGGCCGGCTTCGCGAAATTCGCGAAGTTCGTTGCCTACCCCGCGAGTGTCATGGACCGCTTCCGGCCCGGCTGCACGCCGCGCAGCCTCGACGAGCTGCTGCGCGACGCGCCGGACGAGGCCCGCCGCGAGCAGTTGCGCCTCGCGTTCACCGGATCCGCGATGGACGTCATCGAGCGCTTCTTCCCCGACCCGCGCAAGCACCATACCTTTCGCTCGCTGCTGGCCTTCGCCGCGATCCAGTCGACCTACAAGGGGCCCTACACGCCCGGCTCCGCGCTGTGCCTGGTCTACACGTTCGCGCAGAGCGGCGACAGCGGGCTGATGCGGCGCGTGAAGGGCGGCATGGGCTCGCTCAGCGAGGCGCTGGCGCGCAGCATCGAGGCCGTCGGCGGCGCCATTCGCCTCGGTGCCGCGGTCGATCACGTGCTGCTCGAGGACGGCTCGCGCCACCGGCGTCGTGCTGAAGGGCGGCGAGACGCTCCGCGCGCGCGTGGTGCTGTCGAACCTCGACCGTCCCGCCACCTTCCAGCGCCTGGTCGGGGAGCGTCACCTCGATGCGGCCATCGCGAGCAAGGTGGCCGCGGCGGAGCACCGCGGCGCCTGGGTCCACATGCTGTTTCGCCTCGACGGCCTGCCTTCCTACGGTGGTGAGTGGGCGTGGCTGAACGCCGACGTGCACAACCGCTTCGGCGGCGCGATGGTCGCGAGCCCCGAGGAACTGCAGCGAAGCTTCGAGACCTGCGATGTCGGCCGGCTGCCCGACCGGCTGCCGGTCGCGTTCCAGTTTCCCTCGGTGATGGACCCGAGCCTGGCGCCTGCGGGCCAGCACGTGGCCAGCGCCTATGGTTTCTGCTTCCCGTGCAAGGCGCCGAAGAGCGAGCGCGGTCGCCTGCGCGATGCGGCCGCGGACAAGGTCATCGATACCATCTCCGGCTACCTGCCCGATTTCCGCGCGCGCATCCTCGACCAGGCGGTGTTTTCCTCGGATCACTTCGCGAGCATGCACGGCGCCACCGAGGGCGACTTCACCCACGGCCTGATCCACCCCGAGAACATGCTCGGCGAGCGTGCGATGGTGCCGGGCTCCGCGCACCGCACCGCGATCGAGGGCCTGTGGATGTGCGGCTCCGCTTGCCACCCGGGGCCGGGTGTCACCTTCCTGCCGGGCTACAACTGCGGGCTGGAAGTCGATCGCGCGCTCGAGCGCGGCGATCACCAGCGCATCGGCCTCCACTAAGCTCGCACACCAGTTCGAGGCAGACGTATTCGGCGGCGCGATGTTGTCACCGGATTGAGGCCGGGCAGTTGCGTGAAGCAATTATGGAGCTTACTACTCCATATCTTGACAGTGGCACATGAATGGGCCTAGGTTGCTTATGGAGCACTGTGCTCCATTAATCCGGACGCGTTTGTCGACGACCCGGCGGTCGGGACGGGCAGACGCAACGATCAACCCGAGGGAAATGCCATGTCCAGAGCGGCCGACGAAATCGATTACTTCACGGACTACGACGTCTTGCGGGACCCTTACCAGTACTTCGACGAGCTGCGGGCACTCGGTCCCGGTGCACGAACTGAAGAGCCGCGACATGGTTGCGGTGACGGGATTCAGGGAAGCCGTGGAGGTATTGCTGAACCACGAGGATTTTTCCTCGGTCAATTGCGTGGTGCCGACACAAGCGCTGCCGTTTGAGCCGCAAGGCGACGACATCTCCGAGCAGATCGAGGCCAATCGGGCCAAATTCGCAACGGGCCGATATCCTGGTGGCGCCGATGGCGCAAGGCACGCGGCGTTTCGCTCGCTGATGACGGTGCTGTTCACGCCGTCGCGGCTGAAAGCCAACGAGGAGTACATGAATCAAGTCTCGCGCAGCGGATGGTCCGGGAGGCTGTCACCAAGGGGCATTGTGAGACTGGTCAAGGAAATCGCCGTCCCCTACGTGACCATGGTCATCGCGGACCTGCTCGGCATTCCGCGCCGAGGATCAGGGAAACGTTTCGACGAGGCGATCGATGCCGGTCCGCCGATCGTGGGCGCCATCGAGTCGCGCAGCGCGCGCCAGATCGAGCCGTGGCAGTTCATGCGTCCGTACTTCGAGGGCTATATCGCGGATCGCAGGGCCAACCCGCGCCAGGACGTGCTGACCGAATTCGCCACTGCACGTTACCCCGACGGCTCGCTCCCGAGCACGGAGGACCTGATCAACAACGCCCAGTTCCTCTTCGGCGCCGGACAGGACACCAGCGCCAAGCTGCTCGGAAACTGCCATGCGTTACCTCGTCGATGGACCCCGAACTGCAGCGCAGCGTGCGCGAGGATCGCAAGCCTGATCCCGGCCTTGCTGGAAGAGGTCCTGCGTCTCGAGGGCTCGACCAAGGCGACGTTCCGCCTGGCCCGGCGCAACACGCGCATCGGCGAGGTGGAAATTCCGGCCGGCAAGACCGTCATCGTGGCGCTCGCCGCGGCCAACCGCGATCCGGCGCGCTGGGATAATCCCGGGGAATTCAGGCTGAACCGGGAGCGGGTCAGGGAACACCTGGCGTTTGGCCGCGGCGCGCATACCTGTATCGGCAATCCGCTGGCACGCGCGGAAATACGCGTGATACTCAACCACTTCCTCGACCAGACCGCGGACATCACGCTGTCGGAGACGCATCACGGTGCGCCGGGGAACCGCGAGTTCAGCTACGAGCCCACCTATATCATCCGGGGCTCGACAGAGCTGCACGTCGAGTTGAAGCCGAAGTAGATCGATCCGCATGCGGTGCCCTGCGCGCCGCGTGCAGTAATATGCCCGCATGTTCCTTCACACTCGTGCAACAGGAGGGATTCGTGCCCCGGATAGTCGTGACCAGTCGCGATGGCGACGTGAAGGAAGTGGACGCCGAGCTGAGCCGGACGCTGATGGAAGTGCTTCGTGACGAGGGTTTCGAACTCGAGGCGCTCTGCGGCGGTTGCTGTTCCTGCGCCACCTGTCATGTCTATGTCGAACCGGCGTTTGCCGATCGCTTGCCGCCGATGAGCGCGGACGAGGACATGCTGCTCGACGGTTCAAGCCATCGCCAGCCCGATACCTCCCGCCTGTCGTGCCAGATCCGCGTCACCGGAGAAATGGACGGTCTGCGGCTGACGGTCGCGCCGGCGGACTGAGCGGTGCACAGCATGTTGCCGCTGCCGGCGCCGGCAGCGGGCCGGTACATCCAGGATCCCGAGGTTGCCCGCAATGTCTCGCAAGAGGATGTTCCGGCCCGATTTTTCCGCGGCCACGGACTTGCGCGTGCTGCACACGCGCAAGGCCTTGTGCGACGGCCTGCTCGAGCTGCTGAAAAGCCGAGCCGTTCGACGACATTTCGATTCGCGAGATCGTGGCGGCCGCGGGAGTTGGCTACAACACGTTCTTCCGCCATTACCCTGACAAGGAATCGATCCTGCACGCCATCGCCGCCGGGGAGATCAGGCAGCTCGTGTCGCTGCTCGCGTGCCGGTGCTGGATGCGAAGGATACGCTGGCCGCATGCGTGGCCCTGTGCAGCTACGTCGAGGAGAACCGGAAGCTGTGGACGACGCTGCTGACCGGAGGCGCGGCGCAATCGCTGCGCGAGGAGTTCGTGCGGGTCGCGCGTGAAGTCTGTCAGCAACCGTCCCGCGCGGCAAGGAATGGGTGCCGCTCGACATTGCGATGATCCTCGTGACCGGCGGGATCTTCGAAGTGCTGGCATGGTGGCTGGCGGCAGAAAGACCCGCTGCCGGTGGACAGGGTTGCACTGATCTGCCAGCAGATCGTAGTCTCGCCGGTGATCGAACCGTAGCATCGTGAATTGCGGAAGATTGACTTCGCCGCCATCGAAGCGGCGCGGAGGGTCGAATCGATGCTGGCACTCTATGGCCACCCGTTTTCATCCTATACGTGGAAGGCGCTGATAGCGCTCTATGCGAACGACATTCCCTTCGAGTTCCGCATGGTCGACGCCGATCACCCGGAGAACGCGGAATTCGTCCGGTCGGCCGGGCCGCTGGGCAAGTTTCCCGTGCTGCGCGACGGTGAGACTGCCATATTCGAAGCCACTTCGATCGTGGAATATCTCGCCCGGCACCATGGCGGAGGCGGGGTGCTTCTGCCCGATGATCCCGACGCAGCGCTCGGCATGCGGATGCTCGACCGGGTGTTCGACAATTACGTGATGAACCTGATGCAGCCTGTGGTCGAGGAATACATCCGCAACCCCGCCAACCCCGACATGGCCCGTATCCAGGAGGTGCGGGAGAGGCTGACGCGTACTTACCGGTGGCTGGAGGGCTGGCTCGAACATTACCCGCCGATGGACCACGTCACGCTGATCGAATGCGCCGCCGCGCCCTCGCTCTTCTATGCCGACTGGGTGCATCCGATCGGCAAGGAGTTCCCGCGCCTCGCGCGCTGGCGCGCGCATCTGCTGGCGCTGCCGCCGGTGCAGCGCTGCGTCGACGATGCGCGACCCTATCGCGGGAATTTTCCACCCGGCGCCCCGGACAGGGACTGACAGCATCGCCGCCGCTTTGTCACCACCGATGCCGTAACCGGCGATTTCGTGCCTGCCGGCCCGTTCATGGTCGGCATCTGGGAGATCGCCGCCGTCCGACGGCGTGGTGAGATCCCGGGAGCGAAATCACCTGCTCCGATCGAGGTGACGATCAGGCCCGCGCGCCTTCCCCGGGCGGTGGCATCGGCACGTCGTCGGGAACGCGCTGCGCGAAGGCCTCGCTGATGCCCACCTCCTCGACCAGGAAGCGTTGCCGCTCCTGCGGCGCGAGGACCCGGCGCTCGACCGCGCCGTCACCCCGGAACGTGATGCGCTCACCGCGCGCTGCGCCCAGCACGCCGCCGTCACGGTGCACGCGCACGAACAGCTCGAAGTTGAACGGGCTCCAGTCACGGGTCGACTCGTGCATCGCGGCAAAGGCGCCGGCATCGCTGGCCAGCGAGTCGATGCGGCAATCGAAGCCATCGGGTGCGAATGGCGAGCGCCAGCGCACGACCCATTTGCCCGTTGCGGGCCGTGCGCGCACGCCCCAGGCAGGGTGCTCGACAGCGGTCTCTCGCGCCGCATCCAGCAGCAGCGGTTCGCCATGCAGGATGCAGCCGTCGACCAGCAGCGTCTCGTCGTCCAGGCGTACGCTGGTGAGGCCGTGGTTGGGTGGCAGGTCCGGCGCCACCAACATCGTGCCGATGCCGCGCCGCGCCTCGAAGCCGCAGGCCTCGAGCAGCGCGGTCAGCGCACCGTGCACCGCCCAGCAGGTCCCGCCCGTGCCGTGCGCCAGCCAGCCCGCGAAGAAGTCCTCCGGCGTGTCACCGGGCAGCGGTCCCGGATCGTCCGCGCGCAGGTGCACCAGCTTGCGCAGGTTGTCCATCGGCACGCCACGGCACCAGGCGGCGTACAGCGCGGCCAGCCCCGCGCGGTCGGGGCTGGGCCAGCGATTCATCCCGAGCCGTTCCAGTACGCGCTCGGCGAGGGCTGGCGCGAGCGGCTCGGCAGGCAGATCGACAGGCATGGGGCACCTCCCGGTCGGGTGGTTTCCTGCGAATTGTGCCGCAATCCGCGCTGCGCTGCTCAGTCGCTGTCACCACCCTCGCGCAGCCAGCGCGCGCACGCCGCCCCGAGCTCGCGTTCGGCGCGGCGCTCGTAGTCGGCGGATTCCGCCGCACTCAGCACCTCGGTCCAGCGCCCGTTGACGCCCTTGTGGATGAAGGTGTCCGCACCGCCGTCCCAGAATGCGCCGCCGAGCGGGGTGCTGCGCACCGCATTTGCCTTCATCCAGCCGAAGGAGCAGTACTCCTCGATCGCCGGCCAGTCCGCGGCATCGACCTCGATGTCGAGGAAGCGCGCGATGCGCCGCATCTGGGCGGGCATGTCGCGCTTGAGGTCGGCGAAATGGACCATCAGCACGTTGGGCAGATGGCGGATCGCCCACCAGCTGCGCACGTTTTCCCAGAACGGCCAGAACGGGTGCCCGTCGCGCGCCATCCACTCGTGGAAATAACGGCGTACGTCCGGCGCCGGCAGCCCGATCGGCGGGCCCACGCGCCCCGGCGTGTCGTTCAGTGCCGCGTACCAGGCGGCGTTCGCGCCCGCGTGGTGGTTGTACATGCTCCACACCACGTCGCGCCCGTCACGGCCGATGTAGACATAGCGGGCCTGCGGCGAGAACACCAGGGCATCGACCGGCAGGTGCGTCTTCAGGAAGCGACGATGCGTCTGCGCTTCCGCCTCTGCCAACTTGACGGCCTTCGGTGGCACGCGCAGGTCCAGCCAGGGCGACATCTGCGCGACCGGCAGCTCCGGGTCCGGCCCGAACAACATCTGCCCGACCATCTGCTGCATCCAGGTCGTGCCCGACTTCGCGTAGGTCGCGATCACGATGTCGTCGGCCGGAAGCGGAAGTCGTTCCAGATCGTGGAGTCGAAGTGGTGGTTGTGGAATTCACGGGTCTTGCGCGGCCAGGCCGGAGTCCGAGCCATGCCGCGGATGCTGCCTTCGAACGCGTTCATTTGAGCGTGCCCCTCGTTGTGTGATGGATGCCGCACCCCGGCGTCGGGGAGGCGGATGACACACTTTATAAATCCTGTTTTGAGGAATAAATTGGTCAATGTTGAATTGATAATTCACGTTGCCGGAATAATAAATGGACCGGATCGGAGGTATGCGCGCCTTCACCCGTGTCGTGGAGCACGGCTCCTTTGCGCGCGCGGCCGAGGACCTGGGCATTTCGCCCGCGGCCGTGACCACGCAGATCGCGCGGCTGGAGAAACACCTCGGCGTGCGCCTGCTGCACCGCAGCACGCGCCGGCTCAGCCTGACCGACGAGGGGCGCGGGTATTACCAGAGCTGCGTGCGCGTGCTCGAGCAGCTGGACGAGGCCGAGGAGGCGCTGCGCGGCAGTCGCGCCGCGGTGCGCGGGCTGCTGCGCGTGTCGGTGCCGCAGGTCTTCACGCGGCGGCTGCTGATTCCGGCGTTGCCGGATTTTCTGCACCAGCATCCCGAGCTGTCGCTCGAGCTCGTGATCACGGACCGCGCCGTGAATCTCGTCGAGGAAGGCATTGACTGCGCGGTGCGCGCGGTGGCTATCGCGCCCGATTCCGCGCTCGCGTTCCGCCCGATCGCGACCGGCAAGCTGATCACCTGTGCCGCGCCGGCGTTCCTGCGTGCGCACGGCACGCCCGCGCGCGTGGCTGACCTCGCCGGCTTGACCTGCGTCCCGTTCATCTCCCCCTCGACCGGGCGCGTGCAGGACTGGTCATTCGAGCACGCAGGCGTGCGCGAGAGCTTCACGCCGCACGGCCGGCTCGCGGTGACCGCGCTGGAAGGCGTCGCTGCTGCCGCCATCGCGGGCCTCGGCATTGCCCAGGTTCCCAGCGTGCTGGTGCACGGGGAGATCGCGTCCGGCCGGCTGCAGCCGGTGTTGCTCGAGCGGGTCGCACCGACACCGGTGCTGGGCATCGCCTTCCCCGGCAACCGCTACCTGTCGGCGCGCGTGCGTGCCTTCGCGGACTTCATCGCCGCGCTCTATCCGCAGCAGGGTTGGTGGCCTGAGATCCTTGCCGCGGTGGCGCCACAGGACCCCGCCGCGCGCGAGCACTGAGCACGCGCGGATGCGGCTGCCGCGACGGTGACGCCGGCCACGGGTGGAAACGGCGTGCCGCTGGTGTTCGGCCACGCCGCCTTCGATCTCGCGACGGCGGGCTACACGCAGTCCGAGTTCTTCCTCGAGGGCACGGCCCGCGCCCATGCGCCGGTGACTCCGCTCACGAACGACGGTAACTGGAACGTCGAGACGGTCTCGCCCGCGGCATACAAGACGCGCCTCGTGGTCAATCGCCCGCTTGGCCCGACCGCGTTCAACGGCACCGTGATTGTCGAGTGGTTCAACGTGTCCGGAGGTGCCGACGCCAGCCCGGACTGGCAGCACATGCACGTCGAGATGACGATCGGTCACGGGTGACGGGTGTCGGTTCAGACTCCGCCGCGCGGCAGCGCATCGAGCCAGGCGTGGAACTCCGTGCGCTCTACCGCCGCGAGCGCGCGTGCGAGCACCTCTTCCATCAGCGCATCGCGCTCGGTCAGCGGCCCCAGCCCCAGCGAGGTCACGATCGTCATCAGCGGCTGGAAGGCGAAGCCGCGGTACTGTTCCCAGGCCTCGTCGTCGGCCAGCGCGACGCCGCGCGCACGCAGCGCGGCGGCGTACTCCGATACCAGCGCGCGTTCGTGGCGCGCAAGCTCCTGCGCGCGCATCGAGTTCACCAGGAAGTACTGCAGGTCGCGGATGCCCTTGCTCCAGTGCGGCGCCTGGAAGTCGAGCATGCCCATGCGCTCGCCGTCGACGAAGAAGTTGCCGATGTGGCTGTCGCCGTGCACCAGCGTGAGCGGCTCGCGGTACCACCAGGCCTGCAGGTCCTGCCATCGCTCCATCGCGGCGCGAAAGCGCGCCGCCTGCGCCTCGCCGAACACCGCGGGCGCCTTGCGCCGGCAGGGTTCCACCGCCGCACGGTTGATAACCTGCGAGATCGCGGACATGCGCGGCGACAGGAACGGGTGCCGCGCCAGCGGCAGTCGCCGCTCGCGCTCCTGCGCGTCCAGGCCGTGGTAGTGCGCGTGAAAGGTGGCGAATGCCTCGATGCAGCGCCGTGCCAGCGCGAGCGGCACGCCCTCGAGCATCGCGCGGTTGGTGAACAGTCGCACCGAGGCATCGGCGCCGAGATCCTCCTGCAGCAGCGCGAAACGGCTGCCGCGCGTGGCGATCGCGTGCACCTGGGGCAGGCGCAGCGGGAAGTCGTGCGCGAACGCCCGGAAGAAGGCGCATTCGAGTTCCCAGACGCGGATCGCATTGCAGAAGAAGCGGGTTGCGAGCGGCTCGCCCGGGAGCTTGAGAAACAGCGTGCGCGGCATCTCCTCGCCGCAGGCCCAGTCCACCTCCAGCACGCGGTTGCTGCAGTTGCTGCTCGGCGGGCGCGCCTCGCGCACCCGCACCGTCGCGGCCCGCGCCGCGCGGCGTCGTGCATCGGTACCGTGCTCGGCCAGCAGGCGGTTCAGGAACGCGGCATCCTCCACGGCGCGGCCACGCCGCGGCAGCGTTCGCGGGTGCCAGTCGAGCACGGCATCCGCCAGCAGGCGCGCGCTGCTGCCGAGCACGGAGACGATCGCGGCGGTGGTCGACATCGGGTCTGCTTGCACGCTGGCGGACGATGGCCGCAAGATTGCCCGGTCGCACCGCAAAACACAAAACATCGAGAGCGGGGTATGCAATGGACGGGCAGCGGGATGCCATCGTGATCGGCACCAGGCGTCGCACTCCTCACGAAGCAAGCCGCTTTCCCGCTGCCGTCTCGAAGTACCACTCGCCGGCGTGGTTGGTGCGGATGCGAAAGCCGCCCTCGTGCAGGCGGCGGTGGTGGCCGGAGCACAACAACAGCGTGTTGTCGAGGCTGGTTTTTCCGCCATCGATCCAATGCATCACGTGATGCGCCTCCAGCCAGCGCGTATGCGCGCAACCGGGGTAACAGCAGTGCCGGTCGCGCGCCACCAGCGCGCGGCGCAGCGCCGGCTGCACGACGCGATGCTTGCGGCCCACGTCGAGCGGGTTGCCCTTCTCGTCCTCGGTAACGACCACGACGCCTGCATCGCAGCACAGGCGACGCACGCTCTCGATCGGCAGATCGCTGCGCGCGCCTTCGACGGGCTCCGCGCGCAACGCCGCCTCGTCGACGTGCACCACGACCTGGTAGTGATCCGCGGGCGATGCGCTCTTCGCCGACTCGCCGCCCAGGTACGCCCGCGCCACATCGACCAGCGCATCGGCCTGGCGCGCATGAAACGACTCCTCGTCATCCGCCCCGGACGCATCACGTGATGCGTCCGCCATCGCGCGTTCGAGCGCGGCCATCACCAGCGCGCCCGCCTCCTCGGTGAGTTCGACCGATATCGTCATGCGCCCGGAGCCGTCCACCGCGCGGCACAGGAAGCGGTTGCGATGGATCTCGTTCACGTCGCGCGTCGAGGCCGCGCGATCGGCGTTGCGCAGCCGCTGGCAATGCTGCTGCACCTGCTCCGCCGTGGCCTGCTGCGCGTACTCCAGCAGGTGCGCCTCGTTCTGCGGCGTCGCCACGCGGCTCAGCGAGCGCACCTTGGAGTACGACAGCTCGCCCGCCGCGAAGGCGCGCGAGATCTTCGGCAGATCGAACAGCGCCGAAGCAACGCGCACCTTCTCGCGCGCGGTGCCGACCACGATGCCGCACTTCATGTTCAGCCACTCGGCGCAGTTGTTGAACTGCCAGGCCTTCCAGCCTTGGCGGATGTCGAACTCGCGCACCAGCTCGAGGAACGCGTACTCCTCGGCGTTGATGCGCTGCGCATGGGCGACGAGCTCCTGCTCGAGCTCGTCCAGGGAACGACGGGAGAGTTTGAACAGCGCGGTCATCGGAAGCTCCTTTTCGCGGTGGTGCGACAGCTGTTTATACGTACAGTATTCTATACGTGCGCGATCGGCGTTTGAAGGAACTTGTGGTTACAAGGGAGGGGAGTGATATGCAGACGTCGAGTTCCACGAAGATGCGCGACACGCCGCCGGTCGGTGGGAGCGGTTCTACGGTCCGCACGCTCGTGCGGATACAATCCACCGCAAGCATTTTCCGCCCGCACCCAAGGCGGCAGCCATGTCGAATCGTCCGGATAACGCACCGGTCCGCGCCGAAGATCCGCCGGTCGCGGGTCTCTGCGATCCCGCCTTCGGGGACGTGGCACACGCCTTCCGCGACAACTTCCGCACCCGCAACGAACTCGGTGCCGCGGTCTGCGTGCGGGTCGGCGGGCGCGTGGTCGTCGACCTGTGGGGCGGGCATCGCGATGTGTGCCGCACCGAGCCCTGGCAGCGCGACACGCTGGTGAACGTCTACTCCGTGGGCAAGGGCATCGCCTCGATGCTCGTACTCGCGCTGGTCGAGCGCGGCGAGCTCGCGCTCGATCGCCCGGTGCGCGAGATCTGGCCCGAGATCGCAGCCGAGGGCAAGGCAGGACTGACGCTGCGCATGCTGCTCGCGCATCGCGGCGGCCTGCCGGGCGTGCGGCGCCCGCTGCCGCCCGAGGCCATGTACGACTGGTCGATGATGACGTCCGCGCTGGCGGCGCAGGCGCCGTACTGGGCGCCCGACACGGCGCACGGCTACCACGTCAACACGCACGGTTTCCTGATCGGCGAGCCCGTCGCGCGGCGCCTCGGGATGAGCTTCGGCGCCGCCTTGCGCGAGCGCCTCACGGGTCCGCTGGAGGCGGACTACCACGTCGGCCTGCCGACGCAGGAGCACGCGCGCGTCGCGCCGATCGCGGAGGCGGACGCCGCGCCGGTGCTCGACGCGCAATCCGCCGTGCGCGCGCACCTCACGTCCGGAGATCCGCAGACCGACGAGATGCTGGCCAGCGTGTACTTCAACCCGCTCGGCATCTCCGGCTTCGGCATCGTGAACCGGCCCGAATGGCGTCGCGCGGCGATTCCCTCGACGAACGCGCACGCGACGGCACGCGCGGTGGCGCAGCTCTACGATGTGTTCATGCACCGCGACGCGGCGGAGGGCGGCATCGTGGGGCCGGGTTTGCGCGCCGAGGCGTGCAGCATCCAGTCGGATGGCCCGGACCGCGTACTCGGCAAGCACTCGCGCTTCGGGCTGGGATTCCAGCTGTCGCGACCGGGCCGGCGCATCGGCGGCAGCGAGAGCGGTTACGGGCACTTCGGCTATGGCGGCAGCTTGGGTTATGCCGATCCAGCGAGCGGCGTCGCCTTCGCCTATGTGACCAACAGGCCTGGCAAGCGTTTCGAGAGCGAGCGCACCGATGCGCTGCTGGAGCCGTTGTACCGTTCGCTCGGCGCAAGTCCGTAAGCGCGCCAGCGCTGGTGCATCCTGCCGCTGCTGCGGCCAACGACGACTCAGCCATAGCGTATGCGCGCCTGGAGCTGGATATCCCGGGACGAATTGCCCAGCGACAAATCGTAGTCGCCCGGATCGCTGCACCATGCCTTCTGCGTCTCGCAGTAGTAAGCCAGGGCCGAGGGCTCGAGTTCGAAGCTTATGCGGCGACTCTCGCCGGCCGCGAGCCATACCTTGCGAAATGCCCGTAGTTCCCGCACCGGCCGCGACACGGCTGGCGCGCAGCTGCCCACGTAGAGTTGCACCACTTCGGCGCCGTCCCGGGGGCCGGCATTCGTCAGCGTCATCGACAATTGCAGCGTGTCTCCCGCCTGCCAGCTCGCCGGAGCCGACAGCTCACTGAAAGCAAAGCGCGTGTAGGACAGGCCGAATCCGAAGGGAAACAGGGGTTCGATCGATTCACGGTCGAAATGACGGTAGCCGACGAAGATATCTTCCTCGTAGAGCACCTCGGTTTCGCTGCCGGGGAACTGGCGCTCGTTGCGGTGCGCCGCGCAATCCGACAACTTGCGCGCGAAGGTCACCGGCAACTTGCCGCAGGGGTTGGCCGCGCCGAACAGCACGTCGGCGATGGCCCGACCGCCTTCCATGCCCGGGTACCAGGCCATGACGATCGCCGGCACCTCGTCGATCCAGTCCATCTCCAGCGGGCTGCCGCTCACCAGGACCACGACGGTATTGGGATTGATCGCGGCGGTCTCCCGGATCAGGCGTTGCTGTTCGGGAGGCAGTGCCATGTGCGTACGATCCATGCCCTCCGTGTCACGGCCGCGACGAAAGCCGTGACCCAGTCCGACGAAGACGACGGCGGCATCGGCCCTTGCCGGATCGCGCACGATCTCGCAATCGTCGCCGAGCAATTCCTTCAGGCCCTGCAGCGGGGTGATTTCATGGGGCGGCCAGACGCCCGCGCTGCCACCCAGCAACGGCAGGCAGTTCCGCTTCGTCGCGCGAGGACCGAGCACCGCGAGGCGGCGGATGCGACCACGCTGTAGCGGCAGGACGCCGCCTTCGTTCTTGAGCAGCGTGATGCTCTCGGCCGCCATCCTGCGCGCCAGCCGCTGATGTTCCGCGGTGTTGCGCTGCGTTTGGCCTGCCGGGCGTTGCGCGTGCTGCGTGCGCAGCCAGATCCGCAGCAGTGGCTCCAGGCAGTCGTCGAGTTCGGCTTCGCTGAACGCGCCGGCCGCAAATTCTTTCCTGAGATTCGCCGTGCGGTACTTCGAGCCCTTGCCCGGCATCTCCAGGTTGAGCCCCGCCCGCATGGCGCTGGCGGCACTGCCCGTGCGCCGGGCTGCGAACCAGTCCGACACCACGAAGCCGCGGAAACCGTACTCACGCCGCAGCGTGTCGGTCAGCAGCTCGCCGTTCTCGCAGGCTGCGACGCCGTTCACTCGCGTTGTAGGCCGCCATCACCGACCAGACGTCGGCCTCGCGCACGGCCGCCTCGAACGCCGGCAGGTAGATTTCCCGCAGGGCGCGCTCGCTGAGCTGCGAGGAGTTCCTGGTCCGGTTGGTTTCCTGGTTGTTGGCGGCGTAATGCTTGATGCAGGCCGCCACGCCCTGTGACTGGATACCCTGTACGCAGGCAACGGCGAGGCGCGCGTTCAGTTCCGGATCCTCGGTGAAATACTCGAAAGTGCGTCCGTTCAGCGGCGTGCGGCAGATGTTGACTGCAGGCCCCAGAACCACGTGGGCACCCACCGCGGCGGTTTCCCGCGCCAGGGCTTCGCCGAATTCGCGCGCGAGATCCGGGTCCCAGCTCGCGCCGAGGGCAATGCCGGTGGGAAACGCGGTGCAGCGCCTCCAGGCGGAGTGGTAGCTCACACCTCGCGGGCCATCCGTGACCCGCATCGGCGCCAGCGAAACCCGCGGCACAGCGCGCGTTTTCCAGAAGCTCTGGCCTGCGAGCAGCGACAGTTTCTCGTCCAGCGTGAGCTGCGTCAGCAGGGCGCGGGCGCGCTCGTCGTCATCGATGCGGGGTGTGCTCACCACGACAGTTTCACCCTCAGGCCGGCGTAGCGCTCGGACGTGTTCTCGACAATGCCGATGTTGAGGTTGGCGATACCGTAACCGTACTGCACGGAGAGAGGACTGCCCTTGATGTCGTGGTTCAGGTCATCCTGCCAGACGTAATTGATGTTGGCAAAGAAGTCGAATGGCAGGTCGGCCAGCGGCAGCAGATAGCGCCGGGATTCAGCCGCGCAGCGCCTCGATGTCCACCAGCTCGCACCGCGGCGCTGCCACCGGCTCCTCGGGCAGCAGGAAGCGCCAGTACATGAATCCGCTCGCGCGGCCGCCGGTGTCCAGCCAGTTGGGCACGCCGGGGTCGCGCTCGGCCAGCACGATGCGGTAGTTGCCCGCGGCGTCCGTGACGGTCTGCGCGCGGTTCAGCGAGACGCGCCGGTTCATGTAATCGAAGCTCTGGCGGAAACGGCTCCACAGCACCACGCCCGCGTAGCGGCAGGCGGGGAAGCGGCCGCTCATCACCAGCGCCTTGCCCGGCGGCACGTGGAAGGGAGCCATCGCGTAGGCGATGTCGAGCGCGGCGTAGGCCATATCGGCGCCGGGCTTCTCGGGCTCGTTGAAGCGGTTCGGCACGATGGACACCCAGGCGGGCATCGTCGTGCGGCCCTTCGATTCGTCGAGCGTGCGGCTGCGCATCCAGCGCGAGACGCGGTCGATGCCGGCGCTGATGCTCTCGACCGTGGGCTCGCGCGGAGCAGGGAAGTCGCCGATGGCGGCGATCTCGAGATCCAGTCGCCGACCGGTGTCGGCCATCACGTTGCCGGCCTCCTCGAAGTAGTGCCGCGTCAGCACGTTGAGCGCGCCCTCGGGCATCTGCACCCAGTTGCGCGTGTCGGCCGGTGGCGTGCGCGAGAGCAGGATCTCGAAGGAGCCGTCCGGCTTCACCGCGAACTGCTCGCTGTTGATGCTGGCGCCGACGCCCTCGGCCTCGCCGCCGCCGGACTGCACCGACAGCGAGACGTAGACCGCGCCCGCCATGTTGCCGCGGATGCGGTAGCTGCAGTCGGCGCCAAGGTTGCACTCGTGGTAGATCGCATCGGGGCTGTCGCCGCCGAACTTCGTCGTGGGCGTGATCGCGCGCTGGAACACCGGGCGGCACGTGTCGGCCTCGAGCTGCGAGCCGAGCGCGCGGCGCAGCCCGTGCAGCACGAAGCGGTGGCCGTCGGCGACATCGAGCGCCGACTTGTGCTCGCCGGGCTCGCCGACGTACTGCGCGTCGATCTGGCCGAGCAGTTCGAGAAGTTCGCGGAAGGCGCGGCGTGACTCGGTCATCGGGGCTCCTGTTGTCTCTGCGTGACGTCGCGCAGGGTCTCAGCGCGCCCCGGCCGCGTCAACCGGATCCGGGCAGCGCGCGCGTTACGTTCTCGTCATGCCCCGGCCGCGTGGTAATCGCCACCGCGGGCGTTCAGATCACGGTGCCGCCCGAGACGTTCACGATCGAGCCGGCCATGTAGCACTCATCGGATGCGAGGTGCACGGTGAGCGCCGCGTACTCCTCCGGCTTTCCCAGCCGGCCGAGCGGCGCGATCTGCCACATGCCCGCGAGCTCTTCCGGCGCCAGCGTGCCGAGGTACTGGCGGAATGCCGGTGTCTCGACGCCGCCGGGGCAGATGCAGTTCACCAGCACGTTGGCGCCGGCGACCTCGCAGGCCACCGCGCGCGTGAACGCCACGACGGCGCCCTTGGATGCCGAGTAGTGCGGGCTGTGCGCGCTGGCACCGGAGATCCCGGCGACGCTCGCGACGTTGACGATACGGCCGTAGCCCTGCGCTTCCATGCGCCGCAGGGCGGCGCGCGTGCAGTAGAAGACGCCATCGACATTGACCGCCCAGAAGCGCTTCCACTCGGCATCGCTCATCTCGCGCGTGATCGCGAGTGACTGGCGCGGGAGCGGTTGCGTCAGCAGCGCGTAGTGGCGCTTGCGCCGCTCCTCGTCGTGCGGCTTGTCCGGCACCAGCGCGGCGTTGTTCACGAGGATGTGCACGGTGCCGAAGCGCGCGTCGGCCTGGGCGAACATCGCGTCGACGCGCTCGCTCGAGGATACGTCGCACGCGACCGCGAGGCAGTCGGTGCCCAGCGCCACGATTTCCCGGTGCAGCGCGGCCAGCGCGGCTTCGTTGATGTCGCAGACGACCAGGCGCGCACCCTCGCGCGCGAAGCGCAGCGAGATGCCGCGCCCCAGTCCTCCCGCGGCGCCCGTGACCACGGCCACCTTGTCCTTCAGTTGCATACCCCGAATCCTCCAGGCAATAGCAGTTCCATGCGGGGCCCCGCATTCCGCTTTCAGGCGATTTCCTCCAGCGCTTCGATGCTGCTCGACGAATGCGCTTGCGCGATGCGTGCCACGTCCGCGTCGTGGTGGCGCCGGGCCATCGTGAAGCATGCCGCAGCCAGCAGGCTCGCGAAGGGCACCAGGCCCAGAGCGGTCCCGAGATCGAAGCTGTCCGCCAGCACGCCGGTCAGCAGAGGACCGGGGGCCAGCCCCAATACGTTGTTCGCGAGCGTGCCGGTGGCGAGCACCGTCGCGTGCAGCCGGGGGTTCGTGACGGATGTTGCGATCGCGCCGGTCGGCCCGGCGTGGCCCCCCGCCAGGAACATCCCGGCGCCGAGCAGCACCAGCTGCAGCGTGTCGGGGGGCAGGCGGAAAGCGATCACGAGGAGTACGCAGCTCAGGAACGCGTAGCACGCGATGACGAGCGGGCGACGGTGCGGTTCGCGTCGCGAGACCACGTCGACCAGCACGCCGCCGAGGATCATGCCGACACCGGCGAGCAGGGTCAGGATCCCGGCGCTGAGGGCTGCCTCCGCGGGTGGCATGTCCCGGTGGCGATTCAGGAAGCTCGGCAGCCACGCCAGCATGGCGCCGACGGTGAACATCTGGAAGCCGCTGCCGAGGTAGGACCACACTGCGGTGCGGGCCGACAGGATTTCGCGCGGGATATCGCGCAGCGCGATCGCGTCTTCCCGGGCGTGTGCGGCGGCCTCGCGCGCGACATCCCTGCGTTCCTTGACGCACAGCGGGAATGCCAGCGCGAGCAGGAGGCCACCCGCGCCTGCCGCGATGAACGCCAGGCGCCAGCCGAAGCGCTCGGCGAGCACGCCGCCCAGCACCACGCCCAGCACCGAGCCGAACAGCGAAGCGGCCAGGAAGGCGCCCATGACGGTGGCGTGCAGCCGGGCGGGAAACAGGCCCAGCAGGATCGCGCCGCCGGCGCTGCTGTATCCGGCCTCGCCGAGGCCGACCAGCAGGCGCGCGAACAGCAGCATCGTGAAGCTGCCGGCCAGCCCGCAGAGTACCGTTGCCACTCCCCACACGAGCGCCATCACCGTGACGCAGAGCACGCGGCCGAAGCGATCCGCGAGCACCGAGACCGGAAAGCTGAACACGCCGACGGTGAGGGCCACGATGCTGACGAGCGAACCGAGCGCGGTATCGCTCAGCTGCCACTCCGCCTTGATGAACGGGAATACCGCGTTGATCACCTGCCGCGACAGGTAGTCCGACAGCATCAGGCCGAAGACCAGCGCGAAGGCGACCCACGCGGCGGCCGTGGGCGTGGCGGTGCTCGCCTGCGCGCGGGGACCGGGGGCGTGATGGAAGGCCATGGCGCGCTACTCTTCCCGGGGCCAGGCGCCGAGGGCGCGGAAGGCCTGCCCGGGGCTGGCGAAAATCCGCCCGTGGAGCTCGGCCGGCAGCCGGCTGGATGCGAGCCGGTCCTTCACGGACTCCTTTATCTTCGCCAGGTGCAGGCGAATGTGTCTATCTGCGAGCGAACGGTTCAGCTCGCACAGCATCAGAACGCCGGTCACGTCGACGCGATTGACCGCCGACATCACCAGCACCACGTGGCGGGTCGCCGGGCGCGACGCCAGCTCCAGGTCCACACGGTCGAGAATCGCATCGGTGTTGCCGAACCAGATCGCCGCATCGATGCGCAGCATGAGCACATCGGGCAGCGTCTCCACGGCGTGACGCCCCGCGTTGCGGAAGAAATCGCTGCCCGGCGCGCGCCCTACCACGGCGATGTTCGGACGGCTGGCGCGCGCGATCACGGCGCCGAGCGACACCACCACGCCCACGATCACGCCGCGCTCCACGCCCAGCACGAGCACACCCGCCGCGGTGACGATCATCGCCAGCGCATCGGCCCGGTCGTAGCGCCAGGCTTCCTTCAGTGCGGCGATGTCGATCATTCCGGAGACAGCCACGATGATCATCGCGGCGAGCGCCGCGAGCGGCAGCGGTGCCAGCCATCCCGTCGGCAGCGTGAGGACCGCTGCCAGCACGCCCGCGCTGACGAGGCTCGCGAGCGGGGTGTTCGCGCCGGCCGCGTGATTGACCGCGGAGCGGGAGATGCTCCCCGTGACCGGAAAGCCCCCCGAGAGAGCGCTCGCGACGTTGGCGGCACCGAGCCCCAGCAGTTCGCTGTCGGGGAGCACCCGTTCGCCGCGCTGCTGTGCCAGCGCCTGCGCCGCGGACTGGCTGGTGACGAAGATCACGAAGCCGATCAGCAGCGCGGGTGCGAGCAGTCCTTGCCAGTGCGCGCCGGAATGCACCAGGCCGAGCGGTGGCAGCCCGCGCGGTACGCTGCCCAGCACGCGCACGCCGTCGCGGTCGAGTTCCAGTAGCCAGACGGCGAGAGCGGCGGCGCCGAGCACGGCGGCCGGCGCCAGCCTGAGGAGCACGGGCCACGGGCCGCCTTCAGCGGCGCGGCGCGACAGCGGGCGCCGTGCGAGCACCAGCAGCGCGAGGCTCGCGCCGCCGATCAGTGCGGTCGGCACGTCGGGGTGTGCGGCGGCGTCCGTCAACAGCAGCGGCAACTGTCCCGTCACGATCAGGATCGCGGCGCCGGCGCTGAAGCCGGCGAGCACCGGGCGACTGAGGAAGCCCGAGAGGAATCCCAGGCGAAGCGCGCCACAGGCGAGCAGCACCACGCCCGTGAGCAGCGCGAGCTGTGCCGCGAGCGTGACGTGGAGGGCGGAGCCCGCGGGCGCGAGCCCGGACAGCGCGGCAGCGCTCATCAGCGAGGTGATGGCCATCGGTCCGACCGATTGCGTCATGCTGCTGCCGAAGAGCGCGTATCCCACCGGCGGCAGGATGCTGGCATACAGCCCCACCGCCGGCGGCAGGCCCGCCAGCAGCGCGTAGGCCATGCCCTGCGGAATCAGCATCAGGGCGACGATGGCGCCCGCCCCGAGATCGCCGGGCAACTGATCGCGCCGGTATTTGCGCGCCCATTGCAACATGGCGGCTGCCGCTGCTGCGCGAGGCTAGCGCCGGATCGGGCGGCCGCGCTGGCCGGGCAGGCGGTTCGGCGGCATGCCCAGTTCGCGCAGCGTCTCCTCGGCGCTGTCGTACCAGGTGCCGAGCTTGTACGTCGCCCGCGCCTCGTCGGCGCTGGCGATGTCGCGGCCGAGGTGGCGCGCCTGCTGCACGCACCACTCGATCTGCTGCACCGTGCTCATCTTTTCGAAGCGCGGGCTCCACAGGTTGTCCTCGATGCCGACACGCACGTGGTGGCCGAGCGCAATCGCGATCGCATTGGTCGGGTGCATCGTGCGCATCAGCGATTCGTTGGTGAGTACCGCGCCGTCGGGCGTGCGCAGCGCGAACTCCAGCAGGTCCGCGGGGTGCCGCCCGGCCGCGCCGCCGCCGATGGCGACATAGGTCAGGTTCAGCGGCCCCATGTAGGTGCCGCGCCGGATCAGGCACTCGACGGTTTCCAGCTGGGCGATGTGACCGAGCATGAAGTAGGCCTGGATGCCGTTGTCGCGCAGCGCCTTCAGATTGGTCTCGTAGAAAGTCGGGCCGGCTTCGAGGTACATGTCACGATAGGCGGCCTGCATCTCGGGCCTGCCGAGCGAGGTGCCCGCCACGTCGCGTTCGCTCAGGAGCTCGGTGATGTTCATCTGGGTCGTGTTGATCGCGATCGTGACCTGGTCCGGCTTCGGTTCGAGCAGGGCCAGCGCGTGGCGCGCATCGTTGCCCGGCCATTTGGCATCCGTCCCGGGCTCGGGGGCAAAGGAGATCGAGCCACCGACCTGCAGGATCATCTTCGGCACGGCCTGGCGCAGGCGGCCCAGCATCTCTTCGAACTTCGACAGCCGCTTCGAGCCATGCCCGTCGTCCTCGCGCACGTGGATGTGCAGGATCTGCGCGCCGGCGTTGTAGCAGTCGACCGCCTTCTGCACCTGCTCGTCCATCGTGACCGGGATGTCTTCCGGAAAATCCTCGGGCAGGAAGCCGGGCCCGTACGGCGCGGCGGTGATCAGCAGCTTTTCCTGGTTCTCGGGCAACAGCGAGTCCTGCATGTAATACATAAAGCCATCCTCCGTCGGGTGTGGTGCGCGGGTGAAACGAGCGTGTTCAGAACGTGCCCGGGGTCGGGCCTTCGGTGGCGAATTTCTCCGCCTCCTCGATCAGCAGCGGAGCACCGAGCGCGACGGAGTGGATGCCGAGCACGGAGACCAGTTCCAGCACGGTCATGATCTGGGCTTGCGTCGCGCCGAGTTCCAGCGCCTTGCGGATGTGTCGGCGCACGCCGGGCGCGTACAGGTGCGTGCACGAGGCGTCGACCGCGATCGCGATGAACTCCATGGTCAGCGGATCGAGCGCGCCGTTGCCCATCGCGTGGGTGGCCATCGCGAGAAACCTTTCCATGTAGCCGGCATCGAGCCCGGCAACCACGTCCCACGCCGGGTTCCAGTTGCCGGCGGCGCGCAGCGCGTTGCTGACAGGTGTGGGGCCGGTCGATGTGACGGATACGGTCATCGAGGTTTGCTCCGCTTCGGTTCCGGGGCGCGGCGGTAGAGCCGCGTGTTCGTGCGATGGGGCCAGTCTCGCCTGGCCTCGCCACGCCACACTTGACATACCGGGACAGGCATTTCACATTTCGGGACAGAGGGTCGTCCGAATGCCGATGCTGGTTC
The DNA here is from genome assembly GCA_963819895.1 of uncultured Gammaproteobacteria bacterium. Classification (GTDB taxonomy): domain Bacteria; phylum Pseudomonadota; class Gammaproteobacteria; order Pseudomonadales; family UBA5518; genus UBA5518. The sequence goes on from CAWFXU010000014.1 coordinate 22,609, forward strand.
GCAGTGCCTGCCTGACCAACTTCCGTGAGGTCGCCGCGACGACCGGGATCGACGCGCGAGCGCAACTGCGCCTGGCGGGCATCGACTGGCGTTGCCTCGACGATCCGGACCTGAAGATCCCGGCGGCATCGGTCTGCGAGTTGCTCGAACGCGCGGCGGCGGCCGCGGGCATCGAGAATTTCGGCCTGCGCATGGCGCAGATGCGACGCCTCTCGAATCTGGGCCTGATCGCGCTGCTCGCCCGCGAGGAGGCCTCGGTGCGCGCCGCGCTGCAGAGCCTGATCCGCACCCTCTACCTGCACAACGAGGGCATCGTGCTGGTGCTGGAGGAGGCGAACGGGATTGCGGTCGTGCACGAGGACTTCATCGCGCTGGCCGGCGGCTCCATGCGCCAGGCCGTCGAGCTCTCGATCGGCGTGACGTTCCGGATGCTGCGCGAATTCCTCGGGCCCGCGTGGCAGCCGTCCTCGGTCTGCTTCACGCATCACGCCCCGCGCGACACGCGCCTGCACGCCGAGATGTTCGGCACCCGCGTACAGTTCAACAGCATCCTGAACGGCATCACCTGCCGCTCGCACGAGCTCGACCGTGCGATGCCCTCGGCCGACCCGGAATCGGCGCGCATGGTGCGCGAATACCTGATCGGCTCCGCGGGCGCCGCGCGCCCGAGCGACGTGGCGCAGGTGCAGCGCCTGATCTGGAACCTGCTCGCGACCGGGCGCTGCACTGCGGATGTCGTGGCGCGGCATCTCGGCTTCGACCGCCGCACGCTGCATCGGCGGCTCGAGCGCCATGGCACCACGTTCTCGACGCTGGTCGACGAGATCCGTGCGGAGATCGTGCAGCGGCGCCTCGAGGATCGCGAGCTGCCTCTGGGCGAACTGTCGAGCCTGCTCGGTTTCTCCGCGCTCAGTGCGTTTTCACGCTGGTTCGCCGCGCGCTACGGCAAATCCCCTAGCGCGTGGAGGGCGCGCGGCGCAGCGCCACGCGCACGAGCGCATCGCTGACGGCGTTCCACAGCGGCGTGGGCGTGAGCCGGTACATCCAGAACACCAGCTTCGCGCGCCAGCCCGGAATGATGAGGAAGCGCCCGCGCTCGATGCCGCGCATCAGCGCGCCCACCGCAACCGTTGCGGGCAGGGTGCCGCCGATCGCCTTCAGGATGCCCGCCGCCGGCAGGAGGTCCCGGGCCTCGGCCGCGAGCCCGGGGGTGTCGACCTGTCCCGGGCAGAAGAAGCAGACGCGGACGCCGAGCGGCGCGAGCTCGGCGCGCAGGCAGGAAATCATGCCGGTCAGTGCGAATTTCGTGGTGCCGTAGGCGCTGTAGCCGTATACCGGCACGAAGCCGCCGAGCGAGCCCACCGGTACCAGGGTGCCGTGTCCGCGCGCGAGCATGCCGGGCAGCACGGCCTCGATCACGTGCCGCGTGCCGTAGAGGTTCACCTGCATCATGCGGTCGAACTCGGCGTGGCCGATGTCGACGAAGCGCTGCGTGCCGCCGTAGCCGGCCATGCAGATCACCACGTCCGGCGAGCCGAACTCGCGCTCCGCCTGCGCCATCACGGCCTGCACGCGCTCGCGATCGGCGACGTCGAGGGCGTAGCGCGCCACGCGCTGCGCGGGTCCGGCGGCTGCGGCGCGGATCGCCTGCTCGGCGGCTTCCCCGGCGCTGCGCGAGAAGATCGCAACGTGCGCGCCACGTTCGGCCGCCATCGTCGCGGCTTGCAGTCCCATGCCGCGATCGCCGCCCGTGATGAATACGGTTTTGCCCGAAAAGCTGTCCATGCCGAGGTCCCTGGATCGAGGAGGTGCATCAGCATAGGGCACGGCCTTTACTGGCCGCCTGGCCCGCACGCCGGAATCGCTGTCGACCGAGCCATGCGATCGGGCGCCTTACGTTCTCTTCATGCCCTCAGCGGGGAGAGGGCGCTACACTGCGGCGGGAATTTCATCCGGATTGCGCAAGGGAGTGACATGGACATCGTGCAACCCGACTGGGTCCGACGGCTGAACTACCTCGGAGCAATGGTGGGCGGCTCGCGCCGGCTGGTGCGCCTGGCGGCCGACGAGCTGATCGAGGAAGCGCGCGAGAGCACCGGCCTCGCGGATTTCGGCGAGCCCGGCTGGGAGGACGCCTTCCGCGTGCTCGTCGATTCGCTGCAGTCCGAGGTGGACCTGCACACGATCGGGCGCCTGATGACGCGCGCCGAGCTGCTGCGCGGCCTGCGCAACCGCCTGCTGGTCACCGAGGCCTGCCGCGCGCAGCCGAAGATACGCCACGAGCAGGTCGTCGCGCCGCTGCTGATCGCGGGGCAGGGGCGCACGGGCACCTCGATCCTCTTCGAGCTGCTCGCGCTGGATACGAACAACCGCGCGCCGCTCGCGTGGGAGGCCGCGAGCCCCGCGGCGCCGCCGGGCGCGACGCTCGCCGAGGGCATCACGCGCGAGCAGATCGCCGAGACCGTCAACGAGTTCCTCTCCGACGTGCAGCCGGCGATCCGCGCGGCGCACGAGCACCGCTGGGACCTGCCGGTGGAGTGCATCCGCTTCATGGATGCCGAGTTCAGCTCGGACTGGTGGGCGATGCTCTACGCCGCCTGGGGCTGGCTCAGGTGGCGCGCCGAGCATCCGACGGACGCATCGTATCGCTGGCACCGCCGCGTGCTGCAGCTGCTGCAATACGGGCACGGCGACGCGCGGCGCTGGCTGCTGAAGTCGCCGGCGCATCTGGGCAACCTCGACCGGCTGCTGCGCCAGTACCCGGACATCCGCATCATCCACACCCACCGCGACCCGGTGCGCACCGTGCCGTCCACGGTCAGCCTGTCCACGCTGATGCGCACCAGCCGCGCCAACGGCGTGGATGCGAACCTGCTGGGCCAGATGGTGGTCATGGGCTACGGCGGGATGCTGCGCAAGGTGATCGAGGAGCGCGGCGGCGGCGTGATCCCGCCGGAGCAGATCACGGACCTGCACTTCCAGGATCTCATGAAGGATCCGGTGGGCGCGGTGGAGCGCGCCTACGACGCGCTGGGCCTGCCGTTCACGGCCGGCTTCGCCGACGCGATCCGCGACTACCTCGCGAAGAAGCCGCGCGACCGGTTCGGCAAGCACCGCTACCGGGCCGAGGACTACGGCCTCACCACGCAGGGCATCCGCGAGGAGTTCCGCTTCTACACCGATCACTACGGCATCGCGCTGGAGGAATGAGCGTCGCGATTGTGGGTCGCGATTGTGGGTCGCCATTCATGGCGACAGCAGCGATTCGGGCAGGCACTCGTCGGCATGAATGCCGACCCACATAAATGCCGACCCACATTGTGCTCAGTGTTCGAACTTCGACAGGTAGCGCTCTACCAGCGCCCGCATGCTCGCGTGACTGCGGGTGATCCCCAGCGAGCTTTCGAGCGCGATCCCGCGGGCGACGGACTCCAGGACGACCGCCAGCGCCTCCGGCGGAAACTCCTCGAGATCAACTCCTGCCGACTGCAATACCTTCCTGAACACCTCGGCCTGCATGGTCCGCATCCGTCGATTGAGCCGGATGATCTCGGCGCCGATTTCCTTGCGGTGATTTGCGAGCGCGAGGAACTCGGTGGTCAGTGCCGCCGTTTCCAGGCTGCTGCTGATATCCCACAACCCGCGTAGCGGCTTGTCGGACGCCAGGGTGCGGGCGAACTGGATCAGATAGGCATCCGTCAAACGATGCAGGAGCGCGAGGAACAACTCATCCATCGTGCGGAAATAGTAGTGGACGAGTTGTGGCTTGAGCCCCGCCCGCTCCGCAATCCGCCGCGAGCTCACGGCCGCGTACCCTTCCTCGCGCATCACCTGTTCCGCTGCCTCCAGCAGTGCCTGCCGGGTCTTGGAATTTTCGGCCCCGATTCTGCGCTCTGACACGGTGTGAGTACCCTTTTGCTGCCCGCGGGGATTGTACAGCAGCCACGGCCGCTACTGCGCCTGAACCACCGATGTGCTGAGCGAACGAACAGCATATGACGCGACGCCGTATCGTTTGTGTCTCATCGCCTGGCTGCCATATCTTGGGCAAAAGGCGACAATGACGCTGTGAAAAACTGAACTATGGCATTGTCAGCGTATACGTTCGGGGCTTGACGATCGTCTGGGTTCCAAATTTAAATGCTGTGCAGTATGATAGCAAGCGTCTTGCGTTACATGAGTGAGGCAGTTGCCAGTGCGGCCTCGCCCGATACCGCGACTGCAAGGCATGCGCCTGCGCTACAACTTCTGATACTGGAATAGCGTCTTGGAGTGAAAAGATGTCGAAAGTCTACGTGACTGACAGAAAGGGACTGGAGCAGGCGCTCGAGATCCGGCCGGACCTCACGCTGATGCAAACCATAACGGACGCGGGAATGAGTGATCTGCTCGCGCTCTGCGGAGGCGTTTGCTCGTGCGGGACCTGCCATGTGCACGTTGACGGCGACTTCATGTCGGCACTTGCGCCAATGAATCAGGACGAATCCGGTCTGCTCGACGCGAGCAGTCATCGCCAGGCGAATTCCCGCCTGTCCTGCCAGATCCGCATGTCGCCTGAGCTCGACGGGCTGCGGGTCACGATCGCGCCCGAGGACTGAAGTAGCTGCACTTGCACAACCCATCCTCCGTCACACCGCGGACCGCGTGAGTGACGAACACCGCCAAAGGAGAGAATCATGACGACGAATGCCTTCAAGGAGCGCGACTACTTCACGGACCCCTCCGTGTTGCTCGATCCCTACACGTATTTCGAGGAAATGCGCCCGCGCGGTCCGGTCTGCCAGCTTGCAGACCCATGATTGTCTGCTGGTGACCGGCTTCGACGAATGCGTGGAGGTGCTCAGGAATCCAACCGACTTCTCGTCGCTGAATTCCCTGGCAAGCTCCGCCTTTCCGCTTCCCTTCAAGCCCGAGGGAACCGATATCAGCGCCCAGCTCGAGGCGCATCGCGACCAGTACGTGGGCGGAAACCTGGTGGTCACCTACGACGATACCCGGCACAACAATGTCCGCTACCTGGTGAACCGCATGTTCACCCCGACGCGACTGAAGGCCAACGAGGCGTTCATGCGGGACTACGCCAGGCAGATTGTCGGCAAGGTTGTCGCCGAGGGGCAATGCGAGCTCGTGAAGCAGATTGCGACGCCGTACGTGACCATGGTCATTGCCGACCTGCTCGGCGTGCCCGCCGCGGACCGGACCCTGTTCGAGCAGCAGATTGCCCAGGGACAGACGGTCGGCAGTATCGAGAGTCCCGACAGCCCGACCGACATGTCCGTGCTGGAGTTCATGGGGGGCTTTTTTGCCCGTTATCTGCAGGAGCGCGCGGCGAATCCCGGCAGCGACCTGCTGTCGGAACTCGTGACCAGCACGTACCCCGGCGGCGCGAAGCCCGACCTGGTCGAACTCGTCAGCCTTGCGGTCTTCATGTTTGCCGCCGGCCAGGATACCAGCGCCAAGCTGCTCGGTAACTCCATGCGCTATATCGTGGATACACCCGGGTTGCAGCAGCAGTTGCGCGACGATCGCAACCTGATCCCGTGGATGCTCGAGGAGGTTCTGCGGCTGGAGGGTTCAACCAAGGCCACGCACCGCGTGGCGCGGCGCGATACCAGGATCGGCGACGTGAAAGTGCCCGCCGGCAAGGCCGTTATCGTCGCCCTTGCCGCCGGCAACCGGGATCCCCGGCGCTGGGGCGAGGATGCGAACGAGTTCAAGCTCAATCGGCCGGGAATCCGCCAGCACATCGCCTTCAGCAGGGGGGTACACACCTGCGCTGGCGCTCCCCTGGCGCGGGCGGAAGTCTCGGCGATCCTCAACAGCTTCTTCGATCTCACGACCGACATTGCCATTTCCGAAGCGGTACACGGCAAACGTGGGGCGCGTCGTTACCAGTTCGAACCCTCGTTCATCATCCGTGGCCTGGAAAACCTGCACCTGGAGCTGGGAGCGCGCACATGACATCAGTAGCCGATGTGTCGAGCCGATCCATCACGGAACTCAATTCCCTCGCCGGCCGCAGCGCCGTGGTAACGGGAGGCGGACGCGGTCTGGGCAAGGCCATCGCCCGACGCCTGGCGGAGGCCGGTGCCAATGTGCTCGTCGGCGACATCGACGAAGGGCTTGCCCGCACGGCGGCAGCGGAACTGGACGGGAGCTGGTCATCGCGGGTCCTCGGCACGGTCATGGATGTCACCGACTCCGCGACGGTAAAGGCAGCGGCGGATCTCGCCGTGCGGGAGTTCGGCGGCGTCGACATATGGGTCAACAACGCGGGCATTTTTCCCTGTGTTCCGCTGCCGGAGATGAGTGACGAACTCTGGGACCGGGTGCTGGCCGTCAATACCCGCGGTGTGTTCGCAGGCGCGCGCGAGGCCGCCCGCTGCATGCGGGCAGGCGATCGGGGTGGGGTCATCGTGAACGTGGCGTCCACCGCCGGTTTCAAGGGTGTGGCGCCCGGGCTTGCGGCCTATGTGTCGTCCAAGCACGCCGTGCGCGGAATGACCCGTCAGTTGGCGCTGGAGCTGGCGCCCGATGCCATCCGGGTACTCGGTGTGGCGCCCACCTTCTGCGTGACCGAGGGGAACCTGCTGGCCATGTCGGAGCATACCGATGTCGCCATCACGGCAGACCAGATCCCCGCCATGCTGAGCAGTCGCCTCGGGCGCGTGGGCGTTCCCGACGACGTTGCGCGCGCGGTCCTGTTCTGCGCCTCCGACATGTCGATCTTCATGACGGGCAGCACGCTGCTCGTGGATGCGGGCGAGACGATCTGATTCCCAGCCAACGCGGGTTTGCGCTGCGCCGGTCGGCAATGCACCTGTGGGTCGCCATTCATGGCGATAGCGGCATTTGGGCGTTGCACATGTGGGTCTCCATTCGTGGCGACTGCAGCGGTCGGCAAGGCGCTCGTCGGCATGAATGCCGACCCACGTGGGGGGTGCCGGCGGCTCTGGCTTAGCTCCAGGCGGGGTCTTATCCTCCGCGTACCTGAAAGCCTGATCGAGCGAAAGAATGACAACGGCGGAAGATGCAGCGGCGATGGTACGCGGCGATGTCACGGGCCTCGCGATCCCGGCGCACGCTGACGCGCTGCGCGCGGGTGGGGCGGCCTTTCTGAGCACGGCCTTCCAGGCGTTCGGTTCGCTCGATCCCGGCACGCGCGTGGCGCGGATCACGCGCTTCGAGAACTGCCCGGGCGGCAGCACGGGCCAGAAGCTGTTCCTGTCGGTCGAGTACGATCCGCCCGCGCCGCAGCTGCATGCCGATCTCTTCGTGAAGTTCTCGCGCGATTTCAGCGATCCGCTGCGCGACCGCGGCAGGTTCGAGATGGCCTCGGAGGTGCGCTTCGCGGCCCTGTCGCGGCTGGCCGACTTTCCGGTCAGCGTGCCCAGGGCCTACTACGCCGATTACCACCAGGAGTCCGGCACCGGCGTGCTGATCACGCAGCGCATCCCTTTCGGCGTGGGCGGGATTGAGCCGCAGCACCAGAAGTGTCTCGACCATGAGCTGGCCGATCCGGCGAGCTACTACCGGGCCATCGTCACGGCGCTGGCCCGCCTGGCCGGCGCGCACAAGGGCGGTCGCTTGCGGGCCGATGTCGACGTGCAGTTTCCCTTCGATCCGCAGGCGGCGGCCGCGGCCGACCGGATTCGCTACGACGAGCGCCAGTTGCGCGAGCTGGTCGCCGCGTATGCGGAGTTTGCGACGAAGTATCCGCAGCTCCTGCCCGCCAGTATTCGCGCGCCCGGCTTCGTGTCGGCGCTGGAGCGCGACGCGTGCCGCTTCCTGGCGCACGAAGCAACGATCAAGCAGTTCCTGCAGGGCAATCACGACCTCGTCGCGCTGTGTCACTGGAACGCCCATATCGACAACGCATGGTTCTGGCGCGACGCGGCGGGCGCGCTGCAGTGCGGGCTGATCGACTGGGGGCGGGTCAGGCAGATGAACGTGGCCTACGCGCTGTGGGGAAGCCTGAGCGGGGCCAGTCTCGAGGTCTGGGACCGGCACCTGCAGGAATTCCTGGAGCTGTTCGCCGGCGAGTTCCACGCGCACGGCGGACCGCGCCTCGATGTGGAAGAACTGAAGCTCAACCTGCAGCTGTATATCGCGACGATGGGGCTGGCATGGATGCTGGAGGCGCCGGCGCGGATCCTGTTCCGCCTGCCGGAAGCGGCCGGCGCGTCCGGGCCGCACGATCCGGTCTTTCGCAGGAGCGAGACCGCACGCAACCAGCTGCACATCTTCACGGTGTTCCTGCACCTGTGGCAGACGCAGGACTTTGGCGCCAGCCTCGATCGCTTGCTGCAGCGTACTGCGACGCCTTCCGGTGCTTGAGCGGCGGCGAACGCGAAGAGCAGCCCGTCAGAGCAGGCGCGCGAGTTCGCGCCAGCCCGGGCGCTCCTGCGCGACATCGCGGCCAAGCCCGCCCCGGATCACCTGCAGGCAGACGTGGTTCGCCCCGGCCGCGAAATGTTCCTCGACGCGCGCGGCAATGGCGTCGATGTCGCCCCAGGCCATCACGCTGTCGATGAAGCGGTCGCTCAGCCCGGTGATTTCCGCGTCGCTGAAGCCATCGCGCCGCCAGTTGTTGTAATAGTTGGGCAGGGCCGCGTAGAGCTTGACCGTCTGGCGGGCCATCTCGCGCGCCTTTTCCGGGTCGGTTTCCAGGATGACACCCTGTTCCGGTGCCAGCAGCGCGTCGGGCCCCATGGTTGCGCGGGCGAAGGCGGTCATGCCGGCGGCGTCCAGCCCGTCGAGGAACGCGCGCATCCTCGCGAGCGGACGCTGGTAAGCCTCGCCGATCAGCGGGCCGTGGCTCACGCCGAGTCCGAGGAACAGCCTGGCCTGGCGCTCCGGCGATTGCGCTTGCCACCACGCGGCGACTTGCGCGGGTTCGTATTTCCAGATGTTGAGGATGCCGGTGGCGAGCCTGATCGTCGCGGTGGCATCCAGCAGCTGGTCCAGGCTGGCCAGCACCTCGCTGTCGGCGCCTGCGAATGGTGCAGAATGAGCGGCACGCATCACGGGAACAACGCATGAGCAACATCTTCGAGCATTCATCCTGACTTCCAGTCGATCAAGGCCCGCAAGCTGTCGCTGAAGCGCTGGGCCCTGGCGCTGATGCGCAATCTGCTGGCCGCGGTGAACGTGCTTCATCGCAGGAAGTTCAAGGCAATCGTTTCCAGGCAGAAGATTCCGGGTCCCGATGGCCATGGCGTGCCCGTGCTCGTCATCAAGCCGGAGCATCTGGCCGCTCCCAGCGCAGCGCTGATCTACTATCACGGTGGCGCATTCGTCATGAAGGCCGCGCCGCAGCATCTCGAGAATGCCGTGCGCTATGCGCGGGAGGCGAATTGCTGCGTGGTTTTCGTCGAGTACCGGCTCGCGCCCGTGAACCCGTTTCCGGCGGGATTCGACGATTGCCATGCCGCCTTGCGCTGGGCGTTGGCCAATGCCGGGACACTCGGCATCGATGCGCGGCGTGTCGCGGTGGGCGGCGACAGTGCCGGAGGCGCACTGGCCGCCGCGGTGGCGCAAAGGGCCCGGCACGAAGACGGCATCGCGTTGTGCGGGCAACTGCTGATCTACCCGGTCGCCGACGTGGAATGCACGCGGCCCTCGACGTCGGCCTTCGCCGATGTGCCGCCATTCAAGGCGGCATCGCTTTCGTCGCTCTGGGACGTTTATTTCAAGGATCCGCTATCGGCCGGCGTGCCGCGTTACGCATCGCCCATCCATGGCGAATTGGCCGGCCTTGCCCCGGCCTACGTCGAGACGGCGGAATTCGACATGTTGCACGACCAGGGCCACGCCTATGCCCAGGCCCTGATCGCCAGCGGGGTCGACGTGGTGCAGAACGACATCAAGGGTGCGGTGCACGGTTTCGATTTGCTGGCAGCCGGCAGCGAGGTGTCGAAAGCGGCAATGCAGAGCCGGATCGAGTTCCTGCGCAGGATATACGGCTGTTCAGGCACGCAGGCAACTTCATCGGTGGAGACAAAGCATGAACCTGACACTGGAACAGCTGGCGGGTGGACTGACGCCCGGGCATGACCTGGTATTTCCACAGTGTCCCGACAATCCGGAGATGCGTGAAAGCATCTCCCTCTGGTTGTTCGAGGAAAATGGTGCCTTTGCTTTTCCGCGCATAGGCATCGAGGCCGAGGCCTCCTCCTGGGACAATCGCCGGGTGCAGGGCAATTTTGCCGTGGCCGGCGGGCGCATCCTGAACGGCGCCGGCATGGGCGTGGCCCATTCGCCGTTCGGTGCTGATGGCAGGCCGAGCGTGCTCGGAGCGGGGCCGCTGGCCTTCACCTGCATCGATCCGTTCCGCCGATGGCGCGCGAGCTACGACGGCACGGTCGTCGATGGCACCGTCGAGCAGCAGATCGCGCGCACGCTCGACCCCGGGCATCGCACGGCGGTGAAATTCGACGTTGAACTGGAGATGGTCACGCCGGCGTGGGTGCAGGACATTTCGCCCGACAAGGTGGCGCGGATGTCCGCAGCCGATGCCATCGAGGCCGCGAATATGGGGATAGGCTGGCGCTTCGAACATCTGTTCCGCGCCAGGGGCGTTTTCCACCTCGACGGCCGGAGCCGGGAATTCAACGGCACGGGCCTGCGCGTCAAGCGCCAGAGTGTCCGCCCGCTTGGCGGGTTCCGCGGTCACTGCTGGCAGTCGGCGCTGTTTCCCGACGGGCGCGCCTTCGGCTACATCACCTATCCGCCGCGCGAGGATGGTGTGGCCTACAACGAGGGCTACATCTTCCAGGACGGCACGATGTACCCGGCACGCGCGGTCAAGGTGCCGTGGTTGAGGCGGATCGTCGGGCAGGGCGACGACGTGTCGGTCGAGCTCGAGTCGGAGCTCGGGATCACGCGCATCGACGGTGTGACGGCGCTGTCGACGTTTCGGGTCGGCAATCCCGATATCGGCGGCCTGAATCTGCAGCAGGGCGGCGCGCGCTACAGCTGGGACGGTCAAGGCAGCTACGGGATGATCGAGCGCTCCGCGCACGAGAGCCTGACCACGATTGGCTGATCGCCGTTTCGTGCTGCCGGCCATCCGGATATCTTGATATCGGTCAAGTGCAGCTCACGCGCCTGCAAATACCATCGCGAACGTATACATCATCCAGTACGAGGCAGGCGGTCATGCGGGTCGAGCAAAAAAAGCTGCTGCTCGAGGAAAGCCTGGAGCGAGTGGTCGAGCAGATCGGCGATATCACCCAGCCCACGATGGAGCGGTATTACGGCCGTCTCCCTGCTGCGAGGGAAGCGTTCGAGAGGCTCTGGCCGGGAAACCGTTCACAGCTCGAGGGCGAAATGGTCGAGCGGGCGCTTTATTGCCTGATGTACTGGTTCGACTCGCCGGGCGAGATCGAGATCATGCTCGGCGGATCCGTGTTGCATCACAACGACACGCTCCGTGTGCCGCCAGAATGGTACGCAGGCCTGATCGATGCGACGGTCGATGTCATCGTCGCAACGATTCCTCCCGGGAACGGCGCGGAACTGGAGGTGTGGGACGAGTTGCGCCGTGAACTCGGCGGGCTGGTCGAGCACAGCCGCCAGTTCCTGTAGCCGCTACGGCGATCGCAGCAACTCGCGCCGGATTCGCTGTTCCTCCGCGGCGCTGATCAATCCCTCGTCGAGCAGTTCCTGCAGCACCTGCAGCTGGCGCAGGCGACGCTGGGAGACCGATTCGCTGGCGACGGGTGCAGTGGCATGCATTGGAGCGGTTTTGCCCGCCGCCGTGGCGACTGCAGGGTCACAGTCCAGCCTCACATGCATGCCGCGCTCGATGTCCTCGAGCGTGACGCGCTGCACGTGGGTGGCACAGCCGGCACGGCGCAGCGTCACCAGGCCGTACAGCGGTGCCTGCTCGTCGCTGTAGTCGTTGGGATAGATCGCGCGCTCGCCAACGCTGAGCGGCGTGTAGCCGGCACTGCCGCCGATCAGCAGCACTTCGGCGCCCGGGGGATCGGATTCGATGCGCAGCTGCTGCAGGCTCGGCTGTTGCGCCGAGGCGGGCAGCGCGAGCAGCGCGCCGAGCAGGCCGGCGACGCCGGCGCGCAGCCGCAGGGCGCAAGGGGATCGATGCATCTCAGAACGCGGTGTCGAAGCCGAACAGGATGTAGTTCTCCTTGGTCAGGTGACCGGTCCAGAATTCACCGTCCTTCTCGATCTCGTCGAGGAAGTCGTAGTTGAGCTCGATCACGCCCTTCACATTGCGCATGAAGTAGTACGAGGTCGTGAAGCTGAGGCTGTTGATGTCGATGCCTTCGTAGATGGTGTCGGTGTCGGCGAGATCGCCGGCATCGGCATAGTTGTAGAGCAGCGAGAAGGCCCAGCGCTCGTTGGGGATGTAGTCGACGCCGGCGAAGCCACCGTCCCAGCGGTAGTCCTCGCCGGGGTCTGCGTCGAGGAAGCCGTCCCAGGAATTCCACAGGTACTGCGCGTACCAGTACGTCTTGCCACCGAAATCCCCGGAGAGATCGAGGCCCACGACGCGCTTGTCGGTATCGCGATCGCCGCTGATCGTTCCGGCGTAGCCTGCCGCCACGCTGGGCTGCTCGGCGCCCAGGCCGAACACGCCCGCGGCCACCGGTCCGAGCTCGGTGCCGATGCGGCCGAACACGCTCTTCGAGCTGTCGTTGTCGAACATCTTGTCCGGGCGGCGGTAGCCGGGGCTGTTGATGTTCAGGTTGTCCTCGATGCCATTGCCGTTGCTGAGACCGAGCGCGAGCTCGAGCGGGCCGACGTCGCGGTCGAACAGCACGCCGCGGTCGTAGGTGATGCCGGCCATGCGGTAGGGCATGAAGTCCTGGAAGCTGAGCCGCACCTCGCGCGGAAACATCAGATCGGAGAGCTGGAACTGCCCCAGCTGCATGCCGATGCCGGTGCCGAAGATGTCGGCGTGGCGGAACCAGGCATCCTCGACCAGCGCCTCGCCGTTGGTGCCCTTCTCGGCGAGGATGGCGTAGAAGTAGTAGGTGATGTTGTCGCTGAGCGGCGCGCTCGACAGCAGCTTCACCAGGTAGGGCGACTGGAAGTCGGTGGTGGCCGAGTCGGTCACGCCGGTGATCGGGTCCACGGACTCGCCGTCGCGGGCCTGCGCGTAGGCTTGCGCGCGCAGCGCGAGCGGCGGATAGGCCGGCAGCGCGAGGCGGCTGTCGCCGGTTTTCACGGTGCTGTCCTTCCAGTGCGGCAGGCGCATGTTGTTGGCGGCGAACTCCTCGCCGAACTTGTTCAGGCGCGGGAAGGCGGCATGGCAGGCGGCGCAGCTCATGCTGTAGCGGCGCGCGAACTCGGGCATCGCCGCGGCCGTCTGCGTGCCGGCGAGCCAGAGCGCCCCGGCCTGCAGTGCGAGAAGACTGCCGGTGATAAAGCGGAATCTGCGCGCTCTCATGTCCCTTGCTCCTTGCGGCTCGTCATGTGACGGGAAGCTAGGGAAAGGCCCCGGATCTGTCAATCCCGATTGGTCAAGCCGACGCGGGTTCGTCGCGCCGCAGGCCCTTGTGTATGCTTGTGGCGCACAAGGGGAGGCACACATGAAGAACATCGCGCTGCACTGGCAGATCCTGATCGCCATCGTCCTGGCCGCGATCGCCGGTTCGCTGAGCGGCACCGAGGCCGGGATCGGGCCGCTCACCTTCCACGGCGTCTACGAATTCATCGGCACGATCTTCATCAAGGCGCTGAAGATGATCATCGTGCCGCTGATCTTCTCCTCGATCGTGGTCGGCATCACCGGCATCGGGCGCGCCGAGGACCTGGGCAGGCTGGGCGCGAAGACGATCGGCCTGTACCTGGTCACGGGCCTGCTGGCAGTGCTGGTCGGGCTTGCCTTCGTGAACGTGGTGCGCCCGGGTTTCGAGAACGGAGCGCCGGTGGGCGAGCAGCTCGCGCTGCAGGCGGGCGCGCAGGACGTGCGGCAGCACCTCGAGTCCAGCGGCGGCTTCGGCGAACTGGTGAAGATGTTCGAGCGCATGGTGCCCGAGAACGTGGTCGCCACGGCGTCCAGCAACGGCGACCTGCTGGCGCTGATCTTCTTCGCGCTGCTGTTCGGCTTCTTCATCGCACGCGTCGGTGACGAGCACGCCGAGCCGCTGTTCAACTTCTGGAACGCGGTGTTCCAGGTGATGATGAAGATCACCGAGTTCATCATGCGCTTCGCGCCGATCGGCGTGTTCGGGCTGGTGGCCTCGGTCGTCGCGGAAACGGGCTTCGACGCGGTGCGGCCGCTCGGCGTGTTCGCGCTCACGGTGGTGGCGGCGCTGCTGACGCACGCGCTGCTGGTGATGCCGCTGCTGGTCTGGCTGCTGGCACGGGTGAACCCGTGGCGGCTGTACCGCGCGATGTCGCCGGCGCTGCTCACGGCGTTTTCCACCGCCTCGTCCTCGGGCACGCTGCCGGTCACGCTGGACTGCATGGAGAAGAATGCCGGCATCTCGAACCGCATCTCGAGCTTCGTGCTGCCGCTGGGCGCGACCGTCAACATGAACGGCACCGCGCTCTACGAATGCATGGCGGTGATGTTCCTGGCGCAGGCCTACGGGGTCGAGCTCGGCTTTGCCACGCAGTTCGTGATCGTGGTGAGCGCGCTGGTCACCTCGATCGGCGTTGCCGGCGTGCCCTCGGCCTCGATGGTGGCGATCGGCATGATCCTCACGGCGGTCGGCATACCGGTGGAGGCGATGGGCGTGCTGTTCGTGTTCGATCGCGTGCTCGACATGCTGCGCACCAGCGTCAACGTGCTGGGTGACGGCGCGACGGCGCTCGTGGTCGCGCGGATGCAGGGCGAGCAGACCCTGCTCGCCTCGCCGGCGCCGGCGCGCCGCGCGTGACGAGCCACGCCGCTCGAGCTCGGCTTGCGCGCGGCCGGCGTGGCTGCTGGGCTGGCTCTTCGCCGCGCTGGCGATGCTCGGCGCGAGCGGCGCGCTGGCCGCCTCCGAGGCGGCGGAATTCTTTCGCGGCAAGCGCCTGACCTACATCGTGCCCACCAAGCCGGGCGGCGGTTACGACGCCTACGCCAGGCTGATCGCGCGGCACCTGCCA
This sequence comes from uncultured Gammaproteobacteria bacterium, assembly GCA_963819895.1. Taxonomy (GTDB): domain Bacteria; phylum Pseudomonadota; class Gammaproteobacteria; order Pseudomonadales; family UBA5518; genus UBA5518. Next base: position 37,675 of record CAWFXU010000014.1, read on the forward strand.
AAGCACCTGCCGGTGAAGACGGTCGAGGTGCGCAATGTCCCCGGCGCCAGCCACCTGATCGGCGTGCAGCAGCTGTTCGCCGCACGGCCCGACGGCCTGACCCTGGGCACCTTCAATTCGGGACTCATCTACGCGCAGATCAACGGGGTCGAGGGCATGAACCGTGACCTGCGCGAGCTGAGCTGGATCGGCAAGGCGGCGAGCGATGTGCGCGTTTTCGTCGTCGGCGCGCACACCGGCATCGGCTCCGTCGCGCAGCTGCGCCAGGGGGGGCGCACGCTGCACCTGGCCACCTCCGGCAAGTCGAGTGCCAGCAACTACGAAACCGGCATGGTAATCCGCTTGCTGGGCCTGGATGCCACGCCGGTGCACGGCTTCGTCGGCACCGAGGCCGAGCTCGCCGTCATGCGCGGCGACATCGACGGCCTGCTCGGTTACTACAGCGCGCTGCGCGATTTCGTGGAACAGGGAAATGGGCGGATCCTGTTCCGGATCGGCGCGGGGCCCGCCGAGCTCGCGGCGGTCCCCGAACTCGGCAGCCTGCTGTCCGCGCCCGAGGCACAGCGCTTCGTCGAGCTCGTCGCCGCGCAGGCTGCGCTGGGCCGGCTCACCGTCGCGCCGCCGGGCGTATCGCCCGAGCGGCTGGCGGTGCTGCGCGAGGCGTACCTGCGCACGCTGGCCGATCCCGAGCTGCTGCGCGACGCGGCGGCCATGCGACTGCCGATCGAGCCGCTGGGCGGCGCGGCCGTGCAGGAGAAGGTTTCGCGCCTGCTGGCGCAGGCGGTGCCCGGCCCGTGATATTCGCCGATGCGCTCGCCGGACTCGGCGCCTACCTGGACGATCCGACGCTGCTGCTGGCGCTGCTGCTGGCGGTGCCGCTCGGCGTGCTGGCCGGGGTGATCCCGGGGCTCGGCGGCAAGCTGTCGATCGTGATGGCGATTCCCTTCCTGGTGGGCGCGGATCCCACCGTCGGCGCCGTGTTCCTGCTCGCCATGCACTCGGTGATCCACACCGGCGGGCCCATTCCCAGCATCCTGCTCGGCGTGCCGGGCAGTGGCCCGGATGCCGCGACCGTGGTCGACGGCCACCCGATGGCGCGCAACGGCCAGGCCGGGCGGGCCCTCGGCGCGGCGTTGGCCTCGTCCTGCGTCGGCGGCATCTTCGGTGCGCTGGTGCTGGCGCTGGCGCTGCCGCTGGTCAAGCCGGTGCTGCTGTCCTTCGGTCCGCCGGAAGTGTTCATGCTGGCGGTGCTGGGCATCACCTTCATCGCCGCGGTCAGCGGTGCCCGCATGGTGCGCGGACTGATGGTGGGCTGCATCGGCCTGCTGGTCTCCTTCGTGGGCATGGATCCCATCGGCGGCGTGGCGCGCTACACCGCGGGGCAGCTGTTTCTCATGGACGGCGTGGACCTGATCACCGCCGTCGTGGGCTTGTTTGCGGTACCGGAGATGCTCGCGCTGATGCGTCAGCAGGCTCATCACGGCGCGCTCCCGGGCGGCGGCTTCGAGGAGCGCGGCATCGTGAAGGGCATGCTGGACGTCTGGCGGCACCGCTATCTCACGCTGCGCGCCTCGCTGATAGGGACCGTCATCGGCATCATCCCGGGCCTCGGCGGCGATGTCGCCTCCTGGGTGTCCTACGGCCATGCGGTGCAGAGTTCGCCGCGGCCCGGGGAGTTCGGCAAGGGGCGAGTCGAGGGCGTCATCGCGCCGGAGGCGGCGAACAATTCCAAGGAAGGCGGCAGCCTGCTGCCCACGCTGTTCTTCGGCATTCCCGGCAGCTCGGGCATGGCCGTGATGCTGGGCGCCTTCGTCACGCTGGGCATCACGCCCGGGCCGTCGATGGCCGGGCAGGGCCTGCCGCTGGTGTGGACGCTGATCTGGGCGCTGGTGCTGGCCAACGTGCTGGCCGTGGCCGTATTCCTGCCGGGGGCGGGGTTGCTGGCGCGGGTATCGGGCCTGTCGGGTGCGGCGATGTTTCCCTTCGTGCTGTGCTTTGCGCTGATCGGCACCTATCTCAGCGCGCTGCACTGGCAGACGTTCATCCTGCTGTTCGGCTTCGGGCTCCTCGGTGTGGCGCTCAAGCACCATGAATGGCCGCGCGGGCCATTCGCGATAGGACTGGTGCTCGGCACACCCGCAGAAATCGCCCTGCACCAGTCGCTGGCGATCTGGGGGGCGTCGTTCCTGCTGCGCCCGCTCACGCTGGTGCTGATCGCCCTGGTGCTCGCCAGCCTGTGGCAGAGCGTGCGCCGCTACCGCCGCTCGCCCGAGGTGCACGCGCCCGATCGGGGCCTGCTGGCGGTGTTCGTCGGCGTGTTCGCGCTGGCACTGGTGACGGCACTGCGCTATCCGGCGCCGTCCTCGGTCCTGCCGGCGCTGATCGCCGGCCTGGGCACGGTGCTCGCCCTGGCCTGCGGCATGGCCATGGTGCGGAACCGGCCGTTGCCGCTCGCGCCGGATAGCGCCGCTGGCTGGCGTTCCCACGTCGCGGCGATCGCCTCGCTTGCGCTGTTCGTCGCGCTCGTGCTGGTCCTGGGCCTGTCGCCCGGGCTGCCACTGGCGCTGCTGCTCTTTCATCTGCCGGCGCGCCGGGGCGGGCCGTTGCGCGCGCTGCTGGCGGCGCTGGCGATGCTGGTGATCGTGGAGGGGGTGTTTGCCGCAATCCTGGGCGTGAGTCTCTACCGCGGGCTCATCGGCGGCTGAGCCACCCGGTGCGTCAGGCGAGGATCTGTTGCCGTGCGTTCTCCTTCATCGAGGCGGTGGTGCACAGCACCACGAGGTCGCCGGGTCCGGCCAGCGATAGCGCGTGCGCTATCGCCTCGCCCTGCTCGGGGACCACGCTCACCGCGTCCGGCGTGACGCCGTGCGCGATGAGCTCGTCGCGCACCAGTGCAGGCAGTTCCCCCTCGGTGTAATCGACCAGTTCGCGCGAATCGCGGCTGACGAACCGGTCGAAATGTCCGGCGACCAGCCCGGCGATGTCCCTGACGGCCTGGCGGCTGGAGCGCCCCGGACAGCCGACCATGAGGATCTTGCGCCCCGCCACGGGCCAGCGGTCGGTGAAAGCGACCAGCGCGCGATAGCAGTCCGGGTTGTGGGCGTAGTCGATGATCGCGGTGAACGGCGACTCGCGCACGATGTTCAGACGCCCCGGCGTGTTCTCCCAGCTGGTGCTGAAGGCGCCGAGCGCCTGCGTGGCCGCCTCGATCGGCGCGCCCAGCAGATGCGTCGCGCCGATCGCCTGCAGGGCGTTGCTCAGGTTGTGGGCGGCGCGGCCGGCGAAGGTGGCGGGGATTGCCTCGACCGCCATCACCGGCGTGCGCGTGGCGCCCTCGGCGGTGTACAGCACTATCCAGTCCGCGCCGTCGATCGCTTCGATCACGACGAAGCGCGCGTCCTTGCCGGCAGCGGCCGCGCCGGCGTCGCGGTGCGCCTGCGCCAGCTGCGCGACTGGCTGCGTCGTCGAGCTCCAGCAGATCACGGGTGCCTGCAAGCCGACGCTCATCATCTGCGCCTGGGCATCGTCGGCATTGAGCACCACGCCGCGGCGCGCCCGCTGCAGCACGCATTGCTTCAGGCGCGCCATGTCCTCGACCGTGTCGACGCCGAACTGCCCGAGGTGCTCGGCGGTGACGTTGGTGCATACCGCCACGTCGCAGGCGTCCCAGGCGAAGCCGAAGTCGGCTACCGCGCCCCTGGCCGTTTCCAGCACCGCGTGCGAAATGCGCAGATCCTGCAGCACCTGGTAATGGAACACCGAGCCCGCGCTGTCGCCGCTGTTGACCGTCTGTCCGGCGATGAACACGCCGTCGGTGCAGGCCATGCCGGTGCGGTGGCCGGCCGCGCGCAGCACCGCGTCGATCATCCGCGTCGTCGTGGTCTTGCCGTTGGTCCCGGTGATCGCGACCACGGGGATGCGCCCGTCGTGCCCGGGCGGGAACAGCCACTGCATGTACGCCTCCAGCACCCGGCGGTGCAACGCGCGGTCGGCGATCAGCCGGTCGAGCTCGGGGGCGAGCGACAGATCAACGACGCGGGTCGCTCCGGCGCTCGGGGCGGCGGCGATATCCGGCGCGATCACGTCGAGCTGGAACACGCCGAGCGCCAGCCGATCGCACAGCCTTGCGACCAGCGCGAGCAGCTCCGGGTGCACGGCCTCGATGTCCAGTGGCCGTCCCTCGGCCAGCACCGCCATGAGGCGGTTGTTCGCGACGACCAGGTGGTGGAGCGTGCCGGCGGGATCGCGTTCGATCACGAAGCCCCCGTCGAGGGTGCGCAGCGGTTGCAGCGCCTCCTCGAGCCGGCATCGGAATCGACGCGCCGGCGTGCCGGCTGCACGCGCCGCGACTGCGGCCGCACCGCCACCGGGTAGCCGAGCGCGTGCGCGCTGCGGCGCGCGCGCAGCGGCGAGCTGCAGGCGGCGCGTTCGGGCAATGGCGCGCCGACCTGCTCCAGCAGGCGGTACATCGCCTCGAGCTCGTCGAGCAGGCCCGGCCAGGGTCCCGCGCGGTCCAGGCACAGGGTGCCGTCGAGCACGTGCTGGCGGTTGCCGTAGCCGAGGCGCAGGGCGCCGTTGCGGCGAACGCGCTGCGTGCTCAGCGCTTCGAACGGCGGGCGGTCGCCCTTCATCCACGGGATGTCGCGTTCGCGCGCGATGTCGATGAGCACCGTGGTATCCAGCGGCAATGCCTTGGCGCGCGCCAGCTCGGCGAAGGCGGCGATGGCCTGTGGCAGCGGTTCCTCGGGCGGCGCCTCGGCGGCGCGGTATTCGCCGGGCTCGATGCCCCGGGTGCGCAGGAATGTCGCGATCAGGCGCAGCGCCAGCGCGCAGGCGGACGCGGCGACCTCGTGGTGGTCGTACTCCAGGCAGTAGCGGATGGCGTGCTCGCCCTCGGCGCCGGTGATCGCGAACCAGTGCGCCTCGTGTCCGCCGGCGCGCTGCAGCCACAGCGCGAGCCCGGCGTGACAGCGTGCCAGATCCTCCAGCGGGTTCCCCGCGGATTGCGCCAGCTCGCGGCGGCATCGAAGGCAGGCGTCGGCGTCCAGTGCCCCGGCAAGCTGCGACGTGGCCCAGGCGCCGAGCGCGTCCGCGTGGCGGCACAGCGCCGCAGCCGTTTCCGGCGCGCAGGAAAGCACCAGTTCCAGCGTCGTGCAGTGCCCGGCGCGGTGGCGGCCGGGGAGCATCTTCGCGGACTCGATCTTCATCGGACTCTTCCTTAAGGTTTTCGCTGGCGCGCGATCCATCAGGGGCGAACCGGACAGCGCCGGTGTTAGGATTGCAGCTTTGTGGCCGGCATGCCTAGTCTCCGGCCTGCGCCGGTCGCGGCATCTGCCGCGTCGGTGGCGCGCCGTCGCGCCGGATTGCTTTGAGGAGTCTTCATGCCGCTGCCGTCCGATGCCGCCCTGCTGCCCGACGAACCGCTGCGCGAGAGTGCGCCGGTGGCCTACCGGCTGGCCCACCAGCATTGCCCTGCGGGGCCCGATGGCTGCCGCGACTACCACGCGATGTGGCAGTACTTCCGCCAGATCGGGTTGCTCAGCACGATCGGCACCAATACCGATTTCCTCGTCGCCACGCTGCGCCGCCTTGCCGATGCCGACACCTGCCGCCGGGTGCTGATTTCGGCCACCGCGGACTACGGCATGCTGGCGCACCTGCTGCACGCCTACCGCCTGGCCGGCGTCGCGCCCGAGGTCACGGTGGTCGATATGTGCGAGACGCCGCTCGCGCTGAACCGCTGGTATGCCGAAAGGGCCGGGGCGACGATCCGCACCTGCCGCGCGAACGTGCTCGAGTTCCGCGCGGATGCGCCCTTCGACCTGGTGTGCACCCATTCCTTCCTGGGCCGACTGACGCCGGAGGTGCGCGCCGGCGTGGTGAACAAGTGGCACGAGGTGCTGCGCCCGGGTGGGCGCGTGGTCACGGTGGCGCGGGTGCGCTATGGCGCGCCAGTCGCCGGTGTCACGCGCTATGAGCCCGAGGAAATCCGGGAGTTCCGTGCCCGGGCGCTCGAGTTGGCGCGCGCGCAACAGCACGAGCTGGACCTGCCTGCAGAGTTCATTGCAGAGGCCGCCGAGCATTACGCCGTCAGCAAGCGTTCGCGCGGTTTCGGAACGACCGAGGCGCTTCGCGCGCTGTTCGAGGATCACGGCTTCGCGCTCGAGAACTTCGACAGCGGCGGCGAGGCGGAACGCCGCAGGGACCGTCCTTCCTGCCCCACGCTGGGATGGAAGTCGGAGCGTTTCCGCATCGTCGCCGTGCGCCGCTGAGCCCGGCGCGCTTCGGAATCCGTCCAGGAGACCCGTCATGAAAAACAAGAACAAGCACGGGAAAAAGCATCTTGTCTGCCTCGCGCTGGGATTGACGCACGCTGTGCCGCTGCTCGCGGCCGATGCCGCGCCGGAACTGAAGTCGACCCTGGTGCTGCCGGAGATCGTGGTGGTCGGCAAGCGCATGGCGCAAGCGCCCGCCATCACCTTTCACGAAACCACGGCGCTCGACTTCGCGGCCTGGAACGCCACCACCGTCGCCGACGCCCTGACCCACACGCCGGGCGTCAACGTGCAGTACGGCGCCGAGTCGGGAGAAGCGCGCGCGTGGATACGCGGTTTCCGCGACCGCAGCGTGCTGGTGCTCTTCGACGGCATTCCCGTGGCGTCGGGCTTCGAGGGCACCATCGACCTCAACGAGATCTCGATCGAGAACGTCTCGCGCATCAAGACCATGACCGCGGCGCCGTCGGTCATCTACGGCACCAACGGCATCGGCGGCGTGATCGACGTGGTCCCCGAGGCGCTGCCCGAGGAGCGCCGGATCGCGAGCCGGGTCGAGTTCGGCGACAACGACGCCCGCCTCTACAGCGCCAGCTACGCCGACCGCGCGGAATCGTTCGGCATACTGGCCGCCGCCAGCCATGCGGAAGCGGACGATTTCCGGCTCTCCGGCGACCACGCGTCCGAGCTGAACCAGCCGGGCAGCCGGCGCGTCAACAGCGACTACGAGCGGCGCAGCGCGCTCGTGCGCCTCAGCAACGAATCGCAGCGGCTCGGGGAGTCGGCCGTGCTGCTGAACCTGTCGGACACCGAGCGCGGCACGCCGCCCCAGGCCGGTGTCGACGATCCCGACTTCCAGCGCCTCACCGAGTCGAAGCGGCGCACCGTGGGGCTGTCGCACAGCTTCGCCGCCGTGCCGGTGGCGGTGAAGCTCTTCCACAACCACTACGACTACGAGCTGATCACCTATACCGACGCGAACTACGACGAGATCGACGAGATCGAGCAGGCCGAGGACTACGCCTTCGGCGGCAAGGCCTACGCCACCATCGGCATCGGCCAGCGCAACACCCTGGTCGCCAGCCTCGCTGCGGTCGAGGAGGTCTACGAGGCGGAGGAAGTGTTTCCCGGTGCGGACGAGGCCAGCCTCAGGACCTACAACGCGGCGCTCGAGGACGAGTGGTGGATCCGCGACAACGTCTCCATCGGTCTCGGAGGCATCTACACGCATTTCGACCAGATCGAGATCGGCGAGAGCAGCAGCGCCTTCAATCCGCAGGTGGTCGCCTCGTGGCAGCCGTCCAATGGCCTGTCGCTGCGCGCCTCGGCGGCGCAGCGCAGCCGCTTCCCCAAACTGCGCGAGCTCTACCGGCTGCGCTACGGCAACCCGGCCCTGCAGGAGGAGGTCGCGAACAGCTACGAGATCGGCCTGCGCCGGCAGTTCGACAATGGGCTCGGGCTCGACATGGCCGTGTTCACGATCGATCTCGACGGCATGATCGACCGGCCGACGCGCAACAGCCGGTACCAGAACCTCGACGACTCCGAGATCAAGGGCTTCGAGATCTCGGCGAGCGGCTGGGTGAGCGAGCAGGCCTACCTGCACGCGGGCTACAGCCTCGTCGATGCCGCCGAGGAGCTGCCCGACGGCAGCACGCGGCAGCTGCGCAGCCGCCCGGAACACACGGTGACCGGCGAGTTGCGTTACCGCTTCCCGAACCGGCTGCTGCTCTCGCTGAACGCGATCTACGTCCAGGGCCTGCACGATCTCGACGGCGACGACGTGTACACGAAACTCTCCAGCTACGTGGTCGCGCACCTCAAGGCCTCGCTACCGCTCACCGAAGCGCTGGAGTGCTATGCCTCGGTGGGCAATCTCGCCGACGAGGACTACGAGCAGAAGCTCGGTTACGCGCGCGAGGGGCGCACCGTGCGGGTCGGCCTGCAGTTCGACCTTTGACCGGATTCTCCCGTTGGCACCGGCCGCGCGCTCATCGAGCTGGCGATGGGCTCTGCCGCGAGGCCTGGATGCCACAGATGAGGCCTGCGGGCATCCAGTAGTAAAGCCAGATCCAGCCCGGGCTGGAGAGAAAGCACTTGCCGTTGGTGAATGCCGAGAGGCAGCCGAATATGAACCACAGGTACACGTGGGTGTATTCGTGATACCGGCGCCAGTGACGCAAGCATGCCGCCAGGTGCCAGAGCGAAAGACCCAGGCCGATCAGGCCTCCGAAACGCATGATGTCCAGCCAGGCGTTGTGGCTGTGCGAGGTGTCGATGCCGCCGACGATCACGCGCGCGTGCTCCGAGATGCCGATACCCCGGATCGGCGAAGCCGAGAATTCTGCGAACACGTGTTTCCAGATGACATCGCGGTATGACAGTCCCCGCTGCTCGATGGCCGGGGACAGGTGCATATTCAGGGCCACGAGCGCCAGCAGCAACAGTGACCCGGCACCGAATTTCAGCAGCAGTTGCCTGGACGAGGGGCGGTAGAGAAACAGCGCGAGCAGGAGAACCAGTGGCATGTAGGCGATCGGTCCGCGGCTCTGGGTCAGCAGCACCCCGCAGTAGGTGAATGCCGCCACCGCGAAATAGGGGTTGAAGGTCCGGTCGGGGAATTGCTTCTTGCCGAGGCCATACCCCAGTATCCCCGCGCTGCCCATGCATTGCGCGGCGATCAGCTCGTTGTCGATGGCGCCGAGCCCCGACATGCGTACCGTCGGGAAACCGGGCTCGCTGAAATAGGCCGCCATGGTGATCGCAGTGACCACCGTGCCGGTCCAGACGATGAGCCTGGGCAGCATGTCGAACAGCGCCGGGGCGTTCCTGGCAACCCAGATACAGGCAGTCAGCCAGGCCAGGATGGCGATGACCTGCTTGTAAAAATGAAACCAGCTGTCCTGCCAGTCATCCGCCCCCCAGAACAGGGTCGTCGCCATGTAGAGGCAGAACGCCAGCGCTGAGGTCACCGGGGGTATCAGGGGGGGGAATGCTTCCCTGATGGGCGGCATCAGCTTCAGCAGGCAGGGCAGGAGGACGAGCAGGTAGAACACCGTCTTCACCGCCGATTTGTCCGGCAGGACATAGAAGCCCAGCAGGAACAGCACCACGCCGCAATACAGGCAAATGTCGACGACGCCCGCGTACGAGCCTGCCCGGCGCTGGAGAGTCTCGTTGTTTGGCATGGGTGACAGCGCGTTGCCTGGCGGGTTGGTGTGCGAGTCGACGAGCGCGCGGTTGGGGGCGCACCGTTGCAAAGGCAACGCGCGCACCCGGGGCGGCGCGAATGCTAGCCTCCTTGCCATGCCTTGAGAAGGCCCTGTTGCAGTGACTCTGACCGGATCCGGCGCGCCGCCGCCCTTATCGTCCGTTTGAAGGATGGCGAGCCGGCGCGCAGGCGCTAAGATGGGCGTTCATGCAACTTCGGCTTCCTGGCGCCCGCCCGGAAATTCGGGCGAGGTCATGGACAGCAAACGCCGGCGGTGTATCGTTGGCGCCCGGCACCGATAATCGTCTCCGGACAGAGAGGGCATCGATCATGGCAAAAGCAGCAGAATACGGGCTCGGCCCGCAAACCTTCCCGCGCGGCTGGTTCATCGTGGCCGAGAAGAGCGAGCTCGACGCCGGCCCGATGGCGGTCACCTTTTTCGGGCGCGATTTCGCGCTCTACCGCGGCGAGAGCGGCCGCCCCGTGATGCTCGACGCCTATTGCGCGCACATGGGCACGCACCTCACGGCGGGGCACAGCGCGATGATCGTGCGCAACGGCAAGCAGATCGAGGGTGACTCGATCCGCTGCCCGTACCACGCCTGGCGTTACGGTCCGGATGGCCACGTCGACGACATCCCCTACCACGACGGCCCCTGCCCGAAGTCGGCCTCGATCCGCTCCTACCCGGTGCGCGACGTGATGGGCTGCGTGATGATGTGGTTCGATCCCGAAGGGGGCGAGCCCGAATTCGAGCCGCCGCACCTGAAGATGTGGGACGACCCGCGCTGCGTGCACTGGAAGCTCGATCACCTCGGGCAGATCAACATCCACAACCTCGAAGTGCTCGACAACATGGCCGACGTGCGCCACCTCGGGCCCACGCACGGCGCACCGTGCGAATACTTCGAGAACGAGTTCCGCAGCCACGTCGTGATCCAGCGCCAGGGCGGCTTCATCCAGCACTACAAGGCGCACCTCGACACCGTGACCTGGTACACCGGCCCGGGCCTGCTGCTGTCGAAGCAGACCTTCGGCGGCGTGGAGATGGTGGAGCTGATTGCCAACACGCCGGTCGACGACGGCGTCACCAAGGCTTGGCATGCGGTCGTGATGCTGGGCAAGAACGCACCGCCCTCGGCCGAGGACATCGCCACACAGCGCGCGGCGCAGGCCGGCGCGCTGGAGGCCTTCGCCACCGACTTCGAGATCTGGAAGAACAAGCGCCCCGCCATCAAGGTCATGCAGCTGAAGACCGACGGCCCGTTCAACAACGTGCGCAAGTGGGTCGGCCAGTTCTACAAGTCGCGCGAGGACGCGCGCAAGGTGCAGGAGGAACTGAACGGCATCTACGCGGTGCAACAGTTCCCGCAGCCCTCGCGCGAGCTGCGTGACAAGGGCTACGAGGACGGGCTGTTCGGCGTGTAGGTCGCCTTCCTGTGGGTCGCCATTCATGGCGACAACCGAGGTCGGACAGGCACCAGTCGGCATGAATGCCGACCCACAGGTGGCGTATGCTGACGCACCATGCGCATCCATGAACTTCCGGTCGAAGCTGCTCTTGCGAGCCTGAACAGCGGTGCCGACGGCCTGTCGGCATCCGAGGCCGCGCGCCGGCTCGGCGAATTCGGTCCGAACCGCCTCGAGGATGTGGCCCGCGAGCGGCTGTGGTTGCGCTTCGCGCGCGAGTTCACGCACTTCTTCGCGATCATCCTCTGGCTGGCGGCGGCGCTGGCGTTCACGGCCGACTGGCTCCAGCCCGGCGAGGGCATGGGCCGTCTCGGCGTGGCGATCCTCTGCGTCATCCTGATCAACGGCCTGTTCTCGTTCTGGCAGGAATACAAGGCCGAGCGCGCCGTGGCGGCGTTGCGCCAGTTGCTGCCGCTGCAGGTGAAGGCGCTGCGCGCCGGCGCCATCGTGCAGTTGCCCGCGGCCGGGCTGGTGCCGGGCGACGTGGTGCTGCTGGAAGAGGGTGCCAGCGTGCCGGCCGACTGCCGCGTGATCGAGGCCTTCGGGCTGCGCGTGAACACCGCGACCGTCACCGGTGAATCGCTGCCGAAGGCCCGTTCGCCGGAACCGAACGGCGAGGAGTCGCTGCTGTTCGCGCGCAACATCGTGCTGGCCGGTACCGCGGTGGTGTCGGGGCAGGCGCGTGCCGTGGTCTACGCCACCGGCATGCACACCGAGTTCGGCCGCATCGCGCACCTGACGCAGGTTGCCGGCGACACCGGCTCGCCGCTGCAGCGCGAGATCGCGCGGTTGTCGCGCATCGTGGCGATGCTCGCCTGCGGCGTGGGCATCACGTTCTTCTTCATCGGCCAGGCACTGGGGCTGCCGTTCTGGCAGAACTTCCTGTTCGCGATCGGCATCCTCGTGGCGAACGTGCCCGAGGGGCTCGCGCCCACCGTGACGCTCTCGCTCGCGCTGGCGACGCAGCGGATGGCGCGGCGCAATGCGCTGGTGCGCCACCTGCCCGCGGTGGAGACGCTCGGCTCCACCACCGTGATCTGCTGCGACAAGACCGGCACGCTGACCGAGAACCGCATGGCGGTGCGGCGGCTGTGGCTGGCCGGTGAGGAGTGCGGCGCGGACGAACTGCCGCATCGACCCGAGCTGCAACGCCTCGGGCAGGAGCTCTTCACCAACGCTGCGCTTTGCCATGACCTGAAGGAGACCGTCGCGCAACGAGGCGTCGCGCTCGTCGGCGACCCGATGGAAATGGCGCTCGCCGCCTGCGGGCGGCGCTTCGCGGGCATTCTCGACGGGTACACGCGGCTGGACGAGATTCCCTTCGACACCGACCGCAAGCGCATGTCGGTGCTGTGCGACTCGCCGCGCGGGCGCGTGCTGTACTGCAAGGGTGCGCTGGAGCGCGTGCTCACGGTCTGCGACCGTGTGCAGACCCCGGACGGCGTGGTTGCGCTGGACGAGGCCGGGCGCGCGCGCCTGCTGGCCGCGCAGGACGGGATGGCGGGGCAGGGGCTGCGCGTGCTCGCGTTCGCGCACCGCGAGGGCGGCGAATGTCCCCGTGGGTTCGGTTTCAACCGAACATCGGGCGGGCCGGAGGCGACGCTGCAGGAGGAAGGCATGGTCCTGGCCGGGCTGGTCGGTCTCGAGGATCCGCCGCGCGCGCAGGTGCCGGCGGCGATCGCGCGCTGCGTCGAGGCCGGCATCCGCGTGATCATGATCACCGGCGATCATCCGCACACGGCGGTCGCGATCGGCCGCGAGATCGGGCTGCTGCGCACGGCCGATCCGGTGGTGATCGACGGCGACCGGCTGCGGCGCATGTCGCCGGCGCAGCTGCAGCTCGCGCTCGATGCGCCCGAGATCCTGTTCGCGCGCGTCGCGGCGGAGCAGAAGATGCTGATCGTGGAGGCGCTGCGCAAGAAGGGCGAGACCGTGGCGGTCACCGGCGACGGCGTCAACGACGCGCCGGCGCTGAAAGTGGCCGACATCGGCATCGCGATGGGCATCGCCGGCACGGACGTGGCCAAGGAAGCGGCGGACATCATCCTGCTCGACGACAACTTCGCGAGCATCGTCGATGCGATCGAGGAAGGGCGCGCGGTGTTCGACAACATCCGCAAGTTCCTGACCTACATCCTCACCTCGAACGTTCCGGAGCTGGTGCCGTACCTCGCGTTCGTGCTCTTTCGCATCCCGCTGCCGCTCACGATCATCCAGATCCTCGCGGTCGATCTGGGTACCGACATGCTGCCGGCGCTGGCGCTGGGCGCCGAGAAGCCCGATCCGGCCGTGATGCGGCGTCCGCCGCGCCGGCGCGACGAGCCGCTGCTGTCATGGGGGCTGCTTGCACGCGCCTACCTGTTCCTCGGCGTGCTGCAAGCCGCCGCGGCGATGGCGGTGTTCTGGCTGGTGCTGGACGGGGCCGGCTGGCGCTACGGCGAGGTGCTCGCGAAGACCGATCCGCTGTACCTGCGGGCGACCACGGCCTGCCTGGCGACCATCGTGGTGATGCAGGTGATGAACCTGTTCCTGTGCCGCCATCCGCTGAAATCGACACTGACGACGCGTTTCGCGCCCAACCGCCTGATCTGGGCCGGCATCGCGGCGGAGGTGGCGGTGATCCTCGCGATCGTCTACACCCCGGCGGGGAACTGGCTGTTCGGCACGGCCCCGCTGGAGAGCGGGGTGTGGCTGCTGATGCTGCCGTGCGCGTTGCTGATGCTGGGGGCCGAGGAACTGCGCAAGGCCGTGGCGCGGCGCCGGTCCGTGGGTCCGGCTTCAGCCGGACAAATGTCCGAATGAATTCGGACCTACGATGGGCGCTGTCCGAATGAATTCGGACCCACGGGCCGGGCTCAGCTCTGCCCGCGGTAGCGATCGAGCAGGAGCTTGACGCGCCTGACGTAGGTCTGGGTTTCCTCGTACGGCGGCACGCCGCGGTACTTGTCGACGGCCCCGGGGCCGGCGTTGTAGGCCGCGGTGGCCAGCGTCACGTTGCCCTTGTACTGCGCCAGCAGCATGGCCAGGTACTTCACGCCGCCCTGGATGTTCTGCTGCACCGCGGTGGGGTCGCTGACGCCCATGTCGCTGGCCGTGCCCGGCATCAGCTGCATCAGGCCGATCGCGCCCTTGCGCGAGCGCGCGTTGGGGTTGAAGCCCGATTCGGCGTGGATCACCGCGCGCACCAGCGCCGGATCGACGCCGTGCGCCCTGGCGGCGACATCGATGGGAGTCGCGAACTCCTGCGTGAACAGCCGCGTGGAACCCCAGTTCACCGTCGAGCGCGGGTTGCAGGCGAAGCAGGAGAATTCCATCACGCTGTACGACTGCCGCGCCGGGACCTTGTCGCTGAACGCCACCACGCCGTTCTGCTGGCGGTAGGTGTAGACGCGGTAACGCGGGGCGGGCTCGGCGACGTTGCCGAAGCTGTTCTGCTTGCCGTCCGCGTGCGCCCCGGTCACCGGCGCGGCGAGCAGCGCGGCCAGCAGCGGCAGCAGCCCCCGGCGCAGCGTGGCGGCGGTGATCGTGGTCGTGAAGCGGCGCATGGGCAAGGGTGTGCTGGCGAATCCCCCGGAAATCTCGCCAAAGCGTAGCTCAAGATCCGGGGTTCAGGCAGGGGCCGGCTCGCCGAAACGCGAACTGCGGCAAGCTTCGTCGACGCGGCGCGGGGCGGCACGGGGCCGCCGCCGGCGGGCCCGCTCAGAACTTCTGCGATACCGCCAGCGAGCGCAGCGTGGGGCGGCGCTTGGCCTGGTGCGACTGCATGCGGCCCAGGATGTCGCCGAGGAAGCGCGTGGTCTCGACGATGTAGGGCCCCTTGTTCAGCATCGCGCATTCGGCGCGCGCGCTGGCGGCGGCGTCGGTCACCTCGGCGCGCGAGGGCACGCCCTTCTTCGCGAGGCCTTCGAGCATCTGCGTCGCCCAGATCACCGGCACGTGCGCGGCCTCGCACAGCCACAGGATCTCCTCCTGCACTTCCGAGAGGCGCTCGAAGCCCAGCTCCACCGCGAGGTCGCCGCGCGCGACCATGACGCCGACCGGCGGCGAGCGCAGGCCTGCCAGCAGCACGCCCGGCAGGTTCTCGAAGGCCTGGCGGTTCTCGATCTTCAGCACGATGCCGAGCTGCCCGGCCCCGAGCCGGTGCAGGTGGTCTTCCAGGCAGGCCACGTCGGCGGCGCTGCGCACGAAGGACAGCGCCACGATGTCCGCGAAGCCGACCACCGCCTCCAGGTCCGCGATGTCCTTGTCCGTGAGCGCGGAGAGCGCGAACTGCGTCTCCGGGAAATTGATGCCCTTCTCGGCGCGCAGCCGCGAGCCCTCGGCGCCGGCGTGCGTGATGCGCACGGTGATCAGCCCGCCGTCGTTGGCCTCGACCACGCCGCCGATCCTGCCGTCGTCGAACCACACCGGCTCGCCCTTGCGCACCTGCAGGAAGGCCGCATCCAGCGTGCAGTGGATCCGCGCCGGCGACTCGACCTTGCCCCCGGCGTCGCGCACCGCATCGCATCCGGGTTCGGCGGTGCGGGTCAGCAGCAGCGTGTCGCCGCGGTGGAGCTCGATCGGCGGCGCCACCGCGGGCAGCTTGCCGACGCTGCCCGTGAGCAGGCGCGCGTCCTCGCGCCAGAGCTCGACCACGGCGCCGCCCTGCAGGTAGAGGCTGTGACCCAGCTCGGCGACCAGCGTGTGCGCGTCCTGGCGCGTCAGCGGCAGTTCGCGCGTCTTGCCGCGCGCGTCCCGCACGCGCAGGCGGTCGCCGTCGGCCGCGCGGCGCACGATGTCGGCGCTGACGCCGATGCGTGCGGCGGTGCCCACGGGCTGCGTCTCGGCGCCGACGAGCTCGATGCGCGCGCTGCGCACAACACGGCCGAAGGCGTCGCGCTCGGGCTTGAGCTTGAGCAGCTGCCCGAGCTCGCGCAGCGCGCCGGTGCGCAGTTTCGGGCCGGCCAGGTCGACCTGGATGCGGCAGTGCCGCCCGGTCTGCCTTTCGGCCGCGCGCAGGTGGCGCGCCATCGCCTTCCAGCTGGCGGCGTCGTCGTGCGCGCAGTTGATGCGCATGACGTCCATTCCCGCCTCGAGCAGCTCGCGCACCAGCTGCGGATCGTGCGCCGCCTCGCTCGGCATGGTCACCATGATGCGCGTGGCGCGGGCCTGCGGCGGCGGACCCAGCAGGGCGCGCGCGTGGTCGGCCAGCAGCAGCGGGCCGGTGCGCAGGTCCACCGGCCCCGGCGGATGTGGCGCCACTTCGCTGCCGGTCAGCCGCGCCAGGTTCGCCAGCACCGAGTCGATGCTGGCGAGCGTGCTGGATTCCATGTTCGACAGCGACGACAGGCCGCAGCCGACCAGGTCGGCCTGCAGCGCGCGGATGTCGTGGCGGCGCACGCCGAGGTAGTGCAGGAGGTTGCGCGCGCTGGCGCGGTAGGCCGGCTCGATGGCCTCGATGTCCGCGGCGTGCGCCGCTTCCAGCTGCAGCGCCGCGGCGCGGATCGCGCCGAGCGCGCTCAGCAGGCGCTGCAGCACGCGCGCGTTGAGGGCGTCGGGGAGCTCCGGTGCCGATGCATCAGGCGGGGGAACGCTGGGTTTCATCGCGGCAGGTATCGCATTCACGAACCCGAGCATGCGCCTGGATTGTGACAGCCTGTGTTGCAGCGCGACCCGCGTCCGTCTCAGGGCGCGGGCCAGGTCCAGTCGCGGATCTCCGGCGGGTCGATGCCGTGCTCGTGGGCGTAGGCGCGGCAGTCGAACTGCTGGTCGCGCAGTGCCTGCTTCACGTGCGCGCCGGCCACGCGCAGCTCCGGCACGCGGTTGATCACGTCGATCGCGAGGCTGAAGCGGTCGACCTCGTTGGCGATCGCCAGTTCCAGCGGCGTGTTGATGTTGCCGCGCTCCTTGTAGCCGCGCACGTGCAGGTTGGCGTGGTTGGTGCGCCGGTAGGCGAGGCGGTGGATCAGCCAGGGGTAGCCGTGGAAATTGAAGATGATCGGCTTGTCGACCGTGAACAGGCTGTCGAACTCGCTCGCCGGCAGGCCGTGCGGGTGCTCGGTTTCCGGCGCCAGCGTGAATAGATCCACGACGTTGACGAAGCGGATCTTCAGCGCCGGAAAGTGCGCGCGCAGCAGCGCCACCGCTGCCAGCGCCTCGCGCGTGGCGGTGTCGCCGCAGCCGGCCAGCACCACGTCGGGCTCGCCGCCCTGGTCGTTGCTGGCCCAGTCCCAGATCCCGATGCCCTTGGCGCAGTGGCGGATCGCGTCGTCCATCGCCAGGTACTGCAGGTGCACCTGCTTGTCGCAGACGATCACGTTCACGCGGTCGGTGCTGCGCAGGCAGCGGTCGCTGATCGCGAGCAGCGAGTTCGCGTCCGGCGGCAGGTAGATGCGCGTGACCGCGGGGCTCTTGGTGACGACCACGTCGAGGAAACCCGGGTCCTGGTGCGTGAAGCCGTTGTGGTCCTGGCGCCAGACGGTGGAGGTGATCAGCAGGTTCAGCGAGGACACCGGCGCGCGCCACGGGATCTGCGTGGCGGTCGCGAGCCACTTCGCGTGCTGGTTGAACATGGAGTCGATCACGTGCGCGAAGGCCTCGTAGGTCGACAGGAAGCCGTGGCGGCCGGTGAGCAGGTAGCCTTCCAGCCAGCCCTCGAGCGTGTGCTCGCTCAGGTATTCCATCACGCGCCCGTCGGCGGCCAGCTCGCCGCCGTCGGCGTCCTCGGGCAGCACATCCGCGAGCCATGTCTTCCTGCTCGCTTCGTAGACGGCATCGAGCTTGTTCGAGCTCGTCTCGTCGGGGCCGAACACGCGGAAGTTGCCCGGGTTCGCGCGCAGGGTGTCACGCAGCAGGCAGCCCAGCCCGCGCGTGTTGCCGGCGCTGGTGCGCCCCGGCTCGGGCACCGCCACCGCGTAGTCGCGGAAATCCGGCAGGCGCAGCGCGCGGCGCAGCAGGCCGCCGTTGGCGTGCGGATTGGCGCCCATGCGCCGCGCGCCGCGCGGCGCCAGTTCGCGCAGCGGCGCGATGAGGCGGCCGTCGGCATCGAACAGCTCCTCCGGCCGGTACGAGCGCAGCCAGGCCTCGAGCTGGCGCAGGTGCCCGGGGTTCTCGCGCACCGCCGCCAGCGGCACCTGGTGGGCGCGCCAGGTGCCCTCGATGCGGTGGCCGTCCACGTGCTTCGGCCCGGTCCAGCCCTTGGGGCTGCGCAGCACGATCATCGGCCAGCGCGCCCGCGCGGCAACGCCGCTCGCGCGCGCCTCGGCCTGGACGCGGCGGATCTCCACCACGCTGGCTTCCATCGCCGCGGCCATCGCCTGGTGCATGGCGGCGGGGTCGTCGCCCTCCACGAAATGCGGCGTCCAGCCGTAGCCGCGCAGCAGCGCCTCGAGCTCCTCGTGGCTGATGCGCGCGAGCACCGTCGGGATTGTTGATCTTGTAGCCGTTCAGGTTCAGCACCGGCAGCACGGCGCCGTCGCGCACCGGGTTGAGGAACTTGTTGCCGTGCCAGGCGGTGGCGAGCGGGCCGGTCTCGGCCTCGCCGTCGCCCACCACCACGGTGACCAGCAGGTCCGGGTTGTCGAAGGCCGCACCGAAGGCGTGCGAGAGCGAGTAGCCGAGCTCGCCGCCCTCGTGGATGGAGCCGGGGGTCTCCGGCGTGCAGTGGCTGCCGATGCCGCCGGGGAACGAGAAGTTGCGGAAGAACTCGCGCATGCCCTCGCGGTCCTCGCCGCGGTCCGGGTAGACCTCGCCGTAGCTGCCCTCGAGGTACAGCGGCGCCAGCACGCCGGGCGCGCCGTGGCCGGGGCCGGCGAGGAAGATGGCGTCCAGATCGTATTTCACGATCAGGCGGTTCAGGTGCACCCAGGTGAAGCTGAGCGCGGGGCTCGCGCCCCAGTGTCCGAGCAGGCGCTGCTTGATGTGCTCCGGGCGCAGCGGCTCCTCCAGCAGCGGGTTGTCGCGCAGGTAGATCATGCCGGCGGCCAGGTAATTGCAGGCGCGCCAGAAGGCGTCGATGCGCGCGGCGCTGTCGGCGTCGAGCGCGGCGGCCGGATCGTTGCGGGTCTCGTTCATGGGTCGATTCTCCTGCGATGCGTTCTGCGCGCCGGCGTGTGTCCGGGTGTGGCTCAGGGTTCGAGCAGGCCGAGGACCTCGCGCGCGATCTCGAGCTCCTCGTTGGTCGGTATCACCAGGATCGCGACGCGCGAGGACGGCGCATGGATCGCCGCCGCCCGCTGCCCGCGACAGGCGCGGTTGCGCTCGGCGTCGAGGCGCACGCCGAACCATTCGAGCCCCGCCAGCACGCGGGCGCGGATATCGGGGTCGTGCTCGCCGATGCCGGCGGTGAACACCAGCGCATCCACGCGCCCGAGCACCGCGCCGTAGGCGCCGAGGTACTTGCGCACGCGGTAGCACCAGGCCTCGATCGCGAGCGCGGCATCGGTGTTGCCCGCCGCGGCCAGCGCGTGCACCGCGCGCATGTCGTTCTCGCCGCACAGGCCGCGCAGGCCCGAGTGGTGGTTCAGCGCCTCGTCGAGCTCCTGCGGCGCCATGCCCTCGCGCAGCAGGTGCAGCAGCGCGCCGGCGTCGATGTCGCCGGGCCGCGTGCCCATCACCAGGCCCTCCAGCGGCGTCATGCCCATCGAGGTGTCGACCGAGAGCCCGCCGCGCACGGCCGTGACGCTGCAGCCGTTGCCCAGGTGCAGGCTGATCAGGTTGGTTTCAGCCGCCGTCTTGCCGAGCATCCGTGCCGCCTCGCGGCTCACGTAGCGGTGCGAGGTGCCGTGGAAGCCGTAGCGGCGCACGCCGCGTGCGCGCCATTCGGCCGGCACCGCGTAGTGACGCGCGGCCGGCGGCAGGCTGTGGTGGAAGGCGGTGTCGAAGACGGCGACGTGCGCCCGTCCGGGCAGCAGTTCCATGCCGAGCGCGATGCCGAGCCGGTTGGCCGGGTTGTGCAGCGGCGCCAGCGCATCGAAGCGCGCCAGCTCCGCGAGCGCGGCCGCGTCCATGCGCGTCGGCGCCAGGAAACGCTCGCCGCCGTGCACCACGCGATGCCCGACCGCGACGATGGCGTCCCGGTCCGCGATGCCGGCCAGCGCCTGCGCGAGCGCGGCACGGTGATCCGCGGGCCCGGCCGCGCCCGCGCGCGAGTGCTCGCCGATATGTTCGATCTTGCCCGCGGCAATTTCCCGCTCGCCGCGCATGTCGTACACGCTGAACTTGAGCGAGGAACTGCCGCTGTTGATCACCAGGATGTGCGTGTCGGTCATGTCGAGGCCATCGCGGGTACAGCTGGGCTCCTCAGTGTACAGCCGCATTATGACAAGCAGTCACCGGCGCTGCCGACAGGTAGATGCCGGCATTCAATGTGGGTCGGCATTCATGCCGACAGCCGGCTGGCCGCATGCTGCTGTCGCCATGAATGGCGACCCACAGGCGAGTGCGGCGTGCTCCGATTGCTCAGATCTGCCGCTCGCGCCCGGCCCAGTAGCGCTCGCGCAGTGCGCGGCGCAGCACCTTGCCGGCCTCCGAGCGCGGCAGCGCCGCGACGAAGTCGAAGCTGCGCGGCCATTTCTGCTTCGAGAGGCGCTCGACGCAGAAGTCCGCCAGCGACTGGCGCAGCGCCGCGTCGGGCGCGAAGCCCGGGCGCAGCTCGATCACCGCCTTGATCTCCTCGCCGAGATCCTCGTTCGGCACGCCGACGCAGGCCACGTCGGCCACCGCGCGGTGCTGCGCGAGCACGTCGTCGATCTCCTGCGGGTAGATGTTCACGCCGCCGGAGATGATCACCTCGGCGCTGCGCCCGCTGAGGAACAGGTAGCCGTCGGCGTCGAGGTAGCCGATGTCGCCGGCGGTGAAGTAGCCGTCACGCAGCACCGAGGCGGTCTTGGCGGGATCCTTGTAGTACTCGAAGGCGCTGCCGCGCGGGTTCACCAGGTAGATGGTGCCGGCCTGGCCCTGCGGCACCTCGTTGCCGGCGTCGTCGAGGATGCGCAGCTGTCCCGGCGCGGGCCTGCCCACGGTGCCGGGCTTTGCCAGCCATTCCTGCGGGCTGACGATGGTGCCCTGGCCCTCGGTGCCCGCGAACATCTCCCACAGGATCGGGCCCCACCAGTCGAGCATGCGCTGCTTCACATCGACCGCGCAGGGCGCGGCACCGTGGATCACGAAACGCAGGCTCGAGACGTCGTGGCGCGCGCGCACCTCATCGGGCAGCTGCAGCAGGCGGTTGAACATCGTGGGCACGCAGAAGGTGTGGGTGATGCGGTGCTGCGCGATCAGCGCGAGCATGCGTTCGGGTTCCCACTTGTCCATGATCACGGCGCCGATGCCCGCGGTGAGCGGCGTGGTGAAGCACAGCGCGAAGGGGCCGGTGTGGTACAGCGGGCCGGTGGCCAGCGCGCGGTCCTTGCCGCTCTCGGGATCGAACTGGAATACCGCGGTCAGCATCTGCTGCAGCTGTGCGGCGTGCGCCGGCTCCAGCGGCGGGCGGAACACGCCCTTCGGCCGCCCCGTGGTGCCCGAGGTGTAGAGCATGGTGCGCGCCGAGCGAGGGGTCGGGGATGTCGCTGCCGTCCATGCCGGCGAGCGCATCCGCCCAGCTCGTGTAGTCGGGCAGCTCGCCGCCGATGGCGACGCGCAGGCGCAGGCGCCGGGATCTGCGCACAGCCCGGTGCCACGGCCGCCACGCGCGTGTCGAGGAACAGCGCCTTCGCCTCGGCGTTCTCCACGATGTAGCGGATGTCCTCGGGCGCGAGGTGCCAGTTGATCGGCGTGAGCCGCAGGCCCGCGCGATGCGTGGCGAAAGCGCACCACCGCGAACTCGCTGCGATTGCTGCACACCAGCGCCACGGCGTCGCCGGCGGCCAGACCCGCCGCGCGCATGCGCCGCACCAGGCGGTTCGCCTGCGCGTTCAGTTCGGCGAAGCTCATCGTGCCCTGGTCGGACCACAGCGCAATGCGCCCGGGCTGCGCCGCGGCCACCGCGCTGATCTCCATGCCCTCGGGGGCGCGCGCGCAGGCGCTTGCGAACACTGATTCGGTCACGGGCTTCACTCTCCCTTGAATTCCGGTACGCGCTTTTCCTTGAACGCGCGCGGTCCCTCGCGGGCATCGCGCGTCATCATGACCCTGGCGGACTCCTGCGCCTCGCGCGTGAAGGCCTCGTGCCACGACTCGGTGTGACTGTCGATCACGGTGCGCTTGATGGCGGCGAGCGCGAGCGGCGCGTTCGCCGCGATGCGTGCCGCGAGCGCCTCGGCGCGCGCGCGCAGCTCGTGCGGCGCCACCACCTCGCTGATCAGTCCCCAGGCGAGCGCGGTCGCGGCGTCGATCGGCTCGCCGGTCATCAGCAGGTGCATCGCGTGGGCGTAGGGGATCTGGCGCGCGAGCCGCACCATGGAGCCGCCGCCGGGGACGATGCCGGACCTCGGCTCGGGCAGTCCGAACTGCGCGTTGCTGGCGGCGATGCGCACATCGGTTGCCGCCAGCAGCTCGCAGCCGCCGCCGAGCGCGCGGCCGTTGATCGCGGCGATCACCGGCTTGTACAGCGGCTCGCCCTTCAGCAGCATCCTGTCGCCGATCGCGGGATCGGCCAGCAGGCGCTCCTCGACGGCGTTTTCGGGCTTGCGCGCGCCGGTCCACAGTGGAATCAGCCCGCCCAGATCGCCGCCGCAGCAGAAGTCGCGGTCGCCGGCGCCGGTGAGCACCGCGACGCGGATGTCGCGGTTGTCGCGCACTTCCTGCCAGGTGTCGGCCAGCGCCACGAAGGCCGCCGGGCTCAGCGTGTTCCTCGCCTCGGGGCGGTTGATGGTGATCCACGCGACCGCGCCGCGCTGCTCGTAGAGGATGTCCGTCATCGTGATGTCTCCGGGGTGAATCAGTCGTCGTCGGCGGCGGCGAGCGAGCGGCCGAGCCGCTCCACCGTTGCCACGTATTCGTTCAGCATGTCGGCGATCACCGTGCGGCAGTCGCGCTCGTCGTTGCACAGCCCGATGGTCTGCCCGCACGGATAGAAGGCGAGCGCCTCGTTGTCCGCGCGTGCGATGCGCAGGTGCGCCTCCTGCGTCAGCATGCCCTGCAGCGGCAGCGGCAGGAAGCCCGGACAGTCCGGCGCCTCCCAGGCGTCGGTCCAGCCCGAGCGCAGCATGCGCGCGGGCTTGCCGGAGATCACCCGCGAACGCACGGTGGCGTCGCTGCCGGCGGCCAGCAGTTTCTTCTTCGGTAGCGGCGCGACCTCGGACTCCGGGGTGGTCAGCCATACCGAGCCGCACCACACACCGGCCGCCCCCAGCGCCATCGCGGCGGCGACCTGGCGCCCGTTCGCGATCCCGCCCGCGGCCAGCACGGGCAGCGGCGCCACCGCGTCCACCACCTGTGGGACCAGCACCATCGTGGTGATCTCGCCGGTGTGGCCGCCGGCCTCGTGCCCCTGCGCGATCACGAAGTCCACGCCGCCCTGCCGGTGCGCCAGCGCGTGCTTCACCTTGCCGGCCAGCGCGCCGACCAGGATGCCGCGCTCGCGGCACTCGGCGAGCACGTCGGCGGGCGGCGTGCCGAGCGCGTTGACCATCACCTTCACGCCGGGATAGCCGAAGGCCACGTCGAGCAGGCGGCGGCAGAGTTCGTGCGTCCAGCCGATCTGTTCGCCGCTGATGCCGTGGTGGGCGCCGGCGTCGGCATCCGCGGGCAGCGGCGCGACGCCGTGGCGCGCGAGCACCTCCTCGACCCAGGCCTTGTGCCGCTCGGGGATCATGGACTGCAGGTCCGGCACATCTCCGGACTCGAACTTCTTCGGCATGATCACGTCGATGCCGAAGGGCTTGTCGCCCAGCCTGGCGCTGATCCAGTCGAGTTCCTGCCCGAGTTGCTCCGGCGTGAAACCGGCGGCGCCGAGCACACCGATGCCGCCCGCGCGGGATACGGCCACGACCACGTCGCGGCAGTGCGTGAAGGCGAAGATCGGCAGTTCGATGCCGAGGCGGCGACATAGCTCGCTGTTCATGAGGCGACATCTCCTGTGGTGTGTCGGCGACGGTGGTGCCGGGTTTCCAGCGCCTTCAGCTGTTGCTGGCGTTCGCGCAGCGCGGCATCCAGCGCCGCCGCGCTGGCGGGCGTGGCCCAGGCGCGCAGCAGCATCAGGAACTGGTAGCGCGTGCCCAGCCGGTAGCGCTCGAGGCTGATCAGGCCCACGGACCAGTGCTGCAGCTGCATCGACTGGCAGGACACCATCTGCTCGGCGAGCAGGCGCGCGTCGGCGTCCGCACTCAGCCGGCCCGCGCGCTGCAGCGCGCGCACGGCCCCGGCGAGGTGCGCGACGCTGCGCGCGGCCACGGCCATCACCGGGTTGCTCGCGCCGATCGCCAGTGCGCGCTGGAAAACGGCCCGCTGCGCCGCACGCAGCGGTTCCTCGCGCGCCGCGAGGTAGCGCCAGGTGGATTCGATGTAAGCCTCGAATTCGGGCGCCGGGCTGTCGATGGGCACCGGCTCGAGCATCGCCTTCGCCATGCCCTCGAAGAGCTGCTCGACCAGGCGGTCGACGATCTGGTCCAGCCCGCCGATCAGGTTGTAGAGCGTGGCCACGCTCACGCCGGCGCGCGCGCCGATGCGCGCGGTCGAGAGCGCCGGAAGTCCTCCCTCGCAGAGTATCGCCAGCACCGCATCGAGGATGCGCTGGCGCCGGTCGGCCTTGGCGCGCTCGCGCAGTCCGCGCAGGGCCGGGGTCATGGTTGCCATCGTTGTCGTCATAACGGGGGCGAGGATATCGAAAAAATTGGAAATGCTTTCTAAAAATTTCTTCATGCCGGGCTTGCCCTGGCCTGCGACCGGCGATCGTGACTACCTCTGCGGCGCAGATGGCGTTAGTCTGGCGCCCTGTCCGAGCGGGAGTGCAGTGGCACCCGCGCCGCGTGAAGGAGCCAGTCGCTTGCCCGCTTTCGGTCCCGTCAAGTCCGCCGCACCGGATCCGGCCGCGCCGCGCGATGTCGCCGTGACGGGCTTGCCGCTGGCGTTCTGGCTCCCGCTGCTGGTCGCGCTGGTGCTCGTCGCGGTGATCGCGGTGGCCAGCTGGCTGTCGTGGCAGAACGGGCAGCGCGCGGTGGCCGATCTGGTCGGGCAGTTGCAGTCGCGCGCCGGCAAGCAGGTCGAGGAGCACCTGCGCGGCTATCTCGAATCGCCGCGCATCGCGGTGGAGATCATCGCCGGCGCGCTCGAGAAGGGCGAGATCACGCCCGAGCGGCCCGCCACCATCCATGCGCTGCTGCTGCGCCTGGCGCGGGCCTACGAGGGCATCAGCTATCTCAATATCGGGCTCGAGGACGGCCGTTTCTTCGGGCTGGGCCGGTCGACAACGTCTCGCGCGAGCTGGTGATCGAGGAGACCGGTCCGCCCGATCTCACGGTGCTGCACCAGTACGGCATGGACGCGGACGGCGCCCGCGCCGGGCTGCGCAAGGAGCTGCGGTTCAGCGATATCCGCGAGCAGGCGTGGTACCGCGAGCCGCTCGCCGCCGGCCGCACCTCCTGGACCAGCATCTACAACTGGGTCGACAACCCCGAGGTGGTCGTGATCGGGCTCGGCAAGCCGGTGCGCTTCGGGCCGGCGGCGACGCAGGCGGTGGTGGGCATCGACCTGTTCCTGGCCAATATCTGCGATTACCTCGCGGCGCTGGACCTGAGCCCCGGCGCGCGCGTGTTCATCGTCGAGCGCGACGGCACGCTGGTCGCCAATTCGCACGGCGACAGCCGCGCAGCGCGGCGCGGACGGTCCGCCGCAGTTGCGCCCGGTAGCCGAGGCCGCCGACCCGCTGATCCGGCTCGCCGCGCGCGATGTCCAGGCGGCGCGACGGCTTTGCCGGCATCCGCGAGCCGCACCTCGCCACGTTCAGCGCCGACGGACGCGCGCTACTTCCTGCGCGTCTCGCCCTGGCGGACAGCCTGGGGCTGGACTGGCTGATCGCGGTGGTGGTGCCGGAGGCGGATTTCACGGCGACGATCACCGCCAACCTGCGCATGACGCTCGCCGCGGGCGCTGCCCTGCTGCTGCTGGCGCTGGCGCTGGCGCTGCTGATGGCGCGCTTCATCTCGCATCCCGTGCGCCGGATCGAAGCGGCGGCCAAGGCCGTCGCCGCAGGGCGATTTCGACACGCCGCTGCCGCGCACGGCGTATCGCGAATTCAACCGGCTCTCGCACGCCTTCGACGACATGACCCGGCGCCTGCGCGCGGCGTTTCGCGAAGTCGAGGTGGCCCACGACGAACTGGAGCAGAAGGTCGCGCAGCGCACCGAGGAATTGCGCGAGGCCAACGACGAGCTCGAACGCCTGAGCCGCCAGGACAGCCTGACGGGCCTGGCGAACCGCCGCCGCTTCGACCCCGATCTGCGCGAGGAATGGCTGCGCGCGCGCCGCAGCGGCGAACCGCTGACGCTGGTGATGTGCGACCTCGATTACTTCAAGGCCTACAACGACCGCTACGGCCACACGCGCGGCGACGAGGTGCTGGTGAAGGTGGCGCGCGTGGTGCAGTCCGAGCTCAGGCGCTCCACCGACCTCGCGGCGCGCTACGGCGGCGAGGAGTACGCGCTGATCCTGCCCAATACATCCGCCGCCGACGCGCAGGCCGTGCTCGCGCAGATCCGCGCCGGCCTGGCCTCGCTCGGGCTGGTCGCACGAGGCCTCGCCGTTCGGGCGCATCACGATGAGTTTCGGCATTGCCTGTCACCAGGCGGGCAGTGAATTCGCCTCGGCCGAGGACCTGCTGGTCGCGGCCGACCAGGCGCTGTACCGGGCCAAGGCGGCCGGTCGCGACAGTGTGGCCGTCCACGGCAGGCTCAAGGAGAATGTTGCATGAAATCGGTCTGCCTGCTCACGCGTCGCGCCGGCACCACGCGCGAGGCCTTCCGCGACTACTACGAGACGCAGCACTGCCGGCTCGGCATGAAGTACTTCCCGTTCGCGAAGTACCTGCGCAACCACGTTCTCGCGGCTTCGGCGGACATCGACTTCGACTGCGTATCGGAGTTCTACTTCGACCCGGAGCGAAGCGGCGGCGACCTGATGGCCACGCCCGTCGGCGACATCCTGCGCGCCGACGAGCGCAAGTTCATGGACCAGGGCCTGATCCGGCCGGCCGTTGCCGAGGAGAGCATCCTCGCCGGGCCGCCGCGCGACGTGGCCGCGCCCGGCACGCAACGCCAGCTGCTGATGCTCGAACCGGCCGACGGCACGGCGGACGGCGGCCTTTTTCGCCGCGGCGCGCGACTGGGGGCTCGCGCTCGGCGCCGCGCGCCGGCGTGATGCGCGTGAGCCTGGATCGCACCACGGCCTTCGCGCCCGGTGCGGCCGGCTTCCCGTGGCGGGCGATGCTGAGCCTGTGGCTCGCACCGGGCGCCGCGCCCGTGCGCATCCCGGCCCCGCCGCGACGCTCGCGCTCGGGGTCGCGCTGCTCGTCGACGTGTGCGAGAGTCCGCCCGAACTGATCCGACGCGCTGTACGCCCCCGCATCGAACTGCACCACCACAGGAGTAGTTGTCATGTCCGCGAAACGCATTTGTACGGCGCATCGCCACGCTCGCCGCCACGCTCGTGCTCGCCTTGCCCGCGCTGGCGCCAGGAAACGGCCGATGTCGAGCTGAAGGCAGGCTACGTCGATCCGAAGAGCGGCGTGAAGGTCGAGGAGATCGTGGTGATGCCCGAGCAGGACATGCAGGCCGTGCGCCTCGCGGTGCCGCGCAGCGGCGAGCCGATCGAGGAGATGGTGGTGACGGCGCAACGGCGCTCCGGCGAGGCCGTGCTGCAGCTCAAGCCGCACGAGTTCGTGCGCGACTACGACAACAACTACTACGGACTGGTCATCTACCTCGGCAAGAACGAGAGCCTGCCGCTGCGCCTCTACATGGACGCCGCCCAGCAACGCCCGGGCCCGATCACGCCCTGACCCGTGGGTCCGATCATTCGGACATGTCCGGCTTCAGCCGGACCACATTGTCCGGCTGAAGCCGGACCCACAGATTGTCCGGATGAATCCGGACCTACGCCGAGCTCGCGGCTGACGATGCGAAAGCCGAAGGCCGCCGGATCACGGCCGTCGAGCACCGTGTCGCCGAACTCGGCGTGCGGGTACATCAGGTAGGGCAGCGGCGCGCGGGCCTTCGGCGCGAGCTCGAAATCGCGCGCGTGGTTGAACGCGACCCAGTTCATCTCCCAGTAGCCGAACAGCCGTTCGCGCAGCGCGGTGATGCGCTCGTCGTCCAGCGGCAGCTTTTCCTCGAGCACCGCCTTGCGCACGTCGGCCGGGTCCACCGGCACCCAGCCGTGGGTCGCGCTCAGGAATTCGGCGCGGCAATGCTGCGCGCCCGAGACGTCGCCCGCGGGCTTGCCGAGGCAGTTGAACTGCGCCGAGGGGCCGACGCGCAGGCCGTAGACCTCGCGCGCCGGGATGCCGGCGGCGCGCGCCAGCCCCACGAACAGCGAATTGATGTCGGCGCACTTGCCGCCGAGGTTGCCGCTCTCCAGCATGAACTTGATGTCCCCCAGTCCGCAGCCGCGCACCGTGGGCTCGCGGAAGGTGTTGTCGACGATCCAGTCGTAGATGGCGCGCGCGCGCTCCTCGGGCGTTGCGGCGCTCGTCTCCTTCACGATGCGCGTCGCGGTCTCGGCCACGATGCCGTCGACCGGCATGTGCGCGGTGGGCTGCAGGAAGCGCTCGGCCTCGGCGGCGTCGCGCGGCAAGGCCTGCTGCGCGAGCGGACGGTCGCGCGTCGCGAACACGGCGCTCACGGTGAGCGGGCGCGGGCTGCGTGCGCCGTCCCATGCGGCGTGGAAGATGGGGGCGCCGTAGACCGGATCCCGGCGCAGCGCCGCACCTGGCGCATCGCCGCGCCACGTGATCTCGCGCACGCGCTGGTAGTCCCCGGCGTCCTGGGGTAGCGGCAGCCAGAGCTGGCCCGGCCCCTGCAGCGCCGAGAGGTCGACCTCGTAGTCGAGCGCGTAGCTGCGCCAGCCCGCGCCGGCGGTCCCGGCGAGCAGCCTGGCCGAGGCGAGGTAGAGCGGGGCGAGGGCGGCGTGGGCGAGCAAGGTGCGGCGTTTCATGCGATCGTTCCGGTGGTGGGCGCTTGCGGGCTGCCAAGTTACACCGGGCGGCGGCAAAGGGCACCCCCTTGGCAGGACTACACGTATTACGATAGCAAGAACCGCAGGCAAGCCATCCCATGAGCACATCCCGCCTCGATGCCGACGAGTGGGCGACGCGCCCTGCTGGCGCAACTGACGCTGGACGAAAAGCTGTCGCTGCTCGCGGGCCAGAGCTTCTGGAACAATGGACTGGGTCGGCGAGGTGCCGGCGATCGTCATGGCCTGGTACCCGGACATGGAAAGCGGCACGGCGATTGTCCGGCGCACCAGGGTTCCACGACCGGTGCGGGAACTGGCGCCTTCAACACCCTTTATCGCGGCCCCGCATTTACCGGCGAGCTGACCAGTGCTTCTGCGTCTGACGCCTGAACTGCGTGTGCCAGCCGTGTGGCCCATGCTGCGGCAGTGGCAGGTGACTGGATTTCATTCTGGCGGATTTCGATCATGGCGCTGGCCAGGCCGCGTCCTTCGCCGTGTACGGGAATCGTGTAGTCGAATGCGTCGTCAATGGGGTAGGGCTGGTTGTAGCCGACGTTGATGTCACCGCGCTGACGCAGCGCTTGATGCAGTCGTTGCGCAAGGCGGTGGTCGTGCCGGTACGCAACACCCGCATGCCAGGGTCGGCGCTGGCCGTTGAGGACGGCGGCGAAGCTGTGGATGCTCAGCAGCACGGTTGGTTGTCGCCGGCGCGCGTCCAGCAGCTTGTGGATGGCCTGGTGGTAGGGCTGGAAGAATGTCGCGATGCGGCGTTCGCGATCCTGCGCCGACAGATAGCGGTTGCCGGGAACCGGTACACCGGCGCTTTGTTCGGCAATGGATTCGCGACTCTGCAGTGGCCGGTTGCAATCGATCACCAGCCGCGAGTAGCCACTGAGCACCAGCGGTGCATCGAGCAGTGCAGACAGTGCGCGTGCCACGTCGGCAGCACCCGGATCCCAGCCGATGTGATCGGCGAGCTGCTGCGAATTCAGCCCCAGCTGCTGCATGCGCCGCGGCACCCGGTTGGATGCGTGATCACACACCAGCACCGCGCTGCCCTTTCCCCTGGCGTTGACGAGTTCAAATGCCGGTGGCTCCGCGGGTTCCAGCAGCGGGGTGGACGTCGTCATGCAGACTCGGCCACTTCGTCTGTCCAGACCTTGAAGCTCTTCAATACATTGGGTCCGAACACGTTGCTGATGGGCACATCGGTGGCGTCGCGGCCCCGTGCAATCAGCAGGTGGCCGACGCGCGGGATGTTGTTGCGCGGATCGAATGTGTGCCAGCGCCCGCCGAGGTAGGCTTCGAACCATGCGGAAAAATCCATCGGGGCAGGCGTATACGGGACGCCGATGTCGCCAAGATATCCGGTGCAGTAACGGGCCGGAATATTCATGCAGCGGCAAAATGCGATCGCCAGGTGCGTGTAGTCGCGGCAGACGCCCACGCGTTCGTTGAAGGCTTCCAGAGCGGTCTTGGTGGCTCGCGCATGCTGGTAGCCAAAGCTGATGTGCCGGTGCACGAAATCGCAGATCGCCTGCACCCGCGGCCAGCCCGGGGGCGAGTTGCCAAACAGGGCCCAGGCGGTTTCCGACAGCCGGTCGGTTTCGCAATAGCGGCTACCCAGAAGATATACCAGCGTGTCGGAGGGCAGCTCCTGCACGGCGTGCTGATGCGCATCCGGATACACGGGGTCGGGCAGGCCGCTGTCCTTCACCAGCGCGTTGGTGGAAATGCAGATGTCACCGGGCGGCGCGACGATGCGGCTGCACCAGTTGCCGAAATCGTCGCGATAGGCGGTGATCGGCACCGAGGGATTGGTAATGATGTGGTCCGGCACCAGTATGTCGGAGGCGCGCGTGTAATGAAGGTTCAGGGTGAGCAGCATGGGCGTGGGCTGGGGACATTCGTACCGCAGTTCGTACCCTACCCGGATCAGCATCGCGATTGACCTCGGCGGAGAATGTTGAGCTTCGTCGTTCCATCCACCATTCGCCGGGGGGCCGCCAGAGTTGTCTGCGGGTGCAATTCGGTGTCACTGACGGGCGGCCTGACCAAAACGGCGGCTGGAAGTGCCGGCGCAGCAAGCGGCCAGGCGCACGCGGCGAGCGGCCAATGGCTCGATCCGCGATGAGCGCCATCGTGGTCCATCACTGCATTTTCGTCCCGACGCGTCCCGTATGATTTCATGGCTACCCGCTTAGAAAGCTCTGTTGGTTGATGTCGTGATCGTCATCGTACGTCGACCATGCTACTGCTTTAAAAACGCGGGTCTGTACGTCATCGCACACTGAGCGCGATGAGTACGCCACCGAACAGATGTCACCAGTTGAAGCAGCTAATCTGCAAAGGTCCATTTATCATTGCTCACGTGGAATTCCGA
This sequence comes from uncultured Gammaproteobacteria bacterium, assembly GCA_963819895.1. Classification (GTDB taxonomy): domain Bacteria; phylum Pseudomonadota; class Gammaproteobacteria; order Pseudomonadales; family UBA5518; genus UBA5518. Next base: position 69,101 of record CAWFXU010000014.1, read on the forward strand.
TGACATCACGGCAACCCGCTTGCGCGCTCGTGGCGGCAAGACAGCAAGACAACCGCAGCTGTCCGCGTTGCGAGGCGCCTGTATTCCGCGTACAGCGCACATTCGTGGACCGGCTGATAAGCATGTTGGTGTCAATACGGCGCTATCGCTGCGCTTCGTGGAGTTGCGCATGGGAAGGGAGGCGCGTCACTGGCAAAGGCAAAGCCAGCCCCGCCACCGATGCTGTACAACAGGTTTCACGCGCGGCGGACACAGCCTTGTTCGCGCAGACCGAGCTCGCCTGCGTCACGCTTGATTCGCTTGCCGAGGCGGTGCTCTCTACCGATCTGCTCGCCAATGTGAGTTATCTGAACCGTGCGGCAGAAACCATGACCGGCTGGTCGCGTGCGGACGCGTTGGGCCGGCCGCTGGGGGAGGTCCTCAGGATTCTCGATGCCGTCACGGGCGAAGCGGCTGGCAGTCCGGCGCTGCGCACCATCGCGCAGGCCCGGCCCGTCGGGTCGGCCGAGGATTGCGTGCTGGTTCGCCGTGACGGACGTGAGACTGCGATCGAGCGTTCGGTCGCGCCGATCCCTGATCGGGATGGCCGGACCGTCGGCGCGGTCATCACGTTCCGGGACGTCAGCCTGGCGCGGACCATGGCGCTCGAGATGACGCATCTCGCGCAGCATGACCCTCTGACCGGCTGCCGAACCGGCTGCTTGCTTCTGTAGCGAGCCGGTTGAAGGAATCCGTGCGCGCCACGGACACGGTATTCCGTCAAGGCGGGGATGAGTTCGTGATACTGCTCACGGAGATATCGCATCCGAAGGATGCGACGCTTGTCGCCGACAAGCTCCTCGCCGCGTGCGCTCCGCCGCACCTCATCGACGCACACCAACTGCTTGTCACCTCGAGCATCGGGATCAGCGTCTATCCCGATGACAGCCACAACATCGAATCGCTGATGTCCAACGCCGATGCAGCCATGTATCAAGCCAAGCTGGGCGGCGGCAACAACCGCAGCTTCTTCAGGGCAGACATGAATGAGCGCGCGGTGCGCCATCTGTTCTTCGAAAGGAACCGGGCCAGCGGCGCCGCGGCCTGAGGCGCATGCGGACAGGGCAGGCGGCGCCCAGTGCCGTGAGTGCGTTAGCGCACAGACGCGGGTGTGCGCCTTCCCTGACACTTGATGCGGATCGAGTTTGCCTGACAGACGTGTTGCGGTGTGCATTCTTCAAAGCACATCGCGGCGCGCACACAGCACTTGGAGTATGTCTCATGAAATTACGACTGATACCGATCGCGGCGGTTGCGGCGCTGATGCTCGCTGGCTGTGACAAGTCCTCGACCGACGTGTCGAAGGCCGTCGACGAGGCGCGCGACGACGCCTCTGTAAGCGTGGAAGCGGCCCGCAAGGACGCGGGAACGGTGGAGCATAAGGCCGACGAAAAGGTTGCCAACGCACAGCAGGACTACGCGGAGACCGACGCGAGTGCGCGCAAGGAGCTGAGCGAGGTCGAGTCCGAAGCAATGGTCAAGAAAGCCGGGGCGGAATTCGATGTCGCCACCACCGAGGCCGAAGGCCGCCACGGTGTCGCTATCCAGAAGTGCGAAATGTTCGCGGGCGCTGAAAAGGACGCCTGCATGAGCAGCGCCGATGCGACGCTCGCAACGGACAAGGCAACTGCCATCGCCAGGCGTGACGCAGCGTTGGTTCAGGCCGAGCGCCATTGATTGCCTGGACATGCGATGCGTCTGATCGAATTCATCCACTCGCGACGTTGAGGATTGCTCCATGAGCGTTGGAACCATACTGTTGGTCGTTCTGATATTGATGCTGATCGGCGCCATTCCGAGCTGGCCCCACAGCAGGAGCTGGGGTTACGGGCCGAGCGGAGGTCTGGGCTTGCTGTTGATCATTGTCGTCATACTGCTGGTCCTCGGACGCATATGACTTGACTGGCGCTGTGCGCGCGAGCGAGCAGTCGCGTGCCGGCGAAACCGGCGAAAGCTGGCGCCAATCCACGCAATCGGGGAACCGAGATGAAATCCGCATCGGTCAGGCACGTTCTTCCAGCCTTGCCCTACGCAGCTTCGGCGCTGGAACCGCACATCGATGCGCGTACCATGACCGTGCATCACGACATGCACCATGCGGCATATGTGAAGGCACTGAACCTGGCTCTGCAATCGGCACCCGAATCGGTGCAGAAAGAGTCTGCCGAGTGGTTGCTGCTCAATCTGGACAAGGTGCCGGAAGGAATCCGCACGGCGGTGCGCAACAACGCGGGCGGCCACGTCAACCACAGCCTGCTGTGGCAGTGCATGGCGCCGGATGGCGGTGTTCCGCCCTCTGGCCCGCTCGGTGAAGCGATCTCTCGGAGCTTTGGCAGTTTCGATGAATTCAGGATCCGGTTCGAGGAGGCTGGCAACAAGCTGTTCGGGTCGGGCTGGGTATGGCTGGTCAGGTCGAAAGATGGCGATGGCATGCTGCAGGTGCTCACCACCTCCGGCCATGACAATCCCCAGGCCGAGGGCTGCTACCCGCTGCTGGTGAATGATGTCTGGGAGCACGCCTACTATCTGAAGCACGAGAACCGGCGCGCCGATTATCTGAAAGGCTGGTGGTCGGTGGCGAACTGGAAAGTGGCGGAGCGGCGCTTCGCGCTTGCCGGGTAATACGCCCCGCTTTCGCGGCATAGTCGCATGGCTGGATGAACGCCGCTGACGTTGGTTGTGCCGCGCCGGAATGCGCTTGTCGCCAATGCAGCGTCGGCGCGCAATTCTCGCTGCACTGACTGGCGAACTCACTCCCCAGGCGCACCGCCAACACGGTCACAGCAGCCTGGAGCCTCAATGAGCCAAGCCCACCATGACTAACGCCCAATGGTTTCTGCTCGTGGGCGGCCTGTTGCTCGCCAGGGGCTTGACCGCCTCGATGCTCAAGCGCCTGCCGGTCACGCCAGCCATTCTCTATCTGGCGGTGGGCCTGCTGGTCGGGCCGACGGTGCTCAACGTCTTTCACTTCAATCCGCTCAAGGAATCGGCGCTGCTGGAAGTGCTGACCGAAGTGGCGGTGCTGATTTCGCTGTTTTCCGCCGGCGTCAAGATGCCCGTGCCGGTCAGCCTCGCCCGCTGGCGCACACCGATTCTGCTGGCATCTGTATCCATGGCGGTCAGCGTCGGGATGGTCGCGGCCTTTGCCTATTATCTGCTCGGTCTGCCATTGGGCGCGGGCATCCTGCTGGGCGCAATCCTGGCACCCACCGATCCGGTGTTGGCGACCGATGTCCAGATCCGTCATCCCGGCGACCGCGACCAGCTCCGCTTCACCCTGACCTGCGAGGCGGGCATGAATGATGGCAGCGCTTTTCCGTTCGTGATGCTGGGCATGGGATTGCTCGGACTGCACGATCTCGGCGAATTCGGCCTGCGCTGGGCGCTGGTCGATGTGCTGTGGGCCACGGTGGCGGGAATCGCCATCGGGGTCATTGTCTGGTGCCGCACTGGCCCATTTGGGGTGGAGGCTGCGCAGCGAGCCCCCCGAGCACACGCTCATGGACGACTTCCTCGGACTCGGCCTGATCGGTGTGGTGTACGGCTTGAGTGTGCTGGTCGGTGCGTGGGGATTTCTGGCGGTGTTTTTCGCTGCCGTCGCGCTGCGCCAGACCGAACTCAAACTCGCCGGCGCCGGCCAGGATTCCCCGAATCGGCCGCAACCCGACCGAATCGAACCGGAAGCTCCAAACGCACGCCCTGAAGCATACCGGACAACGAGTCACCGCCGACCGTCAGCGGCGGATCGCTGGTATTCAAGGAACATCTGGAGCGGCTCTCGGAATTGATGCTCGTCCTGCTGATCGGTGGCACGCTGTTTCTCGATTCCTGGAGCTGGCGGGCGGTGGGACTTGCGCTGTTCTTGTTCTTGGTGGCACGTCCGGTCAGCGTCCTCGTCGGCCTGCTGGTTACCCGCACTTCGTGGCCGATACGCGGCATGGTCGGCTGGTTCGGGGTGCGCGGCATCGGTTCGCTGTACTACCTGATGTACGCCATCCAGCACGGTCTCCCCGAAGATCTGGCCCTGGAGCTGATCCAGTTGACGCTCATTGCGGTATCGCTATCCATCCTCGTCCACGGAACCAGCGTCAAGCCGCTGATGAGCCGGTTCTGGCGTTATCGCAAGCGTCTGCCAACTCAATAGGGGTCATGCGGGGCCATGTCCTGGCCGAAACCCCAACTGCCGGGCGCCTGTCAAAAGGAGCTGGAGGGAGCAAGACGCAACAGCGTCCATTCGTCTGCGGTAAATGAAATCTTCCTCGTCATTCATGGCTTCCGTAAAAGCTTGTTGATCTCTACCCGGCAGCATCAGGGAGCGCGGAGGGCATGTGTTCGTTATCGCACAGACGCGTGCACGTGCGTTCCCTAAGGTTGTGCATTGATCACCAAGTTGCCGGCGCAATCGGCTCCGCATCCAGCGCATCGGCCCAACCTGCGGGAAACTGGCGTGCGCTGACAGCGCCGACGGGAGCAATCATGAACATGAATATTCGCAAGATATGGGTCCTGATATTCCTGGGTGCCTTCGTGGCGGCCGTGAGTGGGTGTAACACTGTCAAGGGCGTGGGCAAGGACACGGAGAAGGCCGGCGAGGCGATCCAGCGGGAAGCCGAAGACGCGAGGAACTAGGGCTGGGCTTGCTGACGAACGGTTCACGTGCGAATTTTCGGTACCGGTCTACGGTCTACCGGCCGTCGGTCGAACGCTGCACGAATCATCTGCAAGTTCGCTGCGACCAACCCGCGGCGCCTCCGCAGCCTGGAGCAGCACCGCGATGGCGCGACTGGAGGACCCGATGAAGCTTCTACGACTGATCGCCGTCGGCGTGACGGCACTTGCGCTCGGCACCAGCGCACTCGCCGCCCCGCCCGAGGGTACGGGCAAGCCGGAGAAGAGCAACGGCGCCGGCGCGGCGCCGGCGTCGAAGCAAAACGGCAAGGGCGACACGGGCGGCAAAGGCAGGGGCGACGCGGACTGGGAGTACCGCTACCACAACGACTTCAACGAAAGCGATTTCCGGGTTTTCGTCCGTGAACAGCATTATTCCGGCTACGATTCGCTGCCGCCGGGCATCCGCAAGAACCTGGCGCGCGGCAAGCCGCTGCTCCCCGGAATCGCGAAGCGGCAGGTGCCGCCGGAGATGCTTCGCCGGCTGCCCGCGCGCGAGGGCTACGCGTGGCGCGCCGTAGGCACCGACCTGGTGCTCTACTCGATCACCAGCGGCATCGTCGACCAAGTACTGCAAGATGTCTTCTTCGACTGAGGCCCCAGAGTCAGGCGTACTCCCCCATGGGCGCCGGTAGCTACCGTGCCTATCGACGACGCGCGCATATTATGAGTACCATCATCCTCGGTGGGGTGTCGCCAGCATTCGAGGGGACGCTGCCCCACTCTTGCGGAACTCGGTGCACCGTCGCAGGCGGCAACGCAACGACGGCGCCCCGTCCAGCGTTTACTTGATCATGAATTTTCGACGGGAGATTGGCGATGAAATTGCGTAATGCGGCACTGCTCGTAATGGTGACTCTTGGTCTGGGACTTGTTGGCTGCGAGAAGAAGGCGGAAACGCCGGTGGAAAAGGCTACCGACAGCGTCAAGGACGCGCTCGACATGCGCGAACACGAAAAGCTCAAGGACGCCGGGGAGAACCTGCAGGATGCAGCGCAGGACGCCGCGGAAGCGACCAAGGACGCCGTGGAATAAGTCAACTCCCGAAATCGACCCAGGGCAGCAGTTCGCGAGCGCATGACGCTTCAATCACGCCCACAGGTACTCGACTGGATTCAGTTCGGGAGAGTCAGGCGGCGGGAATTCGATGCGAATGTGACCATTCGGTCCGTCCAGGCAGTCGCGCACGAGCCGGGATCGATGTGCTCGCGAGCCGTCCCGGATAGGGCATGGCGAAAAACGTCATGCGGTTATGTAATTCTCAATGGGTTTTACTGCTTCGTGGGCCAAGGAAATACCAGAGGACCAGGCCCAGAACGGGCAGCAGCACTACGGCGACGATCCAGATCAGTTTTTTCTCGTTCGAAGCGGAGCTTTGGAAAATATTGATAATCGCCCATATATCGGCGATGAGCACCAACAAGCCTGCGAGCCCGTTGTATCCGACGTTGTTCATCATGTTTTTCGTCCTCCATGGGCCAATCGATCACGTGCAGCTTCGCGCACTGGCTGTGCGTTGACTCCGTGTACCATCGCCCGTTGTCGTGTGGCCGGAAACGCCTCCACGGGCGGGAGGCGTCGCGACCGGCCAGGGACGCCCGTCAAAGCTTTTCGCTGGTTTTCCGCGCGGCTTCCTGCGTTTTCTCGCCGACCTTCTCGACGTCCTTGCCGACGCCCTTCACCGTGTTGCATCCGGCAAGGATCGTCGCGCAGGCAATGATTATCGCCACAAGTGTGTGTTTGCCGTGCAATTTTCTGGTCGTCATCGCTGTGCCTCCTGATGAATGAGTCCGGTCAGATTAGCAGATTCAGATCGTCGCTACACCGCGTGACATCTGCAATTCGACCAACGCGCTGATCTGCGACATCGGTCTGCCCGATCCGGTGTATCCGGATGCGCAGCAGCATGCACGTGCCGCCACCATCACAGCCAGTCGGTCAACATCACGCCGACGCCGATGCGGTTGGTCTTCACGTCGTAGTCGGTCAGGCTCTCGCCGTAGCCGTTGAAGTACTGCACGTAGCCCTTGAAGCGCCGGTTGAGCGGAAAGCTCCAGTCGAGCTGCAGCGCGCCGCGATTTTCGTCGCTCCGCAGGTTGTTGCGCGCGAGCGCCGAGAAGGTCATGTCGTTCCAGGAATAGGCGACGCGCACGTCCCCGTAACCGTAGTAGTCCTCGGTGTCGGGATTGTCGTCGTCTTCCTCGTCCTCGGGCAGCCGGTACCAGACCCGCGGCGCGATCGCGAGGTTGTCACGCTCGATCGTCGCGCCGGCGATCACGCGGTTCCAGCTGCGCGAGAGCAGTTCGCCACGACCGTTCGACTGGTGGTTGAAGCCCAGATTGAACTTCGTTACCTGGAATCCGAGCAGCTCCACGTGCGTGTCGTACGACAGGAATATCTCGGGCTGGTAGTTGGTCTCCCGGAACGGCGCCGACTCGTCGTCGTTGTAGACCTGCCACCAGCTCTCCTGCGTATAGGCCGCCCAGAGATCGAAGCGGTCGCTGATGTCCCAGAGCTGCGCCTTGAAGCTGATCTGGAATTTCGCCTCGATGTCATCCATCTCCGCGCCGGGGTAGGCTTGCGCGAACCGTTCCCGGTTGACCTTGTTGTTGTAGGTCACCGGCAGGACGTAATTCGTTTTGTACGCCGTCAGGCCGAAGGGGTTATCGAGCCCCCGCAATTCCGCGCGGCGCCGGACGTCGACAGCGGTCGTTTCCGTGGTTGGCACGGCGACCGGCGTCTCCACGATGTGCGTGGCAGCCGCCTCGGCAGCAAGCCGGTCGAAGCACGCGAGACGCGATGAGGCATCGGGAACGCCCGCGCAATCGCGCAGGCTACCTGCCGCAGCCGTTGCGCCCCATGCCGCGAGGCCCAATGCCAACGCGATAATCCTGCCGATACGAAAAGCCTGGCGCATGCGTCATGTCCCTCCCTTGAACCCGGATCTCCGGGCACCCGGAAAACCCGCCCAGCTTGCGCTGAGCGGGTACGGTAACAGAGTGGATTGCGGACAGCGCGGGACTGTCCCCGTCGTTACCGCGAAGAGGCAACAGCCGCATTGGCGATGATCACCTCGACGCGGCGGTTTTGCTGGCGACCCGTGGCGGATTCGTTGTCCGCAACCGGATAGGCCTCGCCCTTGCCGGAGGCCTCGAGACGCCCGGCGCTCACGCCCTGGTTCACGAGGTAGGACTTCACCGACCCTGCGCGGCGCTCCGACAGCCCGTAGTTGGCCTGTTCGCTGCCGACGCTGTCGGTATGACCTTCGATGGCCACGGTGCGGTCCTCGTACTTGTTGAGAAAGAGCGCGAGCTTGTCCAGGTTGCCGGCGGCGCCGCCCTTGAGCTCGGACCTGCCAGTCGCGAACAGCACATCACCGAGCGTCACCACCAGGCCCCGTTCGGTTTCCCTGGCGTTCAGCTCGGCAAGCTGGCGCTGCAGGTCGTCGGCGCGCTCATTGGCCGAGTCCGCTTCCAGGTGTGCGGCATCGGCCTCGCGCGTGCGGGAATCGAGGCGCGCGGCCGCGCTCTGCTCGCTCAGCGCCTTGCGCTCGTCCTCGTAGAGACGCGCCTGTGCGCGTGCCCCTGCGATGCTGACCTTGCGATCCGCGATGAGCACGAGGTGATTCACCTCGTCGAGGTCCTTGCGCGGCTGCTCGGCCGCGCTCACCGCGACGTCCGCGTCCTTGAACTCGACCGCGGCGCGGCTGCCGAGTTGCGGATCGGACTGCAGTTGCGTCAACCTGGCACGCGCGTTCTTCGCACCATCCGGCACGCCCGGCGTGCTCGCGCAGCCCGCCGTCAGCACCGCTGCGCCGATGGCAACCATCAGCAGTTTCCTGTATCCCGGTGTGTACGTGTTCATAGCTGGGCTCCCGTATTGCGATCCATTTCGTCCTCGAGCGTGTCAGTGCTCTTCTTCATTTCGTCGTTGACCGCCTTGGCCTTCAGTTCGGCGGTCCTGGCCGAGGCCAGCTCGGCATTGACGCGCGACTCCTCGGCAAGGCGCTTGGCCTGGTTCATTTTCTCCTGCTGCACGGCGGCGCGCGCGGCGGTGAGCTTGTCGCGCGCCTCGCGCAGCTCCAGTGAGGCGAAGGTCGACGCGCGCACCTGCTCGGCACTGCGGATCGCCTGATCGGCGGCCTGCAGCTCGCGCTCGGGTGCCGGCGGCGCCGATGCGCAGGCACCGAGTGCCAGCGTTGCGGTCATGGCGGCGGCCATGCGCAGGGAGGAACTCCGGTTCCCCGCTGGCGTCGATTTGTGCAATGTTCTGGTCATGTCTGCTGTCCTTGTTGAATTGGCCGCTGCACGATGGCTTCGGACCTTGGGGCTATTCTGACCGGGGGCAGGGACGACTTCGGTGCGGTGGCATACATAGAGGCAACTATCGTTGCGCGCATCCTCCCTCCGCGCCGCGCCGCGCCGCGCCGCGCGGCATGCACCATGAAACGGCACGTCCCGGCGGATATGTGCGACAGCGAACAAAGCCGGGGACGGCGCAGCTATAATGCGACGCGGTGAACCCGGGGAGTCCTGGCACTCCTCCCGCAACACAAGGCACATCCGAACCGGAGATTGCAGATGGCCGCCACCCACGACCCGCGACAGAATCGCCTCCTGGCCGCCCTGCCGCCGGACGATTTCGTGCGATTGTCCGCCAGCCTGGAGCTGGCCCCCCTCGTGCTCGGCGCGGCGCTGTACGAGTCCGGCGCGGAGATGCGTCACGTCTACTTCCCGACCGACTCGATCGTGTCCCTGCTCTATGTCATGGAGGACGGCTCCTCGGCCGAGATCGCCGTGGTCGGCAACGAGGGGCTCGTCGGTGTATCGCTGTTCATGGGTGGTGAAACCACGCCCAGCCGGGCGGTGGTGCAAAGCGCCGGCCATGCCTACCGGCTGCCGGGACGACTGCTGAAGGAAGAGTTCTATCGCGCGGGTCCGATGCAGCATCTGCTGCTGCGTTACACCCAGGCATTGCTGACCCAGATGGCACAGACCGCCGTGTGCAACCGCCATCATTCGCTCGACCAGCAGCTCTGCCGCTGGCTGCTGCTGAGCCTCGACCGCTTGTCCGGCAACAAGCTGGTCATGACGCAGGAACTGATCGCCAACATGCTCGGCGTGCGCCGCGAGGGTGTCACCGAGGCGGCCGGAAACCTGCAGGATGCCGGCCTGATCAGTTACCGGCGAGGGCACATCACCGTGCTCGACCGCCCGGGCCTCGAGGCGCGGACCTGTGAATGCTATTCCGTGGTCAAGCGCGAGTCAGACCGGCTTCTTCCCGACGGCATCGCGCTCTGATTCGCGCCTGCGGCTGCTGATGCGCCCGCTTCCCATCACGCGCGCGTAGGTCGCCTTGTCGGCGGCATAACAGCCGCAGGATGCGGCCTCGAGCCCGGCACGGTCGAGAACCACGACGTTGCCGCGGTGATAGCGGATCAGCCGTGCCGTTTGCAGCGCGGTGGCAGCCTTGGTCACCCCGACCCGCCGCACGCCCAGCATGAAGGCCAGGAATTCGTGCGTGACGTGAAACCGCTCGGAATGCGCCCGGTCCTGCGTCATCAGGAGCCAGCGCGCGAGGCGCGCCTCGACCACGTGGAAGCGCGTGCAGGCCGCTGTCTGCGCAAGCTGGCTGAGCACCACGTACACGTAAAGCTGCAACAGGTGCAGCAGTGCGGGACTTTGTGCGAGCTCGCGGCGAAACTGCCGGGCCTCCATGCGCAGCGCCGCGCCGGCACCCTGCACGATGGAGCGCAGCCCCGACTCATCCACGCCGAAGATCAGCGGTAATCCGAGCATGCCCTCGTTGCCGACCATGCCCACCTCCAGGTTCGCGCCGTGGTCGATCGCCGTTACCAGGGAGATCAGGCTCCGGGTAGGGAAGTACACGTGGCGAATGCGGTCGTCGGGTTCGGCCAGTACCTCCGCGAAACCCAGTTCGACCGGCGTGCAGCTCGCCACGAATCGCTGGCGGTCCGTCCGCGGCAACGCGTCGATCAGGCGATTGACGACTGGGCATGGTGGGCGTCACATGGATTCTCCGTGTAGCAAGGAACCTCGTTGGCGCGAAAAGCGACCGAGGACGCGAGCCCGATGCGCCATACGAACCGCAAACCGGGCCGCGGCAGCTGTCTGCAAGTTTGTCAGGATGATGGCTGCCAGCGCGCTCGTCTGGGCGGCACCGCACACAGTGCCTGAAATAGCCGGCTTGCCCGGTCGAGAGGGCCAACGGGACGGGAATGCAAGTCTGCGATCGCGCGCCCGATATTCCGGACGATGGGAGGGGGCGGGGTTTATGCCCCGCGCCGGGGAACCTGTTTGCGCACCACGGCAGCCAATTCCCAGAGCGTGAACAAGCGCGTGCCCAGGAGCAGCAGTCTTTTGCGGCGACCACCTGTCACCACCAGCATCGCAACCCCGGCCACTGCCCACCAGGGGCGTCGGCGCAGCGTGTGCGCGATGCCTATTCCCAGGTCCACTGGCCAGAGACGTTCGTTCAGTTCTGCGCCGATGGACGACACTTCATCACGCTGCGTCGCCGCTCGCGCCACCAGCAACTCACGTCGTCGTTGCAGGGATCTCAGGCGCTTGTTCATCGGCGTGACGTCAACCTCTCCCTGTCCTTGTCGAGCTCGGAGAGGGTGGTGGAAAACAACCGGGGCTGGTTCCTGAGCCTGCGACGCACCAGCAGGGCTGTCACTGCCCCTGCGCCGAGGTACAACAAGGCAAATCCGCCCAGCACCGCGAGGCGTCGGGTTTCCCAGAACAGCACCACGACAAACAGCGTGGCGAGCAGCAGCCCCATGGCGAGAAAGAACAATGCCACCAGCGCGTAGACGGCCAGCTGGCGCGCACCCGCTCCCGCTTCTTCCAGTTCGGTGCCGACAATCTCGATGCGGGTATGCAGGATCTCGACACTGGTCGCGAGCAGCCGTTGCGAGGCCGCCAGCAAACTGCTGGTGCGTCGCGTCACCGCATCCGTATCGATATCTGTCACGCCTCAGCGCCGCCCGGTCATCACGCCGACCAGGAAGCCCACCGCGGTAGCGAGTGCAATCGACTGCCAGGGATTTTCATGGACGAGCTGATCGGTCGCCTTGGCGGCCGCCCTGGTCCGATCCACCACATCGCCCTCCATCTCGCCGAGCCTGACCCGCGCCCTGCGCAGATTTTCCTCGGCGCGAGCGCGCACTGAATCGATCTTCTCGCCGGACTGGCCCGCGGTGGCCTTCAGGAGCTCTTCGGCATCGGTGACGATCGTCTTGAAGTCCTCGAACAGCCTGTCTCGCGCGGTGTGTGTTTCGGTAGTGCTCATAACTTGATCCTTTACTACTTGGTTTGAAAATCTGCGTGACGGCGCCGCCTCAACGTTTGCTGCTCACCACGAGCAGCAATCCGCCAATCACGATCGCGCCAACGCCCGCCCACATGGGTACGTTGACGCGTTCCTTTTCGGCAACGGAGATGTGCAGCGGACCCAGGTCGGCCGTGTGCGTCTCCTTGGTGTAGCTGAAGCCGCCATAGACGACCCCCAATATGCCGCCGACAAGCAGGACGAGGGCAATCATCTTCTGTGCGGACATCTACGACGCCTCCTGCAGGCAGCGGGTGAAGGTCAACGGCGTATGGAGCCGGTCCGGCGAAGCGCGGACCGGAGCGCGTCAGAGTCGTCGGCCCTGGACGACCCGGATCAGTATCACGACGACCGCGATCACCAGCAGTATATGAATGAACCCGCCCATCGTATACGACGATACGAAGCCCAGGGCCCACAGGATGATCAGGACGATTGCGATTGTTTCCAGCATTGGCGTGCCCTCTTGTTTTCTGCTTGATCGTGATGAACTGTGTATCAGATTACGTCACCCGACGCCAGCCAGTCCGTGCGCAAACGTACATACGCCGCGCCCCGGCCCGGTTCCGCCGCCATCCTGGCACGCGAGTGGCTACAGCCAGTATGCCCCGATCCGCGCCGCCCGCTCCTTGAGGCGCAGGCTCCATGAGCGCTTGCGCCATCGATCGGGCGTGATCGCATCCGACTGCGCCAGGTCCAGCGCGAACATGGCTTCCATCTGCACGGCGAAATTGCTTCCCAGGATCACGGCGTTGATTTCGTCGTTGTGCAGGAAGCTGCGCCAATCCAGGTTGGTCGAGCCGATGGTGGACCAGACGCCATCGATGCACGCGGTTTTTGCATGCATCACGGTGCCGCGCCGCTCGTGGATCTGCACGCCGGCGCGCAGCAGCTCGCTGTAGTACGAACGACCGAGGTTGAAGACCGGCCAGGAGTCGGAGTGGCTCGGCACGACCAGCTTCACGTCGACGCCGCGCCGCGCCGCGTCGGTGAGCGCCCCGAGCAACTGCTTGTCGGGCGCGAAATAGGCAATGGTCAGGTAGACCTTCTGTTCGGCATGGCTGATCGCCGACATCAGCGTCAGGTAGATCAGGCTCTCGGCGTCGTCCGGTGTGCTGCCGATCGCGCGCACGATCTCGTCGCCCTGCGCCGGCACGTCGGGGAAGTAATCCCTTGGCGCCAGCGGCTCGCCGTGCTGTCGCTTCCAGGTTGTCATGAACAGCTTCTGGAATTCGGCGACGACCGGGCCGTCGATCTGTACGTGGGTGTCGCGCCAGCCGGTGGTCTCCCCGTTCGCGTCGTCGCTCTTTCCCCGGGCGCTCCCTCGCGACGGTGCGCTCGAGTAGGTGTCGATGATGTTGATGCCGCCGACGAAGGCGGTGCGCCCGTCGATCACCAGCAGTTTGCGGTGATCGCGGTTGTTGAGCCGCCACGCTTTCTCGTTGCCGGACAGCGGATTCACCGGATTGAATTCGAGCACCCCGATGCCGGCGGCGCGCAGCTCGTCAAAAAACGACCTCGGGGTCGCCATGCTGCCGATGCCGTCGTGGATCACGTTGACCTGCACGCCGGCGGCCTGCCGTTCCAGCAGCAGCGCGGCGAACTGCTGGCCGGTCTCGTCATCGGCGAAGATGTAGGTTTCCAGGTTGATGCTGTCGGTGGCCTTGCGGATCGCCGCGAACATGGCCGCGTACGTTTGCCGGGCCGTCCTGCAGCAGGGTCAGCTTGTTGCCGAGCACCAGCGGGCTGTCGGCGTTGACCGCCTGTTCGTAGGCCATGTGCTTCTGCAGCATGTCGGAGGCGCCCGTCCTCGCCTCGAGCCGGTCGAGAATGCCCTCGGCGCGTGCCTCCGGGACCGGGCCGCGCGCGCCCTCGAACTCGACCTGCTGCAGGGGGGTCACGGCCTGGTCGCGCCGGGCGTCCGGCAGCGTCGCGCAACCCTGGACAGCAATCAACGCGAGCGCGATCAAGGCGATCCGTACTCCTGCGAAACCTCTGGCAGCCAACGCAGGAAACCCGCCACGCCGCGGCCGTGCGGCATGCGGAATCCGCCGGGGTTCAGTTGCCATTGGCCTCCTCGGCTTGCTGCTGGCGCTGCATCTCGTTGCGCTTCATGTCGAGGTATTCCGCCTGGTCGAGCTCGTGCAGCTGCAGCGGGTAACGTTCGACGCCGGCGTACCAGGCGGCAAGGCTCCGTTCGCGCCGTTGCGCCGCCGGAGCCGGCGAAGCGTCGAGATGGGCTTCGATGGCCAGATAGTAGCGCATCGTGTTGCGTTCGATCACGCCCAGCGTACCCCCGGTATGGATCGGTTCACCCGCGGGCGTTCGTCCGGTGATGGTGAATCCCGCCTTGTTGCGTCCGATGGTCGCGAGGTAGCCCTGCATCGCCGCGCGGGCAGCCATGCCGTAGGCGTACGAGTAGGACAGGTGCAGGAAGCTGCGTCCGCCATCGACCGCCGCGACCTCGAGAACGATGCGGTAGCGGCTCGTGCCCAGCGGTCCCTGCGCGGCGCTCAGCGCGACCTGCAGGTAGTCGGGCCTGCTCGCGACCACGGAGTACAGGAAATCGAAGGGGTAGGGCTCCGCGAGCGGCTGATCGAATTTGCGCCCGATGTCGACGCTCAGCGTATCGCGCAGCGGCGGCAGCGAGATGCGACAGCTCTTCACGTTCATGTGCAGCGTCAGGATTTCGCACCAGTGGTCCATGCCCTGCAGTGCCGGTCCGGCCACGCCGTAGGGTTGTTCGACCAGTGCGTAGATATCGCCTTTCAGTTCGCCGGATTCGTCACGCGATTCGAGGTGGATCGGGCGCCGGAACTGGTTGCTGGCGAGTTGCTCGCGCAGAGCCGCGTGGCGCGCGCGCAACGAGTCCGCGTCCTGCGAGAGGGCCGGCACCGCGCCGGCCAGCAAACAAAAAAAGGCTGCCGGAAGCAGCCTCGAAAAGGGGTGGGGACGCCGCGCGGCGCATCTCATCGGCATTGCTTCGCGCGGCCCCCCAATCGATGCGTCAGTGGGTCAGCGCGCTGGAATCGACGCTCTTGACGCCACGCACGTTCTGCGCGAGCTCGATCGCCAGTGCGTGCTCGGCACCGCTGCTCACTTTCCCGCTCAGCGTGACGACGCCATTGCTGGTCTTGACGGCGATGTCGGAGCCGTTGACATTGCTCGAATGAGCGAAAGTCGACTTCACTTTCGCGGTGACCCAGCTGTCAGTCACGTCGCGTTCGGCCGCGGCCACGGAAGTACTGGCCTTGTCGGCAGCGCTGGCATGCGCCGCGTCAACCACGATCAGATTCTTCACCGAGATGACGTCGGGCGTGTTCATGGCCAGACGTCCGGCGAGATCCTTGGCCTCGGCACTGTGGGCGGTGCCCTTGAGCGTCACGCGTTGCGACAGGGTATCGACGTCGATCGCCAGGCCACCGGTTTGCTTGCTCCACAACAGCTTCGATTTGACCGCAGAGGTGATCGTGGCGTCGTCGACGACTTCGCCAAAGCTGCGTTCGTTGGCTGGCCTGGACGGTATGTAGTCCGGCTGCACCACGAGCTGGTTGTCCACCTCGGTGACGCCGCTGACCCCGAGTGCGATCTGCTTCGCCAGGTCCTTGTTCACGTCATCGTCGACCTTGCCGCGCAGGGTGGCCTTGCCGCCGTGCACGGAAACCTTGATGTCGTGTGCACGCAGATAGGGGCTGAGCGCATACGTCGTCCAGATCTGGGTTTCCTGTCGGGCGTCGGTGACGTCCTGGGATACGGTCGCATCAGCGGCGACTGCGACGCCGGCCGTGCCGAGCGCGAGCGCAATGCCGGACGCGAGCATCAATTTGCGAAATTGCGTTTGCATGTTTCTTCTCCGTTGCCGCGCCGCGCGAGATTACGAGGTGAGCGAGAAGCCACATTAGCGATCGTCGGGTGCGCCGTCGGTGCGCTGGCGCACCTACGCGAGCCGGACTGCCTCAGCCGCTGCCGAAGCCGGGCTGCGCGGTGCACTCGGCCGCGCTCACCGCCACATCGGTCACCCGCGACCACGTCGGTCCCGCGCGCAGCTCGACGATGAAGGCGTCGAGCGCCGCGGCCTCGCCGCAGGCCAGCACCTCGACGCGGCCGTCGGGCAGGTTCACGGCGTGGCCGCGGATGCCGAGCGCCAGCGCGGCGCGGCGCGCGAAGGCGCGGTAGCCCACGCCCTGCACCGTGCCGCTGACCAGCGCGCGCCGGCACATGCTCAGGGTTCCGTGATCGCGGCCTCGAGGCTCGCGACCGTCTGCGGCCCCAGCAGCACGGTGCGCTGCGCGCCCGATGGGTCGATCACGAAGGTCGAGGGCAGCGCCTGTGGCCGCGCGAGGCCGAGCTCCCGGGCAGGATCGCGGTCGAGCAGCAGTTCGGGCGGGATGCCGAGCGCCCGTGCCTGCTGCTGCAGCGCCTCGCCGGTGACGCCGTCGAAGTTCACCAGCACCACGCGCGCCGTGCCGGCGTGCTTGCCGGCGAAGGCGCCGAGCTCCGGTATCTCCTCCAGGCAGGGCTTGCACCACTCGGCCCAGTAGTTCACCAGCAGCCACCGGCCCGGCTGGCGCAGCGTATCGGCGGCAGCGGCCGGCTCCTCCTCGCGCGCGCAACCGGCCAGCGCCAGCAACACGCTCAGCAGCAGCACGCCCGAGGCGCGCCTCGATATCTCAGTTCGCGGTGTCATTGCCTGCTTCCTTTTCCCCGGTCGTGAAGACGTCCTCGAGGCTGGGATCCAGCGCCTGGCGCAGCCCGCGTTCGGCGGCCTCGATCGTGGCGAGCGCCGTGCGGCACCACGGCGGCAGTTGCTCCCGTTCGCTCGCACCCGGCAGGGCGCCGGTCGTGCCGACCAGCGTGTACAGCGACCACAGCGACACGCTGTCCGCATCGATGCCGAGCACGTACTCGCCCTGCTGCGTCTCGCGCAGCAGGCGCGCGTCGAGCAGCCGCTCGCGCAGGCGCTGCCAGCGCACGGGCTCCGTGCTGTAGCGCCCGAACAGCCAGGCGCGGCCCGTGAGCTCGCTCTCGCGCAGCGTGCTGCCGTTCTGGTGCAGGCGGTAGAGGCGCTCCAGCACGCCGAGCGCGACCAGCAGGTCGGGCAGCTGCGCGGCGCGCCGGCTGCGGTAGGTCGACAGCGCGTAGACGAACTCGGCGCCTGTCAGCAGGATCTGCCACGACACGTGGACCCACAGCAGGAACAGCGGCAGCGCGGCGAAGGTGCCGTAGATCAGCGTGTAGCTGCCCTGGCCCACGATCCATCCGAACAGCCACTTCCCGGCCTCGAACGCGAGTGCCGCGAGCGCGCCGCCGAGCGCGGCATGGCGCAGGGGCACGTGACAGTTCGGCACCACGCGGTACATCAGCGTGAAGGTGGCGAAGGTGAACAGCTGCGGCAGCGCCAGCAGCGCCAGGGATTTGACCCGCAGGGTCTGCGGCACGTCGCTGAAAACCGACAGCGAGAACAGGTAGGTGCTGACCAGCAGCCCGGCGCCCAGCAGCAGCGGCCCCAGGCTGAGCACGGCCCAGTAGATCAGGAAATTCGCCAGCCCGCGGCGGTGCTCGCGCACGCGCCAGATGTGGTTGAACTGGGTCTCGATGGTCTTCAGCATCAGGTAGGCCGAGAGCACCAGGAGCACCGTGCCGGCGGCCGTGAGCCGCCGCGCCTGCTCGGCGAAGCCGCGCAGGTACTGCTGCACCTCGGCGCCGGTGGACGGCACGAAATGGCGGAACACGAAGTCCTGGATCTGCTCGTCCACCGCCTCGAAGGCGGGCACCATCGAGAGGATCGCGTAGGACACGGTGAGCATCGGCACCAGCGCGAACAGCGACACGAAGGTGAGCGCCGAGGCGCTCTGGCGCGTGCGGTCCTCCGTCATGCGCGCGTACAGGTGGCGCAGGAAGCCGCCGAGGTCGGCCAGCATGGGGTGCAGGCCCGTGTCGGCGTTGCCGGAGGGTGGCCGGGAATGTGCTGTCATGCGCGTGGGGTTATACTGCGCGGCCTCGAAGTGCGGCATTAGAACAGAACCTCCCGGATACGTCATGACCGAAGTCGCCATCTACCACAACCCCCGCTGCTCCAAGTCGCGCGAGGCGCTCGCGCTGCTGGAATCGCGCGGCATCGCGCCGCGCGTGATCGCCTACATGGAGGCGGGCCTGGACGAGCGGGAGCTGCGCGCGCTGCTGGCGCAGCTCGGCATCCCGGCGCGCGAGCTGCTGCGCACGTCCGAGGCGGCCTACCGCGAGCGCGGGCTGGCCGATCCGGGCCTCTCCGAGGCCGCGCTGATCGGCGCGATGTGCGCGGAGCCGCGCCTGATGCAGCGCCCGATCGTGGTCCGTGGCAAGCGCGCCGTGGTGGCGCGCCCGGCCGAGCGCGCGCTGGAGCTGCTGGCATGAGCGATCCCTGGGTGCTGGTGCTGTACTACAGCCGCCACGGCGCCACCGCGCGGCTCGCCGACGCGGTGTGCGAGGGCGTGGATTCGGTGCGCGGCATCGGCGCGCGGCTGCGCACGGTGCCCGCGGTCTCCGCGGTCTGCGAGGCGGTGGCCGCGGACGTGCCCGACAGCGGGCCGCTCTACTGCGAGGAGGAAGACCTGCGCGACTGCGCCGGCCTGGTGCTGGGCAGCCCGACGCGCTTCGGCAACATGGCCGCGCCGCTCAAGTACTTCATCGACGGCACCTCGAGCCTGTGGATGAGCGGGGCGCTGATCGACAAGCCCGCCGCGGCCTTCACCTCGACCGCGAGCCTGCACGGCGGGCAGGAGAGCACGCTGCTCAGCATGATGCTGCCGCTGCTGCATCACGGCATGGTGTTCTGCGGCCTGCCCTACAGCGAGGCCGGGCTGATGCAGACCACTGGCGGCGGCACACCCTACGGCGCCTCGCATCTGGCCGGCGCGCAGGGCGAGCGCGCCGTGGACGCCACCGAGCTCGCGCTGGCCCAGGCGCTGGGACGGCGCGTCGCGCGCCTGGCGCTGGCACTGCACGCGGCACCGGGGGCGCACTGATGGACGCCGTCCCCGCGCCCCGCACCGAGCTGATGCGCCGCGTCTCGCTCGCCTGCTACACCGTGCTCGTGGCGGCGCTGTCGCTGCAGATCTTCGGCGTCGAGCAGCTCGAGGCCGCCACGCGCGGTTTCCTCTGGGTGATCTGGATCGGGCCGCTGCTGGTATTCCTGCCGGGGCTGGTGCGCGGCACCTGGAAGACCTATCTGTGGCTGTGTTTCGTGCTGCTGATCTACTTCATGGTCGTGGTCAGCAACCTGTTCGGGCCGAAGGCCGGTCCCTCGGACTGGCTGCAGCTCGTGCTGATATGCGTGTTGTTCAACACCGCGATGTTCTACTCCCGCTGGCGCCAGCGGGAACTTGCCGGCCAGGGTGCCTGAGGAGAGATGCAAGCAATGGACGAGAAGCGCAAGGGGCCGGTTCGCCGCCTGTTCGGGGCACTGTGGTCGTTCGTGGGCTGGCTGCGCGTCTCGCTCGCGAACCTGGTGTTCCTGCTGATGCTGCTGGTGTTGCTGGCGGTGCTGACCTCGGACGGGCTGCCCACGGTGCCCGAGGGCGGCGCGCTGGTGCTCGATCCCTCGGGGGCGGTGGTGGAGCAGCTGAGCTTCGTCGACCCGCTCGCGGAGCTGCTGAGCAGCGGCGACGACGGCCAGCGCGAGACGTTGCTGAAGGACATCGTGGACGCCGTGCGCCACGCGAAGGACGACAAGCGCATCGCGATGATCGTGCTCGCCACCGACGCGATGGAAGGCGCCGGCGTGACCAAGATCCGCGACATCGCGAAGGAACTGGAAGCCTTCCGCGCCACGGGGCGCAAGGTCGTCGCGGTGGGCGATGCGTTCAGCCAGGACCAGTACCTGCTGGCGGCGCAGGCCGACGAGATCTGGATGCACCCGATGGGCACGGTCGAGCTCTCCGGCTACGCCTCCTACCGCAACTACTACGCCGGCACGCTGGAGAAACTCAAGATCGACCTGCGCGTGTTCCGCTCCGGTACCTTCAAGTCCGCCTTCGAGTTCCTCGAGCGCGGCGACATGTCGCAAGCCGACCGCATGGCCACGGGCGACCTGCTGCGCGAGATCTGGAGCGCCTACACCGCGATGGTGACGGGGCGGCGCAACCTGCCGCCGGAATCGGTGGACCACTACGCCAACACGCTCGATGCCATCTACGAAAAGCACGGCGGCGACGCCGGCGCGGCGGCGCTGGAATACGGTTTCGTCGACCAGCTGAAGAGCCGCGTCGAAATGGACCAGGCGCTGAAGGACATGGTCGGCGAGGACGCCGAGGGCAACGTGAACGCGATGAACTTCCGCGACTATCTCGGCGCCGTGCGCCCGAGCTTCGCGCTCGGCCAGAGCGCGGACAAGCCGGCCGTCGGCGTGATCGTCGCCAGCGGCATGATCCTCGACGGCGAGCGCCCCGCGGGCAACGTCGGCGGCGATACGCTGGCGCGACTGATCCTGCAGGCGGCCGACGACGAGGACGTCGCGGCACTGGTGCTGCGCATCGACTCGCCCGGCGGCAGCGGCTTCGCCTCCGAGATCATCCGCGAGGCGCTGCTCGCCTTTCGCGACAGCGGCAAGCCGCTGGTGGCCTCGATGGGCAGCGTCGCGGCATCGGGTGGCTACTGGATCGCCGCGCCCGCCGACGAGATCTGGGCCAGCCCGACCACGATCACCGGCTCGATCGGGGTGCTGAGCGCCTTCCCGAGCTTCTCGCGCGGCCTCGCCGAGCTCGGCGTCAGCAACGACGGCGTGGCCAC
Source organism: uncultured Gammaproteobacteria bacterium (assembly GCA_963819895.1). Lineage (GTDB taxonomy): Bacteria > Pseudomonadota > Gammaproteobacteria > Pseudomonadales > UBA5518 > UBA5518. The sequence continues at coordinate 89,927 of CAWFXU010000014.1, forward strand.
CACCAGGACCGCCGGCGGCCTCGACCCGACGCGCCCGCTGTCGCCGGCAATGACGAAGGTGCTGGAGCTCGCGAACCACGACGCCTACCGGCGCTTCATCGGCGTCGTGGCCGAGGGCCGCAACATGGCGCCCGAGCGCGTCGCCGAGGTGGCCGAGGGGCGCGCGTGGACCGGCGCCCAGGCGGCGCAGAACGGGCTCGTGGATCATCTGGGTGACCTCGACGGCGCGATCGCGGCCGCCGCGCGCCTGGCCACGCTCGAGGACTACCGCACGCGCTGGATCGAGGAGCCGCGCTCCTGGGCCGGCGCGCTGCTCGAGCGCCTGTCGCTGGCGCCGCAATCGCTCGCCGCGACGCTGCTCGCGCGCGCGCTCGGTATCGACGCTGCGGCCGAACCGCTCGCGCCGCTGCTCGAGGGCTGGCGCGATCCGCGCGCGCAGTACGCGATCTGCACGGTGTGCGTGGTGTACTGAGCGTTGCGCTGGCGCTGGTGCTGGCCCAGACGGCCGGTTGCGCCAGCGTGTCCTACCTGTGGCAGGCCGCCTGGGGCCAGGCGCGCGTGATGGCGGCGCGCGAGCCGCTGGAGCGCGTGATCGACGATCCGCACACCGAACCGGCGCTGCGCGCCCGCCTCGTGCTGGTGCGCGAGGTGCGCGTCTTCGCCGTTACCGATCTCGCCATGCGCGACGCCGCGGGATTCGAGGACTACGCGGCACTGCGGCGCGACTTCGCCGTGTGGAACGTGGTGGCCACCCCCGAGTTCTCGCTGCGTCCGCTCAGCTGGTGCTTTCCCGTGGCGGGCTGCGTGGCGTATCGCGGCTACTTCGGCCACGCGGCCGCGCAGCGCCAGGCCACAGCCCTGGCGCGGCAGGGCCTCGATACCCACGTCTACGGCGTGGCGGCCTATTCCACGCTGGGCTGGTTCGACGACCCCGTGCTCGACACCTGGGTGCGACGCCGCGAGAGCGCGCTGGTCGCGCTGATCTTCCACGAGCTCGCGCACCAGATGGTCTACGCTCCCGACGACACCGCCTTCTCCGAGAGCTTCGCGCGCGTGGTGGAGCGCGAGGGCGTGCGGCGCTGGTTCGCGCGCAGCGGGCGCGACGCGGAGATGGACGCCTGGCTGCGCGACCAGTCGGTCACGGCGCAATTCAACGCGCTGCTCGCCACCGCGCGCACGCAGCTGGAGGCGCTCTACGTGCAGCCGCTCGCGGCAACGGAGATGCGCGTGCGCAAGGCGGCACTGTTCACCGGGCTGCGCGCCGACTACGAACGCCTGAGCCACACCTGGCCCGAGGGCCTGCGCTTCGATGCGTGGATGGCAGCGCCGCTGAACAACGCGCGCCTGGCGAGCGTCGCCAGCTACGAGCGCTGGGCGCCGGCGCTGACGCAGTTGCTGACGGAACAGGGCGGCGAGCTGGAGTCCTTCTACGCCGCGGCGCGTGCGCTGGCCGCGCTCGCGCCGCAGGCGCGGGAGGCGCGATTGCTGGCGCTGGAGCGCGCGGCTACCATGGCCGCCGCCGTCCGCGCCGGGCGGCGCCGAGCAGGAGACGTCGGGATGATCCGCGGCCGCATCGCGAGCTTTGGCTACGCCTTCGAGGGGCTGGCCGTGATGATCCGCACGCAGCCCAACGCGTGGATCCACAGCGTGGCGGCGCTCGCGGTCGTGGCCGCCGGGGCGTGGCTCGGGCCTGGAGGCGCGCGACTGGGCGCTGCTGGTCATCGCGATCGCGCTGGTGTGGGTCACGGAGGCGCTGAACACGGCGATCGAGTTCCTCGCCGACGCGGCCGTGCCCGATCCGCACTCGCTGATCAAGCACGCCAAGGACGTGGCGGCCGGCGCGGTGCTGCTGGCCTCGGTCGCCGCCGTGGTGATCGGCGCGCTGGTGTTCCTGCCCTACACTGGCTGAAGCGGCCGCGCTCGATGTGGGTCGCGCATGAATGGCGACCCACAGGCTCTCAGATCGCGATCACGGTGCGGATGCCGCGGCCGGCCTTCATGTCCGCGAAGCCCTCGTTGACTTCCGCGAGCGGCCGGCGCGCGGTGATCAGTCCTTCCAGGTCGAGCTGTCCCGGCGCGCCACAGCGCGATCATGCGCGGGATCTCGCGCAGCGAGTTGCAGCTGCCGAGCAGGCAGCCGCAGAGCTTCTTCTCCATCGAGGCGAACATCACCACGTTCTCGATGGTGACCTTCTCCTCGAGCGGCGGCGCGCCCACGCACACGGTCATGCCGCCCGAGCGCGTCAGCGCGAGGCTGCTCTCGATCAGTCGCGCGATGCCGGCGGTCTCGAAGGCGTAGTCGACGCCGATAGTGCCGGTAAGCGCCATGACCTCGGCGCCGAGGTTCACCGCGGCGGGATCGAAGGCATGCGTCGCGCCCATCGCGAGCGCGGCCTCGCGGCGCGCGGCGACCGGATCCACCGCGACGATGAGCGCGGCACCGGCGATGCGCGCGCCCTGCACGGTCGCGAGCCCGACGCCGCCGAGCCCCTGGATCAGCACCGTCGCGCCGGCTTCGACCTGCGCGGTGTTCAGCACCGCGCCCACGCCGGTCTGCACCGCGCAGCCGATCACGCAGGCCACCTCGAGCGGCACGTCGGGGGCGACCTTGATCGCGCCGTTCGCCGGCGTGATCACGTATTCGCGCCAGCGCGCCGAGGCCGACACCGCGCAGCAGCGTCTGGCCGCTCGCGCGAGAGCCCGGTGGTGCCGTCGGGCAGCGCCATCGTCGGCGAGGCCGATGCCGTTCACGCACAGGCTGTGCTGGCCGCGCTGGCAGAAATAGCAGCTGCCGCAGGGCGGCAGCGGCGTGAGTATCACCGGGTCGCCGGGCGCGAGGTGGGTGACGCCGGGGCCCACCGACTCGACCACGCCGGAGGCCTCGTGGCCCACGATCACCGGGCCCATGAACGGGAAGATGCCGGAGACCACGCTGTAGTCGGAGTGGCACAGGCCGCAGTAGTGCACGCGCACGCGCACCTCGCCGGCGCGCGGCGCGATGATCTCGACGTCGTCACGGATGACCAGCGGCTGGCCCGCGGTTTCGAGTACGGCTGCGCGCATCACTCTTGCTCCGGAATTGCTCGGGGGCCCGCAGCCTAGCCAGCCGGCTCGCGCCACGGTCAAGGCGCAGGCGGCAGATCCGTCCGCGGTTGATGTGGATCAACCGGATCCGTGGCCGGCCGCACGCGGTGGCGGGGCGTTTTGACAGCCCCCGCCACGGCGCATAGAGTCGTGCCTCGACTCCTGCGAATGGCACGGGCGTGGACGCGCATGACTGTATTCACGGCGGTGGCCGCCATCGGCGCTCTCACCCTGGTGCTGGCGTTCCTGCTGAGTGTTGCCAATCGCAGGCTGCGCGTGTTCGAGGATCCGCGCATCGATGTCGGTCGAGGAGATGCTGCCGCACGCCAACTGCGGCGCCTGCGGCTATCCCGGTTGCCGGCCGTTCGCCGAGGCCGTGGTCAGCGGCGCGGCACTGCCCGGGCAAGTGCACGCGTCGGCACCGACGAGCAGGCGCGCAGCGCATCGCCGCCTTCCTCGGCGTGGACGTCGGGCGCCGAGGAGACGCCGCGTCGCGCGGCTGGCCTGCGCCGGCGGCGCGAACGTCGCGCGCCAGCGCGCGCATTACGACGGGCTGCCGAGCTGCCGCGCGGCGGCGCGGTCGCCGGCGGCGGCAAGGGCTGCTTCTGGGGCTGCCTCGGCTTCGCCGACTGCGAGCGCAGCTGCGATTTCGACGCGATCCGGATGGACGAGCTCGGGCTGCCGGTGGTGGACGAGGCGACCTGCACGGCCTGCGGCGATTGCGTCAGCGTCTGCCCGCGCGACCTGTTCTCGCTGCAGGCGGTCGAGCCACCGGCTGTGGGTGGCGCTGCCGCAACGCTCGAGCACGGCGACGCGGTGCTCGCGGACTGCGAGGTCGCGTGCACCGCCTGCGGGCGCTGCGCGATGGATGCCGCCGACGGCCTGGTGACGCATGCAGGGCAACCTGCCGGTGGTCGACTACGCCGGCGCAACGCCAGGACAGGGCGCCGATCGAGCGCTGCCCGACCGGGGCGATCGTCTGGATCGATCCCGAGCTCGGGCCCGATCAAGGGCGCGGCAAGCCCGCCGGTCATCCGGCAATCGCGCCTGCGCGACGGCGCGAGCTGAGCAGGACCGCCCGCGCCGACCGGCGACGCGAGCACGAGCATGAGCATGGAGAACGGATCGAACAGCAAGCACGAGCAGCCGCTTCAGGTATCCCGGGCACGCCCGCGGCGATGGACGGCAACACGCGCCGTGATCCATGTGCGAGCGCGAGGCGAGCGACGCCGCCGGCGCCTACCCGATCACGCCCTCGACGCAGATGGGCGAGTACTGGGCCGAGGCGGCGGCCGCAGGGCCACATCAACATCTCCGGCCGGCCGCTGATCTTCATCGAGCCCGAGGGCGAGCACGCCGCCGCGGCGGTGACCGCCGGGCCTGTCGATGACCGGCCTGCGCGCGACGAACTTCTCGTCCGGGCAGGGCATCGCCTACATGCACGAGTCGCTCTACGCGGCGGTCGGCAAGCGGCTGACCTACGTGCTGAACGTCGGCGCGCGCGCGATGACCAAGTCGACGCTGAACGTGCACGCCGGCCACGACGACTACCACTGCGTCGACGACACCGGCTTCTTCCAGCTGTTCGCCAAGAACGTGCAGGCAGGCCGCCGACCTCAACCTCATCGCGCACCGCATCGCCGAGCTGGCGCTCAACCCCGGCATCGTGCGCGCAGGACGGCTTCCTCACCACGCACCTGATCGAGTCGCTGCGGCTGCCCGAGCGCGAGCTCGATCGCGGAGTACCTCGGCCGCCCGGACGACATCATCGACACGCCCGACGCCGGCGCAGCGGCTCATCTTCGGCGACACGCCGGCGGCGCATCCCGGAGCTGTGGGACGTCGACAACCCGCTGATGGCCGGCATCGTGCAGAACCAGGACGCCTACATGCAGAGCGTCGCGGCGCAGCGGCCGTTCTTCTTCGACCACATCGCAGGAGCTCACCGACCGCGCCTTCGACGAGTTCGCCGCGCTGACCGGCCGCCGCTACCAGCGCGGTGATGCCGCTACCGCTGCGAGGACGCCGAGTACCTGATCGTCGGCCAGGGCAGCGTCGTGCCCAGCGCCGAGGCGGTGGCCGACTACCTGCGCGAGACGCGCGGCATCAAGGTCGGCGTGGTCGAACCTGGTGATGTTCCGGCCCTTCCCGGCGCGACCTGCTCGGGCGCGCTGCTGCAAGGGCCGCAAGGGCGTCGCGGTGCTCGAGCGCACCGACCAGCCGCTGGCGGTCGGACCTGCCGCTGATGCGCGAGATCCGCGCCACGCTGGCGCAAGTGCCTCGAGAACGGCCGCGAGCCGACGCGACCCGCCGCACCCCGGCGCTCGAGACCTACCGCGAGCTCGACGACGCTGCCGCCGCTCTACTCCGGCTCCTTCGGCCTGGGCAGCCGCGACCTGCAGCCCGAGGGGCTGATCGGCGCGGTCGAGAACATGCTGCCGGCGCGGCAAGCAGCGCAAGCAGTTCTACCTGTCGATCGACTTCCTGCGCGACAAGCCGCGTCACGCCCAAGCAGGAGGCGCTGCAGCAGGAGGCGATCGAGGCGGCCTACCCCGACGATCCGCGAGCCTCGCGCTGCACGGCAGCGAGAACCCGAACCTGATGCCGCAAGGGCAGCATCACGGTGCGCTTCCACTCGGTCGGCGGCTGGGGCGCGATCACGACCGGCAAGAACCTGGCGATGACGCTGTTCGAGCTGCTCGGCTACCACATCAAGGCCAACCCCAAGTACGGCTCGGAGAAGAAGGGCCAGCCGACGACCTACTACCTGTCGGCGGCGCCGGAGCCGATCCGCATCAACTGCGAGTACTACTACGTCGACGTGGTGCTGTCGCCCGATCCCAACGTGCTTCACGCACACCAACGCGCTGGCCGGCCTGCAAGCGAGGGCGGCGTCTTCATCCTGCAGAGCGACCTCGGCTCGCCGGAGGAGGTCTGGGCGCAGCATCCCGCCGCACTACCAGCAGCAGATCGTCGACGCGACGATCCGCGTCTTCTACCTCGACGCCTTCAAGATCGCGCGCGAGGAGGCCACCGATCCGGAGCTGCAGTTGCGCATGCAGGGCATCGCCTTCCAGGGCGCCTTCTTCGCCGCCTCGCCGCTGATGCAGCAGGCCGGGCTCGACCGAGGAGACGCTGCTCAGCGCGATCCGCGACGCAGCTGCAGCACAAGTTCGGCGCCAAGGGCGCGCGCGTGGTCGAGGACAACATGCGCGTCGTGCGCCGCGGCTTCGACGAGGTGCGCGAGATCACCGACCGCGGTCGTCGGCGCCGAACGTCGGCGGCCGCGTCGCCGGGCGCCGAGCCGAAGCTGCCGGTGCATGGTGCGCGAGCTGCCGCAGAGCCAGCGCGCCGCAGAGCCGACATCCACCGCTTCTGGGAGCAGACCGGCAGCTTCTACGCGCGCGGCATGGGCAACGACAACATCACCGACCCGTTCATCGGCCTCGGCGTGATGCCGGCCTCGTCGGCGCTCTTCCGCGACATGACCGGCGATCCGCTTCGAGCACCCGCGACTGGATCGCCGAGAACTGCACCGCCTGCGGCAAGTGCTACACCGTCTGCCCGGACACCGCGATTCCCGGCCTGGTCAGCGAGGTCGGCGCGGTCTTCGACACCGTGGTCAAGCGCGCCTGCGCAAGCACGGCCAGCGAGCTCGAGCACCTGCCGCAAGGCACGCTGCGCCGGCTCGAGCGCGAGCCTGCGCCAGCTGCTCGACGCCGCCGCCGACGAGACGCGGTGCCGCGATCGCCGAGCCTGGTCGACGAGGCGATCGACCAGTCGGCCGCGACGAGCGATGCTCGAGGCGAGGAGCGCGAACGCTGCGCGAGCGAGATTCGATGCCTTCCGCGAGGAGCTCGGCGGCTTCCAGTTCGCGCTGACGCAGACCCTACTTCACGCGTGCCCGGAAAAGCGCGAGGCCGGGCAGCGGCGGCCTGCTGTCAGCATCACGGTCAACCCCTACACCTGCAAGGGCTGCATGGAGTGCGTCGCGGTCTGCGACGACGACGCGCTGCGGCCGCTGCGCGCAGACGCCGGCGACTCGGTCGAGGAGCTGCGCGCGCAACTGGGATTTCTGGCTCGACCTGCCGACCACGCCGCCGAAGTACATCCGCGATCGACGACCTCGAGCAGGGCATCGGCGCGCTCGAGACCCTCCTGCTCGACAAGCAGGCCTACCTGGCCTTCGTCGAGCGGCGACGGCGCCTGCCTCGGCTGCTCGGAGAAGACCGTCGTGCACCTGTTCACCGCGACGGTCGAGGCGCTGATGCAGCCGCGCGTGGCGCGCCACGTCGCCAAGCTCGACGAGCTGATCGGCGCGCCTCGAGCGCCACATCCAGATGAAGCTGGTCGCCGAGCTCGACGTCGCCGACACCGACGGCCATCGCGCGCGGCGCTCGCGGCCGAGGACGGCGGCGACCTGACGCTCGCCGGGCTCGCGCGGCGCATCGAGACGCGCAGGGCGGCGCAGCCCGATCGACCCGGACTGGCTGAAGCGGATGAACGCACCTGCTGGCGCAGGCTGAAGGACCTGCACTGGCGCTACCGCGAGGGCACGACCGGCCGCGGCCGCTCGCAGCATGGGCATGCTCAACTCGACCGGCTGCACCTCGGTCTGGGGCTCGCACCTACCCGTTCAACCCCTACCCGTTCCCGTGGACCAACCACCTGTTCCAGGACTCGCCCGTCGATGGCGATGGGCATCTTCGAAGGGCACATGGCGAAGATGGCCGACGGCTTCCGGGCGATCCGCAGCGCCGAGCTCGAGCTCGCGGGCGGCTACGACGCCGCGCGAAGCACGAGCGAGTTCTTCACCTACTTCGACTGGCAGCAGTTCAGCGACGAGGAGTTCGAGCTGTGCCCGCCGGTGGTCGCGGTCGGCGGCGACGGCGCGATGTACGACATCGGCTTCCAGAACCTGTCGCGCGCGATGATGTCGGGCAAGCCGATCAAGGTGCTGGTGCTCGACACGCAGGTCTACTCGAACACCGGCGGCCAGGCCTGCACCTCGGGCTTCATCGGCCAGGTCTCCGACATGGCGCAGTACGGCAAGGCGCAGCAGGGCAAGCAGGAGATCGCGCAAGGAGATCGGCCTGATCGCCATGGCGCATCGCACCACCTACGTGATGCAGAGCACGATCGCGCACCGCCAGCCACATGATCGAGGGCTTCATCCAGGGCCTGCAAGGCGCGGCGGCCGGCGCTGTTCAACCTCTACACCTCCTGCCAGCCCGAGCACGGCATCGGCGACGACATGGGCGCACGAGCAGGCGCGCCTGGCGGTCGAGTCGCGCGCCTATCCGCTGTTCCGCTACGACCCGGACGCGCGGGCAAGACGCCCGGCCGAGTGCTTCGACCTCGAGGGCAATCCGGCGCTCGGCCGAGGACTGGCCGACCTACACGCTCGAGTACCTCGACGGGCGGCCGCGAGCAAGGACGATGGAGCTGCCGCTGACCTTCGCCGACTTCGCGATGACCGAGGCGCGCTTCCGCAAGCACTTCCGGATCGCGCCGCCCGACACCTGGAACGAGAACATGGTGCCGCTGGCCGAGTTCCTCGCGCTCGAGGCCGACGAGCGCGAGGGCAAGTATCCCGTTCATCTGGACGGTCGACCGCAAGCCAGCAGCTCGGCGCGCCTGCTGGTCGACGCCACGATGGTCGCAGTCGTGCGAGGACCGGCGCGATTTCTGGATCCATGCTGCGCGCCCTGGCGCGGCGTCGGCAAGCGACGGCGCTCGCCGCGCGCGAGATCGAGGCCGAGGTCGCGCGCGCGGTCATGGCGCGGCCGCATCGGCGCGGCCTGCTGCGCCTGGCGAGCGATCCGGGCAGCGTCGCCGCGCTCGGCGCCGGCCGGCGTCGCCCGGCGCGGCCGGCGCCACGGCACACGGCGCCGCGCGCCGGCGCGGCGGCGGCGAGGCTACATGGCGCCCTGGCTCGACACCGAGCAGTGCACCGCCTGCGACGAGTGCACGCGGCATCAACGCCGACGATCTTCGCCTACAACGCCGACAAGAAGGCGTACATCAAGAACCCGGCCGGCGGCCCCTACCAGCGACCTGGTCAAGGCGGCGGAGAAGTGCACGGCGCGGGTCATCCATCCCGGCCTGCCGCCGACCGCAGCGCGACGGATATCGCCAAGTGGATCGCGCGCGGTGAGAAGTACAACTGAGCGGAGCGCGAACCATGCGCTGAGCCTGCTCGGCCTCAGCGACGCTTTCGCCCACGGCGTCCACCCGCCCGAGGCGAAGGACGACACGACGCGGCATGCCGATCCGGCAGTTCCCGTTCGCGCCGCTGCTGTCGTGCCGCTGCTGCAGCACGCCGGCAAGCCGTCGCTGCCGGTGGTGCGCGAGGGCCAGGAGGTGGTGCGCGGCGCAGCGCATCGCCGAGCCCGACGGCTTCCTGTCGGTCGCCATGCACGCGCCGGCCTCGGGCGCGATCGAGCGGCATCGCGCTGGCGCCGCGGCATCAGCGGCCGCATGGTGCCGGCGATCTATCTCGAGCCGCTCCCCGGCTCGACCCAGGAGGTCGATCGAGGGGCACGCCCTGCGACGCTCGACGCGGCGAGCCGCGAGGAGATCCTGCCGCGATCCAGGAGGCCGGCATCGTCGGCCTGGGCGGCGCGGCGTTTCCGACCCACGTCAAGCTGCAAGCCGCCGCCCGAGGCAAGCCGGTCGACACGCTGATCATCAACGGCGTCGAGTGCGAGCCCTACCTGACCACCGACCACCGGGTGATGCTCGAGCAGCCGCGCGACATCTTCCCCGGCATCCGCTACCTGCTGAAGGTCAGCGGCGCGCGGCGCGCGCTGATCATCGGCGTCGAGGCCAACAAGCCGGATGCGGCCGAGGCACCTGCGCGCCGCAGCTGCCCCGCGGGGCTGCGCGGTCGGCGTCGAGCTGCTGCGCGGTCAAGTATCCGCAGGGCGCCGAGAAGATGCTGATCAAGGCGCTGCTCGGGCGCGAGGTGCCGTCCGGCGGCCTGCCGCTGCGACGTCGGCGTGCTGGTCGGTCAACGTCGCCACCTGCGGCCGAGATCGGCCGCCTGCTGCCGCACGGGCAGCGGCATCCAGGAGCGCGTGATCACGATCACCGGGCCGGGCGTGCGCAAGCGGGCAACTACCGCATCCCGATCGGCACGCCGCTGCGCTTCGCGCTCGAGCACGTCGGCGTCGGCGACGAGCGTCGGCCGCGTCTTCCTCGGCGGGCCGATGATGGGCCAGGCGGCCTGCCGAGCCTCGACATCCCGATCACCAAGGGCACCTCCGGGGTTCGTCGCCTTCACGACGCGCCGAGACGGGCCGACCCGCGGTCGAGTACCCGTGCATCCACTGCGGCTACTGCGTGGAGGCCTGCCCGATGTTCCTCAATCCCTCGACGCTCGGGCTGCTCGCGCGCAGAGCGAGCGAGTACGAGCGAGATGGCCGACGAGCAGCACCTGATCGACTGCTTCGAGTGCGGCTCCTGCTCCTTCGTCTGCCCGGCGCACATTCCGCTGGTGCAGCAGTTCCGCGTCGCCAAGACGCGGTGCGCAAGAAGGGAGCGGCCTGTGGCGGCGCCGGCGCGAACCCTCGAGATCGCGCACCTCGCCGCACATCCGCGCCGGGCTACGCGGTCGACGCGATCATGTTCAACGTGGTCTGGCGCTGCTGCCGGTGGTCGCCTTCGCCGTCTACGCCTTCGGCTCGCGGCGCTCGCTGGTGCTCGCGCGTGGCGACCGCCGTCCTGCGTGCTGACCGAGCACCTGCTGTGCCGCGCTGGCCGGCAAGCCGACGCACGGTGCGGCGACTGGTCGGCGACGGTCACCGGCCTGCTCTACGGCCTGACGCTGCCCGCCGGCCTGCCGCTGTGGATGGTGGCGCTCGGCGGCTTCATCGGCGTGGCGATGGCCAAGTTCCTGTTCGGCGGCCTGGGCTACAACGCCTTCAACCCGGCGCTGGTCGGCGCGCGCGTTCCTGCAGGCGACGTTCCCGGTGGCGATGACCACCTGGACTGCCGGCCTTCGGCGCCGGGCGCTTCACCGCGCTGCCCGGCGTCGCTGCTGACCGCTGCCGTTCACGCACCCGGCGCTACGACGCGATGCAGCGGCGCGACGCCGCTGGCGCTGATGAAGTTCGAGCGGCCAGCTGACGCCGGCGCCGTCGACCTGCTCGCTCGGGCTTACGCGGCGGCTCGACCGGCGAGACCAGCGCGCTGCTGATCCTGCTCGGCGGCGCTCTACCTGGTGGCGCGCCGCATGCTCGAGCTGGCGCACCCCGGTGGCGATCTTCGCCAGCGTCGCGCTGCTCAGCCGGCGCCTGCCACCAGCTCGACCCGGCGCGCTACGCGCCGCCCGGCTTCATGCTCTTCGCCGGCGGCCTGATGCTGGGCGCGGTGTTCATGGCCACCGACATGGTGACCTCGCCGATCACGCCACCTCGGCGTGCTGCTCTACGGCGCGCTGATCGGCGCGCTGGTGGTGGTGATCCGCGTCTGGGGCGGCATGCCCGAGGGCGTGATGTACGCGATCCTGCTCGGCAACGCGGTCGTCGCCGCACCTCGACCGGCTGATCCAGCCGCGCGTCTTCGGCACCGGGAGGCACGGACCGGCGATGAGCACCACCGAGCCGCCGTGGCCACACCGCCGCCGCACCCGCGCCTGGCCGATGTACCGCGCGCTGGTCGGCATCGGCCTGCGTCTGCGGCGCTGCTGATCGTGATCGCCTTCCAGCTGACCGCGCCGGTCGATCGCGCGCAACCGCGCCGAGGCGCTGCAGCAGGCGATCTTCCACGTGCTGCCCGGGGCGGTGACGAGTGCCACCTACGCGCTGCGACGCCGGGGGACCGCTTCGCGCCTGCCGACGGCAGGGGAAGAGCGCCGCGTTCGTCCACGCGGGCTACGACGCGGCGGCGAACGCTGGTCGGCTGTCGCGATCGAGGCGCAGCGGCATGGGCTACCAGGACATGATCGGCCTGCTCTACGGCTATTCGCCCGCGACGCAGGCCAGGTGACCGGCATGCGCGTGCTCGCGAGCCGCGAGACGCCCGGGCCTCGGCGACAAGATCGATCATCGATCCCGGCTTCGTGGCCAACTTCGAGGCCTGGCGGTCCGCTGATCGCGGACGGCGCTCGCCGTCGTCGCACGCCGATCGAGGCGGTGCAAGCACGGCAAGCGCAAGACCAGCCCTGGCAGATTCGACGCGATCACCGGCGCGACCATTTCCTCGCGCGCGGTCGCCAGGATCATCGCCGCGAGCACCGCGCAGCTGGGCGCCGCTGCTGCACGCCGCAGGCTCGACGACTTCGCAGCAGGGGAGATACCCGATGAGCGCGACAGTGCCGACGGGCCGCGGCACGCCCGACCGACGAGTTCCTCGGGGGCTCTGGCGCGAGAACCCGGTGTTCGTGCAGGTGCTCGGCATGTGCCCGACGCTCGCGGTCACGCAACTCCGGCGCTCAACGCGCTCGACCATGGGCCTGGCGACCACTCTTCGTGCTGGTGCCTGTCGAACGCTGGTGATCTCGTCGCTGCGCAACGTCATCCCGACGCAGGTGCGGATCGCGAGCTACATCCTGATCATCGCCACCTTCGTCACCGTGGTCGACTACCTGATCCAGGCGATCAGCCTCGACGCTGCACAAGGCGCTCGGCGCCTTCATCTCCCTGATCGTGGTCAACTGCATCATCCTCGGGCGCGCCGAGGCCTTCGCCTCGCAGCAACGGCCGTCGGCGCTCCTTCCTCGACGGCCTCGGCATGGGGCTCGGCTTCACGCCTCGCGCTGCTGCTGCCTCGGCGCGGTGCGCGAGCTGCTCGGCAGCGGCACGCCTGTTCGGGATCGGCGTCTTCGGCAGCCGGCTTCGAGCCCTGGGTCGTGATGGTGCTGCCGAGCGGCGGCTTCTTCACCCTCGGCGCCTGGCTGCTGTGCGATCACCTGGTGGCGGCGCCGGCGCGACGCCGGCGCGCGCGTCGCAGGAGGCGAGCTCGATGCCCGAACAGTCGCTTGGCCTCGATCTTCCTCGACGCCTGCCTGATCAACAACTTCGTGCTGGCCTACTTCCTCGGCATCTGCCCGTTCCTGGGCGTATCGGGCAAGATCGACACCGCGACGCCGCATGGGCGCCGCGGTGACGCTTCGTGATGCTGGTCAGCTCGCTGTGCGCCTACGGCGATCCACGCGGCTGCTGGCGGCGATCGACGCGCCCTACCTGCAGCTGATCGCCTACATCGTGGTGATCGCCTCCACGGTGCAGCTCGTCGAGATGTTCATCAAGAAGACGAGCCCGGCGCTGTTCCGCGCGCTCGGCATCTTCCTGCCGCTGATCACCACCAACTGCGCGATCCTCGGCGCTGGCCCTGTTCCAGACCAACCGGGGCTACGGGCTGCTGCAGTGCCTGGTCTTCGCGCTCGGCGCCGGCGCCGGCTTCACGCTGGCGCTGGTGCTGATGGCCGGCATCCGCGAGAAGCTCGAGCTGGCCGCAGGTGCCCGACCTGGCCACAGGGCACCGCGCTCAGCCTGTTCATCGCCGGCATCCTCTCGCTCGCCTTCATGGGCTTCGCGGGGCTGGGCGCATGAGCGCCGCGGCGCCATTACCTGCTATGCGCTGGCGATCGATGGCGCTGCTCGCCGGCGTCATGATCGCCTGGGCGCGCGTCGCCTCGCCGGCAGCCGGAGGCGCGCGAGCGCGGCCGCGCAGGACTCGGCGGCTGCGCAATGGCTGCGACTGCGACCGCAGATGCACCGACGACCGTCGAGACGGAGATTCCATGAACAGGAGGCACCATGCGACTGCAGGATTACGACACACGGCCAGCGCTTTCGTCGCCACGCTGCTCTCCACCCAGCGCATCACGCCCGCAGGGCGGCGACGAGGTGCGCGAGCTCGTGCTGGAGCTGGCGGCGCCGGATTTCGCGCCACGGCCGGCCAGAGCGTCGGCGTGATCGTGCCGGGGCCCCACGCGCTCGGCCACGCGCACCATTTCCGTCTCTACAGCGTCGCCGACGACTGCGAGCCGCGATGCCTCGGCGGCATCGCGCACGTCACGCTGTGCGTCAGGCGCTGCAACTACATCGACGACTACAGCGGCGAGCGAATACCGCGGCATGGCCTCGAACTACCTGTGCGACCTGGCGCCGGGGGACAGCGATCACGATCAACGGCCCGTTCGGCCTGCCGTTCGAGGTGCCCGCGGACCCGCCACCGACCTGCTGCTGATCGGCATGGGCACCGGCATCGCGCCGTTTCGCGCCTTCGTCGAAGCGGCTCTACCGCCGTCACCCGGACTGGCAGGGCAGGGTCCGCCTGTTCTACGGCGCCGATGAGCGGCCTGGAGCTGCTCTACATGAACGACGAGCGCGACGACTTCGGCGAGTACTACGACCGCGCGACCTTCCAGGCCTTCAAGGCGCTGAGTCCGCGCCCGCACTGGGCCGACCCGATCGCCATGGACTACGCGATCGAGGAGCGCGCGGACGAGGTCCGGGACATGCTCGCGGGCGAGACGCTGCCGGGTGTACGTCGCCGGCAAGGCCGACATCCTCGAGACGCTCGACCGGGTCTTCGCCGGCCTGGCCGGCTCGACCGATGCGTGGCACGAGCGCAAGGAGCGAGCTGCGCGCCGAGCGGCGCTGGTTCGAGCTGGTGTACTGAGGGGGGTGTCGGCGCGCGTCACGCGCGCCAGATCGCGGGCATGGGCCGCTCCTGCGCGTAACGCACCCGTCCGCATGAATGCGGAGTTACACGTTCTCGACGAACTCCGTGATCTCGAGGTTGAAGCCCGAGATCGCGCTGAAGCGCGTGGGCGAGCTCAGCAGGCGCATGCGGTGCACGCCGAGGTCCTTCAGGATCTGCGAGCCGGTGCCGTTCACGCGCCAGAAGTTCTGCCCCATCTCGCTGGCGCTGCCGCGCCGCTGCGGTACTTCCGGGAACATCTCGATCTGGCTGAGCACGTCCTCGGGGCTCTCGCGCCGCGAAACGAGCACCAGCACGCCGTTGCCCTCGGCCGCGATACGCGCCAGCGAAGCGGCGAGCGACCAGCTCTTCGCCTTGCCGGGACGCTCGGCCAGGAACAGGTCGCGCAGCGTGTTGATCACGTGCACGCGCACCAGCGCCGGCTGCTCGGGATCGATCTCGCCGGCTATCAGCGCGAAATGCAGCGCGCCATCGATCTGGTCGACGTAGCTCACGAGGCGCAACGGCCCGTGCGCGGTGTCGATCAGCTTCTCGTGGCGGCGCGCGATGGTCCGGTCGTGCAGCGCGCGGTAGGCGATGAGGTCGGCGATGGTGCCGATGCGCAGCCCGTGACGATCCGCGAACTCCTCGAGCTGCGGGCGGCGCGCCATGGTGCCGTCCTCGTTCACGATCTCCACGATCACCGCCGCCGGCTCGAAGCCCGCGAGCCGCGCGAGGTCGCAACCCGCCTCGGTGTGGCCGGCGCGCGTCAGCACGCCGCCGGGCTTGGCGACCAGGGGGAAGATGTGGCCCGGCTGCACGATGTCGGCGGCCTGCGCGTCGCGCGCGACCGCGGCGAGCACGGTGGCGGCGCGTCCCGCGGAGGTGATGCCGGGCACCGGCAGCACGGCGGCGTCGATCGAGACGGTGAAGTTGGTCTCGTGCTGGGACTGGTTCTTCTGCACCATCAGCGGCAGCGCCAGGCGGCGCGCGCGCTCCTCGGTGATCGGCAGGCAGATCAGGCCGCAGGCATGCGAGGCGAAGAAGGTGATCAGCTCCGGCGTCACCGCCTCGGCGGCGATGATCAGATCGCCCTCGTTCTCGCGGTCCTCGTCGTCCATCAGGATCACCATGCGACCCTGGCGGATGTCCTCGATGATGTCCTGGATGGCGCTGATGGGCATGGCGGGTTCCGGGGTGCTGGGCTTGGCGAGGGCGGTATCTTAGGGACAATGGCCGACGCGGCACCAGCCGGGCGCCCGTGCACCGGCTGGTGCGCCCCGGCGCATCACGCGCGGTGGCGCGTCATTCCCCGCCGGCCTCGACCGCCAGCCCCTGCGCGCGCCAGCGCAACATGCCGCCGGCGAGGTTGGCGGCGCGCAAACCCGCCTGCTCGAGCATCTGCGTGGCGCGCGCCGAACGCGCCCCCGAGCGGCACACCGCGACCACGGGGCGATCGCGTGGCAGGGTGTCGAGTTTCCCGCCCAGTTCCCCGAGCGGCAGCAGCAACGCGCCGGCGATGTGCCCGAGCACGCTGTCGAACTCGCCCGGCTCGCGCACGTCGAGCACCAGTACCTCGCCGCGGTGCTCCTCGACCCATTGCGGATCGATCTCGCGCAACGCCCGCGTAGGTGAGGCGCAGCGGCGCCCAGTCCTGCGCGCCCGGCGCGGGCATGTCCACGGCCGGCTTGCCGCAGTGCTTGTTGGCCGGCACGGCCTTGTCCATCAGCTTGGGGTGCGCGAGGCCCAGGTTGTCCATGTAGCCGGCGAAATCCTCCTCGCGGATCGCCCCGCCGAGGCGCGGGTTGAAGCGCCGCTCCTCGCCGACCGACGAGGCGGTGGAACCGCCGTAGTCGTGCCCGGGGTAGACCGTGCACTCTTCGGGCAGCGTGAAGATCTGCTCGTGGATCGAGCGGTAGAGCAGGCGAGCGCTGCCTTCCTGGAAATCGGTGCGCCCGCAGCCGCGGATCAGCAGCGCATCGCCCGTGAACACCATGGCATGGTCGTCGAGCACGTAGCTCATGCAGCCGTTGGTGTGCCCCGGCGTGGCGCGCGCCTCGAGGCTGCGCCCGCCGAAATGCACCAGGTCGCCGTGGCGCAGTTCGCGATCGGCGCCGCTCGCGCCGCCTGCCGCGGCCAGCACGATGCGCGAGCCCAGTGCCTCGCGCAGCAGCCAGGCGCCGGTCACGTGATCGGCGTGCACATGCGTCTCGAGCGTGCACAGCAGCGTCAGCCCGAGCTCGCGGATCAGCGCGACCTCGCGCTGCACCTGCTCGAACACCGGGTCGATCAGCACCGCCTCGCGGGTCGCGGGATCCGCGAGCAGGTAGGTGTAGGTGGAGGACTGCTGGTCGAAGAGTTGCCGGAACAGGATCATGGTGTCTTCTCCAGTGCTTCAGGGGCCGGGCAGCAGCGGGGGCTCGACCTCGAGGTGCGGCATCACGCGGGTGCGCAGCAGCTCGAGCGATTCCCAGCCGAGCTCGCGGGTCCATGCCGCCCATCAGCGGATGGAAGGCGAGGCGCCCGCCCGGGCCGAGGTCGCGCGCGATCTGCAGGCACTCCCCGGGCGTGACGATCGCGTAGGCGCCGCTGGCGCGCAGTTGCGCCGCATCCGTGGATTCACGGTACACGGCTTTCTCGCCCATCGACTCCGCCATCCAGCGCCCGTAGCTGTTGGTCTCGTGCAGCGCGTGCGGCGCGATGCGCGCCCAGGCGCGGTCGGGATCCTCGGCGAGGTGCAGGAACACCGGCCCCATGCGCTCCTCGCGCCCCGGGGCCTTGCCGAGGCGTTCGCACTCGGCGCGATACACCGCGTGCAGTTCGGGCATCGCGGGGTTGAAGCCGCAGGCGATGCGCGCGGCGCGGCGCGCGGCGGCCTCGCTCGCACCGCCGAGGATGATCGGCGGGTGCGGGCGCTGCAGCGGGCGCGGCGTGACGTGCACCTCACGGCCGCGAAACACGAAACGCTCGCCGCTCCAGGCCTTCTTCATCGCCTCGACACCTTCCTCGACCAGGCGCCCGCGATCCTTCAGCGCGACGCCGAACATGCGGAACTCCGAGGCGAGGTAGCCGCCGGCCACCGTCACCTCGGCGCGGCCGCGGCTGATGAGATCGAGGATCGCGAGGTCCTCGGCGACACGGATCGGGTCGTGCAGGGGCAGGATCAGCGCCTGCACGCGGATGCGCATGCGCTCCGTGCGCGCGGCCGCGGCGGCCGCCAGCATGAGCGGCGCCGGCAGGTAGCCGTCGTCGTTGCCGTGGTGCTCGGCCAGCATCAGGGTGCCGAAGCCGTTGCGGTCGGCCCAGGCGATCTGCTCGAGGGCGGCGCCGTAGAGCGCCTCGATGGGCGCGCCGGGCTGCGGCGCGCGCATGTCGTACTTCAGGACGAAATAGGTCATCCGATCGCCACCGAGCGGTGCGCGATGCGCCAGCCGTCGGCGCGTGCGCTCCAGGGTGTCGAGGTAGCGCCCCACCGACACGACGCCGATCGCGCCCTCGTCGGTGCGCAGCACCTGCAGGTAGGCGGAGGATTTCGCCGTGTCGCCGTCTCCCTCGACCACGACGTTGTTGATAACATGCCGCGCCGAGGAGAAGCCCGCGCGGCTCTGGGTGAAGAAGGCGATGATGTTGTCGATGCCCCTGCAGCTGATGTCCATCGCCGGCACCTCGAACACGGCATCGGGCGTGTATATCGCGCGCATCGATTCGGGCGGGTTGTAGTCGGCGTTGTAACACGCGCGCCGCAGCAGTTCCTCGATCGCGAACTTGTCCTGGATGTCCAGTGCCATCATCAACCTCCGGTGTGTTCCGCCACGGTGGCGGGGCCCCGACTGTAGGGTAATTCCCATGCGAACAAACGTCGAGATGCATCCCGCCAGGCGCGCTGGCGGCGTCGCTCGGCAGCGCTCTGCTGTCACTGGGCTTCGTGCTCCTGCTGCTCGCCGGCGCCGGCGGGTGCGCGCGCGCCACGGCGGGCGATGTCGAGGAGGCGCGCGCCGCCGCGGCGGTGGTGCCGGGGCTGCCGGAGTGGTCCGTCACCTTCTCTGCCGGCGCGTGATCCGGCCGCCGACCTGAAGCTCGCGCTCGCCGCGGCCAGGGAGCACGAGCGCCGCGTGCTGGTGATGGTGGGCGGGGACTGGTGCGTGTGGTGCTTCCTGCTGGACCGCCATTTCCGCGAGGATCCCGAAGCGGCGCGCCTGTTCTACGAGGGCTTCGAGGTGCTGCGCGTCTATTACGGCGACGACAACCCCAACAAGGCCTTCCTCGACGGTTTCCCGGACTTCGAGATGTTCCCGCATTTCTTCGTGGTGGAGACCGACGGCCGCGTGCTCGCCTCGGTGACCGCCGACGTGCTGATCGCCGACGCGAAGTACCAGACTTCGCTGATCCGTTCGTTTGCGAAGCACTGGAAGAAGTAGGAGCGGGCCACGCCCGCGACAACGCAGGTATTTCCGGCCCGCCAGTGCCACGCTGGCTATCCTGCTCGGACACGCCGTGAATACATCCCTGTAGTCTCGACTGCGGCATCCATGCCGCAGACGGTCCTCGCACGACAGCCAGCGTGGCACTGGCTGTCGTGGTGGTACCCAGCGTTCAGGGGCCGTGTGCGGGGGAGGGGGGACGCAACCCGCTCATGCGGGAACGTGCAGTTTGCCGCCGTTCAGTCCGTCCTGGCGTCATCCAGCGGCAGCCTCACCGTCACCACGCTCTGGTCGTGCGGGTTCGTCTCCAGGCGGAATCCCAGTTGCTGGCACAGGCTGAGCATGCTGTGGTTCTGGGCCAGCACCTCGCCGAAGATCTCGCCGATGCCGCGGCTGCGCGCGTAGGCGATGATGCGGCGCATCAGCAGGCCGCCGAGGCCCTTGCCGGTCATGTCGTGGCGGACCAGGATCGCGTACTCGGCCTGCTGCAGGTCCGGGTCGCAGACGATGTTCACCGAGCCGTAGTACTCCGTGGTTCCCGGCGCGCCGTGCTCGGTCAGTATCAGCACCATCTGGCGGTCGTAGTCGATCTGCGTGAAGCGCGTGGCCATCGCGTGCGACAGGGCCTCAGTGGCGCGAAGAAGCGCAGGTAGATCTCGTCCGGCGTCAGCTTGCCGAAGGCGCGCTGCAGCGCCGGCTCGTCCTCCGGCAGCACCGGGCGCAGCCACAGCACGCGACCGTCGGCGAGCGGCACGTCCTCCTCCAGTTCGCGCGGGTAGGGCTTGATCGCGAGCCGGTCGGTTCCCGGCGCGGCGGCCTCGCCGAGGCGGATGCGCGCATCGAGCACGATCACGCCCTGCGCGTCGGCGAGCAGCGGGTTGATGTCGAGCTCGGCGATCCCGGCGAGATCGCACGACCAGCTGCGACAGGTTCACCAGCGCCAGCGCGATCGCGTCGAGGTCGGCGCCGGGCATGCCGCGCGCACCCTCCAGCAGGCGCGCGACGCGCGTGCGCTCGATCAGCGAGCGCGCCAGGTGCAGGTTCAGCGGCGGCAGCGCCAGCGCGGTGTCGGCGATCGTCTCGGTGGCCGTGCCGCCGTGGCCGAAGACGAGCACCGGGCCGAACTGCGGGTCCGGGCTCATGCCGAGGATCAGCTCGTAGGCGCCGGGGCGGTGCACCATGCGCTCGACGCTGAAGCCTTCGATGCGCGCCTCGGGCAGGCGCGCGCGGATGCTCGCGTGCATCGCCTCGGCCGCGGCGCGCGTGGCCTCGGGGCCGATCAGGTCGAGCACCACGCCGCCGAAATCGGTCTTGTGCGGGATGTCGGGCGAGACGATCTTCAGCGCCACCGCGGCGCCGATGCGCGCCGCCGCCGCGCCGGCCTGCGCGGGCGTGGCGACCTGCTCGACTTCGATCACCGCGAATACCGTAGGCCTTCAGCACCGCGCGGGTTTCCGCGCTGTCGAGCCATGGCCGCCCGGCGGCGCGCGCTTGCGCCAGGATGTCGCGCCACCGCGCGCAGTTCCGGTTGCGCGCGCCTCGGGCGCGAGCTCCGGGGTCTCCATGCAGGATGCGCTGTCCGCGGGCGTGGTTCACCGCGTGCATGAAGCCGCGGATGGCCTGTTCGGGCGTGGGGTAGGTCGGCACGTCGGCGGCGGCAAACAGCTCGCGCGCGGCCAGCGCGGTCGCGCCGCCCACCCAGCTCGTGAGCAGCTGCGGCGCTCGCTTGCCGCGCCAATGCCTCGATCACGGCGCGTGCCGCCTCCGGGCCCGGGCACGACGGCGGTCGGGCAGTGGATGATCATCAGCGCGTCGATGCCCTTGTCGGCGGCGAGGATCTTCGCCGCCTCGGCGAAGCGCGCGGGCGAGGCGTCGCCGATCACGTCGACCGGGTTGGCATGCGACCAGTTCGGCGGCAGCAACGCGTCCAGCGCGGCAAGGGTGGCCTCGCGCCAGCGTTGCCAGCGTGCCTTCCAGCGAGGCCAGCGCGTCGGCCGCGAGCACCGCGAGGCCGCCGCCGTTGGTGAGTGATCGCGAGGCGCTCGCCGCGCAGGCGATGCACGCGGCTCAGGGTCTCGGCGGCGTTGAAGAGTTCCTGCAGCGTGTACACGCGCACCATGCCGGTGCGGCGGAATACCGCGTCGTAGACCTCGTCGCGCCCCATCATCGCGCCGGTGTGCGTGGCCGCGGCGCGCGCGCCGGCGGCGAAGCGCCCGCCCTTGACCACGATCACGGGCTTGGTGCGCGCCGCGGCGCGCGCGGCGGAGACGAACTTGCGCGCGCCCGTGATCCGCCTCGATGTAGAGCAGGATGGCGTCGGTGCCGCCGTCGTTGGCGAGGTAATCGAGCATGTCGCCGATGTCCACGTCGCTCATGTCGCCGAGCGAGACGACGTGCGAGAAGCCGATGTCGCGCGATCGCGCCCAGTCGATCATCGAGGTCACGATCGCGCCGGACTGCGTGACGAAGGCGAGCCGTCCCCTGATCGGCGGCAGGTGCGCGAAGCTGGCGTTCAGTCCTGTTGCCGGCACCATCACGCCGAGGCAGTTGGGCCCGACGATGCGCATGGTGTAGGGGCGCGCGGCCTGGAGTATCGCGGTCTTGATCGCGGCGCCCTCGGCATCCTCGCGGCTCGCGCTGATCACGACCGCGGCGCGCGTGCCGCGCGCGCCCAGTTCCGCGACCAGCCCGGGGGCGGAGGCCATCGGCGTCACGATGATCGCGAGATCCGGCGCCGCGGGCAGCGCCGCCACCGAGGGGAAGCAGGGCGCGCCGTGCACGGTCGTGTCGTAATGCGGGTTGACGCCCCACACCGGGCCGGCGAAGCCGCCTGTCACCAGGTTGCGGGTGAGCACGCTGCCGATGCTGCCGGCGCGTTCGCTCGCGCCGATCACGGCGACCGAGGCGGGCGAGAACAGCTTGTCGAGGTTGCGTATGGTCATCGTCGAGATCCGGCCGGTGCGTTTCGGGTTCGCTGATTGAAACACGGATTGGTTACACTATGCCCTTCCCGCATCCGGAGGCTCGTGATGGGCAGCGACAACACGCATTCGAAGATCATCGGCTACCTGCTGTGGATCTTCGGTTTCATGGGCGCGCACCGTTTCTACTTCGGCAAGCCGGTCACGGGCACGATCTGGTTCCTGACGCTGGGCCTGCTGGGCATCGGCTGGATCATCGACCTGTTCCTGATCCCGGGCATGCACCGCGATGCCGAGCGGCGCTTTCGCGAGGGCCCGATCGACTACGACCTGGCCTGGATCCTGCTGACCTTCCTCGGGGTCTTCGGCGTGCACCGCTTCTACATGGGCAAATGGCTGAGCGGGCTGCTGTACCTGTTCACGGGCGGCGTGTTCCTGCTCGGCGTGCTCTATGACTACTGGACGCTGAACCGGCAGATCGACGAACTTGCCGGCCAGTCCGGCTGAAGCCATACAGGAGAGAACCCGATGAGTGAAGAGAATCGCCCGGTAGCGGTGGTGACGGGCGCGAGCCGCGGTGCGGGCAAGGGCATTGCGCTCGCCCTCGGCGGCCGTGGTTATACGGTCTACGTCACCGGGCGTTCGGAGCGCGCGGGCGATGCGCCGCTGCCCGGCACGATCCACGAAACCGCCGCCGCGATCGACCGCCTCGGCGGCCATGGCATCGCGGTGTCCTGCGATCATGGCGACGACGAACAGGTGCGCGCGCTGTTCGAGCGCATCGCGCGCGAGCAGGACGGTCGCCTCGACATCCTGGTCAACAACGCCTGCGCCATTCCCGATGAACTGGTGCAGCCGGGCGCGTTCTGGGAGAAGCCGCTGTCGCTGCTCAGCCTGTTGAACGTGGGCATGCGCTCGAACTATGTCGCGAGCTACTATGCCGCCCCGCTGATGGTGGCGCGCCGCTGCGGGCTGATCGTGCACACCTCCTCCTTCGGCGGCACCTGCTACATGCACGGGCCCGCCTACGGGGCAGGCAAGGCCGCGGTCGACAAGATGGCGCACGACATGGGCGTGGAGCTGCGTCCGCACAACGTCGCGGTCGTCTCGATCTGGATGGGCCTGCTGAAGACCGAGCGCACCGACGTGGCGCTGTCGGATCCCGAGCTGGCGCGCCATTACGAGCACCTGCTGGAAACCATGGAGAGCCCGCAGCTCACGGGCCTGGTGATCGACGCGCTGGCGCGCGATGCGCACCTGATGGACCGCAGCGGGCGCATCTGGATCGGGGCGGAACTGGCGCAGCAGTACGGCATCCACGACGTCGACGGCCGCCAGCCGCCCTCGCACCGCCCGATGCTGGGCGACCCCACGGTATTCAGTGCCGCGGTCATCGCGTAGGTCCGCATTCATGCGGACACAGTGCCGTGGGTCGGCATTCATGCCGACAGCTGCCTGCGGGGAAATGGCGGGTCCGGCGGTGCCGAACCCTTGCCGGGATGAATCCCGGCCCACGAACAGAAGAATCCCCTCAGAGAGAGAGGAATCCGGTCACCAGCGTCTCGAACGCCTCCTTGCACTCGATCATCGCCCAGTGCCCGCAGTTCGGAAACACGTGCAGCTCGGCGTGCGGGATCAGGCGCATCGGCAGCAGCGCCATGTCGAGCGGGCTGACGCGGTCGTCGCGGCCCCAGGTGATCAGCGTGGGCGCCTGGATTGCGGCGAGGTGCGCCACGCGCTGCGTGGCGTTCGGGCCGCGGAACTCCGCCGCCAGCGCGTCGGCCGCGGCGCGGGAGTAGAGCTGGCGGCTGGTCGCCAGCGTCACCGGATCGGTGGCGGCCTTCAGCCGCGACTCGATCAGTTCGTCGGTGATGATCGACTGGTCGAAGACCATCGAGCGCAGCCAGGTCTCGATGTTCTCGCGCGTCGGGCTCCTCGGCGAAGGCCGTGAGCAGGCGCAGCCCCTCGCCGGGGAAGGCCGTGAACAGGTTCATGCCGATGCCGCCGATGGTGACGAAGCGCTGCACGCGCTGCGGGTGATACGCGGCCACGAAGGAACCGACGATGCCGCCCAGCGAATTGCCGAGGATGTGCGCGCGCTCGATGCCGAGCCCGTCCATCAGGCGCAGCACCGCATCGACGCACGCCGGCACCGGTGCGCCCTCGACCGGGTCGCTGCCGCCGTAGCCGGGCAGGTCGATGACCACGCAGCGAAAGTGCCGCGCGAACACCGGCAGGTTGCCCTGGAAATTGGCCCAGCCGCTCACGCCGGGCCCGGAGCCGTGGATCATCAGCAGCACGGGGCCGCTGCCGGCCTCGTGGTAGTGGATGCGGCCCTTGTCGGTGACGAGGAAGCGGCTGGTGTCGGCGTGGTCGTACGCGCCCATCGCCGGTGCCTCAGGACGCCTTCAGCGGCGTGCCGTAGTCGCCGAGGTAGTGCGTGGCGGGTTGCGGGCGCTCCTCGAGCACGGAGTTCAGTTCGTAGATGCGGCGGTAGCGCGTCTCGCGGATCAGCCAGCGGCCGTCGACCTTCACGTAGCGGTCCCAGTACAGCGCGGTGCCGGTGGTGAAGTAGCGCGAATCGAGCTGCCACATGTTGTCGGCCAGGTACCAGATGCCGGTGGCCTCGGTTTCGCTGAGGATCTGGATCTCGGGCTGGTGGCCGTTGTGGTGGCCGATGGCCTGGCGGTTGAAGGACTGGGTGACGGCGTCGAGGTAGGCCGTCTTGCCCGTCGAGCTTCCACTCGTAGGTGCCGCCGATGAAGTGCACGGTCACGTCGTCGTGGAAGTAGTCGCCGATCTCGCCCCAGTTCGCGGTGTCGATGCAACGGAAGTAGGCGTGCTTCAGCTGCTTGATGGCCTCGATGTCCATCAGCATCTGGATGTCGCGGCGCAGTTCCTCGATGCCGCCCGGGCTCACGTTCAGCGGCCGGCCCGGCACGATGCCCATGGCGGCGCGGGTGAGGGTGGGGGATGCGGGTTTGTCGCTCATCAGTCGCGTCCTCGTCGTCTTGTTTATGGACCGGGTTCGTCATGCTGCGGCGCTCGATCATATGTCGAGCGGGCGCGCCCGTGCGAGCCAGCGCCAGCGCGATGTCGCCGCGCGGCGTCGCGGCCATTGCTGCGATAATGCGACCTCCATCGCCAGGTGTCGCGGCAACTGCCGAAATCCATGGAGCCAGCACCGGTCCAGCGCAAGATCATCCACTGCGATTGCGACTGCTTCTACGCGTCGGTCGAGATCCGCGACGATCCCTCGCTGGCGGGCCTGCCGGTGGCGGTCGGCGGCAATCCTGAGCGGCGCGGCGTGATCACCACCTGCAACTACGTGGCGCGCGAGTACGGCGTGCATTCGGCGATGCCCTCGGCGCACGCGCGCGCGGCTCTGCCCGGGACTGGTGATCCTGCCGCCGGATTTCGACAAGTACCGCGCCGCCTCGCGCCAGATCCGCCAGATCTTCTACGACTACACCGACCTGGTCGAACCGCTGTCGCTGGACGAGGCCTTCCTCGACGTGAGCAACGCGACGGCCTGCCACGGCAGCGCCACGCTGATCGCGCGCGAGATCCGCCGCCGCGTGCGCGCCGAGGTCGGCATCACGATCTCCGCCGGGCGTGGCGCCGAACAAGTTCATCGCCAAGGTGGCCAGCGACTGGAACAAGCCCGACGGCGAGTTCGTGGTGCTGCCCGCCGAGGTCGATGCCTTCGTCGCGGCGCTGCCGGTGCGGCGGATCTTCGGCGTGGGCAAGGCGACCGCCGAGCGCCTGGCGGCCATGGGGGTGTCGAGCTGCGCCGATCTGCGCGCCTTCTCGGTGTTCGAGCTGACGCAGCGCTTCGGGCGCTTCGGCCAGCGGCTCTACGAGCTGTGCCGCGGCATCGACGAGCGCCCGGTGCAGGCGAGCCAGCGCCGCAAGTCGCTCTGCGTGGAGCGCACCTACGCGGAGGACCTGCGCGGGCTCGAGGCCTGCCAGCGCCAGCTGCCGGAGCTGCTGTTCACGTTGAAGCTCGCGGCTGCGCCGCGTCTCGGACGAGTACCTGGTGACCAAGCTGTTCGTGAAGCTGAAGTTCGCCGACTTCCAGACCACGACGGTGGAGTGCGCGGCGCGCCAGCCCGAGCCCGCGCTCGCGGCGGAGCTGCTGGCCACGGCGCTCGGGCGCAGCGAGCTGGCGGTGCGCCTGCTCGGCGTGGGCGTGCGCTTCGTGGACCTGCGCGAGGAGAGCAACCCGGCGCAGCTCGAGCTGTTCGAAAGCGAGGCCGGGCTGACCTGAATCAAGCGCGCGGACGCCTTCTCGCGTATCATGCGCGCGGATTCCGGACGGGTCGTCCGGCCAGGGTTTCACTCTCGGAGGCATCATGATCAAGGAAGTACACGGGGATATCCTGCTCAGCTCTGCGCAGGCCATCGCGCACGGGGTGTCGCCGAACGACAATTTCGCGCAGGGGCTGGCCCTCGCGCTGCGCGAGCAGTGGCCGGCGCTGTACAAGGATTTCCGCCATTTCTGCCAGACCGCGCACCCGAAGTCGGGCGAGGCGTGGGTGTGGGCCGGCGCCGACGGCAAGCGCATCGTGAACCTGATGACCCAGGAAGCGGCCTACGGCCACGGCGAGAAGCCGGGCCAGGCCACGCTGCCGAACGTGAACCACGCGCTGCGCGAGCTGCACAAGATCGCCGAGGCCGAGAAGTTCACGAGCATCGCGCTGCCGCGCCTGGCGACCGGCGTAGGCCGCCTCGAGTGGGACGACGTGCGCCCGCTGATCGACGAGCACCTGGGCGGCCTCGGCATCCCGGTCTACGTGTACACGAAGTACGAGAAAGGCGTGAAGGCGAACGAGGCCTGAGCCGCGAACGGAGGACAGCACGATGCATCCATTTCCGCACCGTTACGCGGTGAGCGCCATGGCGGGACCGGCGAGCGTGGTGACGCTGCGCAGCGCCGAGCTCGAGGACATCCAGAGCACGCCGCCGCCGGAGTTCGACGGCCCGGCGGGCAACTGGTCGCCGGAGACGCTGTTCGTGGCGGCGATCGCCGACTGCTACATCCTCAGTTTCCGCGCGGTGGCCGACGCCTCGAAGCTCGAGTGGAACGAGATCGACGTCGACGCGGTCGGCGTGCTCGAGAAGACGACGGAGGGCCTGTGGTTCACGGTGATCGAGCTCGGCGGTGAAGCTGCGCATTCCGGCCGGCGGCGACGTCGCGCGGGCCGAGCGGCTGCTGGAAAAGGCCGAGAAGGCCTGCCTGGTGTCGAAGTCGCTGCGCTCCGAGGTACGCCTGCAGATGCAGGTGAGCGCGGCCTGAGCCCGCTACTCGAGGGCGGCCGCGAGGTAGTCGAGTTCTGCCCGCGCGCCGGCCTCGGTCTGTCCCAGGACGAAACTCTCGACGCGGCGTCCCACCAGCGGGATGTTCGCCTTGGCCGTGTGCTTGACGCTGTAGGTGCAGCCGCCTGCAGGATCGGCGCGCAGCTTCATCTCGGCATCGACCGACACCGGCTGTCCGACGACTTTCAGCGAGAACGGCCGCTGCGGCTCCGCCGTGCGTGCGCCAGCGCTCGACCATCTCGACGGTCTGGCGGCTGTCGAACAGGCGCGAGAGGAAGGCCGGCAGGTTGCGCTCCACCTCGCGCGTCAGCGTGATGACGACCTCGTCGTCGTCGTCCTCCACCGTGCAGTCGGCGCTGAGCTCCCCGAGCGCCAGGCAGCGATCGACCAGGAAGTCGGCATCGGTCAGCAGGCCGAACACGCGATCGACGCTGGCCTGGAAGCGGTAGTCGATGCTCAAGTCGGTAGTCTCCCGTGTGCGTCAGGACTGATTCATAGCCGATCAGCCGCAGCGCTCGATCACCAGGCTGCCGACCGAGTAGCCGGCGCCGAAGGAGCAGATCACGCCGCGCGTCGCCGGCCGGCGAGGTCGTCGCGGTACTTGTGGAAGGCGATGATCGAGCCGGCCGAGCTGGTGTTGGCGTAGGTGTCGAGGATCACCGGCGCCTCCTCGGGCGTCGGCGTCGCGGCCGAGCACGCTTGCCGGCGATCAGCTGGTTCATGCTGAGGTTGGCCTGGTGCAGCCACAAGCGCGGACGTCGGCCGCGTCGAGGCTGATTCTCCGCAGGTGCGCTGGCGCATCGATGATCTCGGCGACCATCGGGCAGACTTCCTTGAACACCTTGCGCCCTTCCTGGATGAACAGCTTGTCGCGGCGCGCCGATGCCTTCGGGTGCAGCGCGGTTGAGGAAGCCGAAGTTGTTGCGGATGTTGTTCGAGAACTTGGTCGCCAGGCGCGGTGCCGATGATGTCGAACGGCGCGCGCGCGTCGCCAGCCGTCGGCGCGCTCGACGACCACCGCGGTGCAGGCGTCGCCGAAGATGAAGTGGCAGTCGCGGTCGCGGAAGTTCAGGTGGCCGGTAGCAGATCTCGGGGTTGACCACCAGCACGCGCGCGCGCCTGGCCGGTCTGCACCACGTTGCGCGCCATGTCGATGCCGAAGGTGGCCGAGGAGCAGGCGACGTTCATGTCGAAGGCGAAGCCCTCGATGCCGAGCGCCGCCTGCACCTCGACGGCGATGGCCGGGTAGGGGCGCTGCAGGTTGGAGCAGGCGACGATGACCGCGTCGATGTCGGCGGCCGTGCGGCCGGCCTGCGCCAGCGCCTCGCGCGCGGCGGCGCACGGCCATCTCGCACTGCAGCGAGGGCTCGTCGTCGCGGGCGCTCGGGGATGTCGCGGGCACATGCGCGCGGGGTCGAGCATGCCGCGCCTTGTCGATCACGAAGCGGCTCTTGATGCCCGAGGCCTTCTCGATGAAGGCCGTCGCTGGATTCCTGCATCGGCGTCGATCTCGCCGGCGGCGATGGCCGCGGCGTTGTCCGCGTTCCAGCTGGCGGCGTAGGCGTTGAACGATGCCACCAGCTCGTCGTTGGAGATCGACTGTTCGGCGGGGTGAACAGTCCGGTTCCGCTGATCACGACCTGCTGCATGTGTGAACCCCGCGCGAGCGGCTCGGTATCGGTCGCGGGGATTGTACGGGGAGGCCCGGTGGCGGCCAGTCGGCATTCAATGTGGGTCGGCATGTCGGCATTCATGCCGACAGGTGCCTGCGGACAGGCGGCGGGTTCGGCGTTGCCGAACCCTTGTCGGGATGAATCCCGACCTACGTCGCCACATGAACCGCAGGCCGGGCTCAAGCCGGCTATTTGAACTGCCGGATCAGCTGGCTGATCGACTCCTTGGCGTCGCCGAACAGCATCCGCGTGTTCTCCTTGAAGAACAGCGGGTTGTCGATGCCGGCGAAGCCCGGAGGCCATCGAGCGCTTGAGCACGAACACGGTGCGCGCCTTGTCGACGTTGATGATCGGCATGCCGTAGATCGGGCTGCCCTTGGCCTCGCGCGCCGCCGGGTTCACCACGTCGTTGGCGCCGATGACGATCGCCACGTCGACGTTCTCGATGCGCGGGTTGATCTCGTCCATCTCCAGCAGCTGGTCGTAGGAGCACGTCGGCCTCGGCCAGCAGCACGTTCATGTGGCCGGGCATGCGGCCCGCCACCGGGTGGATGGCGTAGATCACCTCGGCGCCGTTCTTCTCCAGCAGTTCGCGCAGTTCCTGCACGGCGTGCTGCGCCTGGGCCACGGCCATGCCGTAGCCGGGCACGATCACCACGCTGGAGGCCGCCTCGAGCACGTAGTAGGCGTCCTCGTGCGTGATCGCCTTGACCTCGCCCTCGACCTTCTCGGCCGGCCGCCGCTCACCGCGCCGAAGCCGCTGAACAGCACGTTGGCGAGCGAGCGGTTCATCGCCTTGCACATGATCTGCGTCAGGATGATGCCGCTCGCGCCGACCAGCGCGCCGGCCACGATCAGGATCATGTTGTTGATCACGAAGCCCGCCGCGCAGGCCGCGAGGCCGGAGTAGCTGTTCAGCAGCGAGATCACCACCGGCATGTCGGCGCCGCCGATCGGGATCACCGCCATCACGCCGAGCAGGAATGACAGCGCGATGATCGCAGTACAGCCACAGGTGGTTGTCCGGCTGCAGGCAGAACATCACGGCACTGGCCACGATGGCCGCGAGCAGCGCGCCGTTGACGATGCGCTGGCCGCTGAAGAGGAAGGGCTTGCCGCTGACGGTCTCGCTGAGCTTGGCCCAGGCGATCACGCTGCCGGTGAAGGTGACGCCGCCGATCAGGATCGCCAGCGCGATCGTGATCAGGATGAACGGTGCTGGTCGGCGCGTACAGCGCGGCCCAGCCGACCAGCAGGCTGGCGAGGCCGCCGAAGCCGTTGAACAGCGCGACCATCTCGGGCATGCCGGTCATCTGCACGCGGCGCGCCGCAGATCGTGCCGACTGCCGATGCCGGCGGCGACGCCGATCGCGATCCTCGGTCCAGCTGATCACGCGGCGTCGAACAGGGTGGCGACGACGGCGATGAGCATGCCGACCGCGGAGACCAGGTTGCCGTTGCGCGCCGTCGCCGGCGAGCTCAGCATCTTCAGGCCGAGGATGAACAGGACCGCCGCGAGGGCGTATGCGAGGTTGATCAGCAGGGCGACGTTCATGGCTTCACTTGCCCCTTCTTCTTGAACATCGCGAGCATGCGGTCGGTGACCACGTAGCCGCCGACCACGTTGATCGTCGCGAGGACCACGGCGGCAGTCGCGAGGACCGCGGTCAGCGTCTCGTGCCGCGGCATGGCCGTCGCGGAGATCAGCGCGCCGACCAGCGTGATGCCGGAGATCGCGTTCGAGCCGGACATCAGCGGCGTGTGCAGCGTGGAGGGCACCTTGGCGATCAGCTCGAAGCCGAGAAAGATCGACAGCATCAGGATGAATGTCAGGTATACGGGTTCCATGGCGGCGGCCCTCAGCGCTTCAGGTTCTTGATGGTCTGGTTCACGATCATGCCCTCGTGGGTGATCAGGCAGCCCTGCAGGATTTCGTCCTCGAAGTTCAGCGCCAGGCGCTTCTCCTCCTTGTCCCAGAACTCCTCGATCAGGTTGCAGCAGGTTCGCGGAATACATCTGGCTGGCATCGCGCGGCACGCAGTTCGCCCAGTTGCCGTTGCCGATGATCGTCGACGCCGTTCACCACCACGGTCTCGCCGGCAACCGAGCCCTCGACGTTGCCGCCGGTCTCGGCCGCCATGTCGACGATCACGCTGCCCGGGCGCATGCCCGCGAGCATGTCGCGCGTGACCAGGACCGGCGGCTTGCGGCCGAAGACCTGCGCCGTGGTGATGACGATGTCGGACTCGGACAATCTGCTTGGCCTGGCCCTGCTTCTGCTTCTCGAGCTGCTCGGGCGTGAGCTGCACGGCGTAGCCGTCCTTGGTCTGGCCGGTTTCGCCGAGGTCGATCTTCGACGAACTTGGCGCCCAGCGACTGCACCTGCTCCTCGACCACCGGGCGCGTGTCGAAGGCCTCGACCTGGCGCCCGAGGCGCTTCGCGGTGGCGATGGCCTGCAGGCCCGCGACGCCGGCGCCGATCACGAACACGTTGGCGGGCTTGATCGTGCCGGCGGGCGTCATCATCATCGGCAGGATGCGCGGCAGGCGCGCGGCGGCCAGCAGCACCATCACGTAGCCCGCGAGGTTGGCCTGCGAGCTGAGCGCGTCCATCTTCTGCGCGAGCGTGGTGCGCGGGATCATCTCCATGCTGATCGCGGTCACGCCGGCGCTGACGAACGCATCGATCAGGCCGGGCTCGTTGAACGGATCGAGGTAGCTGATGTGGATCGCGCCGCGTTTGAGCTGCGCGATCTCCGCGACCGGGGGCTTGTGCAGGCGCAGCACCAGCTCCGATTGCGCCAGCAGCGCCGCGCGGTCGTGCGTGACGTGTGCCCCGGCCGTTGCGTAATCCTCGTCGGAATGACCGGCGCCGAGGCCGAGGCCCGACTCGATCACGACCTGCGCGCCGGCGCGGACCAGCTTCTGGATGCTCGCCGGAATCATCGCGGCGCGCTGCTCTCCCGGCTGAAGCTCGCGTGGAACTCCGATCACCATGCTTGTTCTCCTGTTGCATGTCTCTGTCCGGCCCCGGTCGTGGCGTGAAGCCGAAGCCCGGGGCCGGCCGATTATATGTGCGTTGCGATTGTCAGGCGCTTCATACATTCGCACGATGTGCATGACAAACGCTAATGATGCCGTCGTTATTCTCGTTGTCCTGGCCCGGCCACGCGCCTCAGGCGCAGGATGCTGCCGTCGCGATCCGCGCTGAGGTAGATCGTGCCGTCCGTGCCGAGCGCCACGCCGGTCGGAAAACCGGGCGGCTGCTCCTCTGCGCCCGCGATGCCGAGCGGCAGATCCGTTGCGATCACCGCGGTCGAGCCATCGGCCGGATCGATCAGCAGCAGGCGCCGGGTGCCGGTCTCCGCGACCGCGAGCGTGCCGTCGTCGAGCCGCGCGATCCCCTCGGGGCGCGCGAGTCCGCTCGCTATCACGCGGCGCTCGCCGGCATCGCTGATGGCCGTGATGCGTCCCGCGGCGCTCTCGCTCACGATATAGCCGTCCGCGGTGCGCAGCAGGCCCATGGGCTGCTGCAGCCCTTCGGCCACCACGTGCCGTGCCGCGCCGTCGTGCCGGTCGAGCACGAGCAGGCGCCCGCCCTGGCCGGCCTCGGTCACCGCGAGCCGGTCGGCATCGAGCAGCGCGAGCGCCGACGGCTGGGCCAGCCCGGTCCACTGCGCGAGTATCTTCAGCGTGGCGGCATCGCGCAACTGCACGCCGCCGGCCTCGTGGCTGGCGGTCGCGATCCGCCCGGTGGCGGCGGCGACGGCGCTCGGGTAGCCGGTTTGCGCCAGCGAGCGGCTGATGTCGCGCACCGCGCCGCCGGCGAGGTCCACGGCGCGCAGCGTGAAGGCATCGGCGACGTAGAGCGTGCCGTCCGCCGCGGCGATGCCGCCGGGCAGGCTGAGTGCGCCGCCCGTCACCCGGCGCACGTCACCGCCGGCGGGATCGACCGCGTAGATCGCGTTGTCGGACATGTTGGTGACGTAGAGGCGGTCCGCGGCATCGAAAGCGAGGTTGTCGAGGTTCGTCGGTGCCTGCGCCACGCGCTCGCGCCGGTGCGCGGCGATGTCGATGCGGAAGATCTCGCCGGTTTCGTTGTCGATCGCGAACAGCTCGCCGCGTGAATTGAAATTCGCGGCCGCGGGCTGCACGAGGCCTTCGGCCACGACCTCCATGGCGCCGCTGTCGACGTCGAGGCAGACCACCTGCTTGCGGAACCACAGCGGGCCGCACAGGCGGCCGTCGGGGCCGAAATCGAAGCCGTTCAGTCCGCCGAGGTCCTTCTTCACCAGCCGTGGCGGCGCCTTGCCCGCGGGGTCGAATTCCCACAGCGCATCGCCCAGGAACACCTGCGTGCCGAACAGGCGCCCGCGCGCGTCCAGCGCCAGCGAATTGAGTCCCGGCAGGCCGGAGGCGATCACGCGCGGCTCGCCGCCCGGGCTGAGCGCGTTCATGGTCCCGTGCGTGAAACCGGTCCAGTACATGGTGCCGTCGGGCGCGAATTCGATGTCGTCAGCCAGTCCGGCCGGGGGCGGGATGAAGACCTCGCTCGCGCCCGTGTCCGGATCGACGCGGTGGATCGACTGTCCCACCACGCTGCCGGCGTAGATCTTGGCGTCGGGCCCGAAGGCCAGGCCGTGGAGGCTGCGAAACGGCGAGCCGGGAACCAGGGTGTCGAGCTGCCACGCCTCGGCCAGCAGCGGCGGTGCGCCCGTCGCCAGCGCGCTCAGCAGGGTGCAGGCGGCGCGGATGCGCGTGCGGCGACTGCCTGGGTTCGGGCTCATCAGAGGGGTCCTGTGAGAGAGGCGCGTTCGAGGCGCTGTTATGGTCTTGATGGTCGCCGGCGCGCGAAAGCGCTGCGCGGCAAGCTTAGGGGCGATCGCGCCCGGGCGAAAGCCCCCGAGGTCTTAATGCGACGCGGCGAGCGGGCGCGTGACGCCGCAGGCGCCGCGATAGCCCCCGCGCGCAGCGCCGTGCTTAAATGAAAAGCAGGTCAGTATCCGCAGTGGCTGGGGCAACGGGCAATGGCGAGGAGACCGGTGTCATGGTGATTCGGGTGATTCTCGGGCTGCTGGGCCTGATGTGGGCGGGCTACGGGGCGTGGTGCTTCGCCGATCCGGGGATGCTGCGCGATGTGGCCGGAGTATCCGCCTCGCGCACGAGCGGCAGCGTCGATCTGCGCGCGACCTATGGCGGACTGCAGATGGCCGTGGGTGTGCTGCTGCTCGGCGGTGCGTTGCGCGCGGCGATGACGCGCCAGGTGCTGCTGACCTACGGCGTGCTCTGCGCGGGCATCGGGCTGGCGCGGCTGCTCGCGGCGCTGCTCGAGAGCGAGTGGTCCGGCTACACCGTGGGGGCGATCTGTTTCGAGCTCGGCAGCGCCGTTGCCGCGCTGGTGCTGTTCAGCCGTGGAGGTGCGCGTGTTCGAAGCGGCTGAAATAGGCCATCGCATCAGCAAGGCGCGCTACCGCCGCGAGGAGCCGGCGCTGCGCCAGGCGCTCCTGGAGGCGCAATACCGGCTGCTCGACAAGCCCGAATTTCCGCTGCTGATCCTCATCGGCGGCCTCGACGGCGCCGGCAAGGGCGAGACGGTGAACCTGCTGAACGAGTGGATGGATCCGCGCCACATCCGCACCGAGGCCTTCGGGCTTTCCGGAAGCGCCTGGGAGGGCGGGCGTCCCGAGATGTGGCGTTTCTGGCAGGTGCTGCCGCCGACGCGGCAAGATCGGCGTCTTCTTCGGCTCCTGGTACACCGATCCGCTCGTGCGCCGGGCCGAAGGCATGATGAAGCGCACCGCCTTCGAGCGCCGGCTGGAGACCATCCGCCACTTCGAGCGCATGCTGGTGGCCGAGGGCGCGCTGGTGCTGAAGCTCTGGTTCCACCTGTCGAAGTCCGCGCAGAAGAAGAAGCTGCGCGAGCTGGGCGAGGATCCGCTCACGGCGTGGCGGGTCACGCCCGAGGAGTGGAAGCGCCACGACAGGTACGAGCGCTACGTGAAGGTCATCGCCGAGACCCTGCGCGAGACCGGCACCGGCGAGGCGCCGTGGCAGGTGATCGAGGGTTCCGACGAACGCTATCGCGCGCTCACGGCAGGCCGCGCGGTGCTCGATGCGCTCACGCGCCGGCTCGACGGACCGGCGCCGGTGATATCGCCCTCGGCGCCGCCGCCGGTGCCGGCCATCGACGGCCGCGACCTGCTGAACTCGCTCGATTACTCGCGCAGGATCCCCGTCGAAGAACTACGACAGGGAGCTCGAGCGCGCGCAGGGCCGGCTGAACCTGCTGACGCGCCACAAGCGCATGCGCGAGCGCTCCCTGGTGCTGGCCTTCGAGGGCATGGATGCGGCAGGCAAGGGCAGCACCATCCGTCGCGTGACGCGCGCGCTGGATGCGCGCTACTACCGCGTGGTGCCGGTGGGCGCGCCCACCGACGAGGAGCGCGCGCAGCCCTACCTCTGGCGTTTCTGGCGCCACATGCCGGCCGACGGCAAGGCCGTGATCTTCGACCGTTCGTGGTACGGCCGCGTGCTGGTGGAGCGCGTCGAGGGCTACTGCGCCGAGGCGGACTGGATGCGGGCCTATCACGAGATCAACGAGTTCGAGCAGGAACTGGTGGCGGGCGGGGCGATCGTGGCGAAGTTCTGGCTGTCGGTCACGCTGGCCGAGCAACTGAAGCGATTCCGCGCCCGCGAGCAGACGCCCTACAAGCAGCACAAGATCACGGCGGAGGACTGGCGCAACCGCGAGAAGTGGCCCGCTTACGAGCAGGCGGTCTGTGACATGGTCGAGCGCACCTCGACCGAGTTACGCGCCGTGGTTCCTGGTGCCCGCGAACGACAAGCGCTATGCGCGGATCGCGGTGCTGAAGCACATCGCCGACGAGATCGAGAAGCACATCGCGTAGGTCCGCATTCATGCGGACAATGTCCGGATGAATCCGGAACGCGGGTCCGCATTAATGCGGACCCACGGGATTGTCCGCATGAATGCGGACCTACGCGAGCCGCGATCAGCGGGTCAGGAAATTCAGCAGCGTGTTCGCGAACCGGCCGTAGGGCGGTGCCAGGAACTTCATCGCGCTGAACGACGCCTGGTAGAACACCGGGCGCAGCTTCGAGAACGTCAGGAAACCCTCGTGGCCGTGGTAGTGGCCCATGCCGCTCGCGCCCACCCCGCCGAAGGGCAGGTCGTGCTGCGCGACGTGGAACAGCGCGTCGTTGACGCTCACGCCACCCGACATCACGCGCTCCAGCAGCAGTTGCACGCGCGCCGCGTCGTTGCTGAACGGGTAGAGCGCCAGCGGCCGCGGCCGCGCGTTCACATACCCGATCACCTCCTCGAGCGAGCGGTAGCCGCGCACCGGCAGCACCGGGCCGAAAATCTCGCGCGTGAGCAGCTCGCAGTCGTCCGGGGCGTTCAGCACCAGGTGCGGCGCGATCTTGCGCGTGGCCTCGTCCCAGCGCTGGCCCCGGCACCAGCTGCACCAGCGTGGCCCCGCGGGCCTCGGCCTCGTGCCAGCGCCGCGGTGACGCGGCGGAACGCGCGCTCGTCGATCACGGCGGTGAAGTCGGGCGAATCGAGGCGCGGGTAGCGCGCCGGCACGATCCGGCTCGCCAGCGCCACGAAGTCATCCACCTTCGCCTCGGGCAGGAAGACGTAGTCCACCGTGGTGCAGATCTGGCCGGCGTTGAACAGTTTCACGAACAGGATGCGTTCGGCGGCCTTCGCCAGCGGGTAGTCCTCGCAGACGATGGCCGGCGACTTGCCGCCGAGCTCCAGCGTGACCGGGCAGAGGTTCTGCGCCGCGGCGGCCATCACGCTGCGCCCGGTCTGGCTCGAACCGGTGAACAGCAGGTGGTCGAAGGGCAGGCGCGAGAACTCGACGCCCACGCCGCCGGTCTCGTCGAAGACCGCGAGCTTGTCCGGCGGGAAATAGGCCGGCATCTTCTCGATCATCAGCCGCGCGAGGTGGCGCGAGTTCTCCGACATCTTGACCATCGCGCGGTTGCCCGCGGCAAAGATGTAGACCAGGGGCAGGATGCTCAGGTTGAGCGGAAAGTTCCACGGCACGATCACCCCGACCACGCCGAGCGGCTGCGGGATGACGCGGTTCTTCGCGCCCGGGAAGTTGCGGCGGTCCACCGGGCGTTTCTGCGGCTTCATCCAGTGCTTCAGGTGCTTCAATGCGTGGTCGACACCGTCGATCGCGGTGAAGATCTCGGCGAACAGCGTCTCGTGGCGCGAGCGGTTGCCGTAATCGGCGCAGATCGCCGCGATGATCGCTTCCTTGTTCTCGCGCACGAATCGCTGCAGGTTGCGCAGGTCGGCCTGGCGCTCGGCGAGCGTGGGCACGGGATGCGCGAGGTACGCTTCGCGCTGCAGGGCGAGCGTGGCCTGGAGTTCGGCGTGAGCGGCGCTGAATTGCTGAAGCGGCTCGGCTCCCATCGCGGCGGTCCTCGGCACAGGTGCGGGGAGCGCGAGTCTATCACGCGCGCGGCAATCGCCATTGTGCCCGGCATCGGCGCTGCCGCTACAATGCCACGATGGCGCGCGAGAGGAGTGACGGAGCCGTGAAGATGAACGCGGTCGTGGACTATGCCGTCGATACCGGGGTCGCGGTGATCACCGTGGATTCGCCGCCGGTGAACGCGCTGTCCGCGCCGGTGCGTGCCGGCGTCTATCGCGGCGTCGAGACCGGCGACGGCCGATGCGGCGGTAGGCGCGATCGTGCTGATCTGCGCGGGCCGCACCTTCATCGCCGGCGCCGACATCACCGAGTTCGGCAAGCCGCCGGTGTCGCCGTTGCTGCAGGACGTGCAGACCCTGATCGAGAACGCGCCCAAGCCGGTGGTCGCCGCGATCCACGGCACGGCGCTCGGCGGCGGCCTCGAAGCTGGCGCTGGCGCGCATTACCGCGTCGCCGTGCCGACGCCAAGCTCGGGCTGCCCGAGGTGAACCTCGGCCTGCATCCCGGGCGCCGGCGGCACGCAGCGCCTGCCGCGCGTGGTCGGCGTGGAGGCGGCGCTGGAGATGATCACCAGCGGCGCGCCACGTGCCGGCGCGCGCGAAGCGCTGGCGCTGGGCTTGCTCGACGAGCTGGTGCGAGGGCGAGCTGCGTGCCGCGGCCGCTGGCCTTCGCGCGCGGAGTCGTGGCCGAGGGCCGCGCCGCTGCGCAAGGTCCGCGAGCAGACGACAAGCTGGAAGCGGCGCGCGCCGACGCCGGAGATCTTCGCGCGAGTTCGCGCAAGGCCAACGCGCGGCAAGTTCCGCGGCTTCCTGGCGCCGGAGTACGCGATCAGCGCCGTCGAGGCGGCGTGAACCTGCCCTTCGACGAGGGATTGCGCGAGGAGCAGCGCCTGTTCGCGCGAGCTGCTGAGACGGCGACGCAGTCCGCCGCGCAGCGCTACGTCGTTCTTCGCCGAGCGCCAGGCGCGCGAAGATCCCGGACGTTCCCGCCGACGCGCCGACCCGCGACCGATCGCGCAGCGTCGGCGTCATCGGCGCCGGCACCATGGGCGGCGGCATCGCGATGAACTTCGCCAACGCCGGCATCCCGGTGGTGATGGTCGAGACCAAGCAGGAGG
Source organism: uncultured Gammaproteobacteria bacterium (assembly GCA_963819895.1). GTDB lineage: Bacteria > Pseudomonadota > Gammaproteobacteria > Pseudomonadales > UBA5518 > UBA5518. Next base: position 128,585 of record CAWFXU010000014.1, read on the forward strand.
CGCTCGATCGCGGCATCGGCGCGATCCGCAAGCAACTACGAGAGCTCGGCCAAGAGCGGCAGCATTGCGCGCCGCCGACGTGGAGCGCGCATGGCGCTGCTCACGGGCTCGCTCGCGCTCGAGGATCTCGCGCGACTGCGATCTCGTGATCGAGGCGGTGTTCGAGCAGCATGGCGATCAAGAAGGACGTGTTCGCGCAAGCTGGACCGCGATCGCCAAACCCGGCGCGATCCTCGCCACCAACACCTCCTACCTCGACATCGACGAGATCGCCGCCAGCGACCACGCGTCCGGAGGACGTGATCGGCCTGCACTTCTTCTCGCCGGCCAACGTCATGCGGCTGCTGGAGATCGTGCGCGGGCGCAACACCGCGGACGACGTGATCGCCACCGCGATGAAACTCGCCAAGAAGATCGGCAAGGTCGGCGTGGTGGTGGGCGTCTGCCACGGCTTCGTCGGCAACCGCATGCTCGCCGCGCGCAGCGCGAGGCGCGACAGCTGGTGCTGGAGGGCGCGCTGCCCGTGGGACGTCGATCGCGTGCTGTACGACTTCGGCTTCCCGATGGGCCCGTTCCCGATGAGCGACCTGGCCGGCCTGGACATCGGCTGGGATGCCGCGAGAATCCAACGTCATCGAGCGGTCCGCGACGTGCTCTGCGAACTCGGCCGCCGCGGCCAGAAGACCGGCGCCGGCTATTACGACTACGACAGCCGCGTCGCCAGGCCGCGCCCTCGGCGCTCACCGAGCAGCTGATCCACGATTTCGCCGCGCGCCAGGGCGTCGCGCGGCGCGCGATCGGCGACGAGGAGATCCTCGAGCGCTGCCTCTACCCGATGATCAACGAGGGCGCGAAGATCCTCGAGGAGGGCATCGCGGCACGCGCCTCCGACATCGATGTGGTCTGGCTGAACGGCTACGGCTGGCCGCTCTACCGCGGCGGCCCGATGTTCTGGGCCGAGCTCGAGGGGCTGCCGAAGATCCTCGGGCGCCTGCGCGCGCTGCAGCAGGTGCACGGCGACGAGTTCCGCCCCGCGCCTCTGCTGGAACGGCTGGTCGCGCAGGGCGGGGTTTTCGCGATTTTGCGGGGCTCGACGCCGGTTGAGTGGTCGACCGGCGCGCGGGTGCCGCGTTGCGCTCAGCGTGGTTCCAGCCGCGCTTCCATGAGGTGTCGCCCGTCGTTGTCGATAGCGGCGAGATCCGTGCCTCCCCCGTTTGCCTTCCGGCCAGGTGCAGCAGCTGGCCGGCGTAGGCCGGCGCCACCGCGCGGAACGAAAAGCGCGCCGGGTCGCGCGGGTCCCGGCGCGTTGCCGCATGATCGAGCAGCAGCGTGGCGAGCAGCGGTGCCTGCACCACGAGGGCGGGATAGCCTTCGTCGTGCTGCGCGTACGGCAGGTCGTAGTGGATGCGATGCGCGTTGAAGGTGAGGGCGGAGTAGCGAAACAGCAGCGGCGCCGACGGGATCCGGCTGCGCGTGAACTCCCAGTCGGAGAGATCGGCGCCGCCGCTCGCCGGCAGCGCCTGCATCCCGACGGCGGCCTCGCGCCAGACCAGCGTCTGCCGTTCACGCACGGCGGGCGTGGCGTCGGCGAAGCGTCAGGTGATCGAGCTCGACGAAGACCATCGCGGACTTGCCGCGCTTTTCGCTCACCGCGGCCACGCGCGAGCGGCGGCGGATCGCGGCGCCGCCGCGAATCGGCGCGAGGAAGTCCACGACGCCGGATGCCCACATGCGCCGTGGCAGCGGCACCGGCGGCAGGAATCCTCCCGTCGCGGATGCCGTCGGCCCCGAGCGCGCTCATCGCGTCCTCGGGCGTGCACAGGCACCAGTGCACGCCCGTGGCGCGATGTCCTCGCTCACGGCGACGCGGCTCTCCAGCGTGGCGCGAAAGCGCGCCAGCAGGCCCGCGGTGACGAGGTGGTCGCGTTCCTCCTCGCGGCCGAAGTCCAGGCGCGCAGTTGGTCCATCACCGGTACCTCCGCAGGTCGTGGCTGCTCGCCGTCACCGCGGGGCCGCCTGCCGCGCGTTGGCGAGCAGGTGGATCGCGAGGCTGCGCCGCTCGGCCTCCGACAGCGGGAACACCGGCATCGGCGTGGTCGGCGCGCTGAAGTAGTCGGCGAGCGATTGCAGCGTGTAGCGCGCGTCTACGCTCTTCAGCTTGTCGCCGACCGGCGTGCCCGGTGCGTGACAGCCGGCGCAGGCGTGGCGTCGCCACAGGCGCTCGCCCTCGGCGTGGGCGGCGGCGATGCCGCCCGCATCGATGCCCGCGAGCGGATCGGCGGTGGCCGGCGCCGGAGTCGGCACGGCGGCAGCCGATGCGCCCGGCGCGCCGTCGCCGGGAACGATGCGATAGATCGCGCCGGCGTAGTCGTCGCTGACGAAGGAGTGGTTGTCCGCGGCCTCGGCCACGTCGACCGGCCGCCCGATGATGTTGCCGTCGGCCTGAAGCCGCCGAGGAAATCGCTTTCCGCGATGCGCCCGGATTCATCCCACTGCAGCAGCACCACCTTGTAGCCATCGGGGGTGGAGCAGATTTCCAGGAGCCGTGCAGCGCCACCAGCGCGGCGCGCCGGTAGGCCCCCGGCAGCGCGGGGGTTGCGCAGGAAGGTGATGCCTAGCGGCGCGGTGTGCGCGGAAGCCGTGCGCGGGCGACAGCGCGCTCGCCAGCAGCGCCTCGTCGCCGGCGCCCATGTCCGGATCGGGCACGCCGTCGCCGTTGATGAATGGCCAGCCGTAGAAGCCGCCCGCGACGATGCGGTTCAGCTCGCAGGGCGGAAAGTCGTCGCCGAGCAGGTCGCGGCCGTTGTCGGTCGCAAAGAGCTCGCCGCTCCACGGCGCCCAGTCGAAGCCGACACTGTTGCGCAGGCCCCCAGTGGCGTACTGCTCGACCGCGGAGCCGTCGAACGCCGCGCAGCATCGAGGCACGCCACGGGTGCTCTTCCGCGCAGACGTTGCAGCTCGAACCGATCGTCACGTAGAGCCAGCCGTCGGGACCGAGGCGCACCGTGCGGCTCCAGTGGTTACCGCCCGCCGGCAGGCCGGTGAGGATGCGTTCATAGGTTCCGCTGACGGTGCCGCTGGCCGCGTCGAAGGCGATGCGGCCCACCGCGCCGCTCTCGCCGATGTAGAGCCAGCCGTCACCGACATCGAGCCCGTGCGGGACGATCGAGGTCCTTCAGCAGCACCTCGCGGCGCTCGGGCCTGCCGTCGCCATTGGTGTCGCGCCCGAGCAGCAGTACCTGGCCCAGGCGCGGCTGGCTCACCAGCAGGTCGCCGCCCGCCGTGGGGCGCAGGAAGCGCGCCTTCGGCGCGTCGCCGGCGTAGAGATCCAGCCGGAAGCCCTCGCGCACCGTGAGCAGCTGACCGACCGAGGACGCGCTCGCCTGCGGACCCTGCGCGCCGGTCATTGCGTTCAGCATCATGCGCCAGTTGGTGATCTCGAGGTTCGGCGTCAGCATGAGCATCGCCGCGACCAGGGCGGCCGCGAGCACCAGCAGCGCGATCGCGCACCAGGCCAGGATCAACAGGGGGCGGACGGTCATGTGTTTGCTCCGGCAGTGTGTCGTGATTCATCCAGGCCCCGGCGCGGGCGCGCAGGAGGGCTTTGCTATAGTAAACGCCGATTCACGATCAGGACGTCGACCGATGGTAACCGCTAGCCGGAACGAGTTGTGGCTGCTGCTGGGCATGACGTTCGTCGTGCTCGTGCTCACCGGCTACAAGCCATTCGATCTCACGACGTGGTTCCTCGAGGTGTTTCCGGTGCTCGTCGCGATCCCGCTGCTCGCCCTGACGCGCGAGGGTTTCCCGCTCACGCGGCTGCTGTACTGGCTGATTTTCGCGCACGCGCTGATCCTGATGGTCGGGGGCCACTACACCTACGCGCGCGTGCCGCTCGGTTTCTGGATGCAGGACTGGTTCGACTTCGCGCGCAATCACTACGATCGCATCGGGCACATCGCGCAGGGCTTCGTGCCGGCCATGATCACGCGCGAGGTACTGTTGCGGCGCTCGCCGCTGGTGCGCGGCAAGTGGCTGTTCTTCCTGGTGCTCTGCGTGTGCATGTTCGTGAGCGTCTTCTACGAGTTCATCGAGTGGTGGATCGCGCTGATCGCCGAGGGCGCCTCGATCGAATTCCTCGGCACCCAGGGCGACGTGTGGGACACGCACTGGGACATGTTCCTTGCCCTCTGCGGCGCGATCCTCGCCCAGGTGCTGCTCGCGCGCGTGCACGACCGGCAGTTGGCGGGCGTGGCGTAGGGGGGGCTGCTCGGCCGAGCCACATGCGCCGTGGGTCGCATTCATGGCGACTACGGCGTTCGACAATGCACCGTAGGTCGGCATTAATGGCGACAGCAGCGTTCGACAATGCACCCGTCGGCATGAATGCCGACCTACAGGGTGTCCAGCGCTCCCGCCAGCGTGGCCAGCGTGCGCTCGACGTTCTTCAGCTTGTCGAGCCCGAACAGCCCCAGGCGGAAGCTGCGGAAATCCGCCGGCTCGTCGCATTGCAGCGGCACGCCGGCGGCGATCTGCAGGCCGCGTGGCGAGGAATTTCTTCCCGTTCTGGATGTCCGGGTCGCCGGTGTAGCTGACCACCACGCCCGGGGCGGCGAAGCCCTCGGCCGCGACGCTGGGGAAGCCGCGCGCGGCGAGCAGCGCGCGCGCCTGGTCGCCGAGGCGCTGCTGCGCGGCGCGCGCCGTGTCGAGGCCGAACTCCAGGGTTTCGGCGATCGCGCCGCGCAGCAGACGCAGCCCGTCGGTCGGCATCGTCGCGTGGTAGGCGTGGCCGCCGTTCTCGTAGGTCTCCATGATGCCGAGCCAGCGCTTCAGGTCGCAGGCGAAGCTGCTGCTCGTGGTTGCGTCGATACGCGCGCGGGCCTCGCTCGCCCAGCATCACCAGCCCCGCACAGGGCGTGGCGCTCCAGCCCTTCTGCGGCGCGCTCAGCAGCACGTCGACACCGGTCGCGCGCATGTCGACCCAGATCGCGCCCGAGGCGATGCAGTCGAGCACGAACAGGCCGCCCACCTCATGCACGGCATCGGCCACGGCGCGCACGTAGGCGTCGGGCAGGATCATGCCGGAGGCGGTCTCGACGTGCGGCGCGAAGACCACCGCGGGCCGCTCGCGGCGAATCGTGTCGATGACCTCGCCGATCGGCGCCGGCGCGAACGGTGACTGCGGTTCGTTGCCCGTGCGGCGCGCCTTCAGCACCGTGGAGGCCGCGGCGATGCCGCCCGCCTCGAGGATCTGCGTCCAGCGGAAGCTGAAGAAACCGTTGCGGATGATCAGCGTCTTCGCGCCGCCGGCGAATTGCCGCGCTACCGCCTCCATCGCGTAGGTGCCGCCGCCGGGCACGACGGCCACCGCGCGTGCGCCGTAGGCCTGCTTCAGTCCGCGCGAGATGTCGTTCATCACGCCCTGGAAGGCGCGCGACATGTGGTTCAGCGAGCGGTCGGTGTAGACCACCGAATACTCGAGCAGGCCGTCGGGATCGACGTGGGGCAGCAGGCCGGGCATGGCAGTTCTCGCAACGGGAAGGAGGGCCGCAGAGTCTCGGCGATTCGCCCGCGGGTGGCAAGCGCGCCCCGGCCTGGTGCGCTGGGTTGCACCCCTCGCGCGATTGCAGTGCGCGCGGACCGCAATCGCGGCCGCGCGGCATGTGGGTTTTGCCCACTGGCGCACGCCGGGCTGCTGGTGCGCCTTCATGGCCTGAAGATTGCTGTACGGCTGGCGATGCAAGGCGAGGGAACGATGAGTATGCGGCGCGAGGCCTGCCGGCTGGCGATGAGTGCATGAGCGAGGTGTGGGCCGGAATCGACAGCCGTCGCGTGCTCGACGTGCTGGTGCGCAATCTCGACGGCATGGTGTTCCGCTGTGCCATCGATTCGTACTGGACCATGAGCTTCGTCAGCGCCGGCTGCCATGGCGCTCACCGGCTACGCGGCCGATGAGCTGCTGTTCAACCGCGCGGTGTCCTATGAGTCGATCACCGAGATTGAAGATCGCGCCCGCGTGCGCGCGGCGATAGCGGCGGCGATAGCGGCGCAAGGGGTCCTACCGCGTCGAGTACCGCGTCCACTGCAAGGACGGCAGCTGCAAGTGGGTGCACGAACGCGGCATCGCCGTGCCCGACGAGCAGGGCGAGCTGCGTGATCGAAGGCTTCATCGAGGACGTGACCGCACAGCGCGAGATGGCGCAGGCCCAGAAGGAGGCCGAACTGCGCTACCGCAACATCTTCGAGCACGCCTCCGAGGGCATCTTCCAGACCTCGCTCGACGGCCGTTACCTGGCCGCCAACCCGGCGCTGGCCCGCCTCTACGGCTACGCCAGCCCCGCGAGCGCTGATCGCCGGCCTGGACGACATCGGCCGCCAGCTCTACGCGCCGGAGCGGCCAGCGCGAGCGCTTCCGCCAGCTCATGGCGCAGCAGGGCGAGGTGCTCAATTTCGAGTCCGAGGTCTACCGCCAGGACGGTACGCGCATCTGGATCTCGGAGAACGCGCACGCCGTGCGCGACCCGCCGGGCAGATCCTGTATTACGAAGGCACGGTGCAGGACATCTCGGAGCGCAAGCGCCACCAGGAGGAACTGGAGCGCCAGGCCAACCACGACATGCTGACCGGCCTGCCCAACCGCATCCTGCTGGGCGACCGCGTCGAGCAGGGCATCGCCCGCGCGGCGCGCCTGGGTTATTACCTGACGGTGGTGTTCATCGACCTGGACAACTTCAAGTTCATCAACGACAGCCTGGGCCATGGCGCCGGCGACGAGCTGCTGTCGAGGTGGCGCGACCGCCTGCGCCACTGCGTGCGCACCTCCGACACCGTGGCGCGCCTGGGCGGCGACGAGTTCGTGCTGATCCTGCTGCGACGCGCCGGACGTCGATGCCTCGCGGCTGGCCGCTGCGATCGCGTCGGCCGAGATGTCGCCGCCCCGTCATGCTCGCGGGCGCGAGCTCCAGGTCGGCGCCAGCCTGGGCGTCACCGTGTACCCGGACGACGGCGAGGACTGCCGACGCTGCTGCGCAACGCCGACACCGCCATGTACCCCGCCAAGCACCACGGCGCAACAAGTTCCAGTTCTTCACGGCGGCGCTCAACGTGGTGATGGACGAGCGGCTCAACCTGGAGTCGGCACTGCGCCGGGCCATGCGAGGCACGACGAGTTCGAGGTGCACTACCAGCCCAAGGTGGACCAGCGCGCGGCCGCATCGTCGGCGTGGAGGCGCTGGCGCGCTGGACCAATCCGGAGTACGGCGCGCGTGTCTCCGGCCCGTTTCATCCCGATCGCCGAGGAAACCGGGCTGATCGTGCCGATCACGGCGTTCGTGCTGCACGCGGCCTGCCTCGCAGGCGGCGTCCTGGCGCATGCGCGGCCTCGGCACGCTCACGATCGCGGTGAACCTGTCGGCGCGGCTGTTCAAGAGCCGACCGGCTCCCCGGCGCTGATCGCCGCGATCCTGGCCGCCAGCGCGGCCTGCCGCCCGCGCAGCTGGAGCTCGAGATCACCGAGAGCATGCTGATGGGCGATACCGGGCACACCGTGCGCATACTCGGGCAGTTCAAGGCGCTCGGCGTCGGCATCGTCGGTCGACGACTTCGGCACCGGCTATTCCTCGCTCGGCTACCTGAAGCGCTTTCCGCTCGACGTGCTCAAGATCGACCGCTCCTTCGTGACCGGCTGCGAGCACGGGGCGATGCGGTGGCGATACCGCGCGCGATCGTCTCGCTTGGCCACAGCCTGGGTCTCAAGGTCGTGGCGGAGGGCGTGGAGAACGAGGGCCAGATGCGCGCGCTGGATGCGCTCGGCTGCGAGGCCTTCCAGGGCTTCCTGTTCGCGCGCGCGCTGAGCCGGCGCCATCTCGCGGCCTACCTGCTCGATGCGCTCGCGCCGCGAGCTGCCCGCGCCTGAGCGGATGGCGCCCGGAAGCTGCCGATCATCGCGGTGAGCGGGGCGGGCGCATGGCGGCGAGCGCGCGGCCCCGGAACGACGGGCCGCACGCCCTTCATGGTTGGGAATCGCTCTCGGCCGACGCTCAACCCCGCTGCCGCGTCATGGAAATTACCTTGAGTAACATTATTTCCCCGTAATCCTGGGATTTGATGCGGCCGCATTGACAAATAAAAAAGCGAATAAAAACAGCATGATATGGATCATTTCAGGTGGATCACCGCGGATTCCAGTAATTTTTGGGCGGTTTGGCGCTGGAAAAATCGCGCTCGAGTGTTACCTTGTGTATCGAACGGTAACAAATTCTGCGGATGATGATTTCCGGGACCTGTTACCCGCCACGACCACCTGAAGAGAGGATCTCGCAATGAACAAGCTGAGTGTGATGCTGCTCCTGGCATTCGCCGCCAACGGCGCGCTTGCCAACCAGGCTGCGGAGCGTGCCGGCGGCGAGCTGCCGAGTGCGGAGGCGATCGCCAGGCTGGCCGATACCGAAACGCTGCTGAACCGCAAGACGGCAGAGTTGATCGAAAAGCATGTCGATGAGACGAATCGCAAGCTCGACCTGGAAATGGACCGTCGCATCAGCGGCAAGCTGAAGTTGTCGCTGCTGGATTGACCGGCGCGCGCCCCCGGGCGGGGGCATTGCTGCCCGCGGTCGTGCTACCGTTGCGCCGTTCCGGGATATCCCCGGGGCGCGGCGGAGTCACGACAGCGGGGGCGCAGATGCAGACGAAAGCGGTCGAGGTGGACGCGCGATACCCGAAGCGGCGCATTGCGATCCTCGACAGCCACATGGCGTATATCGAAGCCGGGCAGGGCGACCCCATCGTCTTCCTGCACGGCAACCCGACGTCATCCTACCTGTGGCGCAACATCATTCCGTGGGTCGAGCCGCTCGGGCGCTGCATCGCGCCCGACCTGATCGGCATGGGCGATTCCGGCCGGCTGCTCTCCCGGTGGCCCGGATCGCTACCGGCTGGCGGAGCAGCGCGCCTTTCTCGATGCCCTGCTCGAGGCTCTCGCGGTGCGTGAGCGCGTCACGCTCGTGCTCCACGACTGGGGCTCGGTGCTGGGTTTCGACTGGGCCAACCGTCATCGCGAAGCCATCCGCGGCATCGCCTACATGGAAGCGGTCGTGAGGCCGGTCACGCGCGCCGACCTCGGCGAGGACACGATGCCGATGTTCGAGGCCCTGCGCTCGCCCGAGGGCGAGCGCCTCATCCTCGGGCAGAACATGTACGTGGAGGAGGCGCTGCCGCGCACGGTGCTGCGTGCGCTGGGGGAGCGCGAGATGGAAGCCTACCGCGCGCCTTTCCGCGAGCCCGGCGAAGGGCGGCGCGCCATGCTCACGCTGTGCCGGGAAGTGCCTTTCGACGGTACGCCGCGCGAGGTGTGGGATACCGAGGCCGCCTACGCCGAATGGCTGCCGAGCGCCACGTTCCCGAAACTGTTCGTCAACGCCGAGCCCGGCGCCTTCCTGACCGGCGACAAGCGCGCCTTCTGCCGCAGCTGGCCGAACCAGGAGGAAGTCACCGTGCCGGGCCTGCACTTCCTGCAGGAGGACTCGCCCGCGGAGATCGGCGCGGCGCTGGCGGCGTGGATCGCGCGGCTGCCGACGGCCTGAGCGCGGAAGATATCGCCAGGCCAGCGGCCGAGGATGGCTTCACGGCGGCTCAGCCCGGCGTCTGCAGCGGGAAATCGCGGATCCGCTTGCCGCCGGCGGCAAAGATCGCGTTGCACATGGCCGCACCGGCGGCCGGGCCCGCGAGCTCACCGATCGGACCGGGCATGTCGCTGCTGCGGATTATCTCGATGTCCAGTTCCGGCATCTCATGCATGCGCAATACCGGGTAATCATCGAAGTTGCCCTGCACCACGCGGCCCTGTTCGAAGCTCATGCGGCTCTTGAGGTAGTTGGTGAGCGAAAACGCGACCGCGCTTTCGACCTGGGCCTCGACGAGCTTCGGATTCACGGCCAGCCCGCAATCCAGCACGACGGTCAGCCGCTCCACCTCGAGCCGCCCGTTGTCGGCCCGCACCCTGGCGACGCAAGCCACATGGCTCTTGAGGTTCCTGTCCGGGCTGGAGGTCTTGGTATGGATGGCGAGTCCGAGGCCGACGTTTGCCGGCCTGGGTTCACGCCCACGCGGCGCGTTTCACCGCCTGGTCGAGGACCTGCCTCATGCGCGGCTGGCCTGTCAGCAGCTCGCGCCGCAGCTGGTAGGGGTCGCGGCTTCATGGCGTGTGGCGATCTCGTCGAGGAAGCATTCCTGGGTGAAGGCGTTGTGATTGGCGCCGACCGAGCGATAGCTTCCGGTCCTTATTCCCCAGTTTTCGTCTTCGCGTATCGTTTCGAACGAGACGGCAGGAATCTCATAGCGGGAATTCGTCATGCCCACCTGTGTCGCCTCCGGGTGAGCGCTCAGACAGGCCGCTCTCTGCGATCAGGCAGCGGATCCCTGTGTCGTCGAAGCCTGCCTGCAGCCGGGTCTTCGTGGCCGGGTGACAGAAGCCCTGCCGGATGTCGTCTTCGCGAGTCCACAGCACCTGCACCGGCTTTCCGAGCAGGCGCGAAAGCTGCACCGCCTGGACCACGTAGTCGGGGTACAGGCGCCGACCGAATCCGCCGCCGAGGTAGGTGAGATGGACCGTGACCGCCGCCGGCGGCAGGCCGGCCGCGACGGCCGCCCATTCCGTGGCCCGGCTCAGGCTCTGCACCGGAGCCCACACTTCGCAGCGACCGTCGTGGTAGTGGGCGGCGCAGCTCATCGGCTCCATGGTCGCATGGGTCCAGAACGGCAGGTTGTAGGTGGCCTCGATCCGGTGCGGAGACTGCTCGAACGCGGTCTCCGGGTTGCCGCGGCGTTCCAGTATGTCGCCTCTGCCGGCCAGCAAGCCGGTCAGGCGCGCTTGCACCGCGTCGTTGCCGAACTGGCCCTTGCTGCCTGGCGCCCACTGGACGGCGAGCTTTTCCCGCCCTTTTCCCGCAGCCCAGAAATTGTCGGCCACCACGGCGACGCCCGGGCTCAGCGCTTTCTGCAGCGCCAGCACGTGCCGCACGCCGGGCACGGCCAGCGCCGCATCCGCCTTGAATCCGAGCAACTTCCCGCCAGCAAAAGGGCAGGCTTCTATCTGCGCGACGAGCATGCCCGGCAGGTCGAGGTCGAAGCCGAAAACTGCATCGCCGCGAACTTTTGCCCGCGTGTCCAGTCGCGGCACCGACTTGCCGATGTACTTCCATTCCCCGGCTGTCTTGAGACGGACAGTTGCCGGGGAGGGGCACGCTCGCGGCGCCGGCCGCAAGGGCCCCGTAGCCGAGGCTCCTGCCGGTCCCCCGATGCGTGACGCGGCCGTTCTCGACGGAGCAGGATGCCCTGTCGACGCCCCATTGCTTCATGGCCGCGGCAACCAGAAGTTCGCGCGTCACGGCGCCGACCATGCGCAGCTTCTTCCACTGCGTGGAAACACTGGAGCTGGCTCCGGTGAACATGTCGCGGCGAGGGCCATCGCCGTAAAGCGGGTCGAGAGGGGCCCACGCGGTTTTCACGTTGTTCCAGCCGACCTCCAGTTCATCGGCCATGAGCATCGCCAGCGTGGATTCGATCCCCTGGCCCATCTCCGCCTCCGGGATGGTGAGCGTCACGGTATCGTCGGTCGCAATCTTCACCCATGCAAAAGGTTTCATCGCGGGGGGCAGCAAGGGTTCCGGGGCGTCGGCTGCGGCTACATATTCGATGACCAGACCGCCGGCAGCAGCGGCCATTCCCTTGAGAAACGTGCGTCTCTGGACGCGGGGCCAGGTGTTCATTGCGCCTGCTCCTCGTCCATGCTGCGCGAGGCGTGGCGGATCGCGCCACGAATGGCGTTGTAGGTGCCGCACCGGCAGATGTTCCCGGACATGCCCCGATCGATCGCGTCGTCATCGGGACGGGGGTTGGTGGCCAGCAGGGCCGCCGCGCTCATGATCTGGCCCGGCTGGCAGTAGCCGCATTGCGGCACGTCCAGTTGCTCCCAGGCCGCGATGACCGGATGGTCGTCGGCCAGGCCTTCGACCGTGGTGACTTTTCCGCGGGTTGCCCCCACCGGGATGGAGCAGGAGCGAACCGGCTTGCCGTCCAGGTGCACCGTACAGGAGCCGCATATGCCCTTGCCGCATCCGTACTTGGCGCCCTTGAGGCCCAGGGTGTCGCGCAGTACCCACAACAGCGGCATGTCCGGATGGGCGGTGAACGCGCGGTCCTCGCCGTTCACGTTCAACTGGAATTGTCGTTCTGCTGTTGTCATCGATGTGGAGGCTCCGGCCGGACTGCTGCGATGGTCGGGAGAGTTTCCGGCAAGATGCCGCCTCAGGGGAAGACGCTCGTGAATGCAGTTAACGGCGCGGGCGCCCCGCGCAATGGCGCGCCTCACGCGGCAGTCTGCGCAGGCAGCTGGCTCAGCGCGGCCTGCAACATGCCTTGCAGCAGCGGTTGCACCGTGCTGGCCCGGGGCTCCACGTAATCGAAGGGCGGTGCTTCGTCCATGTAAAGGGACTGGCGCATCTCGAGCTGGATCGCATGCACGTTGCGCTCCGGCCGGCCGTAGTGGCGCGTGATGTAGCCTCCCTTGAAGCGGCCGTTGACCACGTGCGTGAAGGGCGAGCCCTGCGCCACCGCCACGACGCTCTCGAGCAGGGCGGCGCCGCAGCTCTGCCCGCTGTTGGTGCCGAAGTTGAGGTCGGGCAGTTGGCCCTCGAAGAGACGCGGCAGCACGCCGGCGATGGAGTGGGCGTCCCACAGCAGCGCGCCGCCGTGCCGGGCCTCGAGCCGGGCCAGTTCGGCGGACAGCGCGGCGTGGTAGGGCATCCAGTACGCGTGCAGACGCCGTTGCTGCTCCGTTGCGTCGGGCGCGGCGCCGTGCTTGTAGAGCGGCTCGCCGCGGAAGGTCTCGGTGGGGCACAGGCCGGTGGTGGTCTGTCCGGGGTAGAGGCTCTCGCCGCCGGGCGGGCGGTTGAGATCGATCACGTAGCGCGAGACCCTGGCCTCGAGCACCGAGGCGCCCAGCGCGACGGCAAAGGCATAGAGCCGCTCCAGGTGCCAGTCGGTGTCCTGGCGCAGGACCGCGCCCGGGTTCATCTGCGCGACGAACTCATCCGGCAAGCGGGTGCCCACGTGGGGCATCGAGATCAGCAGCGGCAGCGTGCCGGTGCTCAGGCGGTAGACCGGGGTATCGGTGGTGCTCACGGGAGTTCCTCGTCGGGACAGGAAATGGCGTCCTCGGGCAAGCCTGGCAGGCTGCGGCGGATGGCCGGCGCGGTGTCGTGGCGGATCACCGCTGCGCGCGATGCGGGCGATGTCGGCGTCCAGGCCCGCCCACTCGTTCTCGCGCGAGAGCAGGAAGAAATGACGCTGGCCCAGGCGGGTCGGCGGCAGCGCCACCACGGTGACGGCGTCCAGGTACTGGCGCGATTGCCACAGGCACAGCGGCGTGCTCAGCGCCCAGCCCAGGCCCGACGCCACCAGGCTGAGCAGCGGGTCGGTGGCATCGAAGGCGTAGCGGTGCGGCGCCTGCACGCCGATATGGCGCAGGTAGCGCTCGATCTGCTGGCCAATGACCGAGCGCTGGCTGTAGCGGATCAGCGACAGCTCGCCCGCCATGGCGGACAGCTCGCGCGGCGACGCCAGCTCGCGCACCGGGTGCTGGCGGGGAAACACCGCCACCCAGGATTCGGAAAACAGCAGTCGCTGCACGATGCGCGCATCGGCGATGCCGGGATCGGTGCAGATGACGAGGTCCAGTTCGCGCCCCTGCAGTTGTGCGGTCAGCGCCGGCGTCAGCCCCGACCACATCAGGATCTGTCGGGCCGAGCCGGCCATGGCGCGGATCAGCGCGGGTCCGACGGTGGCGGCAAAGGAGTCGACGCAGCCCAGGTGAATCTGCGCGAGTTCGTGGCGACCGGTGGCGCGCACCTCGTCGACCATGGCATTGGCCCGCGCCAGCAACTCGGTGGCGCGCGCGCGCAGGGCGTGGCCGGCGCGCGTGGGCGCGGCCGGGCGCACCTCGCGATCGAGCAGCTTGAGTTCCAGTGCCTGCTCCAGGCCCTTGATGGCCTGGCTCACCGCGCTCTGGCTGAGTCCGAGGCGCTGCGCGGCCAGCGCCATCGAGCCCGCATCGCACACGGTCACGAAGGCTTCGAGCGCGTGCAGGTCCGGCAGGCGGCGGTGGCGACGGCTGGGGTCGGTTGGGCTCATGCGGGACATGATGAACGGGCTCGGCACAAAGCGGTTTTCATATTCAACGTTCTGAACTTTAGCATTCGAATTACTTAAGCTGTTAACGACCGGCGTAGCGGCTGCCTAAGCTGCGTTCCATTGCTGTTTCACTCGTTGTTCGCAGGGGTTGCCATGCAAAGCTATGACGCCATCGTGATCGGTGCCGGTGTGATCGGCAGTTCGGTCGCCTACCACCTGGCGCGTTTCGGCGCCCGGAACGTGCTGGTGCTGGAGCGCCTGCAGATCGGCGCGGGCACCACCACGCAGTCCTCGGGCATCCTGCGCACGCACTACTCGGTGATCGAGAACGTGGAACTGGCGCGCCAGTCCTGGTCGGTGTTCACGGACTTCGCCGGCTACCTGGGTGACGAGGAAGCCTCGGCCGGGCTGGTCAGGTGCGGCTACCTGATCTGCTCGCCCGAGGGTCCCAGGCTCGATCCGCTGCGCCAGGCCCTGGAAGGCCAGCGCGGCAAGGGCATCGAGGTGCGTTACCTCGACCAGGGAGAGGCCCGCGCCCTGCTGCCCATCGCCCGCTTCGACGACGCGGCGCTGATCGGCTACGAGCCCGAGGCGGGCTTTGCCGACGCCTACCTGGTGGCCACCGGTTTTGCCCGCGCCGCGCGCCGCGCCGGCGTGAAGATCATGGAGGGCGTCGAGCGTCGAGCAGCTGCTGACCGACAACGGTCGCGTGCTCGGGGTGCGCACCGCGCAAGGCGACTTCCACAGCGAAACGGTCATCAGCACGCAGAACATCTGGGCCGGCGACATCGAGCGCTGGACCGGCATCCCCACCCCGGTAAAGGCCGAGCGCCATACCGTGCTCGCGCTGGAAGGCCCCGAGGCCTACAGCTTCGCGATGCCCGTGTTCAAGGACCTCGGTTCGCCCGGCATGCTGTATTGCCGCAGCTACGGTGGCAACCAGATGCTGGTCAGCGAAGGCACCGTGGGCGAAACCCTGGCCGGGCCCGACAACGAGCAGGGCAATATCTCGCTGGACTACATCGTCGAGGTCGGCGAGCAGGTGGCCGGGCGCTTCCCGTCCTTTGGCGAGGCGGGGCTCGCCTCGTCCTGGACCGGCGTCTACGACGTGACGCCGGACTGGAACCCGGTGCTGGGCCGCGTTCCCGGGCATGCAGGGCCTGGTGGTGGGCTACGGCTTCTCCGGCCACGGCTTCAAGCTCTCGCCGGGCGTGGGTCGCGTGCTGGCGCAGGACGCGCTCGGGCTGCCCACCGACGTCTCGCTGGCCCCGTATGCGCTGCAACGTTTCAGCACGGGCGAGCTGCTGACCGGCAAATACGGCCTGGGAGCGGTGTCCTGACCCGCGCGGTCCGCGCGGCTGGTCGCATTGCACCGTTTCCGCATCGACGATCTGCCCCGCGAGCGGTGGCGCAACGGCGCGGGCTGGACGCGCCCGGTGTGTTCGCGCGAAGTGGGCGGGCAGCCTTGGTGGCGCGTCAGCGTGGCCGACATCACCGCCGCCGGTCCGTTCTCGCGCTTCGAGGGCATGGACCGCATCGCGGTCATGCTGAGCGGCGGCGGGCTGTGCCTGTCCAATGCGGATGTGCGGCTGGCCTTCGACGGCCCGGGCTCGGTCGTGCAATTCCCGGGCGAATGGGCCCTGCAATGCGATGCGCCCGCGCTGCCCACGCAGCTGTTCAACATCATGGCGCGGCGTGGCAGTGCCGGGGTCCGGGTGCTGCTTGCCGCAGACGAACCATTGGCCTTGCCCCCGGGTGGCTACCAGGTGGCGCTGGTGTTGCGCGGCCAGTTCGAGCTCGTGCCGCCGGCCGGAGCCCGGCACATCCTGCACGCAGGCGAGGGTGTTCACTGGCAGTCGCAGGATGCCGGCTGGTGCGCGGCGCAGATCGGGGGCGGTGGCGCCATGGTGTGGTGCGCGCTGCCCTGAATTCCCGGACCTTCACTCCGCCCCGCGCGGGTAGACGGTGAACGACAGGAACCTGATCGGGCATTGCAGCAGCCGATGCGGCCCGTGCGGCACCTCGCCCTGGAACGTCAACGCATCCCCCGGCTCCAGCACGTACGTCGATTGCCCGCAGCGGTACTCGATCACTCCTTCGAGCATGTAGAGCAACTCGGTGCCCGGGTGCTGAAAGGTCGGGTATTGCTCCGTATCGTCGGTCATCGTGATCAGGAAGGGCTCGAACAGCTTCACCGGGCCCTGGTCATAGGCCAGCAGGTGGTAGGTGTGCCCACTTTTGGTGCCGCGGCGCACCACTTCCATGCCTGCGCCGCGCTTGATGTGCTGCGCGGCACTCGAGGCGACGTCGTATTTGCTGAACAGCATCGACATCGACACGCCCAGCGCGCGCGCGATGCGACCGAGCGTGTCCATGCCGGCGGAAGTCTGGCCGGTCTCGATCTTCGACAGCATGCCCCGGCTGATGCCCGCCTGTTCGGACACCTGCGCCAGCGTGAGCCCGTGGCGCTGGCGCAATTCCCTGATGGCTGCTCCCACGGCTTCCTCCATCGGGGGTGCCTGCCTGCCTTGCGATTTTTCCATGCGGGGTTCCCGGGATCTCGATGCCTTGCCAACCGAGTGTAGCGAGTCCGGAAACGCCCCGCCATTTCACTGATGGGCACAAATGTTGCTTCACAGGAAACATCCCCCGCGGGGCGACGGTTTCGGCACAACACTGGTGCACGCCCGCGCGATCCGGCTCAAACCGCAACCAGAAGGAGTTTCCGTCTTGAACGTAGTCAACCACACCCAATACGCACGAGTTGCTGCCTCCGCAGCGATTCGACACGGTCGACGAGGCCCAGCGCTACCTGAAGTCGCAGGGCGTGCAGTACGTGCTGGCGCAGTTCGTCGACATCCATGGCGTGGCCAAGGCCAAGTCCGTGCCGGTCGATCATCTCGGCACGGTGATGACCGATGGCGCGGGCTTTGCCGGCTTCGCGATCTGTGGCGTCGGCATCGAGCCGCACGGGCCCGACTTCATGGCCAAGGGCGATCTCGCCACGCTCTCGGTGGTGCCGTGGCAGCCGGGGCTGGCGCGCATCGTCTGCGAAGGCCACGTCAACGACCAGCCCTGGGAGTTCGACAGCCGCGTCATGCTGAAGAAACAGGTGGCACGCCTGAGCGCCCGGGGGCTGGTGATGTATACGGGACTCGAGCCGGAATTCTCGCTGCTGGTGCGCAAGGCCGACGGCTCCGTCGCCCCCTGCGACCCCAGCGACACGCTGGCCAAGCCCTGCTACGACTACAAGGGCCTCTCGCGCACGCGCGCCTACCTGGAGCGGCTGTCCAACGCCCTGCGCGCCAGCGGCATCGACGTCTACCAGATCGACCACGAGGACGCCAACGGGCAGTTCGAGCTCAACTACACCTACACCGACTGCGTGACCTCCTGCGACCACTTCATCTTCTTCAAGATGGCGGCCAGCGAGATCGCCAACGAAATGGGGCTGGTCTGCTCGTTCATGCCCAAGCCCTTTGCCAACCGCCCGGGCAACGGCATGCACATGCACGTGTCGCTCGGCGACGGCCGCAAGAACCTGTTCCAGGACCGGAGCGATCCGCAAGGGCTGGAACTCTCGGAGATGGCCTACCACTTCCTCGGCGGCCTGCTCGCGCACGCGCCGGCGTTGACCGCGCTGTGCGCGCCCACCGTGAACTCCTACAAGCGCCTGGTGGTGGGCCGCTCGCTGACCGGCGCCACCTGGGCGCCGGCCTACATCAGCTACGGCGACAACAACCGCTCGACCATGGTGCGCATCCCGAAGGGACGGCTGGAGCTGCGCCTGGGCGACGGTGCCTGCAACCCCTACCTGGCCACCGCCGCCGTCATCGCGGCGGGCCTGGACGGCATCGAGAACCGGATCGATCCGGGCGCACCGCGCAACGTCAACCTGTACGAGTGGAGCGAAGCGCAGCTGCAGGAAGCCGGCATCGGACTGTTGCCGCAGAACCTCGACGCCGCGCTCGATGCGCTCGAAGCCGACAGCCTGATCTGCGAGGCCCTGGGCCCGGTGGCCGGCGAGTTCCTGAAGTACAAGCGCATGGAATGGATCGAGTACATGCGCTTCGTCTCGGACTGGGAAATCAGGCAGTACCTCGAGTTTTTCTGAAAGGACGGAGCAACCATGTGTGGAATTGTCGGACTCTTGTTGAAAAAACCGGCGCTGCACGAGCGCCTGGGCGAGCTCATGGTGCCGATGCTGATCGGCATGACCGAGCGCGGCCCGGACTCGGCGGGCATGGCCGTATTCGGCCCCCCGCTGCCCGGGCAGCAGCGCAAGATCAGCCTGTATTCCGGGACTGACCGATGACGGCGCGGCCTACGACTGGGTGGGGCTGGCGGATGCCATCAACGCGGCGCTCAAGGTGCATGCCACGCCCGCGATCAAGGGCAACCACGCGGTGCTGACGCTTCGATGGGCCCGGCCGAACCGGTAAGGGCCTTCGTCAAGGCATACGATGCGAAGCTGCACCTGCTGTCGACCGGGCGCAGCATCGATCTGTACAAGGATATCGGCACCCCGGCCCAGGTCGCCGAGCGCTACGACTTTCGCGCATCTGCGGGGCAGCCACCTGGTCGGCCACACGCGCATGGCCACCGAGTCGGCCGTGACGCCCGACCGTGCGCATCCGTTCACCGCCGGCGAGGATTTCTGCCTGGTGCACAACGGTTCGTTGTCCAACCCCAACGGCGTGCGCCGCATGCTCGAGCCGCGCGGCATCCGCTTCGAGACCGACAACGACACCGAGGCGGCGTGCCGCTTCCTCGAATGGCGATTGCGCGAAGGCGACACGCTGCATGCCGCGCTGCAGAAGGGCTTCGCGGCGCTCGACGGTTTTTACACTTTCCTGATGGGCACGGCCACGGAGCTCGCGCTCATCCGCGACGCCTTCGCGTGCAAGCCGGCCGTGGTCGCCGAGACCGACGACTACGTCGCCATCGCCAGCGAATTTCGCTCGCTGGCCCATCTGCCCGACGTCAAGCACGCCAGGGTATTCGAACCCGCGCCCGAGGAGATCTACGTATGGAAACGCTGAGCTTCGACCTGGGCGAGCAGCCGGTGCGCGAGCTGAACCAGTTCCTGCATGGCCCGCCCGGGACGCTCGCGGGCAAGCATGTGCGGGTGATCAACCCCGACGGCGCCCACAACATCGCGGTGGGCATCAATGCGCCGTGCAAGTGACCATCGACGGGCACGCGGGTTACTACGCCGCCGGCATGAACAAGTCGGCCGAGGTCACCATCGACGGCAACGCCGGCACGGGTGTCGCGGAGAACATGATGAGCGGCACCGTGCGCGTGAAGGGCTTCGCCTCGAACGGTGCCGGCGCGTCGGCCCACGGCGGGCTGCTGGTGATCGAAGGCGACGCCGGCCACGGTGCGGCATCTCGATGAAGGGCGGCGACATCGTCGTCGGCGGCTACGTGGGGCACATCTCCGCCTTCATGGCCCAGGCCGGGCGGCTGGTGATCTGCGGCGATGCCGGCGACGCGCTCGGCGACTCGCTCTACGAGGCCGTCATCTACGTGCGCGGCGCCATCAAGTCACTCGGCGCCGACGCGCGGATCGAGCCGCTCGGCGACGCCGACATCGCGACGCTCGGCGAACTGCTGGCCGCGGCCGGCCTGCGACACGACCCCGCATCCTTCAAGCGCGTGGCATCCGCCCGGACGCTGTACCACTGGAACGCCGACGCCGATCAGGAGTATTGAGATGTCCATCCCGAACAACCCGCACACATCACCGGCGCCTGCAAACCGAGGAGTCCGCGAGCTACGACAGGAGCACGCTGGACTACATCCACCGCGCCTCGGCCACCGGTCTCTACGAGATCCGCGGCCTCGGCGCCAAGCGCAAGCTGCCGCACTTCGACGACCTGGTGTTCCTGACCGCCTCGCTGTCGCGCTACCCGCTCGAGGGCTATCGCGAGAAGTGCTCGACCCGAACGGTGCTGGGCACCCGCTTCGCGAAGAAGCCCGTCGTGCTCGACACCCCGGTCACGATTGCCGGCATGAGCTTCGGCGCGCTCTCGGCCAACGTGAAGGAAGCGCTCGGCAAGGCCGCCACCGCCATGGGCACCACCACCACCACCGGCGACGGCGGCATGACGCCCGAGGAACGCCAGTCCTCGAAGACCCTGGTCTACCAGTGTCTGCCCTCGCGCTACGGCTTCGATCCGGATGATGTGCGCCGCGCCGACGCCATCGAGGTGGTGCTGGGGCAGGGCGCCAAGCCCGGCGGCGGCGGCATGCTGCTCGGGCAGAAGGTCAATCCGCGCGTGGCGAAGATGCGCACCCTGCCCGAGGGCGTGGACCAGCGCTCCGCGAGCCGGCACCCGGACTGGACCGGTCCGGACGACCTGGCCATCAAGATCCAGGAGTTGCGCGAGATCACCGA
>CAWFXU010000015.1:0-100294 GCA_963819895.1 uncultured Gammaproteobacteria bacterium
GCCCGTCTTGCCCGTGCCATCGGTGGCCACCGCCTCCAGCTTGTGCGCTCCGGCGCTGGCCTTGCGGGTGTTCCAGTTGTAGCTCAAGGCGCCGCCGGTCGCCGAGCTGACCAGCTTTCCGTCGATATAGAGCTGCAGCTTTCGCGACGCTGACATCGTCCTGCGCCGCTACGCTCACCGCCACCGTGCCCGTGACCTTGCTGCCGTCGGTGGGCTTGCTGATGGTGACGGTGGGCGCGGCCAGGTCAGCGATCGCCTGGTTCTTGACCGTCACGCCGACGTTCGCCGATACGCCTTCGTTGCCGGCCGCATCGGTAGCGCGGGCGCTCAGCGTGACCGCGCCGTCGGCCGCCTGCGTCGAGTCCCAGCTGAACTGGTACGGTGCGGTGCCGTCGGTGCCGACCAGCGAACCGTTCGCGTACAGCGAGACCTCGGTGACGCCCACGTTGTCGCTGGCATTGACGTCGACCTGCACCAGTCCGCTGACGGTGCTGCCGCTGCCCGGCGAGAAGATGTTGACCGCCGGTGCCTGGGTGTCGATCGCGACGCTGCCCAGCGCCAGCTGCACCGCGCTGGCGACGTTGACGCGGCCGTGGCCGTAGTAGGGGTGGATGTCGCCGGCGATCTTGTCGGCGGAGTCCTCGAGGATCTTCTCGACCTGGCATCGGGCGACAGCGACGGGATTGGCGCCCATGATCACCGCCACCGCGCCCGCGGTGACGGGCGAGGCAAACGAGGTGCCGCTCCAGTTGCCGTAGCCGCCGCCCCGGCTGGTGGTCTGGATCGAGACGCCCGGGGCCGCCACGTCGATGAACGCGCCGTAGTTCGACCACGAGGCCTTGGCGTCGTCGCTGGTCGTGGCCGAGACGCTGATCATGGAGGTGCTGTCCGCGTAGCCCGGGTCGATGCCGTCGTTGCCGGCCGCGACCACGGTCAGGCCGCCCTTGCTGCGCATGTATTGCGCGGCGCTGGCGATGGTCGAGCTGTTGGATACGCCATAGCTGATGTTGGCCACGTCGGCGCCCTGGTTCGCGGCCCAGTTCAGGCCGCGCGCGATGTCGCTCCAGTACGCGTAGCCGTCGCTGCTGTTGGTGATGCGCACCGGCAGGATGGCGGCATTCCACGCGACGCCGGCAACGCCGGTGCCATTGTTGGTTGCGGCGGCGGCCGTGCCGGCCACGGCGGTGCCGTGACCGTGGATGTCGGACGGTAGTCGTTGCTGCCGTCGACCGCGTTCCAGCCCGGCAGCAGCTTGCTCGAGCCAGGTCCGGGTGGGTGCCGTCGACGCCGGTGTCCAGCACGGCGATGACGATGTTGTCGGCCCGCGAGTAATCCCACGACGCCGGCGCCTGGATCTTCGGCAGGTGCCATTGATAACCGTAGCGGGGGTCGTTCGGGACGGCTTCGCTCAGATCGACGGCCATGTCGAGCTCGGCGAACTCGATGCGGGGGTTCTTCGCCAGGGCGCGCGCCACGGCTTCCTCGGCTTGCGGCGGCACGCTGACGATGTGCACCGGCAGGTCGTCGATGCGGCCTTGCGAGCGGGCGTTGCCGCGCTGCAGGATGGCTCGTCGAACTCGGCATCGGACAGGCCCGCCTTGGGCTTGACCAGGATCTGGCCTTCCTTCCAGGGTTTGTCCGGTGCCGCCAGGGCGAGCCCGCTGGCGCTGCCCAGCACGCCGGCAATCAGCGCCGCCCGGAGCGCGCGGCAAAGCCGCGTCTGGCTGATGGTGAGGTGGCTGGTCTGCGTTTCGCGGTGCGTCGTCGTCATTGCTTGCTCCGGTTCAGCGTGCATTTGCACGCAGTCGTAGGAGGGCTGCCCGGCGGGCAGGCGTGAGATCGGACTTTTGGACGTCGAAAATGACCATCGACGGCCCGTCCGATTGCAGTGTCAGCCAGCTCGAGGGCGAACCATGAACCAACGTGATGGGGGTCGCAAAACTGAGACACTTCGGGCCGGGAGGGGTCAGGAATCTTTACATGCTGGCGCAGTGTTAGCCGATCGCCAAGAGGCAAGTCCCAGAAGTCGACGAGACTGTGCCGGCTCCGGCACGTTGGTTGCAGGTTCACTGAACGCGAGTGGGTCATTGTCGGAAGTCCGGGTCCGGGTCGGCTCTCATGAGATCGGCGCCGGGCCTCCGCTGGGCTCGCGGATGACTGGGTTGCCGGGAATCCGCCGCCAGCGGGCGGTTGCGGCGTGCCAGGGCGGCCGCAGCCGAATCATTGGCATCAGAAAAGCCGACCGCAGTGGCATTCGGGTCGATGCCGAACCCGAAGGACACGAGGCGCTCACCGCCTTGGCCGCCGAGTAGCGAGGTGTTGGTCAGCGAAATCGCGATGCTGAGCGAACTGCTGTTGAAGCCTGACAGCGTCATGCTGCCGTTGCCGGTGAGCAGTGAGCTTCCCGTGTCGAAGCTCCAGTTGAAGGCATAGGGATTGTTCGTGCTGGCGGAGATCAGGGCCGCCTGGCTGGCCATGCTCAATGACATCAGAGCGGCAGAAGCTGCTGCGATACTGAACTTGCGGAGAAGGCCCATTTCGATTTCCTTGTGCGCGTGCCGTGATCTATCGATTGATAGTGCGGCGGATGCCTGATTGTCCTGATCTGATATAAGCGTAAATCATGCCAAAATCTGATATCAATTTATAATACTAATAATATCAATATGTTAGATTTTATTTTGCCGGCGGATTCATTCTCCTTTCTCGCTGATATGCACCGTGTGTAAATTATCCTGACAACACTCCAAATCACGCGCGCTGACGGCGCTGGTAACCAATGGTCACGAGCCCGAGTCCGAACAAAGCCAGGCTCGCCGGGTCCGGGGCGTTGGCCTCTGCCGTGGGACAGTTTCCGGCATCGCCGGGGCGAGACCCGGTTTCTCGCGGGATTCGGCCACTGACTCATCGGCGCGAAGGTGCGTTGCCGGGACGTGCCGCTTCCGCCCATGCCCTGGTGTGCCCGACTCGGTCGGACGGTGCTCAGTGCGTTTGCCGGAGATCCACCGGTTTGCGACCGCTGCGTCCCGCCAGAATGGGTCGTTCGGGCTGATGAGCGTGGCGGGTCGGACAGCGCGCGGCTGAATCGCCGCGACAGGCGAGCTTTACTTGGCCTGCAGGCGTTGCAGCAGTCGGAGCAGGGGAGCCTTCGCTTCCTGGTTCAGGTTGGCGATGAGCGCGGCGAGCTCGCGGTCTTCCGCCGGGAGTTCCTCCGCAAGGCCGCGGAAGTGGCGGATCAGCTCGCGCCGGAAATCCAGGCCCAGCACCTTGGCGAGATCCAGCAGGTGCTGGTCCGGGATCGGGCGGTGCCCCCTGACCCATTGCGACAGCAGGGGGGCGGACACGCCGATCCTGGCGGCGATTTCGGCCTGGGTGAGGCCCGACGGTCTGGCGCGTCTTGAGGATGGCCCGCTGGATGACGACGTGCAGCGGCAGCTCGTCGGGTTGATCGCGCGGGGTGTCCGGGGTGCGTTGCGCTGGAGCGGCGCTGTCTGCGCCGTGCTCGTCGAAACCCTTGGCGAGCTGGATCAGCTGTTCGATGCGCGGATCCAGTCGCGTCCGCCCCGGGTTCGCGTCCACAGTTGCCTCTTCTAGCCCCAGTACCGATTCGATCTCGCGCAACCTGTCGGCGGGAATGGGGCTGCGTCCCGCGAGCCAGTCGTCGACCGTGGTCGCCGCGACGCCGAGCCGTGCCGCCAGCTGCTCGCTGGTGACGCCGCGCTCCTGCATGGCGGCTGTCAGTCGTTCGATGGGTGTCGGAGGCATCGGATCGGCGATGGACGCTGTAACTGGGTCTGCGTAAATCCAGAACGGCTGGTTCTGGGCCTATGATCGGAAGAAACCCATGCGGGAATTATGCCAATGGTGCGTCACGCTTCGTTTTCAGGCGGTTGCGCATCGGGGTGGCGCTCACCCGTTCGGGTGTGTAAAAAAAGCTGACGATTTCCCGGCGCCGGATATGTGGTTCTGCCGTTCAGCGTGATGCGCGTTCCCTGCCGCGTTGGCGCGCCGCGATCACGGCGAGCGCCAGCACCGCGCCGACCGCGTTCAGCGCCACATCGGTCAGCGAGCCGAAGCGTCCCGGTACGCCGAGCTGGTGGATTTCGTCGAGGACCGAGTAGGCGAGCGTCAGGGCCAGTGCTGCCCCGAGCTCGCCACGCTCCTGCTTCACCCACGACCGCAGCCCCCAGTGCCAGCACCACGCCAGCCCCCCGAACAGCGGGATATGCAGCAGGTTCTGCAGTTCCGGTGATACCCATTGCAGCGCGCGTTCGAGGCCGGTTTCGGGGGTGGCGGTGTCGGGGATGGAGGACAGCGCGAAGATGGCGGCCATGTAGGCCAGCGGCAGCAGCAGGCGCCAAGGCTGTGGGTTCGAATTCATTCGAGCACCTGCACCGTGGGTTCGAATTTATTCGAACGGTTGTTCGGCTGAAGCCGACCCACGGAGCATGGCCCACAGGGATTCACGCCCCGTAATAGGCGCGGTACCACTCCACGAAGCGGGCGACGCCTTCCTCGATGCGGCGTCGTCGGCTTGTAGCCCACGTCCTGCATCAGCGCGTCCACGTCGGCGTAGGTGTTGGGCACGTCGCCGGGCTGCAGCGGCAGCAGGTTCTTCTCGGCCTTGCGGCCCAGGCAGTCCTCGAGGATCTCGATGTAGCGCAGCAGTTCCACCGGGTTGTTGCTGCCGATGTTGTACAGGCGGTAGGGCGCCTTCGAGGTCGCGGAATCCGGCGCGTCGCCCTGCCAGTCGGGGTTGGGGGCGGCGGGCTGGTCCAGGGTGCGGATCACGCCTTCCACTATGTCATCTATATACGTGAAGTCGCGCTGGTGCTGGCCGTAGTTGAAGACGTCGATCGGCTCGCCGGCCAGGATCTTGCGCGTGAAGATGAACAGCGCCATGTCGGGCCGGCCCCAGGGGCCGTAGACGGTGAAGAAGCGCAGCCCCGTGGTCGGCAGCCCGTAGAGGTGGCTGTAGGTGTGGGCCATCAGCTCGTTGGCCTTCTTGCTGGCCGCGTACAGGCTCACCGGGTGGTCGACGTTGTCGTGCACCGAGAAGGGCATGCGCGTGTTGGCGCCGTAGACCGAGCTGCTGGAGGCGTACACCAGGTTCTCGACCCCGTGATGCCGGCACAGCTCCAGGATGTTCATGAAGCCCTGGATGTTCGACGAGATGTAGGCGTGCGGATTGGTCAGCGAATAGCGCACGCCGGCCTGGGCGGCGAGGTTCACCACGCGCTCGGGGCGGAAGTCCTTCACGGCGTGGGTCATGGCGTCCAGGTCTTCGATGTCGATGCGCGCGTCGCGAAAGCCCGGGTGGCTGCTGATGCGCGCCAGCCGGTCGCGCTTGAGCTGCACGTCGTAGTAGTCGTTCAGGTTGTCGACGCCGAGCACTTCGTCGCCGCGCTCGAGCAGGCGGATCGCGAGGGCATTGCCGATGAAGCCGGCAGTGCCGGTGACCATGACTTTCATTTCGGGGGTTCTGTCCGATGGCTCTGCGGTGTGTGGCCGGTTGTAGGAGCGGGCCATGCCCGCGACCATGTGCGATTGCATAGCGCACAGTCGCGGGCATGGCCCGCTCCTACAACACGGTGGCGATCGGGTTGAAATGTAGCACAGGGCCCCGAAGTTGCGCGGTTCGCGGCCAACCCTATAGTCTTACGCCCCGAACCGGTATCGGCTGCGCTCCGGGCAGCCGGATTCAAGGAAACAGCATCTCGATGTATCTCGATTACTACGGTCTCACGCGCAAGCCCTTCGCCCTGACCCCCGACCCCGAGTTCCTCTTCCTGAGCAAGCAGCACGCGATCGCGCTCGCGATGCTGAAGTACGGCCTGCAGAACCAGGCGGGCTTCACGCTGATCACCGGCGAGGTGGGCTCGGGCAAGACCACCTTGATCCGCCACCTGCTGCGGAGCATGGACGGGAACCTGACCATCGGCGTGGTCACCAACACGCACCGCAACTACGGCGACCTGCTGACCTGGATCCTGACCGCCTACGGCCTGGATCTCGGCAACCGCGACAACGTGAGCATGCACCACCGCCTGCTCGACTTCGTGGCCAACGAGCACAAGGCCGGCCGCCGCGTGGTGCTGGTGGTGGACGAGGCGCAGAACATGGACGCCGAGATGCTCGAGGAGCTGCGCCTGCTGTCGAACATGAACGTCGGCGAGGAGCTGCTGCTGCAGCTGGTGCTGGTGGGCCAGCCGGAGCTGCAGGACACCATCGCGCTGCCCGGGCTGCTGCAGTTCGCGCAGCGCATCTCGGCCGAGCACCACATCACGGCGCTGGACTACGAGGGCACCGAGAACTACATCCGCCACCGCATCGCGGTGGCCGGGACTACCGAGGAGCTCTTCGACCGCTACGCGCGCGCCGCCATCTATTACTTCAGCCGCGGCATCCCGCGGGCGATCAACAACATCTGCGACATGGCCCTGGTCTACGGCTACGCCGAAGAGGTCAAGCCGGTCACCTGCGAGCTGGTGCTGGAGGTGATCCGCAGCCGCCCGATCATCCGCCGCCAGGCCGAGAACATCCCGCGCGGCGAAGCCGACCAGCGCCTGCGCGACCTGGTGCTGGAGATCAAGGGCATCGATCTCGCCGCCGTGTAGGTTCGGCTGTGGGTTCGGCTTCAGCCGAACAACTGTTCGAATAAATTCGAACCCACGGTGGCATGTTCGAATGAATTCGAACCCACGGGGTGAGCGGGGCGCTCGGCTATACTGCATTTCGCACCGAAAGCCGCGACGGGTTCGGCTGACGGGGAGAAATCGGGGATGACTGCAGGACTTATGGACATCATGCGCCGGGAGTATCTGCGCCTGCGCGGGCGCCTGTTCGTGCTGTTCTGCGTCGCGGTGCTCGCGCTGCTGGCTGCCGGCTTCTTCCTTCCCCGCACCTACGTCTCCGACGCGGTGCTCGCCTTCGACAGCAATGCGCTCGACGCGATGCCTGCCACCGCCGAACAGCTGCGCGCGCTCGCGGCGCGCCACCCCGAGGGCACGCTGCGCGTGGAAACGCGCGGGCGCGAGCTGTTGCTCGGCTGGGAGGGTGGCCAGTCCGCCGGGTTGCG
Source organism: uncultured Gammaproteobacteria bacterium (assembly GCA_963819895.1). Taxonomy (GTDB): domain Bacteria; phylum Pseudomonadota; class Gammaproteobacteria; order Pseudomonadales; family UBA5518; genus UBA5518. Next base: position 7,079 of record CAWFXU010000015.1, read on the forward strand.
CGAGACGCTGAAGGAACTGATCGATGCGCTGGTGGCGCAGCACGCGCGAGTCGCTGGCCGACGCGCTGGATGCCGATGCCGCGCGCCTGGAGCGCGAGGTGCAGGCGGCGCGCGAGGGGCAGGGCGCCGCGCAGCAGGCCCTTGCCGCCGCCCTGGCCGCGCTGCCCGAGGGCGGCGACGCCGCCGCGGGTGCGCGCCTCGGCAAGCTGCAGGCCGAGGCCGATGCACTCGCTCTCGAAATCCGTGCCTTCCGCACCCGCCAGGCCGAGCTGGAGGCGCGAGTGCAGGAACTGGCGGCCGGGCTCGACGAGGCGCAGCCGGATGCGGCGCGTGTGCAGACGCTGGAGCAGCAACTGCGCGAGGCCCATGCCGCGCTGGGGCGGGCAGCGGCCGCCGCCGCGGACTTGGCGGCGAAGCCCGGAACCGCGGCGGAGATCGAGGTCGCCAGGGCCGAGAACGCCAGGGCGCAACAGGAGGTGGATGCGCTGTCGCGCGCGCTTGCGCAGGCGCAGAACGAATTCGCCGATGCCGGCGCGCGGCATGCCGGGCTGGTCGCGCGGCACGCGAGCGCGCAGGAGGAGCTGGCGAGCCTGGGCCGCGTCGCCGAGGAAAACGGCCGACGCGAGCGGCAGCTGCGGCGCCTGGTCGACGAGGCGCGCAGCGACCTGGTCCGCCTGGAGGGCGAGAACGAGCAGATCCAGCAGCTCAATCGCGCCGTCACCGCCGCGGATGCGCAGCTGCGCGACGCCGAGGCTGGCCTGGCGCGTCATGCCGAAGCCGTCGCACAGATGCGCGAGCGACCGGAACTGCCCTACGCGCTGAGTGCCGGCCCGGGCAACGCCCGGCTGGGCAGCGGCTTGCCGGCCTGGCAGCAACTGCTGCTCGCGCTGGCGGCGGGCGCGATGATCGTGTTCCTGCGCCTGCTGGAGGCCGCGTTCAGCGCGCGCAGCGCCAAGAGCCTGGCGCGGCTTGCCGACGAATTGCAGGTGAAGGCGCTGGTGGAGTTGCCGGTGTGGCGCGATCCGATGAGCGATCCGGCGGCAAACTGGCGTCGTGCCGGCCTGGTGCTGCTGGGGCTGCTCACCGCGGCGGCCTGTATCGTGTTTCTGCGCGTGGCCTGAACGCCCGCCGCAATGCAAGGGAGACCACGGTGATCAAGCCACCCGAAGCGACCACGGGGCTGAACGAACTGATCGGCGCCAACCGCGCGCGCATCACGGAGATGAAGGAAGTCTCGCGGCTGTCCGACGTCGAGTTCGAGGCCCATCGCGTGGTGCACCCGCTCACGCGCAACAAGGCCACGCTGGCGCAGTTCAACGACCTGCTGCAGCAGCTGTCGGCGCAGCGCGAAGGCGGCAATTTCGTGGTTGGCGTCACCGGGCTGGTGCGCGGCGCCGGCGCGAGCTACGTGGCGATGAACCTCGCCGCGGCGCTGGCCGCCGATTACCGGCGCACGGCGCTGCTGATCCAGTGCAACCCGTACCCGACCGCGTTGCACCGCATGCTGGTGCCCTACCCGGATATCGGGCTGACGGATTATCTCGCCGACGAGCGGATGCACATCGACGAGATCGTCTACGCGCCGGGCGTGGCCCGCATGCGCGTGATTCCGTACGGCAACGAGAACCTGGAGCCGCAGTTGCTCGGCGGCCCGCGCATGCAGGAACTGGTGCGCGCCGCGCGCGCGCGCTACAGCGACCGCTTCATCGTGCTGGACCTGCCGGAGGCGCCGGCGCTGGAATCCGTGCACCCGCTGCTCGGCTGGGTCGACAGCACGGCGCTGGTGGTGCCCTATGGCGCGGCGCGCACGCGCGCGGTGCGCGAGGCCGTCGACAGGATCGGTGCGGAGCGGCTGGCGGGGTTGATCATGAACAGGGTGCCGGGATGAGCCCGGGCGGTCAGCAATTGCGACGACGAACTTGCGCCCTCTTTACTCCCCCGCCAACTTCCTCAAATTCGACGTGATCCGCTCCAGCGTGCGGTCGAAGAAGTTCTCGGTATCCAGGATCCGCGCATAGCCCATCTGCAGGTCGTAGGCGAAGGACTTGCGCGGCTTTTCCAGCACCTTGGCGCCCATGCGGTTCACGAACACGAAGCTGTCGGTGGCGGCGAGTTTTGCCGAGAGCTTGCAGCGGCGGCTCATGCCCTGGCGCAGGTCGTCGTACTGCACCCAGGTGCCGAACTCCAGTGCGTCGACGCGCTTCAGCTGCTCGCCCAGCAGCTGGTGGTGACGCACGAACTGGCGCTCCACCGCGGTCATTTCCTCCCATGGCTTCTGCGCCGGGGTCGGGTCGATGCGCTGCTTCTGCTCCTCGCTGAGCGGAATGGCCTCGACCTCGGTGACCTTGGCCGCGTGCAGGCGCGCGAGCATCGCCGTCAGGTGCTTCAGCGTTTCGCCGCCGCGGCCGATGTCCGTTCCCGCATGCTCCAGCGCGGCGGCGATGCGCGCGTGCAGGCCGGGCAGCAGGGACTGCAGGCGCGCCTGCGATTCGGCATCGCGGTGCGGCTGGGCGCTCCAGATCAGGTCGTCGAGGATCTGCACGCCCTCGCGCCATTCCGGGCTGTCCTCGTTGTGCTTGAGGTGGCGCTGGTACAGCACCTGCTGCCAGTCGTTCACCAGGAAGTCCGCGATGTCCTGCGACAGCGTGGCGCCCGACAGGCGCTCGTTCAGCAGCGTTTTCACCGCTTCGAGGGACTGCGCGCTGCGTGCCTGCGCGGCCGCCTGTTCCCGGGTGCGTCGCTCGAGCTTGCCGGCGCGCGAGTCCTGGTTCGAGATGAAGCCCATCAGGTCGTTCAGGCATTTCTCGAACACTTCGGCGTGCTCGGCGGAGCCCTGCAGCACCTGCTCGACCAGCTCGGTCAGGCGGATGAACAGCGCGTCCTGTTCGTCCCGGTCGCTCGATTCCCAGCCGATGCTGGTGCGTGCGATCTCGTTGATCAGCTGGCGCGCCGGGTGCTTGCGGTCGGTGAAGAAGCTGCGGTCCTTCAGCGCCACCCGCAGGATGGGCAGCTGCAGGCGGCTCACCAGCGCCTGGATCTCGATCGGCAGGTTGCGGTCGTCGAGGATGATGTCGAAGAACATCGCCACGACGTTGATGATGTCCTCGTCGGCCTGCCCCAGGCTCAGCTGGCCGCGGCTGGCAACGATGGACTCGATCGCGTGGCGGATGTCGAGCGGCGCCGCCGTTGCGCCGGCTGCTCGACCCGGCCCCGAGCTTGATGTCCGAGAGCAGCGATACCAGCTCGTCGCGCGGCAGCGGCGGGTTCGCCGGGCCGGCCGGGGCAACCGGCAGGCTCTGCAGCATCGGCAGGCGGATGCCGCCGTCGTGCAGGCGCCGCAGCACCTGCGCCAGCTCGCGCATTTCCGGGTCGCTCTCGGGGATGCCGATGCCGGCCAGGTTCACATCGGTCGGCTGCGGCGTGGCGGCCGCGGGCGGCTTGCCCGGCGCTGCGCCCTGCTTCTTGACCGCGCGCCGGCTGAGCGGCGTCAGGTTCGGCAGCAGTCCGGCGTCCTTCAGGCGCTGGTTGGCCGGCGCGTAGACCTCGTCGAGGTGCAGCAGCACCGTGCGGTCGAACTGCTTGTACAGGATCTTCAGGATGTCGAGATCGACCTCGAACACCTCCGCCGCGGCGGTGAACGCCGCGGTGAGGCGGCCCGGATCGAAGGGGTTCTGGTCTTCCGCGAAGGGCGGACAGATCGTCATCAGGCGTTCGCGCAGCTGGAACAGCTCCTGCTGCCACTCGAGCCGCGCCCGCGACACCATGTCGGTCACCACGCACGTTCCTTTCCATCTGGTCGTGCGAGACCAGCTCGAGATCGCTGGCGAGGAGCACGTTGCCCTGCGAGGCGACGGCCTGCGGCCCCGTGCGCGCGCCGAATCCGGAAAAACCCCGGCTCGACGCCGGCCAGGAAATCCGCGGCCATGCGGGCTTTCTTGAGCCGCACCTCGCGCAGCGATTCGAAGTAGCGGTTCTGGTCCGCGTTGCTGCGGGCACGGCTGGCGAGGTCGAAGAAGAAATCGTCGCAGGCGCTGAACATCGGGTCCAGCCGCTGCTGCAGGCCCTGGCGCGTGATCCGCGCCAGTTCGCCGAGCAGCGCGCGCGCGGGATCCGCCGGGACGGCGCGGAGGCTCTCGACGGGGCGCGTGTCGTTGATCATCCCGGGCGGCTTCGCGTGGGTTGGACGATCCGCAGTATATAGCCGAATGCGCGGGCACTGCGATCCGTGACCGGGCACAGGCTCAGGAAACGCGATCCACCGCCATCCGCGCAATGGACTCCAGGTTCTGGCGGAAGGCCGAGTCCGGCACGTCGTTCAGTGCGGCCAGGGCCAGGTCGCGGTGGTGCCCGGCGCGCCGGCGCGTGTAGTCGAGCGCGCCGCAGGCCTGCACCGTGGTGACGATCTCCGCGAGCGCGTCGCGGTTGCGTCCCAGGATCGCCTGGCGCACCGCGGCCGCGGCGGCGGGTTCGGCATGGGCGATCGCGTGGATCAGCGGCAGCGTGGGCTTGCCTTCGGCGAGGTCGTCGCCCAGGTTCTTGCCCATCTCTTGCGGGTCGCCGGTGTAGTCGAGCACGTCGTCGATCAGCTGGAACGCCAGCCCCAGGTTCATGCCGTAGTCGCGCATGGCGGCGCGGGTGCCGGGGGCGGCGCCGGCGAGTATGGCCGCGCCCTCGGCGGCCGCGGCGAACAGCACCGCGGTCTTCTTGCCGATGATCTGCGTGTACTGCGCCTCGGTGGCGTCGGGGTCGCCGGCGCGCGCCAGCTGCTCCACCTCGCCCTCGGCGATGGTGTTCGTGGTGTCCGACAGCAGGCGCAGGATCTGCATGTCGCCGATGCCGACCAGCACCTGGAAGGCGCGGCTATAGATGAAGTCTCCCACCAGCACGCTGGGCGCGTTGCCCCAGTTGGCGTTGGCGGTGGCGCGCCCGCGCCGCAGCGCCGAGACGTCGACCACGTCGTCGTGCAGCAGCGTGGCCGTGTGCAGGAACTCGATGACCGCGGCCAGTTCCACGTGCTGCTTCCCGGCGTAGCCCAGCGCGCGGGCGCACAGCAGGGTGATCAGCGGGCGCATGCGCTTGCCGCCGCCCTCGACGATGTACTGCCCGATGCTCTCGACCAGCGCCACCTCGGAGTGCAGCCGCTCGATGACCAGCCGGTTGACGGCGGCGAAATCGTCCCGGATGGCGGGTGAGATGTAGTCCATCGCGTGCTCGAATGATCTGGGGCGGACGGCATGCTAGGAACCGTGCCCTCGCCTGTCAAATCGGCCCCGTGGGTCCGAATTCATTCGGACTGGTGCCTGGAGAGATCATGTGGGTCCGAATTTATTCGGACTGGTGCCTGCAGAGATCATGTGGTCCGAATTTATTCGGACTGGCGCAGTCGGATCCGGACCCACAGTAAATCCGGACCCACAGTGAATCCGGACCCACAGGCCAACTTTTCACGTCGCAGGGAGTCAGCGGCTTGCCGTCAGCCCGGATCATCACCTAGAATGCGCGGCCCTGAGCAAACCCCCGGACACGTTTCCGGGGTGCCTGGATGCCCCGGCGAACGGTCGCCGACAAGCCCTGACGGGTAAATTACAACGGCACACAGGCGCGACAACGGAGTGAATGACATGTACGCAGTGATTGAAAGCGGTGGCAAGCAGCACCGTGTGAAGGAAGGCGAAACCCTGAAGCTCGAGAAGCTGGAAGCCGCCACGGGCGAAACCATCAGCTTCGACAAGGTGCTGCTGGTCGGCGCCGGCGGTGACGTGAAGGTCGGCAGCCCCTACCTGGCCGGCAGCACGGTTTCGGCCGAAGTCGTCAAGCAAGGCCGCCACGACAAGATCCGTATCATCAAGTTCCGCCGCCGCAAGCACTACAAGCGCGAGACCGGACACCGTCAGTGGTTCACGGAAGTCAAGATCACCGGCATCAACGCCGGCTAAGCGTCAAGGAGTAGTCTCATGGCTCACAAGAAGGCAGGCGGCAGTACCCGCAACGGTCGTGATTCGGAAAGCAAGCGCCTGGGCGTGAAGCGTTTCGGCGGCCAGGTCGTGAAGGCCGGCAACATCATCGTGCGTCAGCGCGGCACCCAGTTCCACCCGGGCGAGAACGTCGGCCTGGGTCGGGACCACACCCTGTTCGCGAAGGCCGATGGCCGCGTCGAGTTCCGGGTCAAGGGCGCGCTGAACCGCAAGACCGTGAACATCGTCCCGGCCTGAGCCGGCGACGACCCCACGAGACCCCGCCTGAACGGCGGGGTTTTTGTTTATGAAATTCGTAGACGAAGCGACCATCCACGTGCAGGCCGGCAAGGGCGGCAACGGCTGCGTCAGCTTCCGTCGCGAGAAATACGTGCCCTTCGGCGGTCCCGACGGCGGTGACGGCGGTGACGGCGGCAGCATCTTCCTCGAGGCCGACGTCGCGCTGAACACCATGGTCGACTACCGCTACACGCGGCAGTTCCGTGCCGACAGCGGCAAGTCGGGCTCGGGCGCCAACTGCACCGGCAAGAGCGGCGACGACCTGGTGCTGCCGGTGCCGGTGGGCACCACGGTGCTCGACGAGGACACCGGCGAAGTCATCGGCGACCTGACCAAGGCCGGCCAGCGCCTGCTGGTGGCGCAGGGCGGCTTCCACGGCCTCGGCAACACGCGCTACAAGTCCAGCACCAACCGCGCGCCGCGCCAGAGCTCCTCGGGCTCCGAGGGCGAGGCGCGCACGCTGCGTCTCGAGCTGAAGGTGCTGGCCGACGTGGGCCTGCTCGGCATGCCGAACGCCGGCAAGTCGACCTTCATCCGCTCGGTGTCGGCGGCGAAGCCCAAGGTGGCCGACTACCCGTTCACGACGCTGGTGCCGAACCTCGGCGTGGTGCGCGTCGGGCAGCACCGCAGCTTCGTGATCGCCGACATCCCCGGGCTGATCGAGGGCGCCTCGGAAGGCGCGGGCCTCGGCATCCGCTTCCTCAAGCACCTGACGCGCACGCGCCTGCTGCTGCACCTGGTGGACGTGGCGCCGCTGGATGGCTCGGATCCGGTCGAGACCGTGCGCGCCATCGAGCGCGAGCTGGAGCGCTTCAGCCCGACGCTGGCCACGCGCGAGCGCTGGCTGGTGCTGAACAAGACCGACCTGCTGCCGCTCGGGGAGATGGAGCAGGCCTGCGCCGACATCATCGAGCGCCTGGCGTGGGAAGGCCCGGCGTTCCACATCTCCGCGCTGGCGGCCGACGGCACCGAGCAGCTGTGCGCCCGCATCATGTCGCACATCGAGGCGCAGCGCCTGCGCGAGCAGGAGGACCCGGAGCTGGCCGCCGCCGAGCAGGAGCTGCAGCAGCGCATGCAGGCCGAGTCGCGCGAGCGCATCGAGGCGCTGGCCGAGGCGCGCCGCCGCGCGCGCAAGGGCCTGCCGGCCGAGGACGGCGCCGACGAGGACTGGGGCGATGACGACGACGATGGCGTCGAGGTCGAGTATGTCCGCTGACCCTGTGGGTCGGCATTCATGCTGACAGGTGCTTGCCCAATGCAGCTGTCGCCATGAATGGCGACCCACAGGGGCGAGATGTGGGTCGGCATTCATGCGGACATGGGGTTTGGTGGCCATCCACGTTCGGCTGAAGCCGAACCCACGTACGACAAATTCACCAACCCTGCCGGCTGCACGCCGCGCCGCTGCCTTGTCACAATAGCCCCATGAATGATCGCAGCGAACTCACCCGCGCCAGGCGCTGGGTCGTCAAGATCGGCAGCGCGCTGCTGACCGACGGCGGCCGCGGGCTGCACCGCGAGGCCATCGCCGACTGGGTCGAGCAGATGGCGGCGCTGCGCGCGCGCGGCATCGAGCTGGTGCTGGTGTCCTCGGGCTCGGTCGCCGAGGGCATGGCGCGGCTCGGCTGGAGCAGCCGCCCCTCGGAGATGCACAAGCTGCAGGCCGCGGCCGCGGTGGGGCAGATGGGGCTGGTGCAGACCTGGGAGACCTTCTTCCATCGCCACGAGCTGCGCACCGCGCAGGTGCTGCTGGTGCACGACGATCTCTCGAACCGCCAGCGCTACCTGAACGCGCGCAGCACGCTGAAGACGCTGATCGAGCTCGGCGTGGTGCCGGTGATCAACGAGAACGACACCGTGGCCACCGACGAGATCCGCTTCGGCGACAACGACACGCTGGCCGCGCTGGTCGCCAACGCGATCGACGCCGACGTGCTGGTGATCCTCACCGACCAGCTCGGCCTCTACGCGCGCGACCCGCGCCAGGATCCCGAGGCGCCGCTGGTGCACCACGCGGATGCCAACGACGAGGCGCTGGAATACATGGCCGGCGGCAGCGGCACGCAGCTGGGCCGCGGCGGCATGATCACCAAGGTGCGCGCGGCGCGCCTGGCGGCGCATTCCGGCGCCAATACCGTGATCGTGGGCGGGCGCGCGCAGAACGTGCTGCTGCGCGTGGCCGCGGGCGAGGAGATCGGCACCTTCCTGCACACCTCGCAGCAGCCGATCGCGGCGCGCAAGCAGTGGCTCGCGGGGCACCTGCAGGTGCGCGGGCGCCTGGTGCTGGACGAGGGCGCCGTGCGGGTGCTGCGCGAATCGGGCCGCAGCCTGCTGCCGGTGGGGGTGCGCGAGGTGCGCGGCGATTTCACGCGCGGCGAGCTGGTCGCCTGCGTGGGCCCCGACGGGCGCGAGGTCGCCAAGGGGCTGGTGAACTACAGCGCCGACGAGGCGCGCCGCATCATGGGGCTGTCGACCCGGCGCATCCAGGAAGTGCTGGGCTACAGCGACGACGAGGAGCTGATCCATCGCGACAATCTCGTCGTGATCTGAGCCGCGAGCGCCGTGCATATTCCCCTTTGCCTTGACAGGCGGGGGGCGACGGCGAATAATCCGCCGTCTTTTTTCCCGGTCAGAATTTTCGAGGGTTCAACGTGGCAAACACTGTGCAGGCAAAGAAGCGCGCGCGCCAGGCCGAGAAGCAGCGCCAGCATAACGCCAGCTTCCGTTCGATGGTCCGTACGTCGATCAAGCGCGTGATCGCGGCCATCAAGGAAGGCGATGCGGCGAAGGCACAGGCTGCGTACACGGCCGCCGTGCCGGTCATCGACCGCATGGCCGACAAGGGCATCATCCACAAGAACAAGGCTGCGCGGCACAAGAGCCGCCTGAACGGCCAGATCAAGGCGCTGGCCCAGCAAGCCGCCTGATCGTTCGCGCTCCCCGTGCGGGGAGCGTGTGGATCGCGCAAGACCGGCCCCGTGCCGGTCTTTTCGTTCGTGGGTTCGGCATTCAGCCGAACATGTCCCTTGTAGGTTCGGCTTCAGCCGAACGGGCTGCATTCGACATGAATTCGAACCCACGGGATCAGGCGGCGCAGGTTGGCCCAGCCTATCGGCAGCCAGACCACCAGGAACAGCATCATCGCGATGAACACCCCGGCCGACCCCAGGTCCTTGGCCTGGCCGGAGAGCGGGTGGATGTCGGTGCTGACGCGATCCACCAGCCGTTCGATCGCCGAGTTGAACATCTCGGCCATCAGCACCAGGCCGCAGGCGCCCAGCAGCAGCGACAGCTCCACGGCGCTGCGCGCGATCAGGAAGGCGAGCGGCACCAGCGGCACCAGCAGCGCGCACTGCAGGCGGAAGGCCGTCTCGTGCACCCAGGCCGCGCGCAATCCTTTCATCGAGAACACGAAGGCATCCACGACGTGCATCAGGCCGCGGCGGCCCTTCCTTGTGCATCCTGGCGTCGATGGCGGCTTACCCCGCGGTGACGGTGTCGCGGCCCGAGCGCAGGATCGTGCCGGCCGCGCGCGCCCGTGCAGGTGCCGTGGCGCACGATCTCGCGTCCGTTCACGATCACGTGCGCCACGCCCACGGCCTCGGCGTACAGGCGGCCGGCGCCGCCGGGCAGGTCGAAGCGCGTGTGCGTGGGGCCGCTGGCGATGGTGGCGGCGTCGAAGACCACCACGTCGGCGCAGAAGCCCTCGCGCAGCAGGCCGCGATCCTTCAGCCCGACCAGGCGCGCGGGCACCTCGGTCAGCTGGTGCACGGCCTGCTCGAGGCTGATCAGGCCGCGCTCGCGCACGCCGTGCTCGAGCACCTGCGTCGAGAAGGCGAAGGTGTCGATCATGTCCAGGTGCGCGCCGGCGTCGGAGCCGCCGATCACGGTGCGCGGGTCGGTCCACACCTCGCCGCGCATGCGCCAGGATTCCTCGTCGTCGCCGATGATCGGCGGCGCGAAGGAGGTGCGCAGGTCCTCGGACAGCGCGAGGTCGAGCAGCGCGTCCAGCGGCGTCTTGCCCCGGGCGGCGGCGAGCTCGCCGATCGTCCTGCCCTGCCAGGGCTTGTTGGCCGCGATCGAAGGCCTCGTCGATGGTCCACGAGCCCCAGTTCGCCAGCGCCGCCAGGACCCCGGCCTCGGGCGAGCGCGCGCCGGCGTCGAGCCTGGCGCGTACCGCGGGATCCGCGAGGGCCGCCTTGCGCTCGGGCAGCGGCTTGCCGATCACTTCCGCCCAGCCCGGCAGCGCGTCGAAGATGAAGCCGCTGATCAGGTTGAGGCGGATCTTCATCGGCTGCGGCAGCGTGAGCGCCACGACCTTCGCGCCGCGCGCGGCCGCGTGGTCGCTGGCGGCGAGCTGGGCCTTGTGCATGTCGGGCATCATGGAGCTCGGGTTCAGCAGGTTCCAGTTCACGGCGCGCTCGCCGGCGAGCGCGAACGTCGTCATGCGCGCCTTCTCGTCGTCGGTGAAGCTGCCCACGCCCGGCAGGAATTCCAGCAGGGTGCCGGGAAATTCCTTCACCACGCTGGCGAGCGCGAACAGCTCCTCGTCGGTGGCGTGGCGCGAGGGCACCGGCTTGCCGTCGGCGTCGTTGTGCGTCGGCGACACGGTGCTCGAGAAGCCCAGCCCGCCGGCGGCGATCGATTCGCGCAGCAGCTGCTGCATGGCGGCGATCTCGGCCTCGGTGGCGTGGCTGCCGACCGCGCGCGCGCCCATCACGTAGCGGCGCAGCGCCGAGTGCCCGACCATGAAGCCGGCGTTGATCGCGAGCTTGCCGTCGAGCGCGTCGAGGTAGTCGCCGAAGCTGCGCCAGTTCCACGGCACGCCCTCGCGCAGGCTCTCCAGCGGCATGCCCTCGACGCGCGCCAGCATGCGCATCAGGTACTCGCTGTCCTCGGGGTTGCCGTTCAGCGGCGCGATGCGAGAAGCCGCAGTTGCCCGCGATCACGGTGGTCACGCCGTGATAGCACGAGGGGCTCAGCGTGCGGTCCCAGAAGGCCTGCGCGTCGTAGTGCGTGTGCACGTCGACGAAGCCCGGCGCGACCGTGAGGCCGGTGGCGTCGATCTCCTCGCGCGCCGGCTCGGTCACGGTGCCGATCGCCGCGATGCGCCCGTCGCGGATGCCGACGTCGGCGCGACGCGCCGGCGCCCCGCTGCCGTCGACGACGCTGCCGCCCCTGATGATCATGTCCAGCATGTTGTGGGTTCTCCGTTCGGGTGCCCTGGATCGCCGCCCATCTTTTCCCCCCGCCCTGACCAAGTCAATCAACCCAACATGACGGTTGATCAACAAAAAGGGGACGGAGGGATTTAAAAATAATCCCTCCGTCCCCTTTTCAACTAGCGGTCGTTAGTCGGGTGGTATACTCGCGCGCTTGCAACGATCCGGGCTGCGCGGAGTGCCTCGATGAAACCAACCGCCGAGCGCGTGCTCGACGTGGCCGAAGACCTGTTTGCGGAGAGGGGCTACCAGGCGGCGTCGCTCGGCGACGTGGCCGAGCGCGTCGGCATCCGTTCGCCCAGCCTGTACAACCACTTCCGCAACAAGGAGGCGCTGTACCATGCGGTGCTGGCGCGGTTGCTGGAGAAGTTCAACGCGCCGCTGCGCGAACTGCAGGAGGGCGAGATCACGCCCGAGCGCATCCGCGGCTGGCAGGCGCGGCTGGTGCGCATGCACATCGAGAATCCCAACCTCGCGCGCCTGCTGCAGCACGAGGCGCTCTCCGGCGGGCCCGGCTCGGAGTTGATCATCGAGCAGCTGTTCAAGCCGCTGATCGAGAGCAGCTCGAGCGCCATGGATCCCGGCGTGGCGCTGAGCCCCAGCGGCTCGCGCCTGCGCCCGTGGATCGTGATGGGCTTCAACAATATCGTGATGTCCTACGTCACCATGGCGCCGCTGTACCGCGGACTCCTGGACATCGACCCGCTGGGCGCCGAGGCCGCGGAACGGCAGGTCGAATTCATCACGCGGCTGACCGATGCATTCTGGACAAGCGGACTGGGCAAGGAAATCTGGAGACCATGAGCAAGGCATTTCCGATACACGTCGAGCAGACGCCCGAGGGCGACTACCTCCTGAGCTGGACCGAGGAATTCAGCGACGCGGGCGTGGAAGTCCGCGCCCACACCGCGCCCGAGGCGGCGCGCCGAGGCCGAGCCGGTGGCGCGCGCGGCACGCCCCGGCGTGCGCATCACGGGGCTCGAGGGGCCGCGCCACTATTTCCACCTGCAGCCCGAGCAGGGCGAGGGCGTCACCGCCGCGCAGCGCAACGTGCCGCTGGAAGCCGGCACCAATTTCCGCGACATGGGCGGCTACCGCGGCGCCGACGGCCGGCGCGTGCGCTGGGGCCGGCTGTTCCGCTCCGGCCACACCGCGGGCCTGAGCGAGCGCGACCAGGACATCGTGGCGGCGCTCGACATCCGCGTGTGCTGCGATTTCCGCCGCGAGGACGAGCACCTGATCGAGCCGACGCGGCTGCCGGCCTCGACGCGCATCGTCGGTCTCACGGTCAACCCGGGCAGCACCAGCTCGTTCTTCGACCAGGTCGCCGAGCGCGGCGCGGCGCCGGTCGACATGGCGGCGTTCATGGAAGAGATCAACCGCGAGTTCGTGCGCCACCACGCGCCGCAGTTCCGCCGCATGCTCGGCGAGCTGCTCGCGCTCGAGGACGGCGGCTTCATGATCAACTGCGCCGCCGGCAAGGACCGCACCGGTTTCGGCGCGGCGATGATCCTGGCCGCGCTGGGTGTGGCCGAGGACGACATCGTGGCCGATTACCTGCTGTCGGATCGCTATTTCCCGATCGAGCGCGAGATGGAGCGCGTGCTGCGCAAGTACGGCGGCGAGGCCGGCGGGCGGCTCGATCCGCAGCTGATCCGGCCGATGATGGAAACGCGCCGCGAGTACATCGCGGCGGCGCTGGAGGCGATCCGGCGCGACTACGGCTCGCTGGAGCGCTTCCTGGACGAGGCGATGGGCGTGGGCCCGGCGGAGCGGCGCGAGCTGCGCGAGCGCTTCACCGCCTGACCCGGTGAAGGTCGCGGGCATGGCCCGCTCCTACGTGGGTCGGCATTCGATGCCGACAGGCGATGTGGGTCGGCATTCATGCGACGGGTGCATGTGCGGACGCGGATGGGTGTAGGAGCGGGCCATGCTCGCGACCCCACCGTGCGGCGCGTCAGGACAACCAGCGCCCCACCGGCGTGTTCCAGAGGAAGTTCATGAGCTTCTTCATGCCTTCCGCCTTCTTCTGCGTGTACGGATAGCCGCTCGGCAGTTCCTTGCCGCCGAAGCGGTCGATGAGGATCGGCATCGCGTGGCAGTAGCCGCGCACGCCGGTCTCGCCGTTGACCTGCCCGATGCCGCTCTCCTTGCGTCCGCCGAAGGGCGCGGCCGGCACGCCGTAGGACATCGCCATGTCGTTCACCGAGACCGAGCCCGTGTCGATGCGCGCGGCGATCGCGAAGCCCTTCTCCTTGTCGCGCGTCCACACGTTGCCGTTCAGCCCGTAGGGCGAATCGTTGGCCAGACGCAGCGCCTCTTCCACGTCGCGTACCTTCTGGATGCAGAGCACGGGGCCGAAGGTCTCGTCGCGCATGATCTGCATGTCGTGATTGACCCCGGTCATCACGGTGGGCTCGTAGTAGAGACCCTTCAGTTCCGGGTTGCGGCGTCCGCCGACGTGAACGGTCGCGCCCTTCGCGACCGCGTCCTCGACGTGCTGCTCGATGATCTCCATCTGCTTGTCCCAGAACACCGCGCCCACGTCTTCCTCGAAGCCGAGCGCGTTGCCCTGGCGCAGCTTGCGCGCACCCGCGATCACCTTGGCGAGGAACTCGTCGTAGACCTTCTCGACCACGTAGATGCGCTCGGTGCCGCAGCAGTAGTGGCCGGTATTCATGCAGGATCCCACGATGGCGCCCGCGGCGGCCCGATCCAGGTCGGCGTCATCGCAGACGATCATGGCGTCCTTGCCGCCGAGCTCGAGCGTGCACGGAATGAGCTGGCGCCCGCAGGTCTCGGCGATGAGGCGCCCGGTGCGCACGCTGCCGGTGAACGAGATCTTGTCCACGCCGGCCTCGGTGAGATACGCGCCGGTCTGGCCGTCGCCCATCAGCACCTGCAGCACGCCCGGCGGCAGTCCCGCCTCGCGGAAGACGTCCTCCACGAGCCTGGTCGAGTAGGGCGTGACCTCGGATCCCTTCAGCACCACGGTGTTGCCGGCCATCAGCGCCTGCACCGAGGGGTTCATGCCGAGCACGAACGGGCCGTTCCACGGCGTGATGATGCCGATCACGCCGAGCGGGCGGTACACGATGCGCAGCTGCTTGGCGATGCCCAGCAGGCCGTGCACGCGCTGCTTGCGCGTCCTGAGGAACTTCTGCGCGTTCTTCGCGTAGTAGCACAGCGAATCCGCGGCGGCGAAGATCTCCATGCTCATCGCGTCCGAACGCGCCTTGCCGGTTTCGCGCACCACGGTGTCGACGATCTCGTCCTGCCGCGCCAGCAGCACCTTCAGCGCGCGGTTCATGTACTCGGCGCGCTCGGCGAAGCTCTTCGCGGCCCAGTCGGGCTGCGCGGCGCGTGCGCGCGCCACGGCGGCCTGCACGTCCTCGCGGTTCGCGCACACGAGTTCGCCGATCGGTTCGAGGTCGATGGGGCTGCGCAGCGCGAGCACGCGCCGCGTTTCGCCTTCCTTCGCAATGGGCGTGTAGATCGACATGAGGCGGGCCTCCGCGGGGTGACTGACCGGTGATGACGGAGCCGGCACTATAGCCAGCGTGACCGCGCCGCAGCAATTTACGGAGAGTTAACGCACACCCGCGACGCGCGGGAATTGCCGGTCAACCCTGGCCGCGACCGTTGCGGCGCCTGGCGAGGGCGGCGGCCTTGCCCGCCGGCGCCGGTCCGCGCTCCTCGCCGTCGGCACGCGCCAGTGCGCCCGTGACAGGCTGTTGCGGGTTGGGATAGGGGTAGAAGGCGGCGACGTGCTGCGCGAAGGGCGCGGTGTTCGTTGCCGCCGGCTCGGCACGCCGGCGCCGCGGCGCGTTCGCCTGCGCGCCGGCGTCGATCGCTACCGTCAAGGCGTTGGGCATGGGCGTCTGCATCGTTTGGGGTAGCTCCAGTATATGCGGACAGATGCCTCGGGCAATGCACCCGTGGGTCCGCATTCATGCGGACAGGTGCCGCCGGCGAAACACATTGTCCGGTTGAAACCGGACCCACGCCGCCGATCTCAATGCTTCCCCGTCAACGGCACGAAACGCACCGGGATGACGTGGCGCGTGCGAAAGCTCTTCTCGCCGGTGCGCTCGATCACGTCCAGGTTCTGCCAGCCGGCTTCGTCCTCGACCGGCAGCACCAGCTTGCCGCCGATACGCAACTGCTGCTTCAGCGGTTCCGGCACGCCCACGCCGGCCGCCGTGACCACGATGCCGTCGAAGGGGGCGTGCTCCGGCCAGCCGTGCCAGCCGTCGCCGGCCTTCACGGTGACGTTGGCGTAGCCGAGCTCGCGCAGCACGTCGGCGGCCCGGCGCGCGAGCGCGGGCACGATCTCGATGCCGTACACCTCGCTCACCAGCTCGCCGAGAATCGCGGCCTGGTAGCCGGAGCCGCTGCCCACCTCGAGCACGCGATGCCCGGGCTGCGGGTCGATCAGTTCGGTCATCAGCGCCACGATGAACGGCTGCGAGATGGTCTGCCCGTGCCCGATCGGCAGCGGCGAGTCGCTGAAGGCGAAGCGCTCCTCGCCTTGCGGCACGAAGCGGTCGCGCGGCACCTTGCGCAGCGCGGCGATCAGCCGCGGCGACAACTCCTCGCGGCCGATTTCCGCGGCCGTGTCGCGCACGTGCTGCTCGATGGTGCGGATCATGTCTTCCTGCATCTGCATCGCGACATCCTCCGGCGGCGATCGTGTCGGCTGAGTCGCGGCCGATCCGTCGTGGGTCCGGCTTCAGCCGGACAGTGCCCGTAGGTTCGGATTCAGGCGGACAATTGTCCGAATGAATTCGGACCCACGGGACGGACAATTGTCCGGCTGAAGCCGGACCCACGGACGGACCCACGGTGCGCAGCGTGCCCGCGGCCGTCGTGCAGCCGCATTGATCTGGTGCAATGAAGCGGCGCGAATCCGAACGATGCGCACCGCTGTAGTATGCTTCGGGCAGTAACACGCACGATGAGGTCAGCTGTGACGACCGGTCTTTTCACGCACGAGCATTGCACCCGCCACGACATGGGCGACTGGCACCCGGAGTCGCCCGCGCGCCTGGCGGCGATCATGGATTACCTGAAGGCCTCGGGGCTGCTGTCGGAGCTCGAGGAGCACGAGGCCGTGCACGTCAGCCGCGAGGCGCTGGCGCGCGCGCATCCCGAGAGCTACCTCGCCGCGCTGGACAAGCTGCATCCGCCCGAGGGCCTGTCGTGGGCGGATCCCGACACGGCGCTGAACATCTACACGCTCGATGCCGCGGCGCGCGCCGCGGGCGGCGTGGTCGCGGCCGTGAAGGCGGTGCTCGCCGGCTCGCTGGCCAACGCGTTCTGCGCGGTGCGCCCGCCGGGACACCACGCGGAACGAGCGATGGCGATGGGATTCTGCTTCTACAACAACGTCGCGGTGGGCGTGCACGAGGCGCTGGCGAGCGGCATCGAGCGCATCGCGGTGGTGGACTTCGACGTGCACCACGGCAACGGCACCGTCGACATCTTCAAGGACGAGCCGCGCGTGCTGGTGTGCTCGAGCTTCCAGCATCCCTTCTACCCGAACCGGGGCTGCGACGTGGACCGCCCGAACATCGTCAACACGCCGCTGCCCGAGGGCACGCGCGGCGCGCAGTTCCGCCAGCGCGTGGAGGCGGACTGGTTGAAGAAGCTGGACGCGCACGCGCCGCAGATGGTGTTCGTCTCGGCGGGTTTCGACGGGCACGCGCGCGATCCGCTGGGCGGCCTGGAGCTGCACGAGCCCGATTACCGCTGGGTCACCGAGCTGATCGCGGACGTGGCGGCGCGCCACGCCGGCGGGCGCATCGTGTCGGTGCTGGAAGGCGGCTACGACCTCGACGCGCTGGCGCGCAGCGTCGATGCGCACGTGCAGGTGCTGCGCGAGAGCGACCGCACGTAGGTCCGGCTTCGTGGGTTCGGCTGCGTGGGTTCGGCTTCAGCCGAACAGGATCAGCGTTCGAATGAATTCGAACCTACGGGGGACGCCTGTTCGAATGAATTCGAACCTACGGTGCGTCCAGGACGTCCCGCAACGCGGGTTCCAGCTCGGGAAAACGGAACCTGAACCCCGCCTCCAGCGCGCGCGCCGGCAGCACGCGCTGCCCGGTCAGCAGCAGCCGTGACATCTCGCCGAAGGCCGCGCGGAACGCCAGCGCCGGCGCCGGCAGCAGCGCCGGGCGGTGCAGCACGCGACCCAGCGCCTGCGCGAATTCACGACTGGTGGCAGGATTCGGCGCGGTCGCGTTGAAGACGCCGTCCAGCTCCGCGTGCGCGAGCAGGAAGTCGATCATCCCGAGCAGGTCCTCGCGGTGGATCCAGCTCATCCATTGCCGGCCCGTGCCGATGGGCCCGCCGAGCCCGAGGCGAAACGGCGGCAGCATGCGCGCGAGAAACCCGCCGCCGGGACCGAGCACCAGGCCGATGCGCAGCACCGCGGTGCGGATGCCGTGCGCGCGCGCCGCGAACGCGGCCTCTTCCCACGCGGCGCACAGTTCGTGCGTGTACTCGGAATGCGGCGCGCTCGCCTCGGTGACCAGCGCATCGCCCTGGTCGCCGTAGAAGCCGATCGCCGATGCGCTGATCAACGCGGCGGGCCGCGGCTCGGCCTGCGCCATCCAGCGCACCAGCTCCTGCGTGAGCGCGATGCGACTTTCCTCGAGCCGGCGTTTGCGCGCCGCGCTCCAGCGCCCCTCGGCGATCGGCTCGCCCGCGAGGTTGATCACCGCATCGACGGGTTCATCGGCCGGCAGATCCGCAAGGCGGGCCACGGTGCGCGTATCGGGCGGCAGGCAGCGCGCCGCGCGCGCCGGGTCGCGGGTGAGCACGGTCAGCGCGACGCCGCGCGCCGCCAGGCGCCGGCACAGCGCCTGGCCGACGAATCCGGTGCCGCCGGTGATCACGTAATGCGCCATGGTGTGCTCCTCCTGTGGGTCCGAATTCATTCGGACATGTCCCTGTGGGTCCGAATTCATTCGGACAGTGCTCGGCTCCCGTGGGTTCGAATTCATTCGAACGCTTACCCTGTTCGGCTGAAGCCGAACCTACACCGTGGGTCCGAATTCATTCGGACGCTCGTTCGGCTGAAGCCGAACCCACGAGGACCGACCCCACGATGCCGCGGGCGGTTGATTTAGTCTACGCCTGACCCCATATGCCGGATGAGCCCAACGGAGAATCACGATGACCGATCAGCCGACGACCGACAAGGAAGCCGTCCCCGGCGTCCCGGCCAGCACGAGCCTCGTGCTGCCGAGCCAGGCCCTGCCCGAAATCCTCTACATCATGCCGGTCACGACGCGCCCGTTCATGCCGGCGCAGATCCAGCCGATGATGGCCGACGCGACGCGCCTGGGGCGACACGGTGCAGCGCGTCGCGAAAACCGAGCACAAGGTGATGGGCCTGTTCTTCGTCGACACCGACGACGTCACGTCGATCAAGTCCGAGGACATCCCGCTGGTCGGCTGTGCCGTGCGCCTGCTGAATGCCTCGGGCGACGGCAAGCGCGTGCAGTTCGTCGCGCAGGGCGCGGGGCGCGCGCGCATCAAGCGCTGGATCAACCGCACGCCGCCGTACGTGGTGCAGGTCGAGTACCCGAAGGACGAGCTGGAGCGCAGCGACGAGACGCGCGCCTGGGCGATGGCGCTGGTCGGCGCGATCAAGGAGCTGATGCCGCTCAACCCGCTCTACAACGAGGACCTGAAGCACTACCTGATGCGCTTCAGCCCCGAGGATCCCTCGCCGCTCACGGACTTCGCCGCGACGCTCACCAGCGCCGGCGGGCGCGAGCTGCAGGAGGTGCTGGAAACGCTGCCGGTGGTGGAGCGCATGCGCATGGTGCTGCCGCTGCTGAAGAAGGAGATCGAGGTCGCGCGGCTGCAGGACCGCATCAGCACCCAGGTGAACGAGACGGTCAGCGAGCGCCAGCGCGAGTTCTTCCTGCGCGAGCAGCTGAAGGTCATCAAGCAGGAGCTGGGGCTGTCGAAGGACGACCGCAGCGCCGACGTCGAGCGCTTCGAGGCGCGCCTCGCCAATCTCAAGGTGCCCGAGCACGCGATGGAGCGCATCCGCGACGAGCTCGACAAGCTCGCGATCCTCGAGACCGGCTCGCCCGAGTACGGCGTGACGCGCAACTACCTCGACTGGGCCACCTCGGTGCCGTGGGGCGTGCATTCCGAGGACAAGCTCGATCTCGCGCACGCGCGCGGCGTGCTGGAGCGCGAGCACGACGGCCTGGAGGACGTGAAGGATCGCATCCTCGAGTTCATCGCGGTCGGTGCGTACAAGGGCGAGATCAGCGGCTCGATCATCCTGCTGGTCGGCCCGCCGGGCGTGGGCAAGACCTCGATCGGAAAATCCATCGCGCACGCGCTGGGGCGCGAGTTCTACCGCTTCAGCCTGGGCGGCATGCGCGACGAGGCCGAGATCAAGGGCCACCGCCGCACCTACATCGGCGCCATGCCCGGCAAGTTCGTGCAGGCGCTGAAGCAGGTGAAGGTCGCCAACCCCGTGATCATGCTCGACGAGATCGACAAGGTCGGCGCCTCGTACCAGGGCGATCCGGCATCCGCGCTGCTCGAGGCGCTCGACCCGGAACAGAACGCGGAGTTTCTCGACCATTACCTCGATCTGCGCGTGGATCTCTCGAAGGTGCTGTTCGTGTGCACCGCGAACCAGCTCGACACCATTCCGGCGCCGCTGCTGGACCGCATGGAAGTGATCCGCCTCGCCGGTTACATCGCCGAGGAGAAGCTCGCGATTGCGAAGAATCACCTGTGGCCGCGGCTGCTGGAGCGCGCCGGCGTGAAGCCGCTGCGGCTGCGCATCAGCGACGCCGCGCTGCGCCACGTGATCGACGGCTACGCGCGCGAGGCGGGCGTGCGCAACCTCGAGAAGCGCCTTGCCAGCCTGGTGCGCAAGAGCGTGGTGAAGCTGCTCGAGAACCCGAGCGCGAAGCTGCGCATCGGGCGCGAGGAAGTCGAGCAGATGCTCGGCGCGCCGGTGTTCGCGAAGGAGAAGCAGCTGCGCGGCGTGGGCGTGGTCACCGGACTGGCCTGGACCTCGATGGGCGGCGCCACGCTGCCGGTGGAGGCGACGCGCGTGCATTCGCTGAACCGCGGCTTCAAGCTCACCGGCAAGCTCGGCGAGGTGATGAAGGAGTCCGCGGAGATCGCCTACAGCTACGTGATGTCGCACCTGAAGGACTACGACGCCGATCCGAAGTTCTTCGACGAGTCGCTGGTGCACCTGCACGTGCCCGAGGGCGCCACGCCCAAGGACGGCCCCAGCGCCGGCGTCACCATGGCCACCGCGCTGCTGTCGATGGTGCGCAAGGAAAAGCTCGCGCGACCGCTCGCCATGACCGGCGAGCTCACGCTCACCGGGCAGGTGCTGCCGGTGGGCGGCATCCGCGAGAAGGTGATCGCGGCCCGCCGCGCCGGCATCCGCGAGCTCGTGTTGCCGGAGGCGAACCGCAAGGACTTCGACGAGTTGCCGGAATATCTCCGCGAGGATTTCGAGGTGCATTTCGCGACACGCTACGACGACGTGTTCCGGGCGGTGTTCGCGTAACCCGCGTGGGTTCTGGCCTGTAGGTTCGGCTTCAGCCGAACAGCGGCGCTCCCGTAGGTTCGGCTTCAGCCGAACAGCAGTAATGTTCGACTGAAGTCGAACCTACAGTCGAACCTACAGTCGAACCTACGGTCGCACCTACGTCTCGAGCCAGACACAATCCCAATGGGGATAATCGCCGACGCGGCGCACGAGACCGGCACGCACCGGATTGGCGACGATGTAGCGGGCCACCGCCAGTCGATCCTCCTCGAGTCGCAATGCGTGGTCATGGAAATACGGCTGCCACAAGGAGCCCGAGGCCCCGCGGCGCGCGTTGATGCGCCGCGCCGAGCGGCCTTTCAGAGCTTGCATCAGCTTGCCGAGATCGCCCTGCGGTCCCAGTCGTAGCAGCGCGTGCAGATGGTCCGGCATGATGACCCAGGCAAGCCACTCGGCAAGTCCTGCGTCGCTGGTTTCGCGTAGCTCTGCCACGAGTATGCGGGCGCATGAAAAGTCACGGAACACGGGCACGCGACTGCTCGTCACGGCCGTGACGAGGTACTCATGCTCCCGAGCGGAATAGCGGCCCTTGCGGAGATTGTTGTAGCCCATGGTTCACATCCTTGTGAAGTGTGGAGCGATGTCAGGCAGCACTGTTCGCCGTAGGTTCGGCTTCAGCCGAACAAAACGCAATGTTCGACTGAAGTCGAACCTACGTAGAACCCACGGAGAACCCACGCTGTAGGTTCGGCTTCAGCCGAACAAAAAGCAACGCGTAGGTTCGACTGCAGTCGAACAAGCGCCGGGTGTCCGAATGAATTCGGACCTACGTAGAACCTACGGCGCGCCGAGTTCCCGCAACACCGCCTGCAGCCGCTCGTCGTGCTGCAGTGATTGCTCGATTTCGCCGGCGATGATCGCGAGCGTGTCGCGGCGCGCGGCTTCGCGTGCCGCGAGCTCGGTGGCCAGTGCGCTCACGCGCTCGCGCAGCGCGCGGTCCTCGGTGACGTAGCGCCGCGCGAAGCGGTCCTCGTAGAGCGAGTGCAGCACCTCGATGCACTGCGTCACGTCCTGCTCCTCGACCTCCGGCTGGCGCAGCCGCTCGGTGAGCGCGGCGAGCGCTTCCTGCGGCATCGGCCGGTACTGGCGCTCGTAGCTCTGCTGCAGCCGCGCGATGGTCGCGGCGAAATCGGATTCCGAATCGCGCACCTGGTTGAGCAGCCGGAACAGGCTGTCTTCCTTGTCCATCAGCGGACGCTGGTAGCGCTTCTCGTAGAGCTGCTCCAGCATCATCACCTGGTTGCGGATCTCGTGATCGGGGAAGTCCCCCATTTCCAGGTAGCGGTAGATCGCCTCGCGCATGTCGAGCGGGAAGGAATGGAAGCGCGCCACGTAGGCGTCGATGATCGGCTTGATCGCGGCGACCAGTTCTTCCGCGCTGCCCTTGCTCTCCTGGATGCAGTCGACGAACTGGCGGTGCAGCTCGCCGAGGTTCGCCTCGCGCGCCACGGGACGCGAGGGCTGCGCGCTGCGGATCATGTCGATCGCGGCCGAGGCCGGATCGACCGCGGTCTCGGGCTGCAGCGAGCGCAGATGTTCCGCGAGGCCCGGTCCCTGCTCGCCGGAACAGACCTGCTCGAGTTCCTGCGCCAGCGCGTGGAAGCAGCGGCTGGCGGGCGCGTCGGGCTGCACCAGGATCACCGGGTGCTGCAGCCGCACCGAGGTGACCACGGCGCGGTCGGCGCTGACGTGCCCGAACCAGTCGATGTCGACCTGCATGTACTTGTGCACCGCCTGCGCGAAACGCTGGTAGACCTTGCGCGCGGATTCCAGGCTGTCGGCCATGTTCACCAGCGCGTGCAGACGGCCCGTGTAGTTGTTGCGCTTGAGGATGCGCGTGAGCGCGAAGGCGTCGGTGAGCGAGGTGGGATCGGGCGATATCACCAGCAGCGCGCGCTCGGCCGCGAGCACGAAGTGGATCACCGAGTCGGCGATGCCGGCCGCGGTGTCGATCAGCAGGTAGTCGAACTGTTCCTCCAGCCGCTGCATGCCGTTCAGCAGCGACTGCTGGTGGTGGCGGCTGAGGTCGGCGTATTCCACGATGCCGGATGCCCCGGGCACCACGCGCACGCCGCGCGGGCCCTCCATCAGGATCGCCTCGATCGGCAGCGCACCGTCGAGAAAATCCTCCAGCGTGTGCCGCGGCGTCAGGCCCATCACGATGTTGATGTTCGCCAGCCCGGTGTCGGCAT
Organism: uncultured Gammaproteobacteria bacterium; assembly: GCA_963819895.1. GTDB lineage: Bacteria > Pseudomonadota > Gammaproteobacteria > Pseudomonadales > UBA5518 > UBA5518. Next base: position 30,357 of record CAWFXU010000015.1, read on the forward strand.
CGACGATGCACACCCGCTTGCCGGCCAGTGCCAGCGCGACCGCGATGTTGGCGGTGATGCTGGTCTTGCCGACGCCGCCCTTGCCGCTGGTGATCGCGACCACGCGCGCGCGGTGTGGTGCCGCGACCGGCTGCTGCGGATCGCCGAAGAGATTGGTCACGGTGCTCTGCATGGGGTGCCGTTGTGCGGAATTGTTGATGCATTGTAGGTCGGCATTCATGCCGACAGGTATGTGGGTCGGCATTTATGCCGACAGGTGCCTGCCCGAACGCTGCAGTCGCCATGAATGGCGACCCACAGGTGCCGCTCCGATGTGGGTCGGCATTCATGCCGACAGGTGGTGCGACGCTAATGATCGGCGGGTTCGGCTTTGCCGAACCCTTGTCGGGCTGAAGCCCGACCTACAGCCCGACCTAGCGAGCCCGACCCACGAGTCGCCCCCTGTCCGCATGAATGCGGACCCACGTGACGAAGGTGATTTGCGGCCAGCTTGGCGCGAAGGGGCTTGCACGCCGCCGGGGACGGGCGTAGCGTTGGGCCGTGCTTGACCGTTACAGGGACGTAACATGGACAAGACCTCTTCTGCTTCCCCTCCGGATTCCGGCCCCCTGCCGACCGACAGCGGCCTGCTGGCGCTCGCCCTCGTCGCGCGCCTGCACGGGCTGGCCACGGACCCCGACACATTGACGCACCGCCACGGCAGCGGCGGCCGGCCGCTGGATGCCGCGGCACTGGTGCGCGCGGCGCGCGACACGGGTCTGCGCGCCCGCCTGCGCCACGCCGCCGATGCCGGACTCGACACGCTGCCCCTGCCCGCGCTGGCCGAGACCCGCGCCGGTGACTGGCTGGTGCTGGCGCGGGTGTCCGCCGAGCGCGTGCTGGTGCACGAACCGGGTGCGGCGCAGCCGCGCATCATGGCGCGCGCGGAGTTCCGCGCGGCCTGGAGCGGACGGGTGCTGCTGCTCGCGCGCCGCGGCGCCGGGGCGGCAGCCACGCGCTTCGGCATCGGCTGGTTCCTGCGCGCGGCGCGGCCCTACCGGCGCATCCTCGCCGAGGTGCTGCTGGGCTCGGCGGTGCTGCAGGTGCTGGGGCTCGCCACGCCGGTGTTCTTCCAGGTCGTGGTCGACAAGGTGCTGGTGCACAAGGTGCTCGGCACGCTGCAGGTGCTGGTCGCGGGCTTCGTGGTGGTGTCGGTGTTCGAGGTGCTGCTCGGGGGCCTGCGCACCTGGCTGCTCGCGCACACCACCAACCGCATCGACGTCACGCTCGGCGCGCGGCTGTTCGCGCACCTGCTGGCGCTGCCGTTGCGCTACTTCGAGGTGCGCCGCGTCGGCGAGATCGCCGCGCGCGTGCGCGAGCTGGAAACGCTGCGCGCCTTCGTCACCGGTTCGGCGCTCACCTTGCTGATCGATCTCGGCTTCACCGTGATCGCCTTCGCCCTGATGTACCACTACAGCCCGCTGCTGTGCGCGGTGGTCGCGCTGTCGCTGCCGCTGTACCTGCTGCTATCGCTCGCGGCCGCGCCGCTGCTGCGCGCGCAGGTGGAAGAGAAGTTCCGCCTCGGCGCCGAGAACCAGTCCTTCCTGGTCGAGTCGCTGGCCGGCATGCACACGCTGAAGGCGATGGCGCTGGAACCGCCGATGCAGCGGCGCTGGGAGGATCAGCTCGCGGGCTACGTGAGTGCGGCCTACCGCGCCACGCTGACGGCGAACTGGTCGGCGCAGGCCGCGAACCTGGTCAGCCGGCTGGTGAGCGCCGGGCTGCTGTGGTTCGGCGCCGGCGCGGTGATCGCCGGCACGCTGAGCGTGGGCGAGCTGATCGCCTTCAACATGCTCGCGATGCGCAGCGGCGCGCCGGTGCTGCGCCTGTTCCAGCTGTGGCAGGACTTCCAGCAGGCGCGCGTCTCGCTGGCGCGCCTCGGCGACATCCTGAACAGCCCGGGCGAGACGCGCGCGCAGGCCTCGCGCGCCGCGCTGCCGCCGCTCGCGGGCGCGATCCGCTTCGAGCGCGTGTCGTTCCGCTACGAGCCCGAGCGCGCGCATGCGCTCTGCGAGCTGGATCTCGCGATAGCGCCGGGCGAGGTGATCGGCATCGTGGGGCGTTCGGGTTCGGGCAAGAGCACGCTGGCGCGGCTGGTGCAGCGTCTTTACGTCCCTGAGCAGGGGCGCATCCTGATCGACGGCTGCGACATCGCGCTCGCCGCGCCCGACGCGCTGCGCCGCCAGATCGGCGTGGTGCCGCAGGAGTGCTTCCTGTTCAACGGCAGCGTGCGCGAGAACATCGCGCTCGGCGATCCGGGCATGCCGCTGGAGCGGGTGACGAATGCCGCGCGCCTCGCCGGCGCGCACGACTTCATTGCCGAGCTGCCCTACGGCTACGACACCCCGCTCGGCGAGCACGCGCACAACCTCTCGGGCGGCCAGCGCCAGCGCCTGGCGATCGCGCGGGCCCTGGTGCGCGATCCGCGCATCCTGGTCTTCGACGAGGCGACCAGCGCGCTCGACTACGAATCCGAGAGCGTGGTGCGCGCCAACCTCGAGGCGATCTGCGCCGGGCGCACCGTGATCATCATCGCGCACCGCCTGAGCGCGCTCGCGCGCTGCGAGCGCATCCTGGTGCTCGATCGCGGCCGGCTGGTGGAGCAGGGCACGCCGTCCGCACTGCTCGCCGCCGGCGGCCTGTTCGCGCGCCTGCACGCGCTGCAGTCGCCGGCGCGGGCGGCGTGAGGAGGCACACATGATCATGCGGATTCCCACCATGCTGCCGCGCGAGGCGCGGCGTGACGACGCGCGCTTCCTGCCGGCCGCGATCGCGCTGCGCGACGGCGAGCCCGCGATGCCGGGGCGCTGGCTGCTGCACGCGGTGTTCCTGCTGCTGGCCGTGCTGCTGGCGTGGGCGCTGATCGGGCGCGTCGACGTGGTGGCGGTCGCCGCGGGTCGCGTGATTCCCGACGGGCGCAGCAAGGTGCTGCAGTCGCTGGACGGCGGCATCGTGCGCGCCATCCACGTGCGCGAGGGCGAGGCGGTGCAGGAAGGCCAGGTGCTGCTCGAGCTGGACGGTGCGGAGCTGCTGGCGGAGCTCGCCCGCGTGCGCGGCGAGCTGCAGGCCGAACGCCTGGCGCTGGGTGCCGCGCTCGCGCTGTGGCGGCTGCTGGAGTCGGGCGACGCGGACGCGTCGGGGCCGGTGCTGGCGGCGGCCTTGCGCGAGGCCGGCAGCGCGCCCGACGCGGAACAGTTCGCGTTGCAGGCGTGGCTGCTCGAATCGCGGCTGCGCGAGCAGGCGCGCCGGCGCGATGCGCTGGTGCAGCGCCTCGATGCGCGCATGGCGGCGCAGCGCGCGATCGCGGCCAACCTCGTGCGGCTCGAGCATGGCGTGCCCATCCTCGCGGAACGCGCGGCCGCGGCGCGCGAGCTGCACCAGCGCCACCTGCTCGCGCGCCAGCAGTGGCAGCAGCAGGATCTCGAGCGCGTGGCGATGGAGCAGGAACTGCAGGGCGAGCGCGAGCGCGGCGCAGCGCTCACGCGCGAGATCGCCGAGATCGCGGCCGAGCGCGAGGCCTTCGAGGCGGGCAGCCTGCGCGAGGCGCTGCTCGCGGTCGAGGCGCACCGCCGCGGCGCCGACGCGCTGGCGCGCGACCGCGAGCGGCTGGAGGAGCGCGCGGCGCGCCTCGAGCTGCGCTCGCCCGCCGCCGGCACCGTGCAGCAGCTCGCGGTGCGCGCCCCGGGCGCGGTGTTGAAGCCCGCCGAGCCGGTGCTGGTCGTGGTGCCGCGCGACGCCGCACTCGAGGTCGAGGCCTTCGTGCTCAATCGCGACATCGGCTTCGTCGGCAGCGGCCAGGAAGCCGCGGTCAAGGTCGACACCTTCGAGTTCACGCGCTACGGCCTGTTGCCGGCGCGGGTGCGTTCGGTCTCGGCCGAGGCCGTGGAGCATCCGCAGTTCGGCGCGGTATACCCGGCGCGCGTCGCGCTGGAGCGCGACTGGATCGCGGTCGGCGACGGGCGCGCCACGCTCGCACCCGGCATGGCCGTGCAGGTGGAGATACGGACCGGTACCCGCAAGATCATCGATTATTTCCTGTCGCCGCTCGGCAGGGTGGTTCACGACAGCATCAGGGAGCGATAGCCATGGAACAGGCACTGCACTCGAACCCGATCCCCGACGCCGGCATCGCCGCGATGCAGCCGGCATGGACATCCGCCATCGAGCGTCACCGCGCCGGCGACACCGACGGCGCGATCGTGCTCTACCAGCGTCATCTGAAGCGCAACCCGCAGGACGCGCCGGGCTGGATGAACCTGGGCGCGGCCCTGCGCCGCACCGGGCGCGCCGATGCCGCGCTGGTGTGTTACCAGCGCGCGCTGCGGCTGCGCCCGGATGACGCCGCGGTGTGGAGCAATCTCGGCAACCTGTGGCGGCAGCTCGGGGAGCACGAGCAGTCGCTGCGTTGCCACCGCCGCGCGCTGCAGCTCGCGCCGGCGCAGCCGCAGCTGCATCTCGAGTGTGCGGTCTCGCTGCGCGAAGCCGGGCGCTTCGCGGAGGCCGAGGAGATCATCGAGCAGTGCCTCGCGCACGCACCGCAACGTCCCGACCTGCTGTGCGAGCGCGCGCTGCTGCGGCTGCACACCGGGCGCTATCGCGAGGCCTGGCCCGATTACGAAGCCAGGCTGCGCGGCACCGCGCCGCGGCTGCCGCGCGTCGATGCGCCGCGCTGGCAGGGCGAGCGCATCGGCGGCAAGCGCCTGTTGCTGCTGGCCGAACCGGGCATGGGGGATACCTTGTGGGCGGCGCGCTTCGTCGCGATGCTCGCGCGTCGCGGCGCGGACATCACGCTGCGTTGCGCGGCCGCGCTGCATCCGGTGCTCGCGCACATGCCGGTGCACCTGGCGCCGATGCGCGAAGCCGGCGCACCGGGAGAGACGCCTGATTTCCATTGCCCGCTGCTGAGCCTGCCCGGGGTCGTGGATCCGCGCGGCCTCACGATTCCCGAGCCCGTCAGCATCACGGTGCCGGAGGACTCGCGCGCGATGATGCGCCGGCGCATCGCGCCTTATGCGCGGTGTTTTCGCATCGGCATGGTGTGGTCGGCCAGGGGTCGCGAACGCGACGATGCGCGCGGCTCGCTGCCGCTGGCGCGCCTGTTGCCGCTCGCGGCGCTGCCGGGCGCGCAGGTCTTCTCGCTGCAGAAGGGCGCAGCAGCCGCGGAGCAGCACAGCGCGGGAGCGGCCGGCTTCGTCGTCGACCTCGGCGCGCAATGCCGTCACTTCGGCGACACGGCGGCGGCGCTCGAGCAGATGGACCTGGTGGTCGCCTGCGACAGCGCGGTGGCGCAGCTCGCGGGCAGCATGGGCAAGCCGGTGCTCGCGCTGCTGCCGTTCAACCCGCACTGGATCTACGGCATGCACGGCGACTCCACGCCGTGGTATCCCACGATGCGACTGCTGCGGCAGAAATCGCCCGGCGACTGGAGTAGCGTATGCACCGAGCTGTTGCGCCTGGTCGGCAGGTGGGCCGAGATCCGCGCCGAGCGCGCACCCGATGTCCGCGCTACGCTCTCCTCTGTAGGTCCGGCTTCAGCCGGACAATTGTCCGGATGAACCGGACCTACGGAGGACGACGGCCATGCGCGCGACCAATGCGGAATCGAATCGAGAGGAGGATCGCCCAACCATGAGCCTCATCCCCCGCCCCTTCGGCCTCCGCGCATTCGGCCGCCTGTCGCTGCTGCTGCTCGCCTGCGCCGCCGCGTACCTCTACGCCGCCCACCACGCCGGCCGCAAGGAGCTGCGCGCGCTGTGCGAGCAGGGCGTGGAACCGAAGGTCTACCGCAAGGTGTCGGCGGACGGCTATTTCGACGGCGGCATCAGCTGCCTGCGCAACGGCTGCTGGGACGTGCTGATGAAAAGCGGCTTCCGCTACATCGAAGTCGAGCAGCGCGACGCCGACCCCTGGGATCCGCTGCCGGAGAACGGCTACTACCGCCTGTCGAAGGTGCGGCAGGATTCGGGGTTGTGCGATGCGAAGATCCTGGCGGAGATGCAGAAGGCGGTGGGGCTGAGGAAATATCTTGCTCGGGGGCGATTGCATCCGGTTGGAGAAGATCGAGGCGCCGACAGCGCGATACGGAGTGTTCAGCGAGCATGCTGGAAATTGTGGAGCTGCAGAACTGTATTTGATTCCTACGTCGATGTTCGGCAGCATTCTTCATTAAGGAGATCGAGTCGCGATCGAAGTTGATTGCGGAGCGACAAATCTACGTGCTCTTTCAGAACAGCCATTCCGTCAGTTTAGTAGTTTCGCAACGGTGATTGGTTGCCCCGATGTGGGAGTTCGTGCAATTCTGCCAAATATTGGGAATGTGGAGTCCTATATCCGAGCTGACTAGATTCAAAAGGAGTTGATCATGAGCACGACAATGGATGTCGTTTATCAAAGCGCATTGCTCGCGGATGCGGCTTACGTAACGTTTCAACTTGCCATGAGTTTCTCAACGGTACGGAAATTGCGGATGCTGCCTGGGCTGCAGGTAGCAGACGGCGGAGTAAGTTTCGAAGACCGCGGCTTCACCCACCCCCAATTCGAAGAATTCCAGCGCACCTACCGCGTCCTCCACCACCAGCCCGACTCCGCGACGGGCTTCTCCGCCACGCTGTTCGAGAACGTCTCGACCGGCGAACTGCATCTCGCCTTCCGCGGCACCAACGGCGCGATGGACCTGCTGCAGGATGCGAGCCTCGCCGTCTCGCTGGCGGTGCAGTTCGGCGACTGGCTGCAGAACGGTGCCGTCGAGACGTTCCTGCGCGATGCGGGGTTGATCGACGCCAACGGCGCGGCCATGCCCGAGTACGCGGGGCGCATCCAGCTGAGCGGCCATTCGCTGGGCGGTCACCTGGCGCTGTGGACCGCGTCGCAGCATGCCGACCTGGTGGCGCGCGTGGATACCTTCAACGGCGCGGGCCTCAACTACCAGCACCCGCTCGTGGTGCTGCTGGAAACCCTGTGGAACGAGACGATCGCGCCCGGCGCCAACGCGCTGGTCGGGGGCGCGATCCACAACTACTACGCGGAGCCCGGCCCCGAGTTCACCGCGACGGGTCTCTTCGCCTACCGCCCCGGCGAGCACGTGCCGCTGTTCATCGAGCACGCGCCGGGCGAGGTGCTGGCGACGCACGACATGAGCAAGCTGGTCGATGCACTCGCCGCGTATCGCCTGTTCGCTGCCATCGATCCCTCACTCGACGCGGCACAGATGGGCGCCATCCTCGAGGCGGCATCGAACGACTCGCAAGGCTCGATCGCCGCCGCGGTGCGGGCGCTCGGCGCTTCGCTGGGCGGCGCCTACGCGGGCGTCAGCGATCCGCTCGAACTGCACGCGATGCTCGCGCCGCAACTCGAGGCCGGCACGTGGGCGGGAGCGCGCATCGTGCCGGCGGCGGGCACGGCCGTGGGCGACGTGGTGCTGGAGCAATCGGATACCGGCAGCGCCTGGCGCTTCGCGGCGCTGAACCTGTTTCCGTTCGCGCTCATCGCGCCGGCGGCGGCCAGCGTCACGGATGCGCCGACGGACCTGGGCCCGGAATACCTGCTCGCGCGCGCCTGGCTGCTGCAGAGCGCCAGCGCTGCGCAACGCCGACGATGCGCTCACCGTGGCCGAGCTCGGGCGCGAGCCGGAGTACTTCGAGGATCTCGGCAGCGATCTCGCGTTCACCTCGTCGCAGGCTGCCGCGCCGTTTCCGCTCGATGACGCGCTGCAATATCGCTTCGGCGCTGAAGGCGCCGACGAGCTCGCCGGCGGCAACCGCGACGACCAGTTGTTCGGCATGGACGGTGGCGACACGCTGCGCGGCCACGACGGCAACGACATCCTCGACGGCGGCGCCGGCAACGATTTGCTGCTCGGTCTGCAGGGCGACGACCGGCTGGTGGGTGGCGCGGGCAATGACACGCTCGAAGGCGGTGAAGGCAACGACACCCTGGCCGGCGGCGCGGGCGCCGACACCTACCGCTTCGGCATGGAGGCCGGCATCGACCGGATCAGCGATGCCGACGACGGCGGCGACCGCATCGTGATCGAATCCGTCGACCTCGCGACGCTGAACTTCGAGGAAACCGCGCCCGGCACCGGCGTCTACCGCGACACCGCGGGCTGGGGCTTCACGCTGCGCCGCGACGGCGAGGCGCTGCATGTCTCGCGCGGCACGGGCCCGAACGCCGCGCATCGCGGTGATCGCCAGTTACGCCAGCGGCGCCGGCGGCAACTTCGGCATCGTGCTGCCCGCCGCCACGGCGCTCCCCGAGCCCGCGCACACCGAGCCCACGACCAGCCTGAGCATCCTCGGCGATTTCGCGCCGCTGGACGCCGATCCTGGCCAGGCCGGCGTGCAGCTGGACTACGACGCGCTCGGCAACGTGATCCTCGATCCCGCGCAGCCGCAGCTTCGCAACGACACCCTGTACGGCAGCGCCGGCAATGACCTGCTCGATGCCGGCGCCGGCGACAACGTGATCCGCGCGCGTGCCGGCGACGATCACGTCATCGCGGGTGATGGCGCCGACCGGCTGGAGGGCGAGGACGGCGACGACCATCTTGCGGCCGGCGGCGGCGAGGACCGCCTGCTCGGCGGTGCGGGAGCCGACTGGCTCGAGGGTGGCGCCGGCACCGACATCGCCGAGGGCGGCGCGGGCGATGACGTGCTGTATGCGGATGCGACGGCCGACCTGGAACGCGTCGACGACGAGACACTGCCGCCCGGCACCACGCGCGACTGGCTCGCGGGCGGCAAGGGCAACGACACCCTGGTCGGCGCCAGCGGCGGCGAGGCGCTGATGGGCGGCGGTGGCGACGACCTCGTCTACGCCGGCCCGGGCGACGACTACCTGATGGGCGATGGCGAGATCGTCGCGAATACCGTCGACTGGGGCGTCAGCGACGACCTCGGCACGCTGACGCGCACCTTCACCGGCACCACCGGCGTCGTCGATCCCGCGGACTTCGGCGACGACACGCTGCACGGCGGCCCCGGCAATGACTGGATCGACGGCGGCTACGGCAACGACCTGCTCTACGGCGGCAGCGGCAATGATTCGATGGGCGGCATCGCCGGCGACGACGCGCTGCATGGCGGCGACGGCGACGACCTGCTCGAGGGCGACGCCGCCGCGATTCACCTCGACGGCGCCCTGCACGGCGCCGACCAGCTCTGGGGCGGCGCCGGCAACGACCAGCTGCAGGGCAGCGGCGGCGCGGACATGCTGAACGGCGGCGAGGGCGACGACGCGCTGCTGGGCGATTCCACCGACATCGCGCTCGCGCTACCACGGCGCCGACCAGCTGTTCGGCGGCCCCGGCAACGACGGCATCCTGGGCGGTGGCGGCAACGATTTCATCGACGCCGGCGACGGCGCGGACCAGGCCAGCGGCCAGGCCGGCGCCGACACCATCCGCGGCGGCGCGGGCAACGACCAGCTGGTCGGCGACGGCGCGGGCGTGGCGCTCGCCGACCAGGGCGACGACGACATCGACGGCGGCGCAGGCGACGACCTGATCGACGGCAACGGCGGCAACGACACGATCCATGGCGGCGAGGGGCGGGATTCCCTGCTCGGCAGCGCCGGTGACGACCGCCTCTACGGCGGCGCCGACGACGACACTGCTCGACGGCGGCGAGGGCGATGACCGCCTGGCGGGCGATGACGGCAACGATGACCTGGTGGGAGCGGCGGGCGCCGACGTGCTGCTGGGCGGCGCGCGGGCAGGACCGCCTGTTCGGGCAGGACGGCGACGACCTGCTGCGCGGCGGCAGCGGCGACGACACACTTGCTCGGTGATGCCGGCGTCGACCAACTGCACGGCGAGGACGGTGCCGATCGCCTGTACGGCGGTGCCGCCGCCGACTGGCTGGAGGGCGGCGCGGGCAACGACGAGCTGCGGGGCGAGGCGGGCGACGACACCCTGGACGGCGGCAGCGGCGATGACTGGCTCGATGGCGGCGCGGGCCTCGACCTGTACCTGCTGCGCGCGGGCGACGGGCACGACACCATCGCCGACAGCGACGGGCAGTTCACCGTGCGCTTCGAGGGCGCGGCCAGCAGCGGCACGCTGAACCTGGTGCGTTCGGGTGACGGCGCCTCGGTGATGCTGCAGTTCGCCGACGCCAGCGTGAGCCTGGCCACCGCGGACTACAAGCGGCTGACCGGCATGACCACCGACGCCGGCGCGGTGGATGCGGCGGCGATCCTGCATCCCACCACCGCCGGCGAAACCCTGCTGCTGCCCGGCAGCGATGACACGCTGCACGCGCTCGCGGGCAACGACACCGTCGAGGGCGGCGACGGCAACGACACGCTGTACGGCGACGCAAGGCAATGACCTGCTGTACGGCGAGAACGGCGACGACGCGCTGCACGGGGGCGACGGCAGCGACCAGCTGCGCGGCGGCCTCGGGTGCCGACACGCTGAGCGGCGGCGGGGCAAACGACACGCTCCGGGGCGAGGACGGCGACGACCGGCTGCTCGGCGAGGCGGGCAACGACATCGCTCTACGGCGGCAACGGCAACGACGTGCTCGAAGCCGGCAGCGGCACCGATACGCTCGACGGCGGCGCCGGCAACGACACCATCGTGTTCCGGCGCGGCGACGGCAGCGACCGGCTGGTGGCCCCGAGCCGCACCGGCGGCGAGCGCGACACCGTGCTGCTGGGCGCCGGCATCGCCAGCGCGGCGGTGGTGCTGCGCAGCTACGGCGGCAACGACCTGCACATCGAGGTCGGCACCGATGTGCTCGTGGTGTCGAACTACTTCACGGACACCGCGAACCCGCCGCCGCTCGAACTGCGCTTTGCCGACGAGCCGGCCACGGTGTGGGGCAGCGCCGAGATCCTGGCCGCCACGGTGCTGCGCCAGCCGACCGAGGGCGCCGACCTGCTCGAGGGCGGCGGCGCCAGCGACACCATCGACGGGCTGGGCGGCAACGACCTGATCTGGGGCGGCGGGGGCAATGATTTGCTGCGCGGCTCGGACGGCGCCGACACGCTGCAGGGCGAAAGCGGCGCGGACACCCTGGAAGGCGGGGCCGGTACCGACAGCCTGTTCGGTGGCGACGGCAACGATCGTGCTCGACGGCGGCGCCGACGCGGACGTGCTCGATGCCGGCGCGGGCGCGGACACGCTGCAGGGTGGCGCCGGCGACGACGTGCTGAAGGGCGGCAACGACGCGGATTCGCTGCGCGGCGGGACCGGCAACGACGAGCTGCGCGGCGGCGCCGGTGCGGACAGCTACCACCATGCCCCGGGGGACGGCAGCGACACGATCGTCGAATCGGATGCCTACCAGGCCGGCGGCGACAGCATCGATGTGCTGCACCTGGCGGGGGGCTACGGACCCGCCGACGTGCAGTTCATGCCGGTGCTGCGCGATCCGACCGGGTACATCGACTACACCCGGGTCGTCCCGAATTACGTCGACACCTTGCTGCGGTTGCCTGGCGCGGGTGACAGCATCCTTGTCGCGGCGCCCGAGGATCGCATCAACTACTACTCGCGCATCGACGAGTTCCGCTTCGCCGACGCGGCGGGCTCGGTCGTCACGATGGCGCAGGTCTACACGGCCATGCTCGCGGCGGACAACGGCCACGACCTGCTGCAGGGGGCCGCCGAGGCCGAGGTGCTGGACGGGCTGGGCGGCAACGACCTCATCTCGGGCGCGGGTGGCAACGACACGCTCAGCGGTTCCGCCGGTAACGACACGCTGCTCGGCGGATCCGGCGCCGACACCCTCACCGGCGGCCCCGGCGATGACTTCCTGCGCGGCGGCGACGACCCCTCGCCCAACACCGGCGCGGTCGATCTCTACGTGTGGGGGCCGGGCGCCGGCAACGACACCGTCTGGGCGCGGCCGGACCAGCCAGTTCTGGGTGCGTTCCAGCGACGGCTCGGCGTACCCGGCCGACGAGCTGCAGCTGGACGGCGTGAGCTGGTCCGGCCTGTGGGCCGAGCGCAGCGGCAATGACATGACGCTGATCGTGGCCGCCAGCGGCGAGCGCTTCACGGTGCTGGAGTACTTCGCCAGCGGCCACAACCAGGTGCGCATCCGCAACGGCGCGGGCGGGCACTACCTGCAGGCCGACGTGGAGCAGAAGATCGCCGAGTCCGCGATCCTGCGCCAGGCCACCGCGGGCGACGACCTGATCATCGGCGCCGAGACCGCGGACGGCATCGACGCGCTCGCGGGGAACGATCGCGTCGAGGGCCGCGGCGGCGATGACCGCCTGTTCGGCGGCGACGGCAACGACCTGCTGCTGGGGCAGGACGGAGCCGACGATCTGCAAGGCGGCCCGGGCAACGACACCCTGGACGGCGGCGCCGGCAACGATGCGCTGGCCGGCGGCAGCGGCAACGACGTGTACGTCTTCGGCGCCGGCGGCGGCGCCGATCGCATCTTCGACCAGGACAAGACCAGCGGCCGCGTCGACGTGATCTCGATGCAGGCGGGCGTGCGCGACGACGATCTGCGCATCGCGCGCGTCGGCGACGATCTGCAGCTCCTGCTCGCCGAGCAGCGGCGACGCGATCACGGTGGGCAGGCACTTCTACGCCAAGGGCAAGGACAACGGCTACCACGTCGACGCGGTGCGCTTCGCCGACGGCTCGCAGTGGACGCGCGCGGCGCTGCAGGACTTCGTGACGCGCTCGGCCACTGGTGACTACGTGCTGAGCGGCACCGACGCCGCCGAGGAACTGCGCGGGCTGGGCGGCAACGACACGCTGTCGGGCGGCGGCGGCAACGACCGCCTGAGCGGCGGCGCCGGCGACGACGTGCTCGCGGGCGGCACCGGCGCGGATACGCTGGCCGGCGGCAAGGGCGCCGACGTCTACCGCTTCGCGCGCGGGGACGGCGCCGATGTGATCGACGATGCCGACGCCTCGGCGCGCACCGACACGCTGGAGCTGGGTGCGGGTATCACGGCGGGCGGCACCGCGGCGTGGCGCACGCCGGCCGGCGAGTTGCTGCTGCAGTTCGGTGACGGCGACAGCGTGCGTGTGCGCGACTTCTTTGCCGCCGGCGCGGATGCGGGTGTGGGCATCGAGGTGGTGCGCTTTGCCGATGGCACCGCGTGGACGCGCGCGCAGCTGCAGGACGCCGCCATGCAGCCGGCGGGCGCACCGCCGGTTGCCGGCAGCGATGTGCTAGCGGCCGTCGAGGGCAGGGCACTCGCGGTGAGCGAGGCCACGCTGCTGGCGAACGACAGCGATCCCGACGGCGACAGCCTCTCGGTCACCGGCGTTGCCAGCGGTTTCGGCGGCACCGCCACGCGGGATGCGTTGACCGGCCAGATCGTGTTCCAGCCCGATCCGTATTACGTCGGCGATGCGTGGTTCGAGTACCGGTTGAGCGACGGGCGCAACGAGGTCACGGCGCGCGCCGACGTGCGCATCGGCATCGACGCCAGCGGCAACGCGCGCCTCGGCAGCGAGGGCGCCGACACCCTCGCGGGTTCACGCAACGACGACCGTCTCTACGGGCTGGGCGGCGACGACGCGCTCGCGGCCGATCGCGGCAATGACCAGCTCTCGGGCGGGCGCGGCGCCGACCGGCTCGACGGCGGCTGGGGCAACGACACCTACGTGTTCCACGCCGGTGACGGCGCCGACACCATCGACAACCGCAGCGCGAAGTCCACCGATATCGACGTGCTGCGCTTCACGTCGGGAGTTGCGCAGGACGAGCTGTGGTTCCTGCGCGAAGGCAACGACCTGGTGATCGGGCTTACGGGAAGCGACGACCGCGTGACGGTGGACGAGTGGTACGCGAGCGACACGGCGAAACTCGACGAGATCCGCCTGCCCGATGCGGTGCTCTACGCCGCGGACGTCGACCGCCTGGTGCAGGCCATGGCAGCCTTCGATGCGCCGCTCGGCAGCGGCATGGTGCTGGACGATGCCGCCCGCGCCCAGCTCGAACCCGCCCTCGCCGCCGCCTGGCACCCCACGTAACGGCGCCTGGTGGGTCCGCCCCGTGGGTTCGGCTTCAGCCGAACATTTTCTGCGCATCCCTGCGGAAGAATGTCCGGCTGAAGCCGGACCCACGGAGTCACATCGGTCGCGTGGGCAAATCCGACTCGCTGAAAAAATCGTCCTCTTCCGGATCCCCCGGAACCACGTGCTTCTCGTTGGCCCAGTCGCAGAAATCCTGCTGCTTGCAGCGCAGCGAGCAGAACGGCCGGTAGGGCGAAGCCTCGGTCCACTCCACCAGGCGCTGGCACGACGGGCAATTCACGGTGAGTACTGCCATGACCTCATCCTCAGACGGCTTTCGATCCGGCCGCCATCGCAGCCGCGATTTCCAGGTAGCGCCGGTGCAACGCCAGCACCTTGGGCTCCAGGTCCTCCAGGCTGCCGTTGTTCTCGATCACGTCGTCGGCGCGCGCGAGCCGCTCCGCGCGGCCGATCTGCGCGGCGATGATCGCGCGCACCTGTTCCCCGGAATTGTTGTCGCGCTGCATCGTGCGCGCGACCTGGGTGTCCTCGCTGACGTCGACCACCAGCACGCGGTGGGCGAGCACGTCCTGCCTGGCTTCCAGCAGCAGCGGCGAGGCCAGGATCGCGTAGGGGCTGCTCGCCTCGCGCAGTCCGCGCCGGATTTCCTCGCCGATGCGCGGGTGCAGCACGCTCTCGAGCCAGCGCCGCTCGGCCGCGTCCTCGAACACGATCCGGCGCAGCGCCGCGCGATCCAGCGCCCCGTTCGCATCGATGACGCCCGGGCCGAAATGCTCCGCGATCTGCGCCAGCCCCGGCGTTCCCGGTTCCACCACCACGCGGGCCGCGACATCGGCGTCGATGACCGCGATGCCGAGCTTCTCGAAACACGCCGACACGGCACTCTTGCCGCTGCCGATGCCTCCGGTGAGGCCGATGATCAGTTTGGTGCCGGACGTCATGGTGTGCCGCGATGCTGAACGAATTGGAACGCGCGGTAGTGTACCCAATCTCCCCCTGTGGGTCCGGCTTCAGCCGGACGAATCATCCGTAGGTCCGGTTTCAACCGGACAATGTCCGCATGAATGCGGACCTACGGGGGGGACGAATCATCTGTAGGTCCGGTTTCAACCGGACAATGTCCGCATGAATGCGGACCTACAGGGGAAGATTGCTGGAGATCGTACTCGCCCCAGAGCAGCACGATCCAGCCGGCGATCGCGAGATAGGGGCCGAAGGGGATGGGCACGTTCTTGTCGCGCCCGAGCAGCAGGATCATCGCGATGCCGATCACGGCGCCGACCAGCGACGAAAGGATGATGACCATCGGCAACGCCTGCCAGCCGAGCCAGGCGCCCAGCGCCGCAAGCAGCTTGAAGTCGCCGTAGCCCATGCCTTCCTTGCCGGTCAGCAGCTTGAATGCCCAGTACACCGACCACAGCGAGAGGTAGCCGAACACCGCGCCCCACAGCGCGTCGTCCAGCGGCACCAGCAAACCCTGCGAGTTGATGACCAGCCCGAGCCACAGCAGCGGCAGCGTGATGCTGTCGGGCAGCAACTGGTGATCGATGTCGATCATCGTCAGCGCGATCAGCGCCCAGGTGAGCAGCAGCGCCGCGAGCGTCAGCCAGCTGGCGCCGAACTGCAGTGCGACCACCACCGACAGCACCGCCGTGGCGATTTCGACCAGCGGGTAGCGCATCGAGATCGGCGCGCGACACTGTCCGCAGCGTCCGCGCAGGAACACGTAGCTCAGCACCGGCACGTTCTCCCACGCGCGGATGCGGTGACCGCACTTGGGGCAGGTCGAGGGCGGGTGGGCGAGGCTGATTGGTTCGCCGCCGGTATCCGGGGCGAAGGTCACGTCGGATTCGAGCATCTGCTGCGCCTCGCGGCGCCACGCGCGCTCCATCATCACCGGCAGGCGCAGGATCACGACGTTCAGGAAGCTGCCGATGAGCAGCGCGAAGACCACGACGCCGGTAACGAACAGTGCGAGGTGGTCCTGCGCCAGGTTGGCGGCATCATTGAACAGCATCAAAAGTCTCACGTGGGTCCGGCTTCAGCCGGACACCATTCCGGCGTAGCGTCGCGGCATTCATGCCGGCACCATGTATGGCGAGCATGCAATGTTCGGCTGAAGCCGACCTACGCCGATCATGATTCGGCTGAAGCCGACACCCACGTTACATCACCGACCCAAGCATAAAGATCGGCAGGTACATCGCCACCATCAGGCCGCCCACCAGCACGCCCAGCACCGACATGATCAGCGGCTCCAGCAGCGCGGTCAGGCCATCGACCTTGTTGTCGACCGAGACCTCGAAGTGGCTCGGCCACCTTGTCCAGCATCGAATCCAGTGCGCCGGATTCCTCGCCGATGGCCACCATGTGCAGCAGCATCATCGGGAACATGCCGGTGGTGCGGATCGCCTGGTTCAGCTGCGTGCCCACGGTCACGTCGTCGCGGATCTGGCGGATCGCCTTCGCGTAGACCGCGTTGCCCGCGGCGCCGGCCACCGACTCCAGCGCTTCCACCAGCGGCACGCCGGCGGCGAAGGTGGTGCACAGCGTGCGCGCGAAGCGCGCGACCACGGCTTCCTTCAGGATCGGGCCGATGATCGGCAGCTTCAGCATCACCCCGTCGACCCAGTCCGAGAACTTCTGGTTGCGAAAGCGCGCCTCCTTGAACGCGAAGCCGCCGCCGGCGACGACGCCCAGGATCAGCCACCAGTACGCCTGGGCGAATTGCGACATCTTCAGCACCATCAGCGTGAACGCCGGCAGGTCGGCGCCGAAGCTGCTGAAGGTCTCGGCGAACTGCGGCACCACCCAGATCAGCAGGATGGTGGTCACGATGATCGCGACCAGGATCACCGCGATCGGGTAGGTCAGCGCCTTCTTGATCTTGGCTTTCAGCGCCTCGGTCTTTTCCTTGTAGGTGGCCACGCGGTCCAGCATGGAGTCGAGCTTGCCCGACTGCTCGCCGGCGTGCACCAGGTTGCAGAACAGGTCGTCGAAATGGCGCGGGTGCTTCGCGAGCGCCGACGCCAGGCTGTTGCCGCTGGATACGTCGTTCTTGATGGCCACCACCAGCTCGCGGAAGGCCACGTTTTCCTGCCCGTCGGCCACGATGTCGAAAGACTGCACCAGCGGCACGCCGGCCTTCATCATCGTGGCCAGCTGGCGCGAGAAGATCGCGATGTCGGCGGGCGTGATCGCCTTCTTGCGCTCGCCGAACAGCGGCTTCGGCTTCTTGCGCACCGTCTGCGTCACGACGCCCTGCTTGCGCAGCTGGGCCTTGGCGAGCGCCAGGCTCTCGCTCTGCACCTCGCCCTGCACGGTGTTGCCGCGCCGGTCCTTGCCCTGGTACTTGTAGGTCTCGGTCTTGGCCGCCGGTGCCGCGCGTACTGCCTGTGCTTGTGCCATGTTCAATCCTTGGTTACGCGGTTGACTTCTTCCAGGCTGGTCAGGCCCCTTGCGGCCTTGACCAGGGCCGAGCGCCGCAGGGTGTCGAAGCCCTGCTTGCGCGCCATGGCGTCGAGCTCGATGGCGTTGCCCCCGGCCATGATAATTTCCGAGAGCTCCTTCGTGACGGGAACTGTTTCATAAATCCCGACACGGCCCTTGTAGCCGTTGAAGCACTTGTTGCAGCCCACCGGGCCTTTCAGCGTCAGCGTGGGCAGCTCCGAGGGCAGGAAGCCTTCGTCCAGCAGCACCTCCTCGGGCAGGCGCACGTCCTTGGCGCAATGCGGGCAGAGCCGGCGCCCCAGGCGCTGCGCGATGATCAGGTTCACCGAGGTGGCCACGTTGAACGGCGCCACGCCCATGTTCAGCAGGCGCGTGATGGTCTCGCAGGCGCTGTTGGTGTGCAGCGTGGACATCACCATGTGGCCGGTCTGCGCCGCCTTCACCGCGATTTCGGCGGTAGGCAGGTCACGGATCTCGCCGACCATGATGATGTCGGGGTCCTGGCGCAGGAAGGAGCGCAGCGCCTCGGCGAAGGTGAGCCCCACCCTGGGGTTCACGTGCACCTGGTTGATGCCCGACATGTTGATCTCCACCGGGTCTTCGGCGGTGGAGATGTTGCGCTCGTCGGTGTTCAGGATGCCGAGGCCGGTGTACATCGACACCGTCTTGCCGCTGCCGGTGGGGCCGGTGAACAGCATCATGCCCTGCGGCTGGAACAGGTACTTCATGTACAGCTCGCGCTGGTACGGCTCGAAGCCCAGCGCCTCGATGCCGAGTTGCGCGCTCGCCGGGTCGAGGATACGCAGCACCACCTTTTCGCCGAAGATGGTGGGCAGCGTGTTGACGCGAAAGTCGATGGCGTGGGTCTTGGTCAGCCGCATCTTGATGCGCCCGTCCTGCGGCACCCGGCGCTCGGAGATGTCCATCTGCGACATCACCTTGAGGCGCGCCGCGAGCCGCGGGCGCCAGCGCCACCGGCGGCCGGGAGACCTCGTGCAGGATGCCGTCGGTGCGGTAGCGGATGCGGTAGGTCTTCTCGTAGGGCTCGAAGTGGATGTCCGAGGCGCCGCCGCGGATCGCGTCCAGCATCACCTTGTGCACGAAGCGCACGATCGGCGTCTCGTCGGCCTCGTTCTTGACCTCGCCGTCCTCGTCGGTCTGGGTCCCGCCTTCGCCCTCGATATTGAGGTCCTCGAGGCCGATCCCCTCCAGGCTGCCGAAGGCGCCTCCGGAGGCGTCTTCGGCCGCCTTCAGGAACTTCACCAGCACCCGCGAAAGCGCGGCCTCGTCGACCAGGATGGCCTCGGTGCTGATGCCGGTATGGAACTTGATCTCGTCCAGCGCGTGCAGGTTGGTGGGGTCGGAAACGGCCAGGTACAGGCGGTTGCCGCGCCGGAACAGCGGGATGCGTGTGGTGCTTCTCGACCAGCCTGGCGTCGACCAGGTTCTTCGGGGCGGCGTCCATGTTGAACGCCGCGAGATCCAGCAGCGGCGTGCCGAACTCGTCGGAGGCGGCCTCGGCGACCCGCAGGCTGTCAGCCAGATCGCGCTCCACGATGTGAGCGACAAACTGCGACTTCTGCTGCCGCGACTCCTGCAGCGCGGTGCGCGCGACCTGCTCGTCCAGGATGCCGTCGTGCACCAAGCGCCTGGCGAGTCCGGTCAACGGGGGCGAGGTGTTGACGTTCATGTGCCTCTATATATCTCTTGTTCGGGAATGCCGGCGAAAAGTATAGCAACTGAACCGGCGCCCGCCCGGCCGTCGCCACCGCCTCTCTTATATGTGTGATCCACGCATGATTTCCGGTCTGGTGTAGGAGCGGGCCACGCCCGCGACCGGTGCGCATACCGATCGCACGGGCTCCCTCAAGAAATCCACCCCACCCACCGTGACAAAATTCGTCACACCCCAACCCGATTTGGCAGCGAATCCTCCCCAAACACGCCCTTTTGCGCTGTGTCGCAATCCGCGCCGACGCGCATCGCGAACGTAACTGATTGATCCAAAAGCATAACGTCTGCAGGAACCGCTTTTGGCACACGACTTGAACTGTTCCTTGCGTGAACCGGAATCGGTTCTATATTCAACTCGGCGCTGACCAAACTTTCTGCAAATCCAAGGAGCAGACACATGAAGCAGGTACAAAAGGGTTTTACCCTCATTGAATTGATGATCGTGATCGCGATCGTGGGCATCCTGGCGGCAGTGGCGCTGCCGGCGTATCAGGACTACACGGTGCGGGCGAAGATGTCGCGAAGTGATGGCGCGCGGCTCGGAAGCCAAGACCGCGGTGACGGAGTATTTCGCGGCCAAGGGTCTCTGCCGACCACGAACAGCACGAGCACTGTTCAATACTGGCCCGGCCGGCAAGGTGCGCGCCGTAGCGTGGGATTCCACCAACAACCGCATCACGCTGACGGTTGCGGCATCTGGCACCGATCCTGCCGTCGTCGGCGACCTTGCGATGACGGTTGCAGGACGCCAATAATGTAGTCACGTGGACCTGCAACCGGGTCGTCACGGGCACGACAATCGCGTCGAAATATCTGCCGGGCAGCTGCAAGTAAGTTATTGGTTTGCTGCCTAGTCGGAAGGCGCCCCCCGGCGACGGGGGGCGCCTTCTTTTTGGGTCGATGCTTCCGATGTGCGTGGCTGCCGCTGTGCTGTTGGCTGCGCCTTTCCTTCTATACCACATCTACTCGGCCGCGTTTGGTTTTGGTTCCTCCTTCGATGATGAGTGGAATCTGGCCGGTCTGGCAGCGAGTCTCGGACCGTGACAGGGCGCTGGAGTTCGTCTTCGGCGGTGTATCAGGGCCGCTCGGCCGGCCGCTTTCACTGTTGACGTTTCCTGCCCCGCGCGGCGTCATGGCCGACTGCGCCGCAGGATTTCCTTTACGAAAACGCGCTGATTCACCTGGTGAACGTGCTGCTGCTTAGTTGGCTGGCGCTCCGCCTTGCGCCGCACTCTGCCGTGGCGGATCAGCTCGCCACAGGCTTTTGCCGTCGCGGCGGGCGTGTGGTGGGGCGCAAGTCCGCTGCTGTTCTCGACCTCAGCGATGATCATCCAGCGTATGACCTCGCTGAGCACGCTGTTCTGCCTGCTTGGCTGCCTAGGCTACGTTGGCGGCGTGGCAGCGGCTTGGGAGACAGCCGCGTACCGCCTTGATCCTGATGACGTTGAGCGCCGGCATTGGCACGCTGCTGGCCACGTTGTGCAAGGAAAATGGCGCCTTGCTGCCGGGCTTGCTGCTTATCCTGGACCGAGTGCTGCTGGCGCAGAGCCGCACGTCGGACACGGTGGGCCTGCCCGGCCGGCACGAGCAATGGTATCGCTGGTGGCGAATCGGGCTGCTGTGGCTGCCCACGGCTGCGTTGCTGGTGTACCTTGCGCTGAATGTGCCCGATTTCATTGACGGACATCGCTCGCGCGCCTTCACATTCGGGGAACGGCTGCTGACCGAGAGCCGCATTCTGCTGCAGTACTGAAAGCTGCTGCTGTGGCCGGTAGATCGGAGCTCGGTCCGTATCACGACGATTTCCCGATTTCCACGGGCCTGGCCGAGCCCGGCCGGCACGCTGCTCGCGGTGTGGCATTGGCGCTGACAGCGTCTCTCGCGTGGGTGTGGCGGCGCGGGCCGCTACGCCTTTTCACGTTTGCGGTTGCATGGTTTTTCTGGGGGCATCTTACCGAATCGACTGTGGTGCCGCTCGAGCTGTACTTCGAACATCGCAATTATCTACCGGCCGTCGGGCCGAGTCGTGTTCGCGCTCATCGGTTGATTGTTTCATCCCTGCGTTGGTGGAACTGGCGCGGGTCCGCAGTGGTGCTGAGTCTGGCAGTTCGCTGTTCGTGTTGCGCGAAACGGCGTTGCTCTGGGCGAACGGCCCGTGGCAGCTGCGAGCTGGTACAAACGCCATCCGGATTCGTTGCGCGCGCTGCAGTTCTATCTGGTCGTGCTTTACGAAGAAGAAGCGCATCGACGAGTACTTGGCTACTATCGACAACGTGCGGACCCTCGTTGCGGGAGCGGGCGGAGTACGCGATGATCGGCTCGCCGCAGCGTGCAGTTTCCGGGATGCGGCGGCCGCGGCCGAGGCCTCGCGGATCGCCGATGACGGCGCCTGCGCACGGAGTATTTCAATCCGACTGTGACCGACCTGCTCGACAAACTCGTCGATATGGCGCACGGCAACGCATGCGCGGGTCTGACGCTAGACGACGCAAAGGCCATGCTTGACGCCGTGATCGAGAACGAAAGCTCCCGTATCCGCGACGAAATCGGACGCCGCTCAACGCATGAAAGATCCCTACGCACGGCTGACGATTCGGACCAGGATCTGGATGCGACGATGCACCACTTGGAGGAAGCTTTCCGGCTGCGGCCTACACTTAGTACGGGGATCGCTATGGCGAGCATATTAGCCTCAGCGCAACTATATGATCAGGCTGACCGCAAGCTCGACGAGCTCGCACCATTCCAGCCTCAACGGCCATTCGTCCGCAAGCGCTGGCTGGATACGGTGCAGGAAATGCGCGAGATCATTCGCCGCGAGCGTCTCGCGCGCCCAGTCCCGTGAACGCCACTGTGATGTGTATGGCAATCGGACCCGTTTTGGTGGCATCAGAGGGCTGCGGGCTGGCTACATAGTCATTACAGAATATGCGTCCAAGTTACTCAACCATCGATTGGAATAGCCGTGACTCAACCGCAATTGTCGATCGTCATACCAGCGCAACGAGTCTGCGTCGATAGGAGATCTCGTGCGCCGCATCGTCGAGTTGCATCCGGATGCAGGAATCATCGTGGTGAACGATGCGTCCACCGACGAGACTGCAGCGCTGGCTGTTGCCGCGGGCGCTCGGGTGATCGCTCATCCCTACGCGAAAGGGAACGGAGCCGCCATCAAGACCGGTGCGCGCGCGGCAACAGGGCGGACGATCGTGTTCATGGACGGCGACGGGCAGCACATGCCTGACGACATCGCGCGACTGCTGGAGCGCATTGATGCAGGCGTCGACATGGCGATCGGGGCGCGGGAGCTGCGTCGCAGGCGAGCATTTTCCGCCACACTGCCAACTGGTTCTACAACCTGCTGGCGACCTGGATCACGGGGCACAGGATTCTGGACCTGACCTCGGGCTTCCGCGCCGTCGATGCGCGCAAGTTCCGGGAGTTCCTGTTCATGTTGCCGAACGGCTTCTCGTATCCGACCACCAGCACGATGGCCTTTTTCCGTTCGGGCTACTCGGTCGAATACATACCGATTCGTGCTGCGAGGCGCAGCGGCAAGTCGCACCTCAGGATTACGCGCGATGGTGCAAGTTCCTGCTGATCATCTTCCGCGTCTGCACGCTCTATTCGCCGCTGAAGCTGTTCTTCCCGGTCGCGCTCTTGCAATTCATGCTGGGCGCTGGCTACTATGTCTACACATTCTTCGAATCTGCACGCTTCACCAATATGAGCGCGCTGCTGCTCACCAGTGCAATGACGACGCTTCTGATCGGGCTTGTGTCCGAGCAGATGACCACTATGCTTTACAAGCACGATGACATCAGATGAAAACTGATAACAACTCGAGACGAGCGTGAGCTTGGTCCACGCCATAAGTGCTAAGGCGGATGTTGCATTCGGACTTCGTGCCACATGAAAAGCGTCAGAACTGCGGCAGTAGTGGTCACATTCAATCCCGACTTCGTGCTACTACACGCACTTGTTAAGGGGCTTGCAACGCAGTGCCGGATGTGGCTGATCGACAATGGTTCGCATGCGAGCTCCGCAAGCCAGATCAAGGCGATCGCGCAGGAAGACGAAGGTATCGTAGTGCTGCTTCTTGGTAGCAACCGGGGCATAGCGGCTGCACAGAATTGCGGAATTCGGGCGGCGCTAGAGTTTGCGGCTGATCTCGACTTCATCCTCACACTGGATCACGACAGTAGCGTGTCGCAAGGAATGATTGCTGAACTGGAGGATGCATACGATCGGCAGTCAGCGAATTCCTTGGTTGCGGCAGTAGGACCCCTGCTTTTCGACCCTCGAGTCAAGTCCCCTATTGCATTCCATGTGCGCAAAGGCCCCTGGATACGTCGACGGCTGCATGACGGCAGGGAACGGCTCGCTAGAAGTGGATACGCTAAATAGTTCCGGGTCGCTGATTTCCTGTGAAGCGCTGCGGAAAGTCGGGCTATTCGATGAGGGTTTCTTCATTGACCATGTGGAGACGGAATGGTGCTTTCTGTGTGAAGGCGTCTGGATATAGCTTTTACGGGTGCCCGTGGATACGGATGCCGCATCGTATGGGAGATGATGCGAGGATGTTTTGGTTTTTTGGGGTCACATGTGTGGCCCCAGAGATCGCCTGCACGTCATTATTACGTCTTCAGAAATAGTATATTTTTGCAGCGGCGTGGGTACGTTCCGCTATCGTGGAAGTGCTGGAACATTATCAAGCTTTTGGTGACATCGTAGCCTTCGGTTGTTCGGGAGAAAACGGATCGGCTCAGCGTCGCGAGATGTATCGAGGATTGAAAGAGGGATTCCGCAAGCCCCCTGCCGCTCAAATATCGGATACGCGGTGAGGCGCCACAATACATGCCCGTGGCCTCCGTGACAGTCTTGCTATCGACTTATAATGGAGCTGAGTATCTGCGGCAGCAAATGGATACGATTTTCGGACAGAGAGACGTACGACTGAGGCTTATGGTGCGCGATGACGGCTCTACGGATGAAACGCCCCACATTCTAGAGGAGTATGGGCGCGCTCATTGCAATGCTTGAATTTGTTCTGGCGCCAATGTTGGTGTGCCAGAATCATATTTGAAACTACTGAATTCGATTGATGATGACAGTGAGTTTTACAGTTTTGCAGACCAAGATGACATATGGGACTCGGAAAGCTGTCGGCGGCGGTCGCAATGTTGCAGCAATGTTGTGGCACTCTACTGCGGTGCAGTAGAACTCATTGCGCAGGATGGATCGAAGATTGGTCGTGCGGCACGGCTCAAATCCAGTGTCTATTGTTATGTCTCGATACAGAACGTAGCGATCGGAAATACCATGGATTCAATCGAGCGGTCGTCGATCTGGTCCGTCAAGTTGGGCGGCCGAAGTACGCTGTAATGCATGATTGGTGGATCGTGTCGCTTGTGCTGTGGGTGGGCGGGCAGGTCATATATGATCGATGAGACCCGTGTCTGCTATCGGCAGCACTCAGGAAACGCGCTTGGAATGTTTGTCGGGCGACGCGCTCTTATGGTGTGGCTTCACGAATTGGCTGATAAAAAGAAATACCTGAGTTGTAAGAAGCAGGCGACTGAGTTGGCCCGGCTGATTGGAATGTCGCGCCGGCGGAAGAAGTGGCGCTTCTTGAGTCATTTGGTGAAGAGGTCGAGGGCGTCGTAGCAAGAGCCTGCTTTATCTGGCGAAGCCCATTTCGCGCTGTTACTGTCGGCAGATGGATATGGTAATGGCCGGCACTCATTGCTTCATGGGTGAGGGGGCCTACAGCGACGAAATGGCTAAGATTTGCTTTGTTGTCACGCGCATCAGGAAACCAGCTTTCACCGGAGGCATCCTGTGCGTGCTTCAGCACGCCCACTATCTCGCTCTGAAGGGGCATGAGGTGACGGTTGTAACGCTCCAGCCATCGGACGCCCCCGATTGGTATCAAGGATGCGAAGCTGGCTTCTATCTTCGGGGCGTATGGCCGTGATCCGCAGAAGATTGTCTCGTATCATTGGTCGCGTGAAACAGGAGAAAAGAAAATCGGATATGCTTTTGGTGACTCTGCAGGAACTTGTTGCCACCTGCCTTTCAATTGAGCGGCGGATTTTCCCTTTTGCAATCCGGCATTCGGCGCTCTTGCGATCGGGCTGCAGTGGTGCTGCCGGAGTCAGATGTCACCGTCGCGACTTCATTTGAAAAACGGCGCTCGCGGTTGCGTTGCACGGCTCTGGCCTAAGATTCTATTTCTGCCAGCATTTCGAACTTTATTTTGCCAATGAATATGACGATCCTAAATATGCACGCGAGGCCGCTTGTGCAAGTTACAACCTTCCACTGAAATTGGTGGGAATTGATCCCGCGGCTTGCGGAGACAATCGAGCGGAAAGTCGGACGAAATGACGTTGAGGTTTCAGGTAATGCAATAGACCTCAGTTTGTTTCAGCCTCGAAGGGGGCGAGCGGCATGCAACTCGACGAAGCAATAGTCATAATCAGTTATGGCGGAAGAGGTGTGCAGTGGAAGGGTTTTAAGGACATGGCAGAAGGCGTTGCGATGGCGCGCCGGGCTTCGCCGGTCGCCATCGAATGGTGGGTATTTGGAGCATGCGAATTGCCTCCGGATAACTCCGTGGCCCCATTCAAAGCTCTCGGCTTTCTGGGTCAGGCTGCTCTCGCGTCAGCTTATCGCGACGCAGATACCTGCTGAGCGCGTCGTGGTACGAAAGTTTTCCGCTGTTCCCGCTTGAGGGAATGGCGTGCGGGCTGCCGGTTATTACCACCAGGCCCGGGAACCGAAGAATACGCTCGACACTTGGAGACCGCATTTGTGGTTCCCCCGCAGGACCCTCAGGCGATTTCCGCTGCGATCCTATCGTTAATCGGTGACCCGCAACTGCGCAAGACACTTGGAGACGCGGGAGTATTAATGGCTCAGAACTTTTCGTGGACGTTAGCGTCAGAACGAATGGAAAGTGTGTTGCTTAAAGAAGCTTGGCTCGTAAGTCTTTGCGCTGCCTTCAGTGACGCTGCTACCACTTGATCCATATTGTAATAGCGGTATTGAGCAAGTCGTCCTACGAAAGTTACGTTGCGTTCGCGTGATGCTAATGCTTCATATTTCTTGAACAAATGTTCGCTCTGTTCTTGCGGTATGGGGTAGTACGGCTCACCAGATCCGTGGGGTATTCGTACACAATCGATGTTCCCTGATGCCTTTGTCCGGTCAGGTACTTGAACTCAGTTATTCGAGCTGAATCGTTATCGTTCGGATAGTTCACGGTCGCAACCGGTTGGAATTGCTGGGCGGTCGCTCAGATGAACATGTTCAAAGCGCAGCGAACGATAGGGCAGCGGGCCGAAAGCAATGCCCGAAAAATTGATCGATTGGTCCGGTATATACTGTATGTATACTCTGCCGAGTAGCCTTGATGCTCAAGTAATCGGTTTCTAGTTCGACACGAATGTTCGGGTGATCCAGCATGTTGCGGAATAGAGCGGTATACCCGTCGGCTAGATTGCCTGATAGCTGTCGGTGAAATATCTGTCGTCATCATTGCAGCGGATTGGTATGCGTGCTGCTACGGCAGCTTTGAAGCTCCGACGGCTCCATTCCCCACTGCTTGCGCGTGTAGTTGAGGTAGAAAGTTTCGTAGAGGTTTGCTCATAGAATCAAGCATCAGGTCCTCGCTGGATAAGATCTGCGCTCTGCATTCTCTGACTTATTGAGAAACGCGCGAGCTCCCTCCTCGTCCAGTTCCAGGCCGTATAGCCGATTGATTGTCACGCGGTTGATCGGAAAATGGAAGCAGATTCCCGTTGATCGACGCTAGAACGCGATGTTGGTAGCGTGCCATCGTGTAAATCGGGATAAGTAATCGAATATCCTTTGCGCGTTTGCTGGAAGATGTGGGGGCCGTAGCGATGAACAAGAACGCCAGCGAGTCAGTTCGTCATATGCATTCCCGCCGATATGCCGCCTTTTGTCGATGACTAACACGTGGAATCCAGCTTCCGCGAGCTCGCGCGCAGTCACTGCGCCGGCAAATCCTGCGCCGACCACCAAGAATTCAGCCATGCGAAGCGCGTCCTGCTTAAAGTGCCACGGCGAAGCATTAGATACATCGCCAAAGTTACCGAGATTTCTGTAAGTACAACCGCGATGGCCATGCCTATGGCCTCGTGTTTCGCGGACAGAACGAGGGCGACAGTAAAGTGGCTGATGCAAGCAGTGAGAATGCTCCCAAATGTGCGGATGTAGCCTAGTGCGAGCAGTGTTTGTATTCCGAAGAAGTTGCTTAGGGAAACCAGGAACGGTATGGGCGTCATGATTCTTAGCAAGCTCACGGCGTTTTCGAAGCCTGGCCCGGCGAAAATTGTGATCAAGATGTCGGCGCTAAACCAAATCATCGTGCTGGAAATGATACCGATAGCAACGAAAATGGGGAGGCTGCGTCGCTGTTCGATCCAGAATAAGTCGCGATCTGAAGACGCGAGTCTTGCCATATGTGGGAAGTAGGCAGCAGAAAGCGGACGCAGGATTGCTTTGGTGGCCGTGATCGCTCGATCTGCGAGCGCATATGCGCCGACTTTGTCCTGGCTTGTAAATAGAGCGAGAATCATTGTTGCCCCAGCGGTGTATAGGCTAACTGCGATATTGGAAATGAAGATGTATCGCGCATGTTGAAGACGAGAAATCACTTGCGACCAAGTTATGGCCGATACTGGTTTCCAGTATGTGCGCAGTTTTGGTATTAGCAAAAGCGCTGCCAGCAGAGGCACGGCGGTTTCAATGGCCACCGCCAGTAGTAAATCTTCCGGGGTGCGGATTAGTGTAATTGCCATAATCACCTGCATTCCGCGTGCGACGCCGGTTGCCATCGCTAGATGAGAGAAGTCCTGAGTCTCTTTTCCCAGTAGCCACGTTGGCAACAGAATCTGCGCGAGTGCGGCCAGCGACATTGCAACCAGAATGGCGGTTGAAATTGTTTTAGGTGCAGTTGCTAACTATGACCGCGGCTGCGAGCGGGGAGAACGCCGGTTATTAGCTTGCATGCGATGATCTCCCTGAAAATATGGACTTTAACTGTATTTTTTCAGGTGAGGCGGCGGCAATTTGCTGGGTCGATGTTTGGGTAATGCCGAAATCAACGACGAGTTGTGTCAGCATGGTGGCCTGTTAGAGCTACGCAGTATGTTCAAGCGGTCGTGCCAAGCGATCGCGTCAAAACTGGGAGAGTCAGTAAAGGTGCAACGTACTGCAGTGCTTGCAACACGGAGTAGGAAGTGATGTTTTTGACTAGGGCCCGGCTCATGTTCAACCGTGGCGGCTTTCGCTGGTGCACATATTTTCTCATTGTCTGCGCAGTTACGATTTGGCGAGGAGCGTCCGATTCATTCGTCGCCGAATCCGCTGGGCGCTGCAGAACCCAAATGAAGCTGGGGAATAACTGCGGCACGAAGCTGGCAACGCCGTGCGCGATTAATTGCGTCGCCGATCCCGGGCGGATCATATAGGTCGCACCGAACCGGCCTGGGTTCTCCACAATTAAGCGCGTGTAATCGTGTAGCTCCAATTCGCTGACTAGGCGGCGCAGCCCTCCGTAGCTCAAGTCGTCGCTCATGGTAAAAGTCGCCTCGTCCCGTAATGCGTAGATAGTGATGCGCGATCGTCGGTGGGATCACTGACAACAGCGGCAGCCCGTAGTGTGGCTCATTCCACGTGAACCGGTTGCCTGCCGAGAAATAGCAGACGCCTCCGGGTCGCAGCACTCGGTGGATCTCGCTCATCATGCGTGCGGCATCTGGCACGTGCTCGTAGACGTGGCAGCACAGCACGACGTCGATGCTGGCGTCGGGAATATCCAGCGCCATCGCATCGCCGACGCGGAAGTCGAGGATTGGTGTCACTAGAAGCGTATGCGCGCTGCGACGATGGCGGGTTCGTCGATGTCGATGACTGTCACGATAGCTCCCTCCGCGCAAACCGTGCCGCCATCACACCGCCGGATCCGCCCACGTCGGCCACGCGAAGGCCACGCAGGCTGTGGCCGAGGTGATGTTCGATCACGGCAATGCGCGGTCGCCGCCTTGCGCTCTCGCGACACGGGGTCATTGACCTCCGGGTGCAGCGGACGAATAGCCATATTGGTAGTCCGGGAGACTGACGGTCGGTACGGCGTGCGATGACCGCGCCGAGAATCGCCGACAAGCGTCGGCCATAATGCGTCCACCCATGCGTCTCCGCGTGCGCAAGGCACGCATCACGGTATGAGTGGGCCTCGCGCGTGACCAGGTGATGCGTGCCAGACGGTCAACCAATGCTGGGTAATCGCCGGCCGTCACCAGTTCGCCGGTGCTTCCGTCGCGCACGGCATCCGGCACGCCGCCCGAACGGAATCCAAAGGTGGGAAGTCCGTGTGCTGCCGCCTCGACCGCCACCATACCGAATCCTTCCACGTCGCCCGGCAGTTCGAGCACCGGAAACACCAGGGCGTCGGCTTCTGTGTAGGCGGCGTGAAGCAGTTCATCAGTGACGCGGCCACAGAGCCTTACGCTGTCTTCGAGGCCGTGTCGTGCAATCGCATCCCGAATTGCAGGCATTTCTGCGCCCGGGTTGTGCAGTGCCGCTGCCGGCTCCTCGCCGATGATCGCGAGTACGAGGTCGGGAAATCGTTCCCGCAGCGCGGGCAGTGACTGCGCGATGAACGCCGGTAAACCCTTGCGCCGCACGATGCGGCCAACGCTCAACAGCAAGGGTTGCTCCGGGCCGATGCCGAATTTTTCGCGAAATCCGCGTGCCTCGGGAGCGGGGAACTCCACGCCGGGGTGTAGCACGGTGATCGCATCTGCTCTGATGCCAGCCGTGCGCGCCAGTTCAGCGGTGTGCTCGCTGTTGGCGATGAGCGCGTCGGCTGCACGCAAGCAGGGCACGAACACGGTCTGGTAGAGCCTGTTTGGCACGATTACGTCCAGGCCATGGATGAGGACTGCGTAAGGCGCGCGTACCAGCATCGAAACAATGCGGGCGATCGGTGCCGTCAGGCCGCTGCCCGCGAGGATCACGTCAGGGCGTTCGCGTAGCGCTGCAGCTAGGGCCTGGGGTAGGGCGGAAGTCAAGTAGGCAAGGGCACCTTGGCCAAGGGTCTCGCGGGCTTTGACTTCGGCGGGGAGCGACTGGGCGCAGCCGGCAGGCCCGATGACCGTGACGTGGTGTTGCCGGGCGAGTTCGGTCACGGCATTGGCGACGAGTCGCTCCATGCCTCCGGTCAGTGGCGGCAAGTTGCGGCTGATGACCAGCACGCGCAAGGGACGCGCGCCGCTGTCCGCAGCCTCGATCTGCGGGCGTATTCCCGCTGCCCCTTGATCGCCCAAATTCATCGCCTCTATAATGCGCGCCCTCACGCCGGTGTAGCTCAGTTGGTAGAGCAGCGCATTCGTAATGCGAAGGTCGTAGGTTCGACTCCTATCTCCGGCACCATCTTCCTTCTCTCCCGTCATAGATACTCCAGTTCCCGCCCGCTGACCCGGGCATCCAGCGATTCGGCCACGAAGGTCTCGATCTCGGCGACCTGCTTGTCGGCGATCGCCCGCGTGCCGGCCACGACCACGAAGCTCCATTCGGCACGCTGCAGCGCGTCCGGCTCGCCGCTCTCGCACACGGCCACGTTGGGCAGGCGGCCGAAGCGGTCGCGCAGGCCGCTCAGGCGCTGGCGCTTTTCCTTCAGGGAGGCGCAGCCTTCCAGGTGGAAGTTTAGGGTAAGGATGGCAATGTGCATGGGGTCAATGAGCGATCGTCCGGCTGAAGCCGGACCACGGGATCACAGCATGCGCATCGAGAGATCGATGGCCTTGCAGTCCTTGGTCAGGGTGCCGATCGAAATATAGTCCACGCCGGTCTCGGCGATGGCGCGCAGTGTGCTCTCGTTCACACCGCCGCTCGCTTCCAGCACCGTGCGACCGGCCGTGAAGGCCACCGCCTCGCGCATCTGCTGCAGGTCGAAGTTGTCCAGCATCACCGAGTCGGCCCGGGCTTCCAGGGCCTCGGCCAGCTGCGTCATGTTCTCCACCTCGACTTCCACCGGCTTGCCGGGCGCCTGCTCGCGCGCGGTGCGGATGGCGGCGGTGATCGAGCCGCAGGCGGCGATGTGGTTTTCCTTGATCAGGAAGGCGTCGTAGAGGCCGATGCGGTGGTTGTGGCAGCCGCCGCAGCTCACGGCGTATTTCTGCGCGATGCGCAGGCCGGGGATGGTCTTGCGGGTATCCAGCAGCCTGGCCGGCAGCCCCTCGATCAGGTCCGCGAAGTGGCGGCAGCGGGTCGCGGTGCCCGAGAGCAGCTGCAGGAAATTCAGCGCCGAGCGTTCCCCGGTCAGCAGGGAGCGCGCGCGGCCGGCCAGTTCGAACAGCGTCTGGTTGGCCTCGACCGTCTCGCCGTCGGCGCAGTGCCACGTCACCACCACCTCGGGGTCGAGCTGGCGGAACACCTCGTTCACCCACGCCTGCCCGCACACGATGGCGCGCTCGCGGGTGATCACGCGGGCCCGCGCCGTCTGCGCCGCCGGCACCAGCTGCGCGCTCAGATCCCCGGTGCCCACGTCCTCGGCCAGCGCGGCGCGCACGTTGGCGGCGATCACGTCGGGTTGCAGCAGGTTGCGGTTCATGCGGTGTTCGCTCGGGATTGACGCGTAATTCTAGCGCGTAATGCGGGTGCCGGCCCGCGCCGCGGCTGTTGCGCGTTTTGTGACGCCAGTCCGGTATCGCCCAGGGCGCAGGGCTAAGCTGAACTCACCATGTATACTCGGTTCTCGACACAACAACTGGCCAGCCTGGAAGCGGCGCGACGGCGGCGGCAGGACCGCGGCGTCGACTCCTTGTGGGCAGAAGAGGACCGGAAAGCGCCGATGAGCGACGTGCCCGAGGGGCCACTGACGGCGTTGCGGGAGCAGTCCCGCAAGGGCGTGCAATATCTCCTGAACTACATGCTGGCCAATGCCGAGCAGTACCTGCTTGGCCTGGCGGGCAAGGCCCCGAGCAAGGGCGAGCAGGCCAATATCTACGAGGCCATGCGCGAGCTGCGCCTGAAGCGCCGCGCGCTCGAGGAAAAATACGCCGTCGCCGTGATGGGCGGCCTCGATGATTTCGGCGCCAACCCCGCGCCGCCGCCTGCCGCCCCTCCCAAGCCGACCGAACCCGCGCCGCTCTCGCTGCAGGCCGGCGCGCTCGGCCTGATGCAGGAGCAGCGGCTCGAAGAGAGCCTGATGGTCGAGAACGTGGCGAGCCGCGCGCGCATCGACCATCGCGAAGCGCTGCTCGCGCTGGGGCGGCACGTCTCGGCGCAGACCGGCCAGCGCCGCGTCGATATCGACGCGCTGCCCGTCGGGCCGCTGGCGCTGACGCGGCATTTCATGCAGGTCTGCAACGATATCGAGGTCAGCCCGCAGTCGCGGCTCATCTTCGTCAAGGTGTTCTCCCGCTTCATCATCGAGGAGCTGGGTCCGTTCTACGCCCAGTGCCTCGCGGCCCTGCCCGTCGAGAACGACGATGCCGCGGAACAGGCACGCGCCGCGGGCATCGAGGCGCAGGCGCCGACGGACCTGCCGACCGGCGAACGCTACGACGACCGCTCGCAAGCGAGCCCGCTGCACCAGCAGGCCGAGATCGCCTGGGACAATGCGCGCACGCCGCTGCTCACGGCACCCGGCAAGGCCATGGCGATGCCGCGCACCCTGCTCGACGAGATCCTGCTGCGCCTGCAGCAGCAGTTGCTCGACCGCAAGAAGCCGCTCGCGAACCTGAACCCGAAGGCCGGCATCCTGCCCTTCGAGATCTTCGAGCTCATCAACGGCGAGCTGGAGGAAATGGGGCAGACCAAGCCCCTGGCGCTCGCGCTCGACGTCATCGAGACCGTGAGCCTGGTGCGGCTGCTGTTCGACCACGCCCTGCGCGACCAGAAGGTGGTGCAGCCGGTGCGGCGCCTGGTGCGGCTGCTGCAGATCCCGGTGCTGCGTGCCGCGCTGCAGGATCCCGAGGTGCTGAGCGGCGTGGAGCACCCGGTGCGCGCGCTGTTTCGCGAGATCGGCACCGCCTCGATCGGCTGCGCGCCGCAGGGCGACCCGGCCGGTGACGCGTTCTTCCGCCTGCTGCAGTCGCTGGTCGGGCGCATCATCGGCGGTTTCGGCACCGATCTGGCCATCTTCTCGATCTGCCTGCAGGAGTTGCGCGCCTACCTGCTGACCGAGCAGGGGCGCGCGCGCCTGCTGGAGCGGCACACGCTGACGGCGGAAGTGGGGCGCAGCGAACGCGAGGCCGCGCGCGAGGCCGTGGGCAAGATCGTCGCGGGCGCCGTGGGCAACGCGCCCGCTGCCGCGCGCGCTCACCGATTTCCTGCGCGGCAGCTGGAGCGACGCGCTGTTCGTGATCCGCCTGCAGGACGGCGCCGACAGCGCCGCCTGGGGCACCGCAGTGGAAACCACCGGCAAGCTCGTCGCCCTGGTGGCGAGGGGCGATGCCGACGGGTTCGGCGACCTGGCCGGTCCGTTTGCGCGACGGGCTGCGGCGGCTCGGCCTCGATGCGTCGGCTGCCGCCGTGCAGGTCAGCGCACTGGAGCAGGCGGTCATCACCTGCGCCACGGCCGGCGCGGTGGATTCGCCCGTGGCGCCCCCCAACCCGGTTCGTGTGCGTCCGCCGGCCTCCCCCGAGTACCTGCAGCTGGTCGACAAGCTCGCGCCGGACACCTGGATCGAGTTCCGCCTGCCCGGCCATCCGCCGGCGCGCGCGCGGCTGCTGACGATGTTCCAGAAGACCGGCGAGTTCCTGTTCGTGAACCGCGAGGGCGCCAAGGCCGGCGACTGGAAGCGCGACGACCTCGCCGCCGCGATGCAGTTCGGGGAGGCGGTGATACTCACCGGCCCCACGGCGCCGTCGGGGCCTTCGGCCGGGGGGCGGTGGGGGCGGCGGTGACGGTGTGGGTCGGCGTTTACGCCCATTTTCGAGTTGCACCCATCAATACGCCCATTTACACCCAATTTCCCAGGCGCCCGTAGATCCGCATTCATGCGGACAATCGGCCGGGCACCCGGTCCGAATTCATTCGGGCGAGTGCCTCGCCGAAGGCTCTATTCGTGACCGCGAGGGCGGCGCCAAGCCCGGCGGCATCCATGCGCTGGGGGTGGCGCTGAATTTTCGTTCCTGGTGTAGGAGCGGGCCACGCCCGCGACCAATGCGCCTTGATCGTGCGCCCTCGGTCGCGGGCATGGCCCGCTCCTACAACATTGCGCATTGATATGGTGTAACCATTACACCATAATCGGTCCATGCCCAAGCTCAAGGAGTTCTCGCAGTGCCGGTTCGAGTTCCGCGACCAGTGCCGGGTCGTCCGATGTATCCGCGAGACCACCGCGTCCGGCGCATGTGCACGTTGAAGTTCCGTGATGGGTGGGAGGAGATGCGTGAAATGAGCAAACCACCCCTGATTCGTGCCGTCCGTGTGACCGCGCCGCTGATGCTGGAGATCGACTGGAGCACCGGCGAAACCCTGAGCGTGGACGTGTCGCGTCCCGTGGCCCGGTTCAAGCTCTACGCGCCGCTGAAGGATCCCGAGGCTTTTGCCACGGCCAAAGCTGACGAGTGGGGCCACGCGGTTACCTGGTTCGGAAAAATCGACATGGGCGCCGATACGCTCTACGAGCTGGCGCGTACGCAGGCCGGCGAGTGGGGCCCGGAAGCGTTCAACGCGTGGATGGAGCGCAACGGCCTCTCACTCAATGCCGCAGCGGACGCGCTGGACATGACGCGGCGCATGATTGCGCACTACCGCACCGGAAGCCGACCGATTCCGCGCGTCGTTGCGCTTGCCTGCGAGGGTTGGGAGGCGCGGCGCGCGCGCAATGCAGCGTGAGCGGCTGGGCGAATGGAGCCAATTGAAGCAACCACCAATGACGCCTGCCGTCAGCTTCAAGGAAGGTGATGGTGAAAAACGGACTGCCGGCGATTCATCCCGGCGAGTACCTGGCAGAAATTCTCGATGAGCTGGACATGTCCCAGGCTGAATTCGCGCGTCGGATCGGTGTGTCGGCCATGCGGATTTCGCACATTGTCCGCGGTTCGCGCCCCGTCACGGCAGAGTTGGCTCTGTTGTTTGGCCGGGCGTTCGGGCAATCGCCGCAATACTGGATGAACCTGCAGACGACGTTCGATTTGAAGGTCGCGGAGACCGTGGTCGGCAAGCGGCTGCCGTCTGTCGTCGCGATCTCGCGGGGTTAACAGTCGGGTCACAGGTAATGCGGTCGCGGGCATGGCCCGCTCCTACAAAAAGGCACCGCAGTGCCGTGCCCGCGACCACAGGAGAGTCCGCTCCGCATTTGATGTAGGAGCGGGCCATGCCCGCGACCGTGACCCAACCGCACGAGTAGAATGACCCCGGTCATTTCGCACCCGGGCCCCCAGCTTGCACCATCGAACGCCTCTCCCCATCGAATCCGGCTGGCTGCGCGGCGCGCGCCGTTTGCCCTCGGCGAACGCCAACGAGCGGCCGGCGCCGGGCGACATCAGCCTGCTCGTGATCCACAACATCAGCCTGCCGCCGGGGCGCTTCGGGGGCGGCTTCGTCGAGCAATTGTTCCTCAATTGCCTGGACTGTACGATGCACCCGTGGTTCGAGCGCCTGCGCGGGCTTGCGCGTTTCGGCGCATCTGCTGATCGACCGGCGCGGGCGCCTGACGCAGTTCGTGCCCTTCGGGCTTCGTGCCTGGCATGCGGGCGAGTCGAGCTTCGCGGGGCGGGCGAACTGCAATGATTTCAGCGTCGGCATCGAGCTCGAGGGCACCGACGAGCGGCCATACACGAAGGCGCAATATGCGCGGCTGGTGCGGGTGACCGGCGCGCTGATGCGCGCCTATCCGGCGATCAGCGCTGAGCGTATCGTCGGGCATTGCGACATCGCGCCGGGGCGCAAGAGCGACCCGGGCAGGGCATTCGACTGGGCGCATTACCGCGCGGCCCTGGCGACTCGCGACCGGGCCGCACAGGTGACCACGGAAGGAGAGTTGTAGTGGAGTTTCTGGCAATTCTCGTCGCGCTGGCGATCCTCCAGCTGCGCGGCAGCGCGCCGCTGCAGCAGGACCGCTGGTACGCGGTGTACCGGCGCTGGATCGCGGCGCGCCTGCGCGGCTTCCCGCGCCAGGCCGTGCTGATCCTGGTGCCGGTGGTCGCGGTCGTGCTGCTGCAGCGCGCGGCCAGCGGCCGCTTCTTCGGGCTCGCCGAGCTGGCGCTGTTCGTGCTGGTGCTGCTGTACGCGATGGGTCGCGGCAACCTGGCCGCGGCGCTCACCGATTACCTGCAGCGCTGGAGCCGCGGCGATTTCCAGGCCGCGTTCCGGCAGCTGAGCACCGAAGCGGCCAGCGGGTTGCCCGAGCCGGATGCCGTCGTGCACCCGCAGGCGCTGCACGAACTGGCGCGGCGCCGTCTTTATTACCGCCATTTCGAACGGCTGTTCGCGGTGCTGTTCTGGTTCGTGGTGCTGGGGCCGGCCGGCGCGCTGGCCTATCGCATCGCGGTGCTCGAGCACGAGGCATCGCGCGGCGAAACCGGCGTGCCGGCCGAGCCGGAGTCGGCGGCGGTGGCGGTGGTCGAGCCGGTGGGCGGTGCGGTGGACGATGCGGTGGCGGCAGCAGTCGCGGAGCCGGCGCTGGACGCGGTGCCCGCGGCGCTCGAGGAAAGCACGCTGCTGCGCTGGATCGAATGGCTGCCGGCGCGCCTGGCCGGCATCAGCTTCGCGCTGGTAGGCGACTTCGATGCCTGTCTCTACGCCTGGCAGCGCGTGCTGGCCGAGGCGCGGCTCGCCACCGCCGAGGCGCTGGAGCGTTGCGGCAACGCCGCGCTGACCTTCGCCGTGCCGGACGCGGAGGAAACCACCGACACCCTGATCGCGCGCGGTTCGCGCGAGCTGCAGGCCATCGAGAATCTCAACAGTCGCGCGCTGCTGGTGTGGCTGGTGCTCATCGCCGCGCTGGCGATGATCTTCTGAGGTTTCGCCTGCGGTGATCCGCATCGGCATCGACCTCGGTGGCACAAAGGCCAGGCGACCTCGGCGGGGATGCAGAGTCTGCCCGGCAGGTATATGGCGGAGCCCTGAGCTGGTTCGCAAGCCAAAACCGTTCCGTTGTAGTTGCGGCCCGGCCGCTTTTGTAGATACTAAAGAACACTATCCGACAAAGTTACCTATCAGAATTAGTATTAACCCGTTGTTTTTGATTGCTTATCAAGCTGTCTATTGCAAATAGCCAGTTATCTGATTGCAGATAATGTGTCAGACTCTCTGGGTTGTTGTTGGGGACACGGACATGCCCGCCTTCCATCACCACGATCTTCGCCTGCTGAACCCCGCGTTCGACTCTCCGCTGGTCGATGTAGTGACTGAGCTGGAACATCTGCGGCGCCTGCGGCTCGGTGGTAGCACCCCGGCGCCGGTCTTCTTCCAGCTCAAGCACATCTTCCACATGCTGGAGAGCTTGGGGTCGGCTCGCATCGAGGGCAACCACACCACGCTGGCCGATTACGTGGAAAGCCGGCTGGAGGCGCAGCCCGCCAAGCTGAGCGACCAACTGCGCGAGTTGGCTAACATCGAGGAAGCTATGAGCTTCATCGAGGAGCATTTCGAGCCGGGGCAAGAGGTCACGGAGCACCTCGTGCGTGAACTGCACGCCATGACGGTGCAAGGGCTGGAACGCGAGGGGGACGCCACGCCCGGCGCTTACCGACAGAAGCCAGTCCAGATTTCGCAATCGGAGCATCTGCCGCCCGAGGCGGTGGCGGTGCCGCAGTACATGGGCGAACTGGTCCAGTTCATCAACCGGCCGGACCCGACGAAGTACGACCTCATCAAGGTGGCCTTGGCACACCACCGCTTTGCGTGGATTCACCCCTTCGGCAACGGCAATGGCCGGGTGGTGCGACTGCTGACCTACGCACTGCTCATCAAGTACGGATTCAACGTGAAGACTGGCGGCCGGGTGTTGAATCCCACCGCCGTGTTCTGCAACGACCGTGACCGCTACTACGCCATGCTGGGGCAGGCCGACACCGGTACGCAGGCAGGGCGCGAGACATGGTGCGTGTACGTGCTGAGCGGCATGCTCGATGAACTGCGCAAGGTAGACCGGTTGACCGATGTCACCTACCTCATCGAGCGCATCCTGACCCCGGCGTTGCACTACGCGCGGGAGCGCGAACTGGTGACACAGATGGAAGAGCAGGTGCTGTTGACCACGGCCCGGCTCGGCATTGCCAAGGCCAGTGACCTCAAGGAGGCCATGCCTACCCTGAGCGAGCGGCAGCGCACGTACCAAATCAGCAAACTCGTGGAGCGGGGAATGCTAGCCCCCATCCGCGAAGGGGCAAGGCAGTACACGGTGGGCTTTGCCAACAACTTCCTGATTCGCGGTGTCATACGGGCGCTTTCCAATGAGGGGTTCATTCCAGACACCCTGAACCGACCGCGATAATTTGTCGCGTGTTGTCGACAGACAGTAGTGTACGAGAATGATCAACGGGTTTCGGATTGGAATTGACCTCGGCGGCACCAAGATCGAGGGCATCGCGCTCGATGCCGCCGGCCGTTCGCTGTGGCGCGAGCGCGTGCCGGCGCCGCAGTCCGATTACCGCCTCACGCTCGATGCGATTGTCGCGCTGGTGCGGCGCATCGAGTCCGACCTGGGCGATAGCGGCAGCGTGGGCGTGGGCACGCCGGGCGCGGCGTCGCCGGTGTCGGGGCGCATGCGCAACTGCAATTCCACCTGGCTCAACGGCGAGCGGCTGCGCGAGGACCTGTGCGCGCGGCTGGGGCGCGAGGTGCGCATCGCCAACGACGCCGACTGTTTCGCGCTGTCGGAGGCGACCGACGGGGCCGCGGCGGGCGCGGCGACGGTGTTCGGGGTGATCCTCGGCACCGGCGTGGGCGGCGGCATCTGTGTTGGCGGTCGGCTGCTCGCGGGGCCGAACGCGATTGCCGGCGAGTGGGGGCACAACCTGTTCGGCGGGCCGCGCGGCGGGCTGGCGGCGGGGCGTGCGTGCTATTGCGGGCGCCGCGATTGCGTCGAGACGTGGCTGTCGGGGCCGGGGTTGCTGCGCACATATCGCGAATTGATCGGTGTGGATCCCATCCTGGTTCTGATGTTGATCTTGATGTGGGTCCGAATTTATTCGGACAGGTGCATATCGGCGAAGCACCTGTCCGAATAAATTCGGACCCACAGAATTCGGACCCACAGAATTCGGACCCACATGTGGGTCCGCATTCATGCGGACAAGGCGCCCCGCGGGGCGCCGCCAGCGTTGCCGCACTGGCACAGCAGGGCGATCGCATCGCGCGCGCGGCGCTGGATCTCTACGCCGACCAGCTCGCGTTTGCGCTGGCGCAGGTGATCAACGTGCTGGACCCGCACGTGATCGTGCTCGGCGGCGGGCTCAGCAATATCGCGAGGCTTTACGAAGAGGTGCCGGCGCGCTGGGGCGCGCAGGTGTTTTCCGATGCGGTACGCACGGCGCTGGTGCCGGCGCGATACGGTGATTCCAGCGGGGTTCGCGGCGCGGCCTGGCTATTTCCGCTGCTGCCATAGCACTTCCTGGCCGCCGTTGCGGCGCGCGATGACGCGCGCGGCGACGAACAGCAGGTCCGAGAGCCGGTTCAGGAAGTGCGCGCCGTCGGCGTTCACGGTTTCCGTTGCGGCCAGGCCGACCATCTCGCGCTCGGCGCGCCGGCACACGGTGCGCGCGAGGTGGCAGGTGGCGGCGGCGCGCGAGCCGCCGGGCAGGATGAAGTTCTTCAGCGGCGGCAGGTCGGCGTTCAGTTCGTCGGTGCGTTCCTCGAGCCAGGTCACGCGCACGGCGCCGACCATTGCGGCACCCGGTATCGACAGCTCGCCGCCGAGGTCGAACAGGTCGTGCTGGATCGCGGTGAAAACCGCCACCAGCGGATCGTCGGTGGCCAGTTCCGCGATCAGCAGGCCGAGCAGCGAGTTGGTCTCGTCGATCGCGCCGATGGTGCGCATGCGCGCGCAGTCCTTGCGCACGCGGCTGCCGTCGGAAAGCCCCGTGGTGCCGTCATCGCCGGTGCGGGTGTAGATCTTCGACAGCCGGTGTCCCATTGTCATGCCTCTGCGTTGGTCCGCATTGTGGGTCCGCATTTATGCGGACAGGTGTTAATCGTAGGTCCGCATTCATGCGGACATGAATCGGTGGTGCAAAAATGTCCGCATGAATGCGGACCCACATTACATGTCCGGCTGAAGCCGGACCCACATTCGCCGGACCCACATTGTTTGTCGATTACAGCTTATAGCCGAGCGTAAGGTACATGGTGCGCTCGGGCGCCGGATAGACGCTGCGCTCGCCGTACAGGATGCTGGTGAGCGAATCGTATTCCTCGTTGTTGAGGTTGTTCGCGCGCAGCGTCGCGTTCCAGTGCCCCGAGGCCCAGCGCAGCGCCATGTTCAGCACGCCCTCGGCATCCACGCGGCCGTAGGCGTTGGCGTCGTCGCCCAGCGCGTAGCGCGAACCGTTCCAGGCGTATTCGGCGAAGGCGCTGATGCCGTTGCCGAAGTCCCAGGTGGTGTTGAGCGCACCCACGTGCTCCGCGACGTAGGGCACTTCGTTGCCGTCGAAGGTGCCGGCGGTGATCTCGGCGTCGGTCCAGGTGTAACTGCCGCCGAGGCTCAGGCGCTCGAGCGCCTGCCAGCGCCACTCGAGCAGCGCGCCGCGCCGGCGCGAGGAGTCGAGGTTGATGTTCGCGCCGAAGATGCCGAACTCGGCGAGGGATCCCTGTGCGCTCGGGTCGTAGAGGATCTCGTCGTCGAGCTCCAGGTCGAACAGCATCGCGCGGCCGTTGAAGCGCGGGTCGAACCACTCGAGGCCCCCTTCCCACGAGGCGCCGGTCTGCGGCTCGAGGAACGCAACGGTGGGCAGCGTGAAGCCGTTCTCGTCGACGTTGGGGTAGCGCAGCACCTCGTCGCGGCGCAGCAGCACGCGCATCTCGGGGCGGAACTGCCAGGCGATCGATGCCGTGGTCACGGTCGCGCCGTCGCCGTTCTGCATGTCGCTGCCGCGGTTGTCGTCATCGACCTCGGAGCGGCGCGCGCCCCCCGAGACCTGCACGGTCTCGGTGAGCGGGTACACGAGCTGGGCGTAGCTGTCGCGCTGCTCCTGGCGGAAGTCGGTCTGGAAGGCGAACTCCGGGATGTCGAGCAGGTACTTGCTGTCGGTGGCATCAAAGCCGAGCGTCAGCGTCGCGGTGCCCGCGGGGCGCTCGAAGCGTCCGACCAGGCGCGGGTTGGCGCTGGTGACGCGCATCTCGGTGGTGTTCGGCGCCGACTGGTAGCCGTCGCCGTCGTTCTCGCGCTCGGTGATCTCCATCTCCGCCGACCACACCGGCGTGAGCGCATAGCGGCCGCCGAGGCGCCAGGCGGTGGTCTGGAGGTCCGCATGATCCCGGGCGTGCCATGGCAGGCTCTGGCGGCGGTCCTGGCGCGCGAGCGCTTCGGGCAGCGCGCCGGGCAGTTCCAGGTTGTCGTCTACCTGCTGCAGCTCGGCGAACACGCGGCCGTCGCTCCAGTTGTATTCGAGCAGGCCGAGCGCGTTGGTGTACTCGGTGGCGTTGTTGTCGCGGTAGTTGTCGCTCTCGCGCTGCTCGGCGCTCAGGCGCACGCCGATGCCGTTGGCGAAGCGCTGGCTGGCGCTCAGCGCGTAGCGCGTGCTGTCGTGGGAGCCGCCGCCGGCTTCGAGCGCCACGGCGGCCTTGTCGGGCGTGCGCGTGATCACGTTGATCACGCCGCCCACCGCCTGGTCGCCGAACATCACGCCGGCGCCGCCCTGCAGGATCTCGATGCGCTCGATGTCCTTGAGCGCGACGCTGTTCAGGTCCGGGCCCGCGAGCGTGGGGTTGTTGAGGCGCCGGCCATCGACCAGCACCAGCGTGTTGTTCGGTGCGTTCTCGCCGAAGCCGCGCATGCTCACGACCACGCCGCGTCCGCCGTCGCCGATGGTGTCGCGGATCTGCAGGCCGGCGCGTCCGCGCAGCACCTCGGCCACGGTCAGGGCGCCGCTCTTCTCGATGTCTTCGCGCGTGATCACGCTGACCGCCGCCGGGCTGTTCAGCGCGAGTTGCTCGGAGCGCACGCCGCTGACGATGATCTGTTCGATGCGGTTCGGCGTAGCCGCGTTCAGGGTGCTTGCGCCGCACAGCAGCGCCAGAGGAATAATGCGATGGGAAACGCTCATGGTCCCTCCCCGGATCCATGGAGTGATGTAAACGCGAGGAGGGGACGAGGGGAGGGAGCGGCTATCCGGGACGGACGCCGACTACCGCCGAGCCCGCCGCTCGATCGCAGTGAATCACGGATGGCCGGTCTCCGGGCTCGTGAGTGGATCCTGTGGAATCCGGGGCCGGCGCCTTCCCATCCGACGCGTGCTGCGTCTGCGACAGTGGCTCTGTGCCGGTCCATGCTCACTTACCGTTGCGGGGGCAGCGCTGGGATTGCACCAGACTTCCCGTTTCATCCAGGGTCGCCGCCGCCTCGTGGCGGGACGCCGCTGGACACCGTCCGCGACAGGGGCGGCAAGTTACCCTCCACCCCATCTCCCGTCAACCCTGCATCAAAAAGGGGACCAAAAAGGGGACGGAGGGATTTAATCTTGATCAAACTGTAACAATTGCTCGCGGACTTGTTGGTGTTTGCTCCGGCTATAAACCTCGCAGCAAAAAGAATCAGGGCCAGTTGGTCACTTTTTAATCCCTCCGTCCCCTTTTTGAGGGTTCCGCTTTTGGTGGGGGTGGAGGCGGGCGAGGGCTTCGGCGGCTTCGGCGATCTGGGGGCCGCCGCAGATCCAGCTGGCGGTGGGCACGGTGCGCGAGGGCACGTGGCGGCTGAGCGCGGGGTGGCGCAGCAGTTGCTGTGCCAGCGAGGCGTGCTCGAGGTCGACCGCGTCGAACAGCACGGCCTGCGGCGAGTGTGACACCAGGTCCTCGAGCGGCAGCGTGCCGTATCCGGTAATGCCGCGCTCGCGGGCGAGGTTGCGCCAGCCGGCGAGCGTGAGCAGTTCGTCCTTCAGCGTGCCGGCGCCGGGACTGAGGCCGTTCGGCAGGTAGATCAGTCCGAGCGCGCGCGGCCGCCCTGCCATCGCGGTGCGTACCGCGGCCAGCCGGCGCGCCGTGTCCCGGCTCAATTCGGCGCCGGCCCCGGTTTCACCGAGCAGCGCCGCGGTCTGCTCGATGAAGGCGAGCGAGGCGGCGATGGTCTCCGGCATCGCGATGGTCTCGACGCGGTAGCCAAGGCGCTTCAGCACCGCGGCGCTGCTGAGCGATGCCTGCGAGCCGGTCAGCACCAGGTCCGGGTCCAGTTGCACGATGCGCTCGACCGAGCCGTCGAAGCGCGCGATGCCCTCGGCCCGCGCCGCGGCCCACGACAGC
The DNA here is from genome assembly GCA_963819895.1 of uncultured Gammaproteobacteria bacterium. GTDB lineage: Bacteria > Pseudomonadota > Gammaproteobacteria > Pseudomonadales > UBA5518 > UBA5518. The sequence goes on from CAWFXU010000015.1 coordinate 73,979, forward strand.
GTGCGATCCGCGGCCAGCTGGCTCAGCATCGCGATGCGCTCGCGCGGCAGCAGCGCGAGCAGGATCTGGTCGGTGCACAGGTTCAGCGACACCACGCGCTGCGGCGGTTCAGTGGCCCGCGCGAGGCCGGCGCAGAGCAAGAGCACGAGCAGCAGCAAACCCTGCCAGGACGCTGCCCGCTGTGGGTCCGAATTTATTCGGACTTGTGCCTTCGGGCAGGCAGCCGTCCGAATAAATTCGGACCCACGGAATTCGGACCCACGGAATGTCGGAGCCACGGAATCCGGAGCCACGGGCATTCATGCGCCGTTTCCACGCTGGAGGTATCCCTGCTCCAGTGCGTGGATTTTCGCGCACAGCGCGCGATGCAGCGGGCAGGGGATGCCGGCCGCGTCGGCGCGCCGGCACAGGAAGCCGTTGATGTAGTCGATCTCGGTGCGCCGGCGGGCCTGCACGTCCTGCAGCATCGAGGAGCGGTTCGCGGCGGTGCGGCGCGCGACCTCGGCGGCCGTGGCCGTCAGTTCCGCGGCGATCTCGTGCTGACCAAGCGCATCGAGCACGGTCGCGGTCTCGGCGCACAGGGCCGTGAATTCACGCCCCGCCGCGCCCGGCTCCAGCAGCGCGCCGTTCGGGCAGCCGTGCACGGCGGTGAGCGCGTTGATCGTGCAATTGACCGCGAGCTTGCGCCACATCTCGTGCTCGATGTCGTCGACCGGGCGGATCTCGAGGCGCCGGGTGGGCAGCGCGCGCGCGAGCGCCTCGGCTTCCTCGCGCGGCCCGCGCGGGTAGCGCCCGAGCAGCGTGAACCCCCGGCCCGCGTGGCGCACGTGGAAGGGTGCCGGGCACCAGGCGCCCTCGGTGCTGAGCGCGCAGAACAGGCGCGCGCCGCCGACGAGCCTCAGCGCCTCGTCGTGGAATCCCATGCCGTTCTGCAGCAGCACCACCGCGGCCTCGGGCGCCAGCCGGTGCGCGATGCCGGCGAGCGCCTCCAGCGCGTCACAGGCCTTGGTGCACACCAGCAGCCGCGCGATCGATGATGCGGATTCGCGCGTTTCCAGCGCGGGCTCGAAGTGCTCGCCGCCGGCGGCTGATTCCAGCGTTATGCCGTGATACGCTGCGTGCCGCGAGCGGTCGCGCGCGATCAGGGTGACTTCGTGGCCGCAGGCCGCGAGGCTGGCGGCCCACAGGCAGGCCATCGAGCCCGTGCCGAGCACGTGCCAGGCGGGCGCAGAGGATGGCGTCGCGTCGTCTGTCATCGCGGCATTATCCACGATCGGCGCGCCCGCGCTCGCGCCCGACGTATCCGATACCGACAAGAGGAGATTCCGATGCCGTCCTTCGACGTGGTGTCCGAAGTGGACCTGCACGCCTTCACCAACGCGGTCGACCAGGCCAGCCGCGTGATCGAGACCCGCTTCGACTTCAAGGGCGTGGATGCCGGCTTCGAGCGCAAGGAACGCGTGGTCACGTTGCATGCCGAGGCCGAGTTCCAGCTCGAGCAGATGCTCGACATCCTTCGCGGCGCGCTGACCAAGTGCAAGATCGACCCGCGCGCGGTGAAGCCGGGCGACGTGCAGAAGTCCGGCAAGGTCGTGAAGCAGGACGTCACCATGCAGCACGGGCTCGACACCGATCTGTGCCGCAAGATCGTGAAGATGGTGAAGGACGCGAAGCTGAAGGTGCAGGCCGCGATCCAGGGCGAGCAGGTGCGCGTGACCGGCAAGAAACGCGACGACCTGCAGGACGTGATCGCGCTGCTGCGCGCGAGCGACATCGACGTGCCGCTGCAGTTCGAAAATTTCCGTGACTGAGGATCCGGCGCGCGCCGCCCCGGCGCGCAGCTGGCGCGAGGCACTGCTGGTCTACACGCGCCCGCGCGTGTTCGCGATGATCTGGCTCGGCTTCAGCGCCGGGCTGCCGTTCCTGCTGATCGGGCCCACGCTCTCGGGCTGGCAGCGCGACGTGGGCGTCGAGCGCAGCGTGATCGGCTTCTTCAGCTGGATCGGCATCATCTATTCGATCAAGGTGCTGTGGGCGCCGGTCGTGGACCGCGTGGCGCTGCCGCTGCTGACGCGCTGGCTCGGCAAGCGCCGCAGCTGGATGCTGGCCGCGCAGCTGGTGATCGCCGCCGGGCTGCTGGGGATGGCGCAGGCCGATCCGGTGGCCGATCTCGCGCTGGTGGCGTGGTTCGCGCTGCTGGTGGCCTTCGGCTCCGCGACCCAGGACATCACCATCGACGCGTACCGTATCGAGGCCATGGACCCGGAGTTCCAGGGCGCGATGGCCGCGGCCTACGTGCTCGGTTACCGCATCGCGCTGCTGGTGGCGGGCGCCGGCGCGTTCTACCTCGCCGAGGGCGCGTCGTGGGAGGTGGCCTACGTGGTGATGGCCGTGCTGATGGCCGGCGGCATCCTCACCACGCTGGCGTTGCGCGAGCCCGATCATGCGGCGGCTGCCGCGGCCCGGGCGCTGGAGGCGCGCGTCGAGCAGGCGCTGGGTGCGACGTCGCGGCGCGGACCGTTCGGGCGGGCGCTGGCCTTCCTGTCCGATGCGGTGGTCGCGCCTTTCGTGGATTTCTTCGCGCGCAACGGCCGCGAGGCGCTGCTGATCCTGCTGCTGATCAGCCTCTACAAGCTGAGCGACATCACGATGGGGGTGATGGCGAACCCCTTCTACCTCGACCTCGGCTTCAGCAAGACCGACATCGCCGACGTCACCAAGATCTTCGGCTTCTTCATGACCATCGCCGGGGCGGCGCTGGGCGGCGTGCTGGTGGTGCGCTTCGGCATCGCGCGGCCGCTGGTGCTGGGCGCGGTGCTGGTGGCGCTCACCAACCTGCTGTTCGCGGGCCTCGCGGTGCTCGAGCCCAGCCTGGCGCTGCTCGCCGTGGTGGTCAGCGCCGACAACCTGAGCGGGGGCATCGCCGCGGCGGTGTTCATCGCCTACCTGTCCAGCCTGACCAACCAGGCCTACACCGCCACGCAGTACGCGCTGTTCAGCTCGCTGATGACGCTGCCGGCGAAGGTGCTGGGCGGCTTTTCCGGCGTGGTGGTCGACGCGCAGGGCTACATGGCCTTCTTCCTCTACGCCGGCCTGCTCGGCATCCCCGCGATCCTGCTGTCGCTGCGCGTGCTGCGCCGCCCCCAAAAAGGGGACGGAGGGATTAAATCTTGATCAACCAGCCTCGAATTGCCCTCACTGCAGGCCACCAAGCCGTAGCACGCGCTCACATTAGTGCTCGCTTCGCCTGCATGGGTTGCCGCTTGGGCAATTGTTGCCAGCTGATCATTTTTTAATCCCTCCGTCCCCTTTTTCAGAGGCGGATGCCGCCGTCGGTTTCGATGACGCGGCCGGTGATGTAGTCGTTCTCGAAGATGAAGCGGGCGGTGTGGGCGATCTCCTCGGGGGTGCCCAGTGCGGCGCAGCGGGATGCCGGCGGTCATCTTCTCGAGCGCTTCGGGCTTCATGCTGGCGACCATGTCGGTGGCGATGAAGCCGGGGGCGATCGCCGCGCAGCGGATGCCGTAGCGCGCGAATTCCTTCGCCCAGGTCACGGCCATGGTCGCCACGCCGGCCTTGGCAGCGGCGTAGTTGGTCTGGCCCATGTTGCCGGCGCGCGAGATGCTGGAGATATTGATGATCACGCCGGGATTGCCCTGCTCGATCATCTTCGTGGCCGCCTCGCGCCCGCACAGGAACACGCCGGTCAGGTTCACGTCGATCACCGCCTGCCATTCGGCCAGCGACATGCGCTTCTCGATCTTGCCGTCCTTGACCTTGATCATCAGCGCGTCGCGCAGGATGCCGGCATTGTTGATCAGGCCGTGCACGGCGCCGGTGTCGGCGACGATGCGCTCGAAGGTCGCGACGACCTCCTCCTCGCGGGCCACGTTGGCCAGGTAGGTGTGCGCGCTGCCGCCGGCCGCGCGGCACAGCCCGGCGGTCTCGGCCAGCTTCTCGGCGTTCAGGTCTATCAGCGCGAGACACGCCCCGCTGCCGGCCAGGTACGCGGCCATGGCCCGTCCCAGGCCCTGTCCGCCGCCGGTGATCACGATCGTCTTGCCCCTGATGTCCATGTCGATGCTCCAAGCGTTGATTGCTGAAGGTTGTGCGGGCTTGTAGGTAGGCCTTGTGGGTCGGCATTTATGCCGACTTGTGCCTGCCCGATGCCTGCTGTCGCCATAAATGGCGACCCACAGGGCGACCCGCATTCGGGCGCGGATTGTCACCGGAAACCCGTCCGCGGGTCACCCCCGGGCGCAAAAAACCGCGCCGCCGCCCCTTGAAGCCCGGCCCGATGGCCCCATATCTCACTCCGCGAAGCTCCAAAGCAACCGCTCATGCGGCTTGACGCGAGGAGTTTCCTGCCTATGATTGGCACTCCCCGAGGGAGAGTGCTAACAGGGCGCGGCCGCAAGGCCCACCTCGACTGAATTCGGGTGTTTGTAACCACAAACCATAGATTGGGAGAAAAGCGATGAAGATCCGTCCGCTGTACGACCGTGTCGTTGTGAAGCGCAAGGAAGAGGAAGCAGTGTCCGCAGGCGGCATCGTGCTGCCGGGCTCCGCCAAGGAAAAGCCGACCCAGGGCGAAGTCCTGGCAGTGGGCGGTGGCAAGGTGCTGGACAACGGCGACGTGCGCCCCATGTCGGTCAAGGTCGGCGACAAGGTGCTGTTCGGCCAGTACTCGGGTAACACCGTGAAGATCGACGGCGACGAAGTCGTGATCCTGAGCGAAAGCGAACTCTACGGCGTGATCGAGTGATCGGCCGCGGCCGCGCGCCGCAGCGATCCGCGATGACGATGCAAACAACCCCGTTTAACCTCAAAGGAAAGAACCATGGCTGCTAAAGACGTGAAGTTTGGCGATTCCGCGCGCCAGAGAATGCTGAAGGGCGTGAACCTGCTGGCCGACGCCGTAAAGACCACGCTGGGCCCGCGCGGTCGCAACGTGATCATCGACAAATCCTTCGGCGCACCGACCGTCACCAAGGACGGCGTATCGGTTGCCAAGGAAATCGAGCTGAAGGACAAGTTCGAGAACATGGGCGCGCAGATGGTGAAGGAAGTGGCCTCGAAAGCCTCCGACACCGCGGGTGACGGCACCACGACCGCCACCGTGCTGGCCCAGGCCATCGTGAACGAAGGCCTGAAGTCGGTCGCCGCCGGCATGAACCCGATGGACCTGAAGCGCGGCATCGACAAGGCCTCCGCGGCGGCCGTTGTCGAGCTCGAGAAACTGTCCACCCCCTGCGCCGACACCAAGTCGATCGCCCAGGTCGGCACGATCTCCGCCAACGGCGACGAAAGCATCGGCCAGATCATTGCCGAGGCGATGGAGAAGGTCGGCAAGGAAGGCGTGATCACGGTCGAAGAAGGCTCGGGCCTGGACAACGAGCTCGACATCGTCGAGGGCATGCAGTTCGACCGCGGCTACCTGTCGCCGTACTTCATCAACAACCAGGAGAAGATGGTCGTCGAGCAGGAAAACCCCTTCATCCTGCTGGTCGACAAGAAGATCTCCAACATCCGCGACATGCTGCCGCTGCTCGAGCAGGTGGCCAAGTCGGGCAAGCCGCTGGTAGTGGTTGCCGAGGACGTCGAAGGCGAAGCGCTGGCGACCCTGGTCGTGAACAACATGCGCGGCATCGTCAAGGTGGCTGCCTGCAAGGCGCCGGGCTTCGGCGATCGCCGCAAGGCCATGCTGCAGGACCTCGCGATCCTGACCGGCGGCACCGTGGTGAGCGAGGAAGTGGGTCTGGAGCTCGAGAGCACCACGCTGGAGCACCTGGGTTCCGCCAAGCGCGTGACCATGGACAAGGACAACACCACGATCATCGACGGTGCGGGCAACGAGAAGGACATCGAGGCGCGCGTCAAGCAGATCCGCGTGCAGATCGAGGAAACCTCCTCCGACTACGACCGTGAAAAACTGCAGGAGCGCGTTGCCAAGCTCGCCGGCGGCGTGGCGGTGATCAAGGTCGGTGCGGGCACCGAAGTCGAGATGAAGGAGAAGAAGGCTCGCGTCGAGGACGCACTGCACTCGACCCGCGCAGCGGTGGAAGAAGGCGTGGTTGCGGGCGGCGGCGTGGCGCTGGTGCGTTGCGTGCAGGCCATCAAGAACCTGAAAGGCGACAACGAAGACCAGAACCACGGCATCGCGGTTGCGCTCCGTGCGATGGAAATGCCGTTGCGTGCCGATCGTGTCGAATGCCGGCGAAGAGCCCTCGGTGGTCCTGGCCAAGGTCAAGGACAACAAGGGCAACTACGGCTACAACGCCGCGAACCACGAGTACGGCGACATGATCGCGATGGGTATCCTGGATCCCACCAAGGTCACGCGCACCGCGCTGCAGGCTGCGGTCTCCATCGCCTCGCTGATGATCACCACCGAGGTGATGATCGCCGAGATGCCGGAAGACAAGTCGGCCGGCGGCGGCATGGGTGGCATGGGCGACATGGGCGGCATGGGCGGCATGGGTGGCATGGGCGGCATGATGTAAGCCGACGACACCCCTGGTGCACACGAAAAACCCCGGCTTCGGCCGGGGTTTTTTGTGGCTGCCATTTGTGGGCTGCCATTCGTGGGTCGCCATTCATGGTGACATGTGCGGCGACTCTGCTGTCGCCATGAATGGCGACCCACATGAATGCAGACCCACGGGCATGCGGCTTTGAAATTCAATCTTCCCGCCCTACACTACGGGCGGCAGCAGAAAAGATGAATCGCCATCGCGGCGACAAACCGAGAAACGAGGAGAGCACTGATGAATCCGGATATCCTATCGACGGCCGGCCTGGAATTCCTGATGCGGTGGGGACACTTCCTCGCCGGCGTGACCTGGATCGGGCTGCTGTACTACTTCAACTTCGTGCAGGGCGAATACTTCAAGGAAGCCACGCCCGACGCCAAGGCCGATGCCACCAAGAAACTCGCGCCGCGCGCGCTGTTCTGGTTCCGCTGGGGCGCGATGTTCACCTTCCTGACCGGCGTGGTGATCCTGCTGCTGCGCGGGCACCCGACCACGGGCTGGACCTTCGACATCACCGTCGGCGCGCTGCTCGGCACGCTGATGTTCCTGAACGTGTGGCTGATCATCTGGCCGAACCAGAAGATCGTCTGCGGCATCGTGTCCGGCGACGCCTCGAAGGCCGGCCCGAAGGCGCTGCTGGCCTCGCGCACCAACGTGCTGTTCTCGGGCCCGATGCTGATGTTCATGGGCTCGTCCTCGCACCTCTCGCACGGCCTGCTCGGCAGCGCCAGCTCGGCGGCGCTGTGGATCGTGATCGCGATCATCGCGGCGCTCCAGGCCAACGCGATCTTCGGCAAGCTGCACAAGCCGATGGTGACGGTGAAGGGCATCATCCACTGCTCGATCGCGCTGGCGGTGGTGCTGTGGCTGATCATGAGCCTGCTCTGAGTCAGTACTAGTGCGGCAATAAAGGGGGCTTCGGCCCCCTTTTTGCTGGATATAATTGCCCGATCCACGGCTAATCACGCTCAGCGCGCGCACCATGATGTCCAGCCACGACGACAAGCTGACCGATATCCCGCAGATGATCCCGGAGCGCGACGAGCTCGACTCGTACCGCCGCCAGCGCATCGAGACGCCCGAGCCGCGCAAGCCCGCAAAACCGGCCAGGGCCGCAGCCACCGAAACCGCCGCCGGCGTATCGTCGGGCTGGCGCCTGCTCGCGGTCGCGGGCCTGGTGTTCGGCCTCGTGGCCGCCGGCGCCGCGGTGGCGCTGTTCCAGCAGGCCACGGCGCTGAAATCGGCGCTCGAGCAGTCGAACCTGCGCATCAGTGACCTCGAGGGCCGCCTGTCCAGTACCGGCGACACCATGAGCCAGTCCAGTGCCTCGATGCAGGTCACGCTCAAGGAGCTCGGCGCGGAAGTCGACAAGCTCTGGGCTTCGGCATACCGCAAGAACGGCGAACGCATCGACGGGCTCGACGCCGCGCTGAAGAAGACCGGCGGCACCGTCGAGGCCGACCGCAAGCAGATCGCCGCGCTCGCGGCGGAGCAGGACCGGCTGAAGCAGCAGGTCGTGGCCAGCGCGGACCTGGCCGGCGGGATCAAGACGCTGCAGGAGCAGCAGGCCAACCTGCAGTCCTCGATCGGGCGCCTGAACAGCACGATGAACAGCCTCGCCAGCACCCAGAGCGCCCAGGAGGCGCGGATCAAGGACAACGAGCAGTGGGTGCAGTCGAACATCGAGTTCCGCAAGCAGGTGACGCAGCGCCTCACGCGCCTCGAGAATCCGCCGACCGCGCTGCCCCAGTAGGTCGGCATTTATGCCGACATGTGCATTGAGCGAGGCACATGTCAGCATGAATGCTGACCCACAGTGTGGGTCGCCATTCATGGCGACTGCGGCATGCGGCAAGGCACATGTCAGCATGAATGCTGACCCACAAGCATCGATCCAAGGAGCAGTGCCATGACCGTCATCAAGCAGGATGATCTGATCGCCAGCGTCGCCGACGCGCTGCAGTTCATTTCCTACTACCACCCCGTGGACTTCATCCAGGCCATGCACAAGGCCTGGCAGCGCGAGCAGAACACGGCGGCGAAGGACGCGATCGCGCAGATCCTGATCAACTCGCGCATGTGCGCGCAGGGCCACCGCCCGATCTGCCAGGACACCGGCATCGTCACCGTGTTCGTGAAGGTGGGCATGGACGTGCGCTGGGACGGCGCCACGATGGGCCTCGACGAGATGATCAACGAGGGCGTGCGCCGCGCGTACCTCAACCCCGACAACGTGCTGCGCGCCTCGATCCTGGCCGACCCGGCCGGCGCGCGCAGGAACACGAAGGACAACACGCCGGCGGTGATCCACTACCAGATCGTGCCGGGCAACACGGTCGACGTGCAGGTCGCGGCCAAGGGCGGCGGCACCGAGAACAAGTCGAAGCTGGCGATGCTGAATCCCTCCGACTCGATCGTCGACTGGGTGCTGAAAACGGTGCCGACGATGGGCGCCGGCTGGTGTCCGCCGGGCATGCTCGGCATCGGCATCGGCGGCACCGCCGAGAAGGCCGCGCTGCTGGCCAAGGAAGTGCTGATGGATCCGGTCGACATCTACGACCTGATCGAGCGCGGTCCCGTCGAACCGCATCGAGGAGTTGCGCATCGAGCTGTTCGAAAAGGTGAACCAGCTCGGCATCGGCGCGCAGGGCCTGGGCGGCCTGACCACCGTGCTCGACGTGAAGATCAAGGACTACCCGACGCACGCCGCGAGCCTGCCGGTGGCGATGATCCCGAACTGCGCCGCCACGCGCCACGCGCACTTCGTGCTCGACGGCAGCGGCCCGGCGCTGCAGGAACCGCCGTCGCTGGAGGCCTGGCCCGACATCACCTGGGAAGCGGCCGGCGCGCGGCGCGTGAACCTCGACACGGTGACGCGCGAGGAGCTCGCGCAGTGGAAGACCGGGCGAGACACTGCTGCTCTCGGGCCACATGCTCACCGGCCGCGACGCCGCGCACAAGAAGATGACCGACATGATCGCCGCCGGCGAGAAGCTGCCGGTCGATCTCGCGAACCGCTTCATCTATTACGTCGGCCCGGTCGATCCGGTGCGCGACGAGGTCGTGGGCCCCGCCGGTCCGACCACCGCGACGCGCATGGACAAGTTCACGCGCACGATGCTCGAGAAGACCGGCCTGATCGGCATGATCGGCAAGTCCGAGCGCGGCCCGATCGCGATCGAGGCGATCCGCGACAACCACGCGGTGTACCTGATGGCGGTGGGCGGCGCGGCCTACCTGGTGTCGAAGGCGATCACCGCGGCAAGAGTCGTGGCCTTCCCGGAGCTCGGCATGGAAGCGATCTACGAGTTCGAGGTGAAGGACATGCCGGTCACCGTGGCCGTGGACGCGCGCGGCGAGTCGGTGCACACCACCGGCCCGCAGATCTGGCAGGCGAAGATCGCGGCCGAGCATATCGAGGTGGTGTGATTCGGGCCTGCGGGTCAGCATTCATGCTGACGGCCCGTTGTGGGTCAGGCACATGCCCGACAGGTGCTTCGGGTCAGGCACATGGTCCGGACATGAATTCGGACCCACGTCATGTCGGACCCGCATGATTCGAGGCCACAAGGGAGCGTTCGATGCCGCACAAGCCGAGCTTCTACTGGCACGACTACGAGACCTTCGGCGCCGATCCGGCCTGCGACCGGCCCTCGCAGTTCGCGGGCGTGCGCACCGACGCCGAGCTCAACGAGATCGGCGAGCCGCTGATGATCCACTGCCGCCCGCCGGCGGATTACCTGCCGCACCCCGAGGCCTGCCTGATCACCGGCATCACGCCGCAGCAGGCGCGCGAGCACGGCCTCGCGGAGCCGGAGTTCATCGCGCGCATCAACGCCGAGCTGTCGGTGCCCGGCACCTGCGGGGTGGGCTACAACAGCATCCGCTTCGACGACGAGGTCACGCGCTACGCGCTGTACCGCAATTTCTTCGACCCCTACGAGCGCGAATGGCGCAACGGCAACTCGCGCTGGGACCTGATCGACGTGATGCGCATGGCACGCGCGCTGCGGCCCGAGGGGATGATCTGGCCGGACCGCGACGACGGCCGGCCGAGCTTCCGGCTCGAGGACCTCACGCGCGCCAACGGCATCGAGCACGGCGCGGCGCACGATGCGCTCGCCGACGTGCGCGCCACGCTGGCGCTGGCGCGCAAGCTCCGCGCCGCGCAGCCGAAGCTGTTCGAATACGCACTGAAGGCGCGCGACAAGGGCTGGGTCAAGCAGCAGCTGAACATCGTCGAGCGCAGGCCGCTGCTGCACATCTCCTCGCGCTTTCCCGCCGAGAACGGCGCGATGGCACTGGTGGTGCCGCTGGCCATCCACCCCGTGCAGTCGAACAAGATCATCGCCTGCAACCTGCTGCTGGATCCGGAGCCGCTGCTGCGCCTCGATGCCGCGCAGTTGCGCCAGTACCTGTACACGCCCACGGCGGAGTTGCCCGCGGGCATCGGCCGCATCCCGCTGAAGGAAATCCACGTCAACCGCAGCCCGATGCTGGCCCCGGCCGCGATGCTCACGCCGGAGATCGCGGCGCGCTACGGCATCGACGTGGCGCGCTGCCACGCGCACCTCGAGCGCCTGCAGGCGGCGCCGGGGCTGAAGGAAAAGCTGCACGCGCTCTATGCCGCGGACGAGGAGCGCGCGCCGGCAGATCCCGAGTTCGCGCTCTACGCCGGGTTCCTGAACGATCACGACCGCCGTCTCGGGGCGCGCGTGCGTTCGCTGGCGCCCGGGGCGCTGGCGAAGGAGCGCTTCGCCTTCGAGGACGCGCGGCTGCCGGAGTTGCTGTTCCGCTACCGCGCGCGGAACTTCCCCGCGACATTGAGCAGCGAGGAACGCACGCGCTGGGCGGAGCATTGCGCGGCGCGACTGCACGGCGCGCCGCTGCGCGGCATGCACAACTGCGCGAGCCTGCGCCAGCGCATCGGCGGAGCTGCGCGCCGAACGCGCCAATGACGCGCGCGCGCTGGCGGTGCTGGATGCGCTGCAGATGCTTACGCCGACGAGTTGTGCGGGTCCAAGGTGGGTCCGAATTCATTCGGACATGTGCCTGCCCGAAGGCACCTGTCAGCATGAATGCTGACCCAGAGCGCACCTGTAGGTCCGAGTTTATTCGGACAGGAGCGTGCCCGAAGGCACTCGTCAGCGATCGCAGGCTGACCCACTACAACAGTTGGAGAGCATGAGAGCCATCCGTCTGACAGCCCCCGCGAAACCCGCGCGCGCATCGCCCTGCTCGCGCCGTCGTTGCGCTTCCTGCGCCCGTACTGGCCGCGGGTGCTGGGGGCATCCGCGGCGCTGGTGTTCACCGCGAGCGTGACGCTCAGCCTCGGGCAGGGGCTGCGCATGCTGGTCGACCAGGGCTTCGTGTCGGGCTCCGCCGAGCAGCTGAACCGCGCGGTGCTGGTGTTCATGCTGATCGTGCTGCTGCTCGCGATCGGGACCTTCACGCGCTTCTACCTGGTGTCGTGGATCGGCGAGCGTGTCACGGCGGATCTGCGCCGCGCGGTGTTCGACCACGTGCTGTCGCTGCATCCGGGCTTCTTCGAGACCAACGGCGCGGGCGAGATCCAGTCGCGCATCACCGCCGATACCACCCTGCTGCAGACCGTGATCGGCTCCTCGGTCTCGATCGCGCTGCGCAACCTGCTGACGCTCGCCGGCGGCGTGGTGCTGCTGTTCGTCTCGAACCCGCGCCTGACCGGCATCGTGCTGCTCAGCGTGCCGCTGGTGCTGCTGCCGATCGTGGTGTTCGGCCGGCGCGTGCGCACGCTGTCGCGCGACAGCCAGGACCGGCTCGCGAATGCCGGCGCCTATCTCAGCGAGGCGCTCGGCAACATCAAGACCGTGCAGGCCTTCAACCACGAGGGCGTGGACCGCGAGCGCTTCGCGATGCACGTCGAGGACACCTTCCGCGCCTCGATCCGCCGCGTGGTGCAGCGTTCCTGGCTCACCGCGATGGTCATCGTGCTGGTGCTGGGCGCCGTGGGCGCGATGATCTGGGTCGGCGGCAACGACGTGATCGCCGGGCGCACGACGCCGGGCGAGCTCACGGCCTTCATCTTCTACGCGGTGATGGTGGCGGCCGCGGCGGGGGCGCTGTCGGAGGTGATCGGCGACCTGCAGCGCGCCGCCGGCGCCACCGAGCGCCTGATGGAACTGCTGCGCGAGACGCCGCTGATCCGTGCGCCGGCCGCGCCCCTGCCGCTGCCGGCGCGGCTGCGCGGCGAGATCGAGCTGCCGCGACCTGCGCTTCGCGTATCCCTCGAATCCGGAGCGTCCCGCGATCGACGGCATCACGCTGCACGTGCCGGCCGGATCCAGCGTGGCGCTGGTGGGCGCCTCCGGCGCCGGCAAGTCGACGCTGGTCGACCTGCTGCTGCGCTTCTACGAACCCGACGGCGGCAGCATCCTGGTCGACGGCATCGAGACGCGAGGCGTCGATCCGCAGGCGCTGCGACGGCATTTCGCGCTGGTGCCGCAGCAGCCGGTGCTGTTCTCGGGCTCGGTGCTGGACAACATCCGCTACGGCGTCCCCGAGGCGAGCGATGACGCGGTGATCGCGGCGGCGCGCGCGGCCTTTGCCGAGGAGTTCATCGCGCGGCTGCCCGACGGTTACGCCAGCTTCGTGGGCGAGGGCGGCGTCAGGCTCTCGGGCGGGCAGCGCCAGCGCATCGCGATCGCGCGCGCGCTGCTGCGCGACCCGGCGATCCTGCTGCTCGACGAGGCCACCAGCGCCCTCGATGCCGACAGCGAGGCCATGGTGCAGCAGGCGCTGGCGGCGCTGATGCAAGGTCGCACCACGCTGGTCATCGCGCACCGCCTGGCCACGGTGCGGCGGGTCGATCGCATCGTGGTGCTGGAGCAGGGGCGCATCGCGGCCACCGGCACGCACGACGAACTGCTCGTCGCCTCGCCGCTCTACGCGCGCTGGGCCGCGCTGCAATTCGTGGATGAAGGACGTCCGGCGAGCGGGTAGACTGTGGGTCCGAATTTATTCGGACATGTGCCTTTCCACAGGCACTTGTCCGCATGAATTCGAATCATGTGTGTCCGGCTGAAGCCGGACCTACGGGGTCGCGGGCATGGCCCGCTCCTACGGGGAGTCGGGCGTGGCGACCGATGGATGGTCTACTGCGGTTCGGCCGCACGCGTCGGCATGAATGCCGACCCACATTGTAGGAGCGGGCCATGCCCGCGACCGGATTGCGACAGCAGCAGGGCAAGGTAGCATGGAATTCGCGGGATCGCACATACTTTCGGTGGAGCAGTTCGGGCGTGCCGACATCGAGCGGGTGTTCGACGTCGCCGACTCGATGGCGCCGTATGCGCACCGGCGCAAGATCACGCGGGTGCTCGAGGGGGCCATCCTCGGCAACATGTTCTTCGAGCCGAGCACGCGCACGCGCGTGAGCTTCGGCTGCGCCTTCAACCTGCTGGGCGGCGAGGTGCGCGAGACCACCGGCATCGAGAATTCCGCGATCGCCAAGGGCGAGTCGCTCTACGACACGGCGCGCGTGATCAGCGGCTACAGCGACGTGATCGCGATGCGCCACCCCGCGGCGGGCTCGGTGAAGGAGTTCGCCGCGGCGAGCCGCGTGCCGGTGATCAACGGCGGCGACGGCGCCAACGAGCACCCCACGCAGGCGCTGCTCGACCTCTACACGATCCGCAAGGAAGTGCAGCACCGCGGCGGCAGCATCGACGGGCTGCGCATCGCGATGATCGGCGACCTGCGCTTCGGGCGCACCGTGCATTCGCTGTCGAAGCTGCTGGCCAGTTTCGATCGCGTGCACCTCACCTGCATCGCGCCGGCGGAGCTGCGCATGCCGGGCGAGATCGTCGAGACGCTGCGCGCGCGCGGCCACACGGTGGTGGAGTCCGATGTCATGGAGGCCTCGATCGGGCACGTCGACATCGCCTATTCCACGCGCATCCAGGAGGAACGCTTCGCCAGCAAGGAGGAGGCCAACCTCTACCGCGGCCGCTACCGCCTGAACCAGGCGATCTACACGCAGTACTGCGAGCCGAACACCGTGATCATGCACCCGCTGCCGCGCGATTCGCGCGCCGAGGCGAACGAGCTCGATCCGGATCTCAACGAGAACCCCAACCTCGCGATCTTCCGCCAGACCGACAACGGCGTGCTGGTGCGCATGGCGCTGTTCGCGCTGGTGCTCGACGTGGTGCACCTGGTGGAGCGCTACGAGGCGCCCGTGAGCTGGTACACCGGCAAGCGTTTCGGCGAGTGAGGGTGCGATGAGGCAGTTCGGCCACAACGATGTCGAGATCCTCGAGGAGAAGACCGCCTGGAGCGGCTTCTGGAAGCTGAAGCTGTTCCGGCTGCGCCACCGGCGCTTCGCCGGCGGCTGGTCCGAGACGCTGACGCGCGAGCTGCACTGCCGCGGCGAGGCGGTCGGCGTGCTCCTGTACGATCCGACAGCTGGACGCGATCGGCATGGTCGAGCAGTTTCGCATCGGCGCGGCCTTCCGCGCCGGCAGCCCGTGGCTGCTGGAGCTGGTCGCCGGGCTGGTGGAGGAGGGCGAGACGCCGGCCGAGGTCGCGGTGCGCGAGACCACCGAGGAATCCGGCTGCGTGATCCAGGAACTGCTGCCGGTGGCGGGCTATTTTTCCAGCCCCGGCGGCACCGACGAGTATTTCCACCTGTTCTGCGCGCGCGTGAACCTGAGCGATGCCGGCGGGCTGCACGGCAAGGCCGGCGAGCACGAGGACATCCGCCTGCACGTGATTCCCGTATGCCGAGGTGCCGCGAGCTGCAGCGCGATGGCCATTTCAACAACGCGCACACGCTGATCGCGCTGCAGTGGCTCGCGATGCACCGCGACGAGGTCCGCCGCGCGTGGACGTAGCGCGCACCTTCCTCGCGCTCGACCCCGACGAGGCGTTGCGCGCGGGGCTGGCGGCGCTGGGCGAGCGGCTGCGCGCGCATTTCCCGTATGCCGCCGTGCGCTGGACCGCGCCGGCCAACTACCACTTCACGCTGGTGTTCCTGGGGCAGGTCGCGGTGGCCGACATCGCGCGCATCCAGGCCTGCGTGACGCCGGTCGCCGCGGCGCTGGTGCCCTTTCGCTACCGGCTGGGCGCGGTGCGCCCCTTCCCCAGCGCGCGCGCGCCGCGCGTGATCGCGGCGCTGCCCGCGGACGCCACGGGCTTCCTGGCCTGGCAGCAGCCGCTCGCGGCCGCGCTCGCCGCCGCAGGCTTTGCGATCGAGCGGCGCCCCTACCGGGCGCACCTCAGTCTCGGGCGCTGGCGCTCGCGCTCCGCCTGCCCGGCCACCGACGATTTCGCGCTCGACCTCGAGGGCAGCGCCACGCAGGTGTGCCTGTACGAGAGCCGCGAGGGCCGTTACTGGCCGCTGTTCAGCGCGCCCTGCCAGGGATCGAGTGCCGGTGCCTGAGTCGCCGGCGCGCGCGCGCACCGGGCGCCGCCTGTTCCGTTCGAGCCTCGTGGTCGGCAGCATGACCATGATCTCGCGCGTCGCCGGCCTGGTGCGCGACGTGGTCATCGCCTCGATGTTCGGCGCCAACGCCAACGCGGATGCCTTCTTCATCGCGTTCCGCGTGCCGCAGTTCCTGCGCCGGCTGTTCGCCGAGGGCGCGTTCGCGCAGGCCTTCGTGCCGGTGCTCACGGAGTACCGCGCCACGCGCACCGTGGCCGAGGTCAAGGCGCTGGTCGATGCGGTCGCCGGGGTGCTGGGCGCGGCGCTGCTCGCCGTCACGGCGCTCGCGGTGCTCGCCGCACCGGTGGTGACGCTGGTGTTCGCGCCCGGCTTCGCGCAGATGCCGCAGAAGATGGCGCTGACCGCGGACCTGATCCGCATCACCTTCCCGTACCTGTTCTTCATCTCGATGACCGGCTTCGCCGGCGCGGTGCTGAACAGCTACGCGCGCTTCGCGGTGCCGGCGCTCACGCCGGTGTTCCTGAACCTGACGCTGATCGCCGGCGCGCTGGTGGCCTCGCGCTGGTTCGCCGAACCGGTGTTCGCGCTGGCCTGGGCGGTGTTCATGGCGGGGCTGATCCAGCTGCTGTTCCAGATCCCGTTCCTCGCGCGCATCCGGATGCTGCCGCGCCCGCGCTTCGAGCCCCGCCACCCGGGCGTGGGGCGCATCCTGAGGCTGATGCTGCCGGCGATGTTCGGCGTCTCGGTGAGCCAGATCAACCTGCTGCTCGACACCGTGCTGGCCTCGTTCCTGCCGACCGGCTCGGTATCGTGGCTGTATTACTCCGAGCGGCTCACGGAGCTGCCGCTGGGGGTGTTCGGCATCGCGATCGCGACCGTGATCCTGCCGGGGCTGTCGCGCGAGTACGCGACGGAGTCGGATGCCGAGTTCCGCCACACCCTCGACTGGGCGATCAAGATGATCCTGGTGATCGGCCTGCCGGCGAGCTTCGCGCTGATGATCCTGGCCGGCCCCATCCTCGGCACGCTGTTCCAGTACGGGGCCATGAGCGCGCGCGACGTCGACATGGCCTCGCTCAGCCTGGCGGCGATGGCGCTGGGCCTGCCGGCCTTCATGCTGATCAAGGTGCTGGCGAGCGCCTGGTACTCGCGCCAGGACACCCGTACGCCGGTGATCATCGGCATCAAGGCGATGATCGCGAACATGGGGCTCAACCTGCTGTTCGTGGTCCCGCTGCACCTGTTCTGGCAGGTGGGGCACATGGGGCTGTCGCTCGCGACCACCGGGGCGGCGTACCTCAACGCCGGCCTGTTGCTGCATGGCCTGATGCGGCGCGAGGTGTACCGCCCCGAGCCGGGCTTCCTGCGCGACGTGGGCAGGATGGGGGTGGCGGTCGCGCTGATGTGCGCGGTGCTGGTGCCCGCGCTCGTGTGGATGCAGGACCTGGCGGCCCTGCCGTGGAGCGGCCGCGTGCTGCGCCTGGGGCTGGCCTGCGCCGCGGGCCTCGCGGTGTATCTGGGCGCCCTGGCGCTGCTGTTCCCCGTGGGTCGCCATTTATGGCGACATGTGCCTTCGGGCCGGCACCCGTCCGAATGAATCCGGACCCACGGGGGGCATTCATGCCGACAGGTGCCTTGGGGATGCTCCCTGTGGGTCAGCATTCATGCGACAGGCATCGGCTGAAGCCGAACCCACGATCCGGCTATAATCGCCCGCTTTGACGGAACCCCGGCGGGAGCAGCGTATTGGAACTGGTCAGGGGCTTGCACAACCTGCGCGAGCGCCATTACGGCAGCGTGGTGACCATCGGCGCCTTCGACGGGGTGCACCGGGGTCACCAGGCCGTGATCAGTGACCTGCTCGCGCGCGGGCGCGAGTTCGGGGTGCCCTCGACGGTGATCCTGTTCGAGCCGCTGCCGCGGGAGTATTTCGCCCCGGTGCAGGCTCCGCCGCGGCTGATGAGCTTTCGCGAGAAGTTCGAGGTGCTGCGCCAGCTCGGGGTGGACCGGGTGCTGCGCATCCGCTTCGACCACAGCTTCAGCATCATGTCGGCGCAGGAGTTCATCGAGTCGGTGTTCGTGAAGGGCCTCGGGGCGCGCTACATCGTGGTGGGCGAGGACCTGCGCTTCGGCCACGACCGCGAGGGCAACATCGACGTGGCGCGCGCGGCCGGCGAGAAGTACGGCTACCAGGTGAAGGCGACCAGCACGGTCGAGTTGCACGGCGAGCGCGTCAGCAGCACGCGGCTGCGCGCGGTGCTGGGCGCGGGCGATTTCGCGGCGGCCGAACGCATGCTCGGCCGGCCGTACTTCATGACCGGCAAGGTCGTGTACGGCCGCCAGCTGGGCACCACCATCGGCGTGCCCACCGCGAACCTTGCGCTGCACCGCCACCGCTCGCCGCTGGCCGGCGTGTACGTGGCCGAGGTGCGCATCGGCGGGCGGCTGCTGCCGGCAGTGGCGAACGTGGGTACGCGGCCCACGGTGAACGAGGGCATCAAGGCGAATCTCGAGGTGCACATCCTCGACTTCGCCGAGAAGATCTACGGACGCACCATCGATGTGATATTCCGGCGCCAGATCCGCGACGAGCGCAAGTTCGCCTCGGTGGACGAGCTGCGCAATCGCATCGCGGACGACATCGAGGTGGCGCGCGCCTATTTCGCCGCGCGCCCGGCAACCCACTGAACGAAGCAGCCCATGACCGACTACAAGCACACCCTGAACCTGCCGCAGACCGAGTTCGCCATGAAGGCGAACCTCGCGCAGCGCGAGCCGCAGATGCTGGCGCGCTGGCACGAGGAAGACGTCTACGGGCAGATCCGCGCCGCGCGCGCCGGGCGGCCGAAGTTCATCCTGCACGACGGCCCGCCCTACGCGAACGGCGAGATCCACATCGGGCACGCGGTCAACAAGATCCTGAAGGACATCATCGTGAAGTCGCGCACGCTCGACGGCTTCGACGCACCCTACGTGCCGGGCTGGGACTGCCACGGGCTGCCGATCGAGCTGAACGTCGAGAAGAAGGTCGGCAAGGCCGGGGTGAAGATCAGCCACCACGAGTTCCGCACCCATTGCCGCGACTACGCGCGCAGCCAGGTGGAGCGCCAGCGCGAGGACTTCATCCGCCTCGGCGTGTTCGGCGACTGGGCCAACCCCTACCTGACGATGGACTTCGCCTTCGAGGCCGACATCGTGCGCGCGCTGGGGCGCATCGTCGCCAACGGGCACCTCGAGAAGGGCTCCAAGCCGGTGCACTGGTGCATGGACTGCGGCTCGGCGCTGGCCGAGGCCGAGGTCGAGTACCACGACAAGACCTCGCCCGCGGTGGACGTGCGCTTTCGCGCCGTCGACCCGGTGGCGCTGGCGCGCGCTTTCGGCGTGGAGCTCGCGCCGTCGGCGAGCGTCTCGGTGCCGATCTGGACCACCACGCCGTGGACGCTGCCGGCGAACCTCGCGGTGGCGCTGCACCCGCAGCTGCCCTACGTGCTGGTGCGCGCGGGCGAGGGCGAAGGCGCGGAATACCTGGTGCTGGCCGAGGCGCTGGCGCGCCAGGCGCTGGCGCGCTGCGGCATCGAGCGCTACGAGATCCTCGGCGAATGCGCCGGCGCCGCGCTGGAGAAGCAGGCGCTGCAGCATCCCTTCCTCGATCGCACCGTGCCCGTGATCCTCGGGCAGCACGTGACCACCGAGGCCGGTACCGGCGCGGTGCACACGGCGCCGGGGCACGGTCTGGACGACTACGTGGTCGGGCAGGCCTACGGGCTGGGCGTGCTGAACCCGGTGGACGGGCAGGGCGTGTTCGTCGAGGGCACGCCGCATGTCGCGGGCCAGTACGTGTTCAAGGCCAACGCGGTCATCGTCGAGCTGCTGCGCGAGAAAGGCGCGCTGCTGCACGACGTGGCCTACCAGCACAGCTACCCGCATTGCTGGCGCCACAAGTCGCCGGTGATCTTCCGCGCCACACCGCAGTGGTTCGTGAGCATGCACCGCAACGGGCTGCTGGACACCGCGCGCAAGGCGATCGAGGACGTGCAGTTCGTGCCCGCGTGGGGCAGGGCGCGCATCGAGGGCATGCTCGAGAACCGCCCCGACTGGTGCATCTCGCGCCAGCGCACCTGGGGCGTGCCGATTGCGCTGTTCGTGCACAGGCAGACCGGCGCGCCGCACCCGCGCACCGCCGAGCTGATCGAGCAGGCGGCGCAGCGCATCGAGCAGGCCGGCATCGACGCCTGGTTCGCGATCGACCCCGCGGAGCTGCTGGGCGAGGACGCCGCGCACTACGACAAGGTGACCGACACGCTGGACGTGTGGTTCGATTCGGGCGTGACGCACGCCTGCGTGCTGACGCGCCGCCCGGAGCTGCAGTTCCCGGCCGATCTCTACCTGGAAGGCTCCGATCAGCACCGCGGCTGGTTCCAGTCGTCCTTGCTGACCTCGAGCGGCATCCACGGCCGCGCGCCGTACAAGGGCGTGCTGACGCACGGCTTCACGGTCGACAGCGCCGGGCACAAGATGTCCAAGTCGCGCGGCAACGTGATCGCGCCGCAGCAGGTGATGAAGACGCTGGGCGCCGACATCCTGCGGCTGTGGGTCGCCGCCACCGATTACCGCGCCGAGATGGCGGTGTCCGACGAGATCTTCAAGCGCACCGCGGACTCGTACCGTCGCATCCGCAACACCGCGCGCTTCCTGCTGTCGAACCTGGCCGGCTTCGACCCCGCCGCGCACGCGCTCGCCGGCAAGGACATGCTGGCGCTGGACCGCTGGGTGGTGGATCGCGCCGCGCAGCTGCAGCGCGAGATCGTCGAGGCCTACAACTCCTACCAGTTCCACCTGATCTACCAGAAGCTGCACAACTTCTGCGTCACGGATCTCGGCGGCTTCTATCTCGACGTGATCAAGGACCGCCAGTACACCACGCGCGCCGACAGCGTGGCGCGCCGTTCGGCGCAGACCGCGCTGTACCACGTGCTGGAGGCGATGGTGCGCTGGATCGCGCCGATCCTGAGCTTCACCGCCGACGAGATCTGGCGCTGCATGCCGGGCGAGCGCAGCGTGCCGGTGTTCGCGGCGCAGTGGTACGACGCGCTCGGGGAGCTCCCCGCCGACGCGGAGTTCGGCCGCGACTTCTGGCAGCTGCTGATGCAGGTCAAGGGCGAGGTGAACCGCGAGCTCGAGCGCCAGCGCAACGAAGGCGCGGTGGGCGGGTCGCTGGCGGCGCAGGTGACCGTCTACTGCAACCCGGCGCTGGTCGGGATGCTCGGGCGCCTGGGCGAGGAGTTGCGCTTCGTGTTCATCACCTCCGGCGCGAGCGTCGCGCCCGAGGAGCAGGCGCCCGCGACGGCCGTCGCGACCGAGATTCCCGGGCTCAAGGTGCTGGTGAGCGCCTCGACCGCAGCCGAAGTGCGTGCGCTGCTGGCACCACCGCGAGGACGTGGGCCGCCACGCCGCGCACCCGGAGCTCTGCGGCCGCTGCGTCGAGAACGTCGACGGCCCCGGCGAGACGCGCAGTTATGCATGACCCGTGGGTCCGCATTCATGCGGACATGCCCGCGACCGCAATCGCACCCAGGGGGTGCCCCCACAGGAGCAATGCCCCGGCTGTGGGAGCGCGCCATGCGCGCGACCAATCGCGGGCATGGCCCGCTCCTACACCGCGTTGGTCGAGGTCGTGCAGGGTATTGCGATACCCTCTTCAGCCGAACAATTTCCGGCTAAAGCCGGACCCGCGCGGACCGAAGGGAGGACATCTCAGGCCATCCGCTCCGAATTCGGGTTTGCACGTCAGCGAAACTGAATGCATACTCTATATGCATGCTCATTGAGTGGGATCCGAAAAAGGCCAGGTTGAACCTCGCGAAGCACGATATTGGTTTCGAGGAGGCATCGACCGCATTGCTCGATCCCGCTGCACTGGCAATCGAGGACCGTAGCTCACGTTCCGAGCATCGCTGGATTCTCGTCGGTCGCAGCAGTGAGTCGCGACTGCTTACCGTGGTCTACACGCTTCGGGAGCAGGAACGAATTCGGTTGATCTCGGCGCGCAGGGCGACGCGCAAAGAGGCGGAGACATATGCGCAAGGAATATGATTTTTCGAAAGCGAAGCGGGCGGCAGACATTCCCCATCTCGCCAAGCTCCAGGGTGATGTGCGAGGAAAGCGTCGCATCACGATCATGCTCGACAACGACGTGATTACCGCGTTCCGGGAGCAAGCCGAGCAGGAGGGCATCGGTTATCAGACGCTCATCAACCAGAAACTGAGGGAAGCGATGGGGTCGCGGCCGATCGACGAGGCCACGCTGCGAAAAGTCCTGAGAGAAGAATTGCGCTCGGCCTGAGTCGAGCCTGGAATTACAGAACAGCATATGAGCATCCGCTACTGGTACCTGCTGAGCCTCGCCGTGATCGTGCTCGATCACATCACCAAGTTCATGGCAACCTGGAAGCTGGAATACGGCGTGCTGGTGCCGCTGCTGCCGGTGCTGGACCTCACGCTGCTGCACAACAAGGGCGCGGCGTTCAGCTTCCTCAGCGATGCCGGCGGCTGGCAGCGCTGGTTCTTCACGACCGTCGCGCTCGGCGTGAGTGCGTGGATCGCGCTGTGGCTGAACCGCCTGCCGCGCGAGAAGCGCTGGCTGTCGGCGAGCCTCGCGTTGATCCTGGGCGGCGCCGTCGGCAACCTGATCGACCGCGTGATCCAGGGCTACGTGGTGGATTTCATCTTCGTGCACTGGGGCGACAGCTATTTTCCCGCCTTCAACGTCGCCGATTCGGCGATCACGGTCGGCGCGATCATGATGATGGTCGACGTGCTGTTCCTCGACCGGGAGGATCGACATGCAGATCAGGCTGGCTAATCCGCGCGGCTTCTGCGCCGGCGTCGATCGCGCGATCGAGATCGTCAACCGCGCGCTCGAGGTGTTCGGCGCGCCGATCTACGTGCGTCACGAAGTGGTGCACAACAAGTTCGTGGTCGATGACCTGCGCGCGCGCGGCGCGGTGTTCGTGGACGAGCTCGACGAAGTCCCGGACGGCGTGATCGTGATCTTCAGCGCGCACGGCGTCTCGCAGGCGGTGCAGCAGGAAGCGGCGCGGCGCGCGCTCAAGGTGTTCGACGCCACCTGCCCGCTGGTGACCAAGGTGCACATGGAAGTCACCCGCTACAGCCGCCAGGGCCGCGAGTGCATCCTGATCGGCCACGCCGGGCACCCCGAGGTCGAAGGCACGATGGGCCAGTACGACACCGCCAATGGCGGCGCGATCTACCTGGTCGAGAGCGCCGAGCAGGTCGCGACCCTGCAGGTGCGCCACCCCGAGGCGCTGTCCTACGTGACCCAGACCACGCTGTCGGTGGACGACACCACCAACGTGATCGAGGCGCTGCGCGCGCGCTTCCCCGCGATCAGCGGCCCGCGCCGCGACGACATCTGCTACGCCACGCAGAACCGCCAGGACGCGGTGAAGCAGCTGGCCGCCGATTGCGACCTGGTGCTGGTGGTGGGCTCGCCGAACAGCTCGAACTCGAACCGCCTCGCCGAGCTCGCGCAGCGCATGGGCGCGCAGGCGCACCTGATCGATTCCGCCGACGACATCCGCGCCGAATGGCTCGAAGGCAAGTCCGCGGTCGGCGTCACCGCCGGCGCCTCGGCGCCCGAGATCCTGGTCCGGCGCGTCGTGGAGCGCCTGCAGGAACTGGGCGCCACCGCGCCCGAGGAAATGGCCGGGCGCGTCGAGACCATCACCTTCTCGATGCCCCGCGAGCTGCGCGCTAGGTCCGGATTCCGTGGGTCCGGCTTCCGTGGGTCCGGCTCCCGTGGGTCCGGCTTCAGCCGGACAATGACTGCCCCGTGGGTCCGGCTTCCGTGGGTCCGGCTTCAGCCGGACAATGTCCGGATATCCGGATACGCGGACTTCGTCCGGATGAATCCGGACCCACGCTGACATGTGACGCGCTTCACGAATCCGCCCGCATTTCCCCGCATCAACTGCCACTCATTCCCCGAATCGCGCCGTTCATCCGCACGCAATTGCGCTTTGACCGCCCGTTGCTACGCTTGTAACCGGGATATTTCTTCGGGTGCCGGTGGGCGACAGGGGCAAGTGCGCATGGGGGAGTCGGATGACGGGCAGGCGGGCCGAACGCGGCTTCACGCTGGTGGAACTGATGATCGTGGTCGTGATCGCGGCGGTGCTGCTGACTATTGCGGTGCCCGGGTTTCGCAACGTCATTCTCAGCAATTCGGTCACCAGCAAGGTCAACGAGCTCGTGGGCGCCATGCAGATCGCCCGCAATGAGGCCGTCACGCGCAACAGCCGGGTGACGCTCTGCCCGATGGATGCGGACGATCACGAGGCGTGCGACGACGACGGCAGCTTCCAGGACGGCTGGATCGTGTTCAACGATCTCGACGACGACGAAACGGTCGATGCCGACGAGGAGATCTTCGCCGCATCGACGGGCAAGGCGGAGGAAATGAGCTTCGATCCGGAAGGCCTGGTGGTCGATTTCCGGGCCGATGGCACAGCCGTCGATGGCGGTGGGGTGACGCTGACGGTTTGC
Source organism: uncultured Gammaproteobacteria bacterium (assembly GCA_963819895.1). Taxonomy (GTDB): domain Bacteria; phylum Pseudomonadota; class Gammaproteobacteria; order Pseudomonadales; family UBA5518; genus UBA5518. The sequence goes on from CAWFXU010000015.1 coordinate 98,501, forward strand.
CGCGAGGAATTCGCGTCGCAACTGGCGCTCGAGGCCACGGGTCGGGCGGCGGCGAAGAAACTCGACGCCTGCCCGGATTAGCACAAGGGCATGACCATGGGATTCCGGTTCGACAATCGCGCGATACCTGCGGCTGGCTACGGTTGCGATGGGAGGGTGGGTGCCGTGAGGCGCAAGTTCAGTCCGGTCGAAGGCGCACCGCTGCGTTGGCAGGTCGGGGTCGGCCTGATCGAGGTGCTGGTGGCGTTGCTGGTCCTGTCCGTCGGCGTACTCGCCATCATCGGCATGCAGATCTCGGGCAAGCAGGCCAATTACGACGCGGTCCAGCGCACCACGGCGGCTCACCTCGCGATGGATCTCGTGGAGCGCATGCGTGCCAACCCCTCCGAGCTCGATTCCTACGTCACGGATGCCCTGCTCGGCGGCGGCTCGCTCGCGCAGCCCGAATCCATCCTGTGACAGCAGCGCCGACTCGTGCACCGCCGCGGAGATGGCCGAAGCCGACCTGTACCAGTGGGAGCAGCAGATGGACGGCGCGGCCGAGACGCGCGACGTCGACGAGCGAGACGCGCAACAGCGGCGGCCTGGTGAATCCGCGCGCCTGCCTCACCGGCCCGCCTGGCGGCGGTACGGGGCTGTACACGCTGACGATCGTCTGGCGCGGCGCCGGCGAGATGGAGCCCACGGATATCGAAGGCTGCGACGACGGCCTGAACGGCACGGACCTCTACGGCAGCGCTCCAAACTTTGTATCCTTGTCGGCTGCCTTGACCACATACTGCTCATTGAACAGGTACACCGTATCGCCCAGCGTGGCGCGGGTAATATCGGCCATCAGGTCGCTGAACAAAAATTGGGTGATGATCGGGCTTTCGTTGCCGCGGTTGGAGATAAAGTAGCGCTTTTTATAGTGGTTGATCCCCAGTTTATTCAGCCCTTTTGCTTCCATTTCGGCGTCAAAGCGATCGATATAGCGCTGGCATTCCGCGCGCAGCCCTTCGAGGGCTGCCTGCGGGATGACCTCGCTCCAGCACAAAAAAACCGTCCTGATGAAACTGTGCGATATTTTCCTGGTGAGATTAACATGGTGTTCTCCTTTAGCAAATAGGACAATTTATTAATAACCCTTATCCAGGACGCTTTTAGATATATCTTATCAATTTTATCCATAATGATCATTATATGCACTCTTCCGGGAAATTCTATCATTAATTATCCGATATGTTATCATGTTTTGAGACAGCGACTGCACGCTGTTGATAGGACACACGGATAGGATAGACCAGGATGTGAACGCACCGTCATGAAAGAAAAACTGATCTTGCCGGCAAGCTGTAAAGGAGCCCTGTGGCTGTATAACAAAGACGAGTTTCTGGCCCATTCATACCAATCGTTTTTGCACCGCCACGATGAATTGGAACTCAATCTGGTGCTGCGCGGGCGGGGTGTCTACCTGTTGAACCGGCGCAAAGTGGAAATGCTGCCCAATAGTCTGTGCTGTGGCTCTTTCCTGAGCAGGAGCATCTGCTGCTGGAGAAGTCGCTCGATTTTGAAATGTGGATTCTGGTGGTGCGCCCGGAATATCTGCGCGAGATCTGCGGCGCCGAGAGCAGCCAGGTGCTGGTGCAGGGCGACCCTGACGGTAATTTCTGCCGAAGCCTGACCAGCTCCTGGTTCAAAAATTGTCCGCTTTTTGCAAGGAAACACTTGTGGCGAAGCATGATCTGGACCTGTTTAATATTAGCCTGGGCTACATTCTGTTTCCGCCTGGACGGCATACCAAGCAATACGTGG
>CAWFXU010000016.1:0-47665 GCA_963819895.1 uncultured Gammaproteobacteria bacterium
CTGGTCAGAAACTGGAGACGGGGCAAACCATAACGCAAATGCACGACGACGCGCCATGCTCCCCCGCAACACGCCAGGCAGCGCGCCGGCACGTGGCAGCCGCATGCGGCTTGGACCATAATGCGGCCATGAACAGGAACAACGACATCACCGCCGTCGTCGGCGCCGAGACCGATGTGGCGCCGCTGGGGCGCGGTGCGCCGAAGCCCGCGCACGAGCTCACCGCCTCCGAGGACCGCGACAGTGTCGACTGGGAGGCCGTGGAGAGCAGCCCCGCCTTCGGTGAACTGCTCGCCGCGAAACGGCGCTTCATCGTGCCGGCCACGCTGTTCTTCGTGGTCTACTACTTCGCGCTGCCGCTCGCTGGTCGGCTTCCTGCCGGAGCTGATGAGCACGCGCGTGTTCGGCAACGTGAACGTCGCCTACCTGTTCGCGCTGTCGCAGTTCGTGATGGCCTGGACGCTGGCGGCGCTCTACGTGCGCGCCGCGGCGCGCTGGGACCGCATGGCAGCGCAGATCGCCGCCACGGCGCCGCGGGTCGCGGGGAGCTGAGCATGTCGAGCACGCTGGCGATGTTCCTCGGTTTCGTCGCGGTCACGCTCGTGATCACGTGGTGGTCGGCGCGCCGCTCCACCGGCGCCAGCGCCTATTTCGCCGCCGGCCGCCGCATCACCGGCTGGCAGAACGGCCTCGCGGTCGCCGGCGACTACATGAGCGCGGCCAGCTTCCTCGGCATCGCCGGCATGATCGCCTTCCACGGCTACGACGGCTTCATGTACTCGGTGGGCTGGCTGGTGGCCTACCTCACGGTGCTGCTGATCGTCGCCGAACCGCTGCGCAACGCCGGCAAGTACACCATGGCCGACGTGCTCGCGTACCGGCTGAGCCCGCGCCCGGTGCGCGCGATGGCCGCGCTCAGCACGCTCACCGTGTCGCACCTTCTACATGATCGCGCAGATGGTCGGCGCCGGCTCGCTGGTGAAGCTGCTGCTGCCCGGCGTCGAGCTACGAGATGGCCGTGACCGCGGTGGGCGTGCTGATGATCGTGTACGTGGTGTTCGGCGGCATGCTCGCCACCACCTGGGTGCAGATCATCAAGGCCGTGCTGCTGATGAGCGGCACGCTGTTCCTCAGCGTGCTGGTGCTGGCGCACTTCGACTTCAGCTTCGCGAACTTCTTCGCCGCGATCGCCTCGGTGAGCTGGACCGGCGCCGACGGCGTCACGGTCACGAAGGACTTCCTGCAGCCGGGCTCGATGTACAAGCCGCCCTGGGGCGCGCTCGATCTGCTCTCGCTCGGCCTCGCGCTGATCTTCGGCACCGCCGGGCTGCCGCACATCCTGGTGCGCTTCTACACCGTGCCCGACGCGCAGACGGCGCGCATCTCGGTGGTGTGGGCCATGGCGCTCATCGGGCTGTTCTACATCATGACCACGTTCCTCGGCTTCGGCGCCGCGACGATCCTGACGCCCGCCAACATCGCGGTCGAGAACATGAGCGCGCCGCTGCTCGCCCAGGCGCTCGGCGGCGAGCTGTTCTTCGCCTTCATCAGCGCGGTCGCCTTCGCCACGATCCTCGCCGTGGTCGCCGGCCTGACGATCAGCGCCAGCACCAGCTTCGCGCACGACTTCTACACCAACGTGCTGCACCACGGCCGCGAGCGCCGCGAGGGCGAGGAAGTGCGCGTCGCGCGCATCACCGCGTTCGTGGTCGGCGCGCTCGCCATCGGGCTCGCCATCCGCCTGCAGAGCATCAACGTCGCCTTCCTGGTGGGCCTCGCCTTCGCGGTCGCGGCCAGCGCCAACCTGCCGGTGATCGTGCTGTCGCTGTTCTGGCGCCGCTTCAACACCGCCGGCGCCGTGTGCGGGCTGGCGATCGGGCTCGCGGGCTCGATCGTGCTGATCGTACTCAGCCCGAGCGTGATGGGCACGGGAGCGGGCGCGCTGATCCACCACGAACCGCTGTTCCCGCTGAAGAACCCCGGCATCGTCAGCATTCCGCTGGGTTTCCTCGGCGCGGTGCTGGGCACGCTGCTGACGCGCGCCCAGCCTGGTGCGGACGCGGCCTTCGCCGAGCTCAGCGTGCGCGCCAACACCGGCATCGGCGCCGAGCGCGCCAGCGCGCATTGAGCGATTGCCGTATCAGTACTCGTCCCCGGGACGCAGCGTATCGGGCTGATCGGGTGCGAGCGGATCCTCGCCGCGCAGCACCTTCGCGAACACCTCGGCGCCGTAGATCTGCTCGACCAGCGGCGCCATGTCGGCGGCCTTGCGCAGCTCGTTGCCGCCATCGATCGCGAAACTCTGCCCCGTGACCCACGAGGATTCCGGGCCGGCGAGATAACGCACGCCGGCCGCGATGTCCTCGGGCTCGCCGAGTCGCCCGAGCGGCTTTTCCTCGGCGAAGCGGCGGTAGGTCTCGGCGTCGGCGTAGATCATGCTGGTCGCCTCCGTGCGCGTGGTGCCGGGGCGCACGGCGTTGACGCGGATACGGTAGCGCGACAACTCCTCGGCCAGCGCGCGCACCATGCCCTCGAGCGCACACTTCGCGGTGACGTAGGCGGTGAGCCACGGAAAGGAGAGTTTCGCCGCCTCGGAGGAGATGCACACGATGCTGCCGCCGCCCGCACGCGCCATGATCGGCGTCGCGTGCCGGATGACCAGGAAGGCGGAGATCACGTTCAGCTCGATCTCCTTCAGGAAGCTGGTCTCGTCGTGCAGCAGGAAGGGCTTGATGTCGCCGCCACCCACCGTGGGAATGCAGATGTCGAGCGTGCCGGTGTGGGCGCAGGCCAGCGCGATTGCCGCCTCCACGTGCGCCCGCTCCAGCGAGTCGCCGGCGATGATCTCGAGCCGGGCCCCGTCGCGCACCAGCGGCTGCAGGCGCTGGCGCGTCGCCTCGAGCAGCTCCACGCGGCGCGCGCTCAACGTCACCGAGGCGCCGTCGCGCAGCAGCGCTTCGGCGCAGGCCGCGCCGATGCCACCCGAGCCTCCCGTGATCAGCGCGCCCTTGCCGGCGAGCGGAAGCGTGCCCGCGCCTGCAGCATGTCGTTGCGTGGTGGTCGTCATCGCGTGTCCTCGTGGTTGCCAGGTGGTGAATCCGGAAATCCCGAAATCCCGAATCCGCATGTCCGGCTGAAGCCGGACCTACAGTGCCTCGATCACGATGCGGCGGAACTTTCCGCCGTCGATGGTGTAGGTTCCGCGCAGCGAGAGCTCGAAGCTCTCGCCCTGCTTCAGCGCGACGCCCATGAAATCCGCCACGTCGACCTTCGCCGTGAAGCGATCGGTGATCGCGACCACTGCGGTATCGCCGTCCACCGCGATGTCCGTGGGCGTCATCTGGTCGCGGAACTGGCTGGTGAGATACCCGTAGGTGCCGAGTATCGCGTCGGGCCCGTGCAGCTCGCCCTGCGCCGAAAGCAGCACCACGTCGTCGGCGTAGAAGGCGCGCAGCGCCGCGGGATCCTCGCTGTTGTAGGTGCGGTAGTAATCGCGCATCAATTGCTCGTGGTTCACGTTCGCTCCTTGCCTCGATGTTTGCCGTGGGTCCGAATTCATTCGGACAAATGTCCGGTTGAAACCGGACCTACAGAGATTGTCCGGCTGAAGCCGGACCTACGAAGCCAATGTCCGGCTGAAGCCGGACCCACGTCAACCCCACACGGTATGCAGCGTACCGAGGATATGGCTCACCAGCTGCGACTGCCGGTGCATCCCGGTGCGCGCGAAGACGGACGCGAGCTGCGCGCGCGCGGTGTAGCGCGAGATCCCGAGCGACACCGCGGCATCGTTGAGGCTCTCGCCCTTCACCAGCCGCACCGTGAGCGCCGCCTCGGCGCGCGTCAGGCCGAACAGCTCGATCAGCGCCGCATCGGTCACGTCAGGTGTGTGGCTGGCGTCGCGCACCAGCACGACGACGGTCGCGGAGGCTTTCTCCTCCAGCCCCGGCCGCGCGCGCGAGGGTCGCGCCAGCACGCTCCAGAAGCGTTCGCCGTTGCCACGGCGCACCTTGATCGTCTGCTCCTTCGCCGTCGCCGGCGCATCGCTCCTGAAACGCGCGAGCAGCGCGCGCAGGTTGCGGTCTTCCTTCGCGTCGTTGCAGTGCAGGATCCCGTCGCGCAGGTGGAAGCCGTCGCGGTCCAGCAGCAGACGGTCCGCGACCGTGTTCTTGACCAGCACGCGGCCGCTGTCGTCCAGCACCATCGAGCCGATCGCGAGCTGCCCCGCGGTCTCGTCGAGCACGCTCAGCTGGTACTGCTGCAGCGCGATGCGCGCGTAGAGAGCGATCGCGGTGCGCAGACGCGGAATCAGGGCCTCGAACAGCTTGCGTTCGCGCTCGCCGAAGGACGGCTCGCCGTCGATGCGCGCCCCGCGCAGCCTGAAGGTCATGCCCGTGCGGGGCTCCTGCAGGTCCACGCCGATCAGGTCGGTCGCCTTGCTGTAGTGCCTGATGTACCTGTAATACTCCGGGTGACGGGTCTTCAGCTCGCTTTCGGCGAGGATGCAGACCTTGCCCTCCGGCAGTTCCAGGAACGGCGAATCGCGGAAGTGATGCTGCTGCAGCGCGGCCAGCGCGGCATTGTTGGCGGGGCTCGCGATCAGCATGCCGACGTCGCCTTCGCGCGGCTTGCGCAGCACCATGGTGCAGTGATGGCAGGGCAAGTGGTGTTCCATCGCCTCGAGGAACGCGAGCCACGGCGGATCGTCGAGAATGCTCGCGTAGAGCGTGTCGAGCAGCCGATCCGGTGCGCGCGCCATGGGGTGAGCCGATCCGCCTGTCCGAATTCGTCGCGGCAGATCGTAGTACATTTGGCGGATGTTGGCGCACTCGGCCATCCGCATACTGACCGGGTCCGACAAGTCATATAGCCTGATCAGGAGGAGCCATCCCATGCAGGATTGCATGCGCGTCCCGTTCGTGCTGCGCGGCGAGATCATCGACGACTGCACGGTGGAGTATGGCGGCCGCCACGGCCAGACCCGCTTCGCCACTCCCGACATCGAGTCCGTGCTGGGTCGGCTGGCGCTGCGCGAACCCTCGCGCATGGCCGACCTCTACTCGCTCACGATCGACGACATCGTCGGGTACCTCGCGCGACTCGGCAAGGCGCTGGACGTGCGCACCAACACGTACATGCAGGAGGCCTTCGCGCTGTCGTGCCGCACCTCGGGACTGTCGGAGCCGATCCTGCGCCACTACTACGAGCTGATCCCGCAGTCCTTCGAGCCGGCCGTGGTGCGCGAGACGGCCGAGCGGCTGGTCGGCATCGACTACCTCGAGGGCTGGGTGGAACAACCCTCCGCGGTGCACACCGGCGTTCCGACCCGCGTGCGCGCCTTCGGCGCCCGCTGCGTGCACGTGATTGCCGGCAACGTGCCGATGGTCAGCGTGGGCACGGTGGTACGCAACGCCTTCACGCGCTCCGACGCGATCATCAAGACGCCATCGAACGACCCGCTGACCGCCACCGCGATCGCGCGCACCATGGTCGGGATGGACAGCGAGCACCCGCTCACGAAGCACCTGAGCGTGGTGTACTGGAAAGGCGGCGACGAGAGCGTGGAAAAGGAGCTCTACGATCCGCGCGGCGTCGAGAAGATCGTGGCCTGGGGCGGCTTCGCCAGCATCAGGCACGTCACGCGCTACCTGCAGCCGGGCCTCGACCTGATCACGCTCGATCCCAAGCACAGCTCGACGATCATCGGCCGCGAGGCCTTCGCCGACGAGGCGACGCTGGAATCGGTGGCGCGGCGCCTGGCGCTCGACATCGGCGCGATGAACCAGGAAGGCTGCGTCAACGCGCGCGTGGTGTACGTGCAGTCCGGCACCGACGCCGCAGGGCTGGCGCGCGCCAACCGCCTCGGCGAGCTCGCCTTCGCGGCGCTGCAGCAGCTGCCCGAGTTCCTGAGCACCCCGCACAAGGCCTTCGACGCCGCGTTGAAGGACGAGATCGACGGCCTGCGCTATGCCGGCGGCGAATACGTGGTGTACGGCGGCAGGAAGAACGAGGGCGCGATCATCGTGTCGCAGAGCGACGCACCGGTGGACTTCGCGCGCCAGCTCGCCTGCCGCGTGGGCAACATCGTGCCGATGGACGACATCGACACGGCGGTGCGCTCGGTCAACGCCTACACGCAGACCATCGGCATCTTCCCCGAGGCGCTGAAAACGCAGCTGCGCGACCGCCTGTCGTACCAGGGCGCACAGCGCCTGGTGTCGCTCGGCGCCGCGGCGCTGTTCGAGGACGCCGCGACGCCCCAGGACGGCATCGAGCCGGTGCGGCGCATGTGCAAGTGGATCGTGGAACAGACATCCGACCCCGAGATGCTGGACAAACTCGCGCGCGGGATGTAGGTCGGCATTCATGCCGACGAAATTGGCAACTGCATTGGAAACGGCGGGTTCGGCTTCGCCGAACCCTTGTCGGGATGAATCCCGACCCACGGAGATCATGACATGAGCGAACTTTTCCGGAACCTGCTGCGCGACCCGCAGAGCTACATCGACGGCGACTACATCGCCGGACACGCGTTCACGCGCGAGCAGATCGAGGCCGTGCACCTCGCCGGGCTGCGCAAGCGCTTCGATGAGCTGCGCCGGCAGGTGCCGGTGCTGGACCGCCTCGCCAGCGAGCAGGGCATCGATGCGATTCACTCGCTGGAGGACGCGGTGCCGCTGCTGTTCCCGCACACGGTCTACAAGTCCTACCCGCTGTCGCTCCTGGAGCGCGGGCAGTTCGACCGCCTCACGCGCTGGCTCGACGGCCTGACCGCACTCGACCTCGGCAAGGTCGACACGAGCGGCGTCGACAGCATCGATGCCTGGATCAGGCGCCTGGACGAACAGACCGACATGCGGCTGCTGCACACCTTCGGCACCACCGGCAAGCTCTCGTTCATGCCGCGCATGCGCGAGCACTGGATCCAGTCGACCACGCTGACGGCGCACGCGATCCGCGACTGGAACGGCTACGGTAGCGGCCCCGACCTGATGAGCGCGCGGCTGCCGATGGTGCAGCCCGGCTACCGCTACGGCGCCGGCGCGACCTATCGCGGCGTCGAGGCGATGGTGAAGCTGTGGGCGGGCGGCGACGACAACGCGCTCTTCCTGTACCCGCACGACTACTTCAGCGCCGACATCGCCTCGCTGGCCGGGCGCCTGCGCGCGGCCGAGGCGCGCGGCGAGCAGGGCACGCTGGAGCTCTCGCCCGGCCTGCTGGCGCGACGCGAGGAGTTCGCGCATCGCGAGCAGCAGCGCCCCGAGCGCATGAAGGAATTCCTGCAGACCGCGATCCGGCGCTTCGGCGGCAGGGACATCTGCCTGTTCGCGGTGTGGCCCATCCTCTTCGAATGGGCCGAGCAGGGGCTCGCGCAGGACATGCGCAATCTCTTCGGCAAGGGCAGCCTGCTGATGAGTGGCGGCGGCAGCAAGGGCCGCGTGCTTCCCGACGACTATCGCGAGCAGATCTTCGAATTCCTCGGCTACGACCGCACCTTCGAGATCTACAGCATGAGCGAACTGATGCCGGGCAACCCGCGCTGCGAGGCTGGCAACTACCACGTGCCGCCGGTACTGGTGCCCTTCGTGCTCGATCCGCAAACCGGGAAGATGCTGCCGCGCTCCGGCACGCAGACCGGCCGTTTCGCCTGCTTCGACATGCTGCCAGATACCTACTGGGGCGGGCTGGTGACGGGCGACGAGGTCACGATGGCCGGCTGGGACGAGCCCTGCAGCTGTGGCCGCAAGAGCCCCTACCTGCACGGCACCATCCGCCGCTTCAGCGAGATCCAGGGCGGCGACGACAAGATCAACTGCGCCGGCGCGCCGGAAGCGCACGACCGCGCGGTGGATTTCCTGCTGCACGCGGCGGGCTGATCCGGCGCTCCGGCGTTCCGGCCTACGATCCGTCGCGCCCCTCGCCACGCCTCACGTTGGCTGTAGGAGCGCGCCATGCGCGCGATATCGCTGGCGCAGGCCGTAATTACGAGCTGCAGGAGAGCATCGAGCAGCCGGCGCGGTTGCGCGCCCAGTCCGGGCGGCGCGCGGCGAAGGCTTCGCGGCCGGGCTGATCCTCGTACGGCCGGCGCAACACGTCCAGCAGTTCGTGGATTCCGGCGTAATCGCCCTGTTCCGCGCGGTCGATGGCCTGCTGCGCGAGGTAGTTGCGCAGCACGTAGCGCGGGTTCGCGCGGCGCATGCGCTCGCGCCGTTGCGCCGCCGGCAGCGGGTCGGCAGCAAGGCGCGCGCCATAGCGGCCGAGCCACGCGATGAACGCGCCCTCGGCGGCCTGCCGTTTCGCATCGTCGTAGAAGGCGTCTTCGAACGGCGTCAGCGCGGGGACCGCCGGATCCACGTCGGCCAGCGCGCGGAAGAAGAGCGTCATGTCGACCTCGGCGGACTTCAGCAGCCCGCGCAGCTCCTCCATGAGCGTCACGTCCTCGTCGCGGCATTCGCACCAGGCCCAGCTTCGCGGCGATATTGCCGCGCTCGGCAGCGTGCCAGGTGTCGACGTAGCGCTGCAGGCCATCCTGCAGCGGCTCGACGCCGCCGAAGGCAGGCACCAGCGCAGCGGCGAGGCGCCCGAGATTCCAGTAGGCCACCTGCGGCTGCTGCCCGAAGCGGTAGCGCCGCGTGCCGGCATCGGTGGTGTTCGGGGTCCACTCGGGATCGAAGTCGTCGATCCAGCCATAGGGACCGTAGTCGATGGTGAGCCCGAGAATCGACAGGTTGTCGGTGTTCATGACGCCGTGCACGAAGCCCACGCGCATCCATTCGGCCATCAGGCGCGCGGTGCGCTCGCAGACCTCGCGGAACCAGTCCGCGCGCAGCTGCTCGCGGCTACCCGAAAGATGCGGGAAATCGCGCGCGATCGTGAAGTCGATGAGCCGCTCCAGCAGCGCCACGTCCTCGCGCGAGGCCGGCAGCTCGAAGTTGCCGAAGCGGATGAACGAGGGCGCCACGCGACAGACGATCGCACCGGGCTCGGCGCGCGGGCGGCCGTCGTAGAACATGTCGCGCACCACCGGCTCGCCGGTGCCCACCAGGCACAGCGCGCGGGTGGTCGGCACGCCGAGGTGGTGCATCGCCTCGCTGCAGAGGAATTCGCGGATCGAGGAGCGCAGCACCGCGCGCCCGTCGGCGTTGCGCGAATAGGGCGTGGGGCCCGCGCCCTTCAGCTGCAGCTCCCAGCGCTCGCCGCGCGCGTTCACGGTCTCGCCGAGCGAGATCGCGCGCCCGTCGCCCAGCTGCCCGGCCCAGTTGCCGAACTGGTGGCCGCCGTAGTTGGCCGCGTAGGGCGCCATGCCCTCGAGCAGCGCGTTGCCGCCGAATACGCGCGCGAACAGCTCGTCCGTGATGTCCTCCTCGCCGATCCCGAGCAGTGCCGCCACCTCACGGGAATGCGCAATCAGCGCGGGCGCGGCGACCGGTGTGGGATGCACGCGCGAATACAGCGCGCCGTGCACCTGGCGCAGGCGCGGGCCGTGCTCCGGATCGCCCGGAAGTTCGTTGACGAAGCGGTTGTCGAAGCGGAGATTACGCATGTGCCAAAGATACCACGGCGGCACCCGACCTACCCGATTCGGGTAATACATATGAATGATTCGCACGTCATGCTTTGGCCCTACATTGAGCATGCATTTTCAACCCGAGCAGGGAGCAGACCAGATGACAGACAACAAGGCAGTGCGCGACATCCGCGTGGTGGTGATGGGAGCCGGCATGGCCGGCATCCTGAGCGGCATCAAGCTGCTCGAGGCCGGCATCACGAATTGCGCGATCTACGAAAAGGCCGATCGCATCGGCGGCACCTGGCGCGAGAACACCTATCCGGGCCTGACCTGTGACGTGCCCTCGCACGCCTACACCTACTCCTTCGAGCCCAACCCCGACTGGAGCCACATGCTGCCGCCGGGCGCCGAGATCCAGGAGTACTTCGAGCGGACCACGCGCAAGTACGGCGTGGACAAGCTGCTGCGCCTGAACGAGGAGATCGTCTCCTGCGAGTTCCGCAACGGCCGCTGGCACCTCGAGACGAAGAAAGGCACCAGGGACGAAGCCGACATCGTGATCGCCGCCACCGGCGTACTGCACCACCTGAACTACCCGGACATCCCCGGGCTCGCGAGCTTCGAGGGCGCCTGCTTCCACACCGCCCGCTGGGACCACAGCGTGCCGCTCGATGGCCGCCGCATCGGCGTGATCGGCAACGGCTCGACCGGCGTGCAGATCATCTCGGCCCTGGCGCCGCGCGCCGGCAAGCTGCACCACTTCCAGCGCACCGCGCAGTGGATCATGCCGGTCGAGAACCCGGAGTTCACCGAGGAGCAGCGTGCCGCCTTCCGCGCCGACCCGGCGCTGCTGCACTACATGCAGAACGAACCCCAGTACCTCGCGAACGTCGAGCGCTTCAACAACTCGCTGGTCAATGCCGACTCCGAGGGCATCGCCGAGACCGAGGCCACCTGCCTGGCGAACCTCGAGAACAGCGTGCGCGACCCGGTGCTGCGCGAGAAGCTGCGCCCCAACTACCGCGCCGCGTGCAAGCGCCTGATCTACTCGCCCGACTACTACGAGGCGATCCAGCACCCGAACGCCGAACTGGTGACCGATGGCATCGAATGCGTCGAGCCCGGCGGCGTGCGGCTGAAGAACGGCCGCCTGGTCGAGCTCGACGTACTGGCGCTGGCCACCGGCTTCAATGCCGCGATGTTCATGCGCCCGATGAACGTGGTCGGCCGCAACGGGGTGCAGCTGAACGATGTGTGGGCCGACCGTCCCAAGGCCTACATGGCGGTCGCGATGCCCGACTTCCCGAACTTCTTCATGCTGAACGGCCCCAACGGCCCGGTGGGCAACTTCTCGCTGATCGACATCGCCGAGCAGCAGATGCACTACATCTGGAGCTTCATCAGAAGCTGCGCGCCGGGGAGTGCCGCGAGGTCGCCCCGACGCACGAGGCCATGCAGGCCTTCGAGCGCGACCGCATCGAGGCGGCGAAGCACACGGTGTTCGGTTCCGGCTGCAAGAGCTGGTATCTGGACGCCGAGGGCATACCCGCCACCTGGCCGTGGACGCGCACGCGATTCTGCGAAGAGATGAAGGCGCCGCGGCTCGAAGCCTACGAACTGACGTCCTGACGCGCGTCGCGCAAGACGCTGTGCCCGGTTCGCGCGGGGCACAGCGTTTTTTTTCGCTTCGCCAATTTGGGGGACTGGCCGACCACGCGAGTGAAAGGGTACGTCCGATCTCGACCCAGAGCGGACGTTGGCGCGCGCCGCCTGGGCTCCACTTGTGCCGCCGGTTACTCTCTAGCTAAATGAGTTTCGAATAAATCGCCACAATCGAGAAAGAAGCAACCGATATCGAAATACAGACTTTGAAAAAATGTACGTACTTTCGGGCGAAAAAACTCCTTCAAAGAGTTCATGTCTGTGGCTCGTCCGGTATGTGCCATGTCACTCAACTTGGCCCCCTTTCTCTTTCCACATAGCAGGCCAATGTACGCAAGCAGCATGAAGAAAAATGCCAAAAGAATGGAGATATTCTGGAGGTTCATTCGCCTGCCTACATCCCAAAGAAATTTTGGACACATTGTGGTGTAGCCGAATAACTGAATGACCCTACGTAAATGGAGTATGTGACCATGTCTGAGACGCTACGTCCGTAGCCGATCGCTACCAAGCAATTCGCAGGTAATTGAAAGTTACGGATTTACTTGCAAGCTGTCCACTGACCGCTTGGCCGAACAGCGACCGTAGCCGCGGATCGCTGCCCGACCGATGGCATTCAGGATTCAGTCTGCTCGGCAATTTCCAGCGCGTCCTCGACTTCGATGCCCAAGTACCGCACCGTGCTCTCGAGCTTGCGGTGACCAAGCAACAATTGAACTGCTCGGAGATTTTTGGTTCGCCGGTAGATCAGCGTTGCTTTGGTGCGACGCAACGAGTGCGTGCCGTAATCGGCAGGGTCCAGGCCGATCTCGGCAATCCAAGATTTCAGGATGCGGCTGTACTGGCGCGTTGTGATGTGTGACCGGGGATTGATCCGGCTTGGAAACAGGAAAGCTGCGGCTCGCAAGTCGCCCTTTGCGATCCACGCGTCCACCGCACTGCGCGTCTCGTCGGTGAGCTCAAACCGAACAGGCATTCCGGTTTTCTGCTGGATGACCGTTGTTCGCGGTATGGCGCGGCCATTATGGGCGACGTCTCCAAGCTTGAGCTTAACCAAGTCACAGCTTCGCAGTTTGCTGTCGATCGCAAGGTTGAACAGCGCCAGGTCTCGAGTCCGGCCCGCCAACTGGAGTCTGATTCGGACTGCCCAGATTTCCTTGAGCTTGAGCGGCGGCTTCTGCCCAGTGAGCCGGCCCTTGTTCCAAGGCACAGGTGCTGACGGCAGCATGCTGAATTGAACAGGCGTTTCCATGATTGATTCCTCCACGTTACATGGAGAACCAATACTGAGCCTAGATGGTCGCCATCCGATTCAAAACGGACGTATAGGCTTCAGGAAGGGTGTTGCGAATTAGATGGTCGGAAGTTCTGGTCGGTTCGCATCCAGCGCACATGACGGATTCACGTCGCGGGGAAGTCCAGCCATGCTGCGTTCCAGGCGCCACGTCGAATCCGTTGCCGATGGCCACGACCTCGAATTCGGCACGGCGATCTCGACGTCATGACCAACGTCTGCAGGTGGTGCACGCCATGCCGCAGCAAGCCCAGGCGATCACCATCCCGTAGCCGTTGTCGGCATCCGCCGCAGACGCCCACGCGTATCGGCACGCGAGGTCCCGTAGGCAATCGGGAATGCCTCGCCACCATCAAGAGGATACTCGACCGCGTCGGCATCGCAGGCCCACCCCCGGATCAGCCCCACGCCGCTCTGGATGCAATCTGGGCCGGGGCTTTGTGGTGCGCGCCCCGACCTCGTCTCCGCTCGGGATAGGTGGCGGTAGCGGAGGTGCTCGGTGAATTCTCGCCCACGGTCTCGAAGCCCGCGCCGATATCCACGCCCGTGACGATGAAATTCTGGTCCGGCTCGCTCCAGCGATCCTCACGCCTGAGAACGGCCGGAAAATTCTCGACCACGTATTCGCCGGCCAGCCCCTGCACGAAGCCATCGCCGATGGCGACCACCTCGAACTCTGCGCTATCGGTCTCGTTGCCCGTTTACGAAGGTCGTCAGCCGGTGCGGGCCGTTGCCGAGGAGGCCCCAGGCGATGACCATGCCGTAACCGTTGTTGGCATCGCCGCATACGCCCCGGGTGTCGCTCGCGATCCGTGCCATATCCAATCGGGATCGGGTGCCGTCATCGATCGAGATGGCGACCTCGTTGGCATCACAGGCCCATGCCCCGGATGATCCCACGCCGCTCTGGATCGAGCCGGCTGATGGCGATTCGTGTGCGAAGAGCCCCTGATAGGGGACTTCGCGGGCTCGGGAACGAATGCAAACCGGTTCCGATAAGTGGCGGGGAACACCTGTCCCTCAGGCGCTACGGCCGTTAATTCGACGGACGTACCGGGATTGCAGATCAACGCCGTACAAGCGATGCCGACCGCCTTCCGGCCGACGTACGCGATCCATTGGTCATCGGGGCTGAACTCAGGGGTTCCCGCGCCCGAGTTCATGACGATCGACGAGGGTTGTTCATTCAGGCGCACGGCGTTCTGCGGACTGTGCAGATCGACGACGAAGAGATCGCGTGAGGCAGAGTCTCCCGGTGGATACGTCGAGTAAACGACCCGCGCCCGTCGTGGCTCGGAACAAAACGACTGATCGAGCTGTCGCCGGTCAGGGTGTGATTGAGGCGAACACGTGCTGGCGTCACTGACGCGGAAGCCGTACAGATCGCGCAATCGAGGACGCTCCTCGTCTGCGAGGTAAAGAACGGTGCGACTGTCGGCAGTGAATTGCGACAAGACTGCCCCCTGTGCACTGGGCCGTTTACCTTCGTGGCGATGCCGGCTTGGGCGAGATCGACAAGGTAAGTCTCGTCGCGGGTGTCGGTCTCCTGGTCCGCCGTGTACGCGACATGGCGTCCGTTGGGGGATATTGAGAATGCGCCGATGTCGCTTGCTGGCTGAATTGGCGCATTCAGCTTGACAGCCACCCCTGGAGTCGCCAACTCGACCATGTAAAGTTCACGTAGTCCGGCGCGTGTCCTGCGTTGCCGAGTAGATTACACGGGTACCGTCCGGGGTCAGGGCGAAACGAGCTTCGAAGCTGTCACCTACGCTTCCGAATTCGGCGAACGACGGGTTCAGCTGCAGCGGCTCGTTGGGTCGGGAAATCTCAACGAGGTAAAGCTCCCTGACGCCGGGGCGATCCGATCTGCTGCGTACACGAGATTTCGGCTGTCGGGCGTAAAGGCAAAGCCGTTCTGGCTGACCGGGCCGGAAGCGCCGCCGATACGTGTTGCGACGGCAGGCGTCGCCAGGTCGACGACGAGAGTTACCCATCGCCGTAGTTCGGGGCAGAGGCCGTGAATGCGATTTTCTTGCCGTCAGGACTGAAGCGTACGATCTGCACCACGCGGGTCTGGTCGGGCGGACCCAGTCGTGTTGTCACGCCGGGTCGATCGAGCGATACGAGGTACAGATCGGGATTGCGAAGGGTGTCCTGATCGGCCGCGTAAGCGACCAACCGGCCGTCCGGACTTATATCGAAATCACCGACGCCATAGCCTTGCGAAGATATTGGCTTATTAAGCTTCAGGGAAATTCCCGGGTGTTCGACGTCAACGAGGTAAAGTTCCGTCACATACGGGATATCTTGTTCGGCGACGTAAACAACCTGCGTGGCAATTGCGGGAGTCGCGCAGAGAGCGGCGAACAATAAGCGAACGAAAAATCGACGCACGATGGAAACCTCCCGATGCCTGGCCTCGAAATTCATCACCTCTAAGAGCATGGGAATTACGGCCTTGAACGGTGCAAAGCGGCTCCAGTTTCTGCTCGGTCGAAAACAGTATGCTGCAATGACCGCCCAACGTTGATTCGAGTCATGAAAGCGGCTTTCAAATAGAATGGGACAGCGCGTATCTATTGCACGGCTACGCCAGCTTCGTTGGCGCTCCTCGTGAATGACCGCTCTGGCCGGTCTCAGACCTTAGCGAATGACCGTGATCGTTCCTTAAGCGACGCTCGACATGATGCTCGAAAGCGTCCGGCGCCCATTCTTCACCCGACACTCATCGAGCGCATCGAGCCTGGATTTGAATTTTCCGTAAACTGTTTCAGCGGCGACCATTTTTCGCCTAAGGTAGCTCCCGGAAACATGTGACCGCTACAGCCGAAGGCTGGAGAAACAGGGGGTGAGCAGAATGTCCGGATCGCTCGCAGGCAAGGTGGCGCTGGTCACGGGCGCCTCGTCGGGTATCGGTGAGGCGGCGGCGCTGGCGCTGGCGAAGGCCGGTGCGGCCGTGGCCGTTTCGGCGCGGCGCAAGGACAGGCTCGATGACCTGGTTAGGCGGATCGAGGCGCAGGGAGGCAAGGCCATCGCCCTGCCCGGCGATGTGGCGCTCGAAGGCGATGCGAGCAAGGCGGTGGAGGACACCGTCAGCCGGCTTGGCCGGATCGATATCCTCGTCAATTCGGCCGGTGTCATCCAGGCGGGCGGCGTGGAATCCCTGCCGCTCGATGAATGGCGGCGGGTGATCGACATCAACCTGATGGGCACGCTCTATTGCTGCAAGGCGGCGATCGGGCCGATGAAGGCGCAGGGAGGCGGTGATATCGTCAACATCTCCTCCACCGCCGGGCGCCGCGCGGCGGGGATCTTCGGCCCCTATACGACCAGCAAGTTCGGCCTTACCGGCATGACCGAGGGGATGCGGCAGGAAGTGGGCGGCGCGGGCATCCGCGTCTGCATCATCGAGCCGGGCGCCACCTCCACCGAAGTGGCTGGAGGTATTTCCGATCCCACCATGCGCGCGGCGATGGAACAGCATGTCGGCAAGGAAGGCGCCATGGCGCCCGACGATGTGGCCGATGCGATCATCTTCGTGGTTTCGCTGCCAGCGCGCGCCAATGTCTCGCAATTGCTGATCCGGCCGACCATCGATACCGCGCCAATGTAACGACAGTCCTGTTCCCGGACGATGCCAGCCATGTGACGGCGCAGGAACCGGCGGTGGACGGCGGCATGCCCGGGACACCGGATCTCGCAGGTCAATCGCCCGCGAAGTTCAGCTCGAGCGTGACGTTGTTGGGATCGGTCACGAAGACCTGCCGCAGGTCGCCGAACTTGCGATCGTTGACGCGATGCGCGACCCCCAGTTCCTCGCAGCGGCGAACCGTGCCCGCGAAATCCTTGCAGGCGAGCGCGACGTGGTCGATCGAGCCCGAGGCCGAACCGCGATCCAGCCCGGCGTGGCGCTGCGCGTTCCAGGCCATCAGGTGGATGATGGGGCGGTCGGTGGCGTCATACAGCCATCGCCCGTCGAAGCCGGCCGGAGCATCGGGTATCTCCGCTGGCCGCAGCCCGAGCAGCGACGCATAGAACCGGGCGGTCTCGTCAAGGTCGGCGGCGATGATATTGACGTGATCGATTCCCGTGACCTGCATCGCTGCTCTCCTGTCCGCTCATGAGCACCGCCCTGGCTGCCATCCAGCAGCACCCGGCCTTCCAGGTGCCTGCACACGGCCTCTGCCAGCACCCGCCGTTCGATGTCCCTGCCCTTAACGGACCCACTTCGTCGCGTGATGGCGCGAGCCGGGCGTCAGACGCTCATGAACACCAGCCCCGATGCCAGCGGGGCCGAAATTATGGCGAAGGCCTCGCCGACAAAAAGCCCACACGCCTGCAGGGCAGGAATCCGGCGGATTACCTCCACGCCGCCCCCCTGGACCAGCCATCCTCGCCCTGTTCGACCCGGCCTCGCCGGCATTGCCTGCCAGCGACGCAGACAGGCGCTACAATTCGCAAAGGGCGAATGGGAGACGTGACCATGTTCGAAGACCCTCGCGCGGGCACAGACCGGCGAGCACAACGGCGCAACGTGGCGGAACGAGAAGGGGAAAGAGAAGGCCAGGCGATCGACGCGTATTTCGCGAGGCTCGAGCAACCAGGCCGTGGTGGCTGATGCGCCGCTACGTCAATGTCGAGAAATTTCTCGGCGATAGCGCTTTTTGACACTCCGTAGCAGATTCAGGGCACCCGCCATGAGACGACTCGTCACCGGCATCGACGCCGACGGCAAATCCGTATTCGTACACGACGGCCCCGCGCCCGAGGTGACTGCAGGCGCAGGTTTCGAGCTGGGCGCGCTGTGGTCCGGCGATGCCGCCACGCGACTCGGCGATGCCACGGCGGACGCCGCTCGCGGCAGGACCGGCACCGTGCCGCCGCCCGGCGCAACCGTGTTCACCTACGTGGTGATCCCGCCCGAGGATGATGCGGTGAACCACGGCGGCCACGAGCCCGCGAGCGCCGCCTCGGCCGACTTCCACGTCGAGGAGGACGGGCGCATGCACCGCACCGACACCATCGACTACGGCGTGCTGCTGAAGGGCGAGCTGTGGCTGGAACTGGACGACGGACGGGAGCAGTTGCTGAAAGCCGGCGACTGCTTCGTGCAGAACGGCACGCGCCACGCGTGGCACAACCGCGGCAGCGAACCCGCCGTGATGTGCGTGGCGATGATCGGCATGGCGCGCCGCTAGCGCACCGCCTCGAAACGCGCCAGGACCGCGCCGGCGGCATCCTGCAATTCGAGATGCGCTCCGGCGATGCGGTAGCGTGCCACGGCACCCAGCGCCCGGCCGAAGCGCTCCGCCTGCTCCATGCCCTCGGCGCAGGCCATGCGCGTCGAGAAGAGTTGCGATATCGACAGCTTCGCACCGTCGAGCTGGTAGCCGCCGCCGATGCGGTTGCAGCCATCGGAGCCGGAGAGTCTGTTGTCGCTGCCCAGCACGATGTGCGCCTCACGCGCGCTAGCGGAATATGCGACCGCGACCCCGGCCAGATGCGTCAGCCTCCAGTGCGTTTCCGGCAATGCGGCATCGGGCACGCGCGTCAGCGTGTAGTTCAGCGTCGAGACGATGGGCGCGCCGCTGCGGTCCAGCAGGCGCAGGGCATCCGGACTCTCGATCGCGAAGCGCAGCGGCTCGCGGGCCTGCAGCGTCAGTATCGCCCCGTCGGCCGATTGCTCCCACGCGCCGCCCTGTTCGAACGCCGCCCCGCCCCTGCCGCGATAGCGCATGCCGAGGTGGTAGCTACGATCGGCGAACAGATCGAGCGTGTAATCGATCGCCTCGCAATCGGCGCAGGGCAAGGCCCCGGCGAAGGATGCGGGCATCGGGACAGGATCGCCGGGCGCGGTGGCGATGGTGCCCGCGCAGCCGGTCGCGAGGAGCAGCAGGAAGGTGAAGAGATGCTGTGCGAACCGGTGTTTCATGGCGAAGGGATCAAACGCTCTTCGACCGGCGTTGACGCGCCGGCTTGGGACTGGTCGCCGGTTGCCTGAGTTTGCCGTGCGCCTGATCCAGCCACAGCAGCGAATCCGCATGCGACAGGAACCGCCGCAGATAGTCGGGCGACAGCTCGCGCATCAGCGTCAGGGACCGCAGCACGAGCATGTGCGAATTGAGCGGGCCGGCGTTTTCGGGCCCTCGACCGATGGCCTGGTCCAGCTCGTCTTCGGCACAGATCCTGGACCAGGCTTCCCGGAAACGGTGGACGCTTTTCAGTTCAGGCCGGGCATGGCCTGTGCCGTGCAGGGCGCCATCGGCATTTCCTGGCGCGACGTTGCCAGTGGCGGTCTCGATATGGCGGTTGAGCCGGGTCAGCGGCGTGTCGGCTGTCTGGCGTGCCATCGTCGCGCGGTGCACCTCGCTGCCGTCGTGGCTGGCCGACGGATGCGCCGGCTGCCACTGCTCTGGGCGTTCACCACGGTTCGCCAGCCCTTGCTGCAGCTTGCCCTGCAGGATGTGCCGCACCGCATCGGGCGCAGCCTGCATGCGCCGCGCCAGCAGCTCCAGGTAATGAAAGCGCACGGGATCGAGGTGCCGGGCGCCCTCGCTGCGCAAGGACTCGAGCGATGCCAGGAGCGCCGCTTCCCCGCTCGGCGGCACGGCCGGGGCGTCGGTCACTGCCATCGGCTCGCGCTCAGTCATGGGCGGGCGCTTGCGTGTTGACCGCCCTGGGCACCGGCGCCATTTCCACCCGCCGGTTCAGGGCGCGGCCTTCCTCGTCGCTGTTGGATGCCACGGGCTGCTCGGCGCCGAACGCGGCGCTGAACACGCGCGACGGCGGCATGCCTTCCTCGATCAGCGCGCGGGTCACCGTCAGGGCGCGCTGGGCCGACAGCTCCAGGTTATCGGCAAATCGCCGGTTGCCTTCCCGGACGGGCTTGTCGTCGGTGAAGCCGCTGACCATCAGCATTTCGTCGCGCTCACCCAGGTACACCTGCAGCGGAGGCACGAGGCTCTGGAGCAGCAGCCGTCCGTCGGGGCGCAATTCGTCCGAGTTCACGGGAAACAGCACGCTGCCGCTGATGCCGATGCGACCGTTGCTCAACGTGACCCGCCCCGTTTGCAGCGGAATGGCCAGGGCCTTTTCCAGTGCCATGCGACGCTGCTCTTCCTGCCGGCGCTTTTCCATTTCCGTTTGCAGGCTGGCCACCAGGTCCATCTGCACGACCAGCACCCCCACCAGGATCAGCACGAACGCACCCAGCAGACCCGACATCAGGTCCCCGAACACGGCCCAGACCGGCTCAGTGTGCTCGACGCCGTCGTCGCGATCCTCGAAACCCATCATCACGCAACGTCCCCGGTCAGCGCGGCCGGCTTGCCGTGCAGGCGGCGCAGGTCTTCCACGATTCCCTGCTGCGCGCTGATGCTCAGGTCGATCACCTCGCGCGCCTGCGCCACGTAGTAGGCGAGCTGTTCGTCGCTGCGCGCCATGGACCGGCCGATGGCGCCTTCCACGCGCTGCAGGCTGTCGATCAGTTTCTCGTGGCTGGCGCTGAACAGCTGGACGCCGTGGTGGAAGGCTTCGCCCAGGCTGGCCAGCTCGATCGCGCTGCCTGCCACCTGCGCGGCCGCGTCCTCCGCCCGTGCGGTCTGTGCGCCCAGCGTTTCCGCGAACTGGCGGCCGACCTGGTCCAGCACCGCGGTGGCAGAGGCCACCAGCGATTCGATCGCGGCGCGCTGTTCGCCCGTGGCCTGGTCGACGCTCTGCAGCAGCGCGCCGATGCTCTGCATCAGGGTGGCACGCTCCTGCAGCGCCGAGGTTGTCGCGTTCGGCAAGGCTGGCTCATTTCCTGACGCAATTGCGCAATCACCCCGGCCGCGGCCTGCGGCACTTCCGAGGCGGTTTGCAGCAGCCGGTTCAGCGGGGTTTCCAGCGCGGCGCCGAGCGTGGCCAGGTGGCTGGCCAGCGCGGCCTGCAGTTCGCCCAGGCGTTCCACGGCCGCCTGGCCGCGCGCGGCTTCCTCGCCGCGCAGCGCACCGAGCTCCGTGCGCCACAGCGCGGCCAGCTGGTCCATGCGCTCGCCGTGCTGCCGGACCCAGCGGGCTTCGGACTCGACACGCGAACCGACCAGTTCCTCGGACTGCGCCAGCAGCCGCGTGATGCCGGACTCGACCGTGGCCGCCATGGACTCCAGCGCCCGCATCCAGGCCGCCTGCTTCTGCTCATCGGCCAGGGCCTGCTCCGTTTGCGCCCGGGACACGGCCTGGTGGACGCTGGCCAGCACATCGGCAAGCTGCGTTTGCACCGCCTCGCTCACGCGCTCGTGCGTGCGCCGGGACTCGTGCGCGAGGGCCGTCATCGCGGACTCGACGACCGACTTGATGCTCTCGCCGGCCACGCGGGCGCTGGCGCCGAGGCTGTCGCTGAGCGACTGCTCCACGGACCGGGCCAGGCCGGTGTAGGCCACGCTCACGTCGCGGTGGAACTGCTCCTGCCGGCCCAGCAGCTGTTCGTTCAGCTGCTGGTTGCGACGTTCCATCTGCTCCATCAGGGCCTGCAGCTGTCGCGCCACGTCGGGCAAGGCGTGGGCCTGCGATTGCAGCGCCTTGAAGGTCTCCTGGCGCTGATGGACGAGCGAGAACGGACGGAAGACGGCGGCGATCTGCGCGTCCAGCTGCCGCGCCACGTCCATGCGCTCGCGGCGGCTGATGGCCGACATCAGGCCCAGCATGGCCGACGTGGCCACCCCGGCCACCGAGGTGCCGAACGCCAGCGCCAGGCCCTTGATGGGTTCCGCCAGGACCGAGCGGATGGCCTGAAGGTCCGCCGAGGCCTCCAGCGCGAACACGGCGCCCTTGAAGGTGACGACCATGCCCAGGAAGGTGCCGAGCATGCCCAGCATCACCAGCAGGCCGATCAGGTAAGGCGTGAGCGCCAGCCCCGGCAAGGCGACGCGCTCGCCCTCGATGCGCAGGCGCACGGCGTTCTGCAGCGCGGGATGCACGCGGCCCAGCCAGTCGCCCAGGGTCGGCAGCGGCTGCGGAACGTCGGCCAGCGCAACGGCCAGCGAGGACGTGGCAGCGCGGAAGCGCCGGACTTCGAATGCGCCCAGCACGAACACCCCGCCGATGGCCACGGTCATGGCCAGGGCGATCGCGCTCGAACCCACAAAACCCGCGCCCACCCAGACGACGGTCATCAGCCCCAGGCCAAAGGCGATGGCCAGGACGGTTCTGCCCACGGCATTGCTGCTCATCGGTGTTGCTTCACGTCGTTTCCGAGTGCCTCGATCATGCCGGTGACCGGCTGCAAACGCAGATCCAGCTCGGCCAGCAGGGCCTCCTGGAACTCCCGGGCGAAGGTATCCGGCAACGCGCCCGGCGGCGACACGGCGCCTGCATCGCCCGGGCGTTGCCCGCGCAGTTGCTCGAACCGCTGCTTCAGGAACGCCGGCACGGTCGAGAGCAGCTGTTGCTCGCGCCGCCCGAGCATCCGCTCCAGCACGGCGTCCAGCTCCGCCAGCCGCGCCAGCCGCGGCGATGCGGTGGCAAGTGCTTGCCGGACACGGTCGCGCAAGCTGCCGATACTCATGGCCATGCGGCGCTGGTGCTCCAGATACCGCCGGTGGTACGGCGCGTAGCCGGTGTCGGGCTCAGGGGCCGCGGCCGCTTCGCGGGCGGTGATGGCCTTCTCGAGATCCTCGCGCACCCGCAGCAACGCGTCTTGCACGTCGAAGGTTGCCGCCGGACCCACCCGCGCCGGCCGCGCAGCGTCCGGCGAATCGATCGACTGGTGCGCGGCACGCAGCGTGATGACGTCCGCCACGCTCAGCCACTGCCCCAGGCGTTGGGCAACGTCCTGCCCCGGGGCCGGCGCCTCCCCGGGCATCCATCGACCGAGCACGCGCACCAGTCCTGACGTGCTGAAGTTTCCGCGCAAATACATTCCTTCGGCCCCAAACGGAGGGAGCCATCAACAGGGTGAACAGGGGGCAGGCGACAGACCACGGATGGTCCGCACCGGGCGTCTGCAGGAGCGTTCGATCGATGAAATGATACGCCGGCGGGAGCCCGGGCGCTTGGGGAAATAACGCTGAATTTGTCGAACAGCCCGGGGATGACGACCGGGATCCATCACGGCAGTTGGCTAGCCGCCCGGACGACTTATACTGCCTGCGCAACCGCCGGCACAGGCCGCAGGTCCGGGGGCGACGATCACCAATCACGCAGGAGCATTGCAGGTGCTGAAACACAATTCCTATTTCGACGGCCAGGTGCAGAGCGTGGGCTTTTCGCGCCACGGCCTGATCGCGACCGTCGGCGCGATAGCGCCCGGCGAATACCGCTTCAATACCGCTGACGCCGAACGCATGACGGTGGTCAGCGGGCAACTGCGCGCGCGTCTGCCCGGCGGCGAGTGGCAGAGTTATGCCACCGGCACCTACTTCGAGGTCCCCGCCAACAGCAGTTTCGACGTGGAGGCGGTGGGTGGCCCCGCCGCCTACCTGTGCGAGTTCCTCGGCAAACCGTAAGTCCGGCTGTGGGTCCGGCTGTAGGTCCGGCTTCAGCCGGACATCGACCTCGGATACCGCCTCGACGCAATGTTCGGCTAAAGCCGAACCCACGAATGCGCAATGTTCGGCCAAAGCCGAACCCACGAATGCGGAGGGATATCGCATGCCATCGACACAACGTGAACTGCACGCCCGCTCGCTCGCCGACCCCGAGGGATTCTGGGGCGAGGCGGCACGCGCCATCGACTGGAGCGTGCCGCCGCGCACCGTTCTCGACCGCAGCCGCACGCCCTTCGACCGCTGGTTCCCCGACGGCGAGCTGAACGCCTGCCACAACGCGCTCGACCGCCACGTCGACGCCGGGCGTGGCGGCGATGCCGCGCTGATCTACGACAGCCCGGTGACCGGGACCGTGTGCAGCTACACCTACGCGGAGCTGCGCGACGAGGTCGCGCGGCTGGCCGGGGCGCTGCAGGAGATGGGCGTCACCCGGGGCGAGCGCGTGCTGGTCTACATGCCGATGATCCCCGAGGCGGTGATGGCGATGCTCGCCTGCGCGCGCATCGGCGCCATCCACTCGGTGGTGTTCGGCGGCTTCGCCGCCAACGAGCTCGCGGTGCGCATCGACGACGCCGAACCGGTCGTGGTGCTCGCGGCCTCCTGCGGCATCGAGGTGAACCGCGTGGTCGAGTACAAGCCGCTGCTCGACAGCGCGATCGAACTGGCCGGTCACAAGCCGCGCCACTGCCTGGTCCTGCAGCGCCGCGAGGCGAGCGCGACGCTCCTGCCCGACCGAGACCGCGACTGGCGCGCCGCCGTGCGCCAGGCCGAGCCTGCCGCCTGCGTCAGCGTGCCGGCCACGCACCCGCTCTACATCCTCTACACCTCGGGCACCACGGGACAGCCCAAGGGCGTGGTGCACGACACCGGCGGCTACCTCGTCGCGCTGGCGTGGAGCATGCGCAACATCTACGACATCCTGCCCGGGGACATTTTCTGGGCCGCCTCCGACGTGGGCTGGGTGGTGGGACATTCCTACATCACCTACGGCCCGCTGGTGAACGGCTCCACGACGGTGCTCTACGAGGGCAAGCCCGTGGGCACGCCGGATGCCGGCGCGTTCTGGCGCGTGGTCGCACAGCACCGCGTGAAGGCACTGTTCACCGCGCCCACGGCCCTGCGCGCGATCCGCAAGGAAGACCCGCACGCAAAGCTGCTCGCCGACTACGATGTCTCCTGCCTGCGGACGCTGTTCCTCGCCGGGGAGCGCTGTGATCCGGAGACGCTGAACTGGGCGCACGAGATACTGCAGCTGCCCGTGATCGACCACTGGTGGCAGACCGAGACCGGCTGGTCGATCTGCGCCAACTGCACCGGCCTCGGCCTGCTGCCGGTGAAGGCCGGCTCGCCGACGCTGCCGGTGCCGGGCTACCGCCTCGAGGTGCTGGCCCCCGACGGCACGCCGCGCGCGCACGGCGAGCTGGGCGCGCTCACGATCGCGCTGCCGCTGCCGCCCGGCACCTTCACCACGCTGTGGAACAACGACGAGCGCTTCCTGAAGTCCTACTTCACCAGCTATCCCGGGCACTACGAGACCGGGGACGCGGGCTACGTGGACGAGGACGGCTACGTGTTCGTGATGGCGCGCACCGACGACGTGATCAATGTCGCCGGGCACCGGCTCTCGACCGGCGCGATCGAGGAGGCGCTGGCCACGCATCCCGACGTCGCCGAATGCGCGGTGGTGGGGGTGCACGACGAGCTCAAGGGACAGATACCGCTGGGGCTGCTGGTGCTGAAGGCCGGCGTCACGCGCGATCACCGCATCATCGTCGACGAAGCCGTGCGGCGCGTGCGCGAGCGCATCGGGCCGGTTGCGGCCTTCAAGACCTGCGCCATCGTGCAGCGGCTGCCGAAGACCCGCTCGGGCAAGATCCTGCGCGCCACGATGCGCGCGATCGCCGACGGCGAGAGCTACCGCCCGCCGGCGACCATCGACGACCCGGCGGTACTCGCCGAGATCGCCGAGAGCCTGCGCCAGCTGGGTTACGGACGCAGCGACTAGCCACGGAGTTCAGCAGCAGGAGAATCGGGATGAGACTTGCCACGAGCGCGTGGTGGCGCGCCCTTGCGATCGGCAGCCGTGGCGGTGATGCTGGCGGCCTGCGCCGGCCCGGTCCCGCGCGAGCCGCCCGACCGCGCGTTCACGATGGCCGTGCTGCCCGACACGCAGAACTACATGGACTACACGCACCAGAAAGCCGAGGGCTTCCCCTTCGACGCCAGCGAGCAGTTCATGGCACAGATGCGCTACATCGCCGCGAACGTCGAGAGCGCGGGCGGCGACATCGCCTTCGTGAGCTCGCTCGGTGACGTGTGGCAGCACCAGAGCCTGGCGATGGATCCGGAACACGAGCGCCGCGGCTTCAGGCGCGTGCCCAACCCGATCATGGATTCGCACCTGGGGCCGACCGACAAGGTCCACAGCGTCGAAATGCCGCTGGCCAGGGCGGGCTTCGGGATGATCGACGGCAAGGTGCCCTTCTCCGTGGTGCCCGGCAACCACGACTACGACGCGATGTGGACCGACGCGAAATTTCCGCCGGCGGCGAAATTCGACCCGCGTGACCTGAGCGGGCTGGGCACGCTGCACCCGGGCGGGCTGAACAACTTCCGCGCGGTCTTCGGCGCCGATCAGCCCCTGTTCCAGGGCAAGCCGTGGTACGTGGACTCGCACGACGGCGGCGCCGACAGCGCGCAGGTCTTCGCGGCCGGCGGTTACCGCTTCCTCCACATCGGGCTGCAGTTCGATGCGCCCGATGCCTCGCTGGACTGGGCGGCGGCGGTGATGCGCCGCTACCCGGGCCTGCCGACGATCATCTCGACGCACGACTACATGAGCAAGGAAGGCCAGCGCGTCGCGAACCCGATGATCGACGGCCACCGCGTGGACCCGATGCACAACACGCCGCAGATGGTCTGGGACAAGCTGATTCGCCGCCACGACCAGGTCTTCCTGGTGCTGTGCGGGCACCAGCACGGCCAGGCGATGCGCGTCGATCAAAACGACGCGGGGCATCAGGTCTATCAGGTGCTGGCCGACTACCAGGATCGCGGCCAGACCGCGATCGATGCCGGCGTGAGGGCGGCGTACCCGGTCGGCATAGGCGACGGCTGGATGCGACTGATGCGCTTCGACTTCGGCGGCGACGTGGCGACAATGGAAGTCAGGACCTATTCGACGCACTACGAGCGCCACTCGGGCGAGCTGCCCACCTACGCGCAGTGGTACAAGGAACACGAGCAGCCGCAGCTGGACGATGCGGCTTTCCTGCGCATGGATGACTACCGCGTGGAGCTTGCCGATTTCCGCCAGCGCTTCGGCGGCCCGCGCTGAGCGCGGACCGCGCAGGATCGCGGCGCGCTCAGCCGGCCGGATCCAGCACCTCGGCGAACAGCTCGCGCATCGCCCGCCACGAGCGCGCGTCGGCGCCGGCGTCGTAGCGCGCGAAGCCGGGCTGCCCGAGCGCAGCGGCCTTCTCGTTCGTGAAGCTGTGCACCACGCCGCCATAGAGGTGCATCTGCCAGCCCACGCCACCGGCGCGCATCTCCTGTTCGAAGGCGGCGCGCTCCTCGGCCGAGATGGCCGGATCGTCGGCGCCGATGCACACCAGCACGCGCGCCTTGATGTGCTTCGCGTCATCCGGTGCGACCGTGGCCAACCCGCTGTGGAAACCGGTGACGGCGCGGATGTCGGCGCCGCTGCGTGCCAGCTCGAGCGACATGGTGCCGCCGAAGCAGAAGCCGATCGCGGCGATGCGCGCGGGGTCGACCTCGGGTCGCGCGCGCAGCGCGTCGAGACCACCCGCGGCACGGGCGCGGATGCGCGCCACCTCGCCGCGCAGCGGCCCGATCAGCCCCATGACTTCCTCGATCCTGTCGTAACGCGCCGCATTGCCGTGCAGATCGCAGGCGAGCGCGACATAGCCTTCCCGCGCCAGGCGCTGGGCCCGCGCGCGCACGTGCTCGCCGATGCCGAAGGCTTCGGGAAAGACCAGCACGCCGGCGCGCTTGCCCGCGCCATCGGGCAGGTACAGATCGCTCACCATGCGCAGCTCGTCTGCCTGGTATTCAAGGGTCTGGTGTCTCATCGCTGTGCGCCTCTTCTGCTGCGGGGATCGAAGGCGCTAGTTTAGGCGAACGCGCTCAGACGCGCAGGAAGGTGAACTCGCCGCCCTGGCTGATCCGCACCGGCCCGTCGGCGCGACGCACGTGGTGGATCTCGCCATCCAGATTGATGGTCCCGTCGAGCCACAGCGTCGCGCTGCGGGCATTGCGGCTGAGGTAGCCCGCGGTCTCGCTCACGCGCGCGCGGGGACGACCGCGCAGGATCGAGGGCAGATTGCGCAGCAGCCGTTCAGGATCCTTGCGGATCAGCGTCAGGCGCACCGGCCCGTCCCCGCCCCCCCAGAAGGGGTCGATGCCGAGGAAGAGCTTCTCCAGGCTGCTCACCAGCAGCACCAGCGCTTCCTGCCGCGGCAGCGGTGCCTCGTCGTCGAGCGCAAGCCCCATGCTCACCGGCTGGGCGAAACGCGGATCCTTGCGCACCATTCCCCAGATCGTGCGTGCCACGACCACGCTGAGGCTGGAATCGCCGCGCAAGCCCAGCGGGTGCACTGTCCGGTGCGCATACTCGGTTCCCTGGATGACCGTTCCCGCACCCAGGAACATCCCGTAGCTCACGGCGCCGTGGTCACCGAGCTGCACCCGCAGTATCGGATGGCGCGCGTGCGCGCAGGCGCGCCGCCCGGCCGTTGCCCAGGCACACAAACGCCGCACCGCATCGATGTGGTTGCCGCATCCGCCGACCACCCCGGCCGTCATGTTCGCGGTACCGCCAGGCAGCAGCACCACCGGCGGACGCCGGGGAAACGGCGCGTGATCCAGCACCTGACCCAGCACCTTCGCGGTAGTGCCGTCACCGCCATTGATCGCCAGGATGTCGATCTCGCGCCGCGCCAGCTCGTCCAGCGCGGGACGCACGTCGTCGCCGTGGCTGGTCGGCAGGTGGTGCACGAAGGGGTGCCGGTCCAGGATTGCGTTGACGCGCGGAAAGTGGTCCCTGTTGTGACCGCTGTTGGTGTTGCTGATCAGGCCGATCCGCAGTTCCTTCTTGTGCGCCAGCGCGCCCAGATCGCACGGTGAATCCATCGCCAGGTCTGTCATGAGCGCGACGGGTCTCTTTGGAGTGCGCAGCCGCGCGTGCCGCCGCCGCGGATTTCGGCGCGCATCGCGAATGCGGAGAACAGCAGCAACAGGTAGGCACTGAGCTCGAGCAGTTCCTCGTAGAGCCGGTTCGGGCCCGGGAGATGAATCACGCTCTTGTCCAGCAGCGCGGCAATCACCATCATCACCGCGAAGCCACCCGCCAGCAGCGCCACCTCGGACGCGAGCACGCTGCGCGCGTCCGACCAGCCGCTCGCGAGCACCCGCCCCAGCGCGAGCGCGGCGGAGAGCCACAACAGCGGACCCACGATGCGTCGCGTGACATACAGCGCCGCCCGGAGTGCCGACTCGGGCGCCAGCAGCGACTGCAGGTCGGATTCGCGATAGAAGATCGCGAGTGCCAGCAGTCCCAGCGCCACGAAGAACCGGCGTTCTGCCACAGCCACCGTGCGCCGCTGCCGCCATGCGTGCGCGGCGATGCACGCTGCGAGCACCGCGAGCTGCGCATTCTCCAGCAGGCTGTTCTCCTGGTAGAACGCAGCGGATCCGCCCGTCTGCAACAACAGCACGAAGCACAGATCGAGCGTCAGCACCAGCAGCATGACGAAGAGCAGGCGCAGGCTCAGCATGGCAGCGATCCCGCGAGCAGCCGCTGCACGCAGGCCACGGCACGCTCGGCATCCGCGGAGCCGCTGATCACCGAAGCCCGCTGCGGCGCATCGCATGCATCCTTGCCGATCCACCGCGCGCGCCCGTTCTCCACGAGGTGGCGCTGGATCATGCCGATGTCGCGCTGCATGTAGCGCGGCCCCAGGCGCAGCGCAAACCACTCGCGCAGCGCGTGGTAGCGCAGCTTCGCGGCCGCGCGCTGCCAGAGTGGCGCGCCCTCGGGCAGGGCATCGGCGAGATCGAAGATCATCATCGGCTTTGCCGTCACGCTCGCCTCGGCAAGCATCGAGACGCTCTCCCCCGTTATCACGATGCGGTCGGCGAGCGCGAGATAGCCGAAATACGGGTTGTCCGCGCCGCGGGCTCCCCAGCGGTAGACATGCGTCGGCACGCCGATGCAATCCATGAAGGCATCGAAGGCGGATGCCGGCGTGCGCGCGCTGTCGGTCACCAGCAGCGAACCGCCACTCGCGCGCACGGCTTCGTCGACCAGCCGTCCCAGCCGACGCCCTTTCGCGCGCGTGAACGTGAACGAGCCGCTGTTTCCGCCCAGCAGCACCGCGGTATACGGACCCTCCAGATACCGCAACCGCGGGTGCCACAGTGCGGCCTCCCGCTGCAGCCGCTCGGGCGTCACGCGATGCAACGGCAGCAGGTTCAGCACGACGTTCTCGCGCTCGGGCAACGCGTACTGCGGCGTGCTGATGATGAGATCGAAGGCCTCGAGCGGTGCCCAGGGCCGCCCCATATGCACCAGTCGCGTGCGTCCCCCCGATTGCAGCTTGATCCAGCGCGCCGCGGGCTCCTGCTCGCGCCCGGCGCTGATCACCACGTCGGGCCAGGGCGGCGCCAGCGGCGAGGACTTCCCGAGGTCGACGCCCGCCACGCGCATGTCGAGCGAGCGGCTCGAGATCGCCTTGGGCACCAGGCGCCGGCGCCGGTAGGCGACCTGTTTGACCTCGAATGGCCAGCCGAGCATTTCTCCCAGGGCCAGCACCTGGTTGTTGTCGCCTGCGCGCGGCCCGGCGAGCAGCCAGGCGCATGGCGCAGCAGCGGAATCGGCGGAATTGGCGGAACTGGCGGATAACGAGCTGATCGGATCGTGCATTTCGGCGGTCCTGGCGGTGACGGCGAAAAGGCTAGACCACCTTCCTCGGGCCCGAAATCAACCGGGGGGGACGACTGTCACGGCCACGCCGGACTGCTAACGTGCTCGAATCCGGCATGCTGGCCGCAAATCCCGAGAGCGATGAACACACTCCCCTCGCGCACCACGAAATCCGTCCTCAAAGCCACAGCCCAACGGATCCAGGCGATCGCGCTGAACGCCTTCTGGCACCTGGTTCGTCTCATGCCGCCCGCCGCGAGCGCCGCAACCGGCAGCGCCATTTTCAGGTTCGTGGGCCCGAGGACGCGCAAGCAAGCCTTCATCAGGCGCAACCTGGCGCGCGTCTTTCCGCGCCACGAACCCCGGCAGATCGAGGCCGTGGCACGCGAGGTGTGGGGCAATTTCGGCGCGGTTCTCGCCGAATACCCGCATTTGCACTACTACTGCAGCGACGCATCGGCACCGGATTTCGATATCCACGTCGCCCCCGAAACAGCGGCGATCGTCGCCAGCCGCCAGCCCGCCGTCTACGTTGCCGCGCACCTCGCCAACTGGGAGCTCGCCACCGCCGCGATCACGCGCCTGGGCATCCCGTTCAGCGCGGTGTACGCCCCGCAGGGCAACCCTTGCGTCGACCGTATGCTGCAGGAGCGGCGACACGCGCTCGGCTGCCGGTTCATCGGCAAGAACCATGCGATCCGCCGTCTCATCGGTGAGCTGGGAGCCGGCAGATCGGTGGGACTGTTGTCCGACCAGCGTTCGGACGCCGGTGAATTATTGCCATTCTTCGGCAGCCCCGCGATGACCACGATCAGCCCGGCATGGCTCGCGTTGCGCTTTGGCTGCCCGCTGATCCCGGTGCGCGTCGAGCGCATCGGCCCGGCGCGTTACCGCACCAGCCTTTGCGCGCCGCTCACCACGCCAGACTCCGCCCCGGACCGCGCCGGCGTCATCGCGCTCTCCTGCGCTCTCAACGCGTTGTTCGAGTCGTGGATCCGCAGTCGTCCGGAACAGTGGCTGTGCATGCGCCGCCGCTGGCCGGCGCCAGAGAACGCCCTGTCCACCCGGAGCAGCCTGCAGCCATGCAATTGATCCGCGATATCCTGCGCCGCTACCCGTGGCAGTGCGCTGCGATGGTGTTCGTCCTCGTATTGGCCGGGGGTGCCGAGGGCTTGAGTCTCGGCAGCCTGTTGCCGATGCTCAGCCTGGCGGCCGCCCAGGGCCCTGGCACGGGCGCCGGACCCGCGGGCGATGCGATGGGTTTCGTGGGTGCGTGGTTCGAGGCTGCCGGCATGACCCCGACCCTGGGCGCACTGCTCGGCCTGATCGTGCTCGGCGTCACGGTCAAGGGGCTGCTCATGCTCCTCGCGCAATCGCTGGTCGGCTACACCGCGGCGAACTTCGCGGCCGACCTGAGGTTGCAGATGCTGCGCGCCGTGCTCGGCAGCCGCCTGGACTATTTCCTGCACCAGCCGCTCGGCAAGCTCAGCAACGCGCTGGCGACCGAGGCGCAGAGCACCTCGTCGTCCTTCGTGAACGCGGTGAATGCACTGACGTTCCTGATCCAGGCGCTGATCTACGCGACCGTGGCGGTGGCCATCTCGTGGCGTGCCACGGTCGCCGGGCTCTGCGCCGGCGTCCTCGTGGTGGGCGCCTGCGGCGTGCTGGTGCGCATCGCACGCAAGGCCGGACGCAACCAGACCGCACGCCTGCGCACGCTGTCGGCGCAGCTGTCGGATGTACTGCTCTCGGTGCGCCCGCTGAAGGCCATGGCGCAGGAGCGCCTCGCCGAGGCCGTGCTGGTGGCGGAGAATGCCCGCCTGGTTCGCGCGCAGCGCCGCCAGGTGCTGAGCGCCGCGACGCTCTCCTCGGCGCAGGAGGAGCTGTTCGCGATCGCCATAGCGCTCGGCATGTTCGTGGCCATCTCGCGCCTGCAGATGCCGTTCCCGACCGTGATGGTGCTGGTGCTGACGCTCGGGCGCATGCTGGCGCAACTCGGCAAGGTGCAGAAGGAGTACCAGAAAGTCGCCATCGGGGAAGGCGCCTACCTGTCGCTGCGCAATACCATCGCGCAAGCGCGCGCCGCGGAGGAGCCCGCGGGCGGCCACCTGCAGCCTGCGCTGCACAGCGGCATATGCCTGGAGTCGGTGCGCTTCGCCTACGGTGCGCGCCCGGTCTTCACCAACCTGAGCCTCGCCCTCGCGGCCGGATCGTTCACCACCCTGATGGGCCCCTCGGGCTCGGGCAAGTCCACGATCCTCGACCTCATCCTCGGCTTTGCGCAACCGCTCGCAGGCAGGGTGACCGTGGACGGCGTGGCGCTGCAGGAACTCGACACGCGCGCGTGGCGGCGCATGATCGGCTACGTGCCGCAGGAGACGCTGCTGCTGCACGATACCATCATGCACAACGTCACCCTGGGTGACCCCGCGTTCGCCTGGCACGATGTCCGGCGCGCGCTGCAGATGGCCGGCGTGTGGGAACTGGTGTGCACCCTGCCCGAGGGCATGAACCACGTGGTCGGGGAACGCGGCGGCAAGCTGTCCGGCGGACAGCGCCAGCGCATCATGATCGCCCGCGCGCTGGTGCGCCAACCACGCCTGCTCATTCTCGATGAGGCCACCAGCTCGCTCGACGAGGAAAGCGAGGCCGGGATCTGCGCGACGCTCGAGGGCCTGCGCGGAACGCTCACGATCCTGGCGATTTCGCACCGCCCCGCCTTCGCGCAGGTTTCCGAGCGCGTGATCCACGTCGAGCAGCTCGATACGCGCCTGCACACCGTTGCCGGTCGCAGCAGCGAATCCGGCAAAAGTCCCCGCAATTCCCTGCGGCCCGCCTGCTGAATGCGGCTAGAATTCCAGCGTGGAGAATCGCAGCCGGGGCGGTAACGATGCTGGAACATTCCCTGAGCAGCGGCAGCGTGGCCGTTTGCGTGAAGGACCAGGATCGCAAGGTCCTGATGCAGGACGATTTGTGCCGCAGCATCTGTGGCGAGCGCACGGGGCAGGTGTGCAACGACGGCTGCATGCAGCTGCTCGCGGCCGACAGGCAGCGGCAATGGCGTGACTGGGGCTGCACCGTCTACAGCAACAGCCACATTCACGGCGAGCACTTCGATGTCTCGCTCATCTGCAGTTCCGAGCGCATCATCACCTTCCTGCAGCCGCTGGAGGAAAAGTACCGCGCCGCGCTCGTGCACTACGCGACGATGGGACTGACGGAACGCGAGCAGCAGATCATCGGGCTCATCGTGCGTGGCCGCACCAACACGCAGGTCTGCGAGGAGCTGTCGATCACGCGCGCGACGCTGCGCACCCATCTGAACCGCGCCTACGCAAAGCTGCGTGACAGTGGCGCATCGATGGAATTCCTGCCGGGCTGCCGGACCACGGAAGAGTCCGCCGGCGCCGCCGCCTGAGCCGAGCGGCTCGCCACGGCCGCTCCCGCCGCGCGACCCGGTCACTCCAGCGCCGCGCGGTACTCCCGTTCCAGCTGGTCCACCACCTCCGCCAGCGGACAGATGCGGTCCACCGCGCCCACGCCCTGCCCTGCCGACCAGATGTCGCGCCAGCGCTTCAGGTCCTGGCGCGAAAAGTCGATCCGGCCCTCGGGCAGGTGGTCCGGATCCAGTCCGTAGTTGACGATCGACTGGCGCAGCCAGTTCGCCTTCACGCCGGTGAACGAGTCCGAGCACACGATATCCTCGCTGCCCGACGCCACCACCATGCGTTTCTGCTCCTGCGAAACCAGGCTCTCCTCGGTGGCGAGGAAGCGCGTGCCGAGGTACGCGAAATCCGCGCCGAGGATCTCGGCGGCGCGGATCGCGCGCCCGCTGCCGATGCCGCCGCCGAGCACCAGCGGACCGGCGTAGAAACGCCGCACTTCCTCGACGAAGGCAAACCCGGCAATCGGCCCGGTGTGGCCGCCGGCACCCGCCGCGACCAGCACCAGGCCGTCGACGCCGGCATCGAGCGCCTTGCGCGCGAAGCGCAGCGAGATCACGTCGGCCAGCACCATGCCGCCGTAGGAGTGGATCGCGTCGACGACATCGCGCGGGCTGCCGAGCGCGGTGATCACGATCGGCGGCTTCCACTTCAGCACCGCCGCGAGATCCTGCTCGCGACGCGGATAGCTCGGGTGCACGATCACGTTGACCGCGTACGGGGCGCAGCCACCGTTCGCGCCGGTCTGCGCGTCGATCGCGGCGAACCAGCGCTCCAGCTCCGCGTCGTCGCGCACGTTCTGCGTGGGGAAACTGCCGATGATGCCGGCGCGGCAGGCCGCGATGACCATCGCCGGCCCCGAGACCAGGAACATCGGCGCCTGGATCACCGGGAGGCGGAGTTGTCTCTTGATGTCAGCGAGCATCGCTTCTCCATTTGGCCTGGACGATCCGGAACCGGTTGCTCACGAAGGCCATGTCCGTCAGGCAGGCGTTGCCGGCTGGCGTCAGCCCGGTCACGTGGAAGTCGCTGTAGGCAGCCGCGAAATTGATCGGCATGCCTGCGAGGTTGCAGGCCACCGAGGCGCCCGCGACCTGGTAGGCATCCACCGCCTGCTGCAGGAAGTCCGCGTCGGTCGAGTATACGTGCGAGGTGATCGCGCCGCGCTCGCGCACGCGCTCGGTCGCATCCGCCAGCGCCGCCTCGCGCGAAGGCGCGCGGATCAGGAAGGACACCGGCCCGAAGCGCTCCTCGCCGTAGAGATCCACCGCCGCGAGATCGACCGCGAGCATCAGCGGCGTGCCGGTGCGCGCCGCCGGGAAATCCGGGTGCGCGTAGGGCGCCGAGTCGCGCACGATGCGCCCGCGACGCGCACCCTGCTCGCGCATCGCAGCGATGGTCTGCGCGACGCCGTCGTTGACCAGCGCACCGCAGAGGAACGCGGCGTTGGCCGGATCGGCGAGGTGCGCGTCGACGGCATCGCGCAGCGCGGCGCAGACCGCATCGAACGGCACGGTGTCATCACCGGCGCGGATGCCGGCGGCCGGGATGTAGATGTTCTGCACGCTGGTGCACATCTGCGCCGAGGCCTGGCACAGCGAGTGCGCGATCGCCTGCGCGGTGGCGGCCAGATCAACGGTGGATTCCAGCAGCACGGAGTTGCAGCCCGCGGTCTCGGTGTAGACCTGCGCGCGGCGACAGTTGTCCTCGATCCAGCTGCCGAAGCGCGCCGAGCCCGTGAAATCGATGATCGCCGTGTCGGGATGGCGCAGCAGCTGCTGCGTCACCTGGTGATCGCGCTCGTCGGCCACCATGCTCAGCAGGTTCGGATCGAAGCCGGCTTCCGCGAGCAGCCCGCGCGCACTCCGGACGAACAGCGCCACCGGCAGGATCGCGTTCGGGTGCGGCTTCAGGATCACCGGGTTGCCGGTGGCGAGATTCGCCATCACGGCCGGGTAGCCGTTCCACTGCGGGAAGGTCGCGCAGGTGATCACCACGGCGGGACCGCGCGGCATGATGCGGTAGCGCTTCTCGAGCCGCGCCTTCTCCGGGCCCCCGAATCCGCGCTCCCACTGCGCGCTTTCGGGCACGTCCTGCATCGCCTTCCACGCGTAGGCCAGCGCCTCGAGGCCGCGATCGAGCGCGTTCGCGCCGCAGCCGGCGAAGGCCATGATGTAGCTCTGCCCCGCGGTGTGCAT
Source organism: uncultured Gammaproteobacteria bacterium (assembly GCA_963819895.1). GTDB lineage: Bacteria > Pseudomonadota > Gammaproteobacteria > Pseudomonadales > UBA5518 > UBA5518. The sequence goes on from CAWFXU010000016.1 coordinate 35,577, forward strand.
GGTCGCGTGCGCGTTCACGAACAGCGCCAGCGGATCGCCCGCGCGCGCGAGCATCTCGAGGCAGATGCCGACACGCTCGCGCACCGTCGCGTCTCGCCACGCCGGCCACGCGCGCCCGGCCGCGGCGAACGCGGTGTCGACGTCGAGGCGCGGATACCGGATGCCGAGCGCCTCGCGGCTGAACGGCGAGACCTCGCCGCCCACCCAGGCGTCGAATCCCGGCAGCAATTCGATTGCGAAGGGCTCCCCGAGCAGCGCCTCGAACTCGCGCCGGCCGCGCGCGGGCAGTTCCGTGCCGTGCACGCGACTGCTCGGCGACTCCGGATACGCCGTCCACGAGTAACGTCGCGCGCAGGCATCGAGCGCCTTGTCGAGGGTGGCGGCGTGCTTCTCAAACCAGGAACTCATGGTCTACCCTGTGGCCCGATCGCGGCGTTTGCCGGATTCTACTCGCTTTCATTAAAAGACCAATAGCGCACACGCCACGCGGCGCAGCAGGTCGCAAAGGACGCCGATCCAGCCCGATGAACGCCGCGCACATCCTGCCCTCCAGCCCGATTGCCAAGGCGCTCGCGGTGGTCGGCGACCGCTGGAGCGCGCTGGTGATGCGCGAGATGTTCCTGGGCACCACGCGCTTCGGCGAGCTCGCCGCGGCCACCGGCGCGAGCCGCGCCACGCTGAGCAAGCGCCTGCGCGCACTCGTCGCCAACGGACTGCTCTACCAGAACCCCTACCAGACGCGACCGCTGCGGGTCGAGTATCGCCTCACCGAAAAGGGCTTCGGGCTCTACGACTTCGCGCTCGCGATCTGGGCCTGGGAAGCCCGCTGGAGCCGGGGCACCGACCGTCGCCTGCCGCCGAAGCTGCTGCACCGCGGCTGCGGCCACACGACGCTGCCATCCCCGGTCTGCGCGCGCTGCGGCAAGCCCATCGACATCCACGAGCTGCGCTACGAGGCCGGGGCGGCACGCAGCGCGGACAGCGCGACCAACGACGGCGCGCTGCGCCGCTCCGCCAGGTCGCTGGCCGACGCCGGCGAAGGCAAGGGACTGCTGCTGCATGCGATCGACCTGATCGCCGATCACTGGACGCCGCTGGTGCTCGCGGCCGCCTTCATGGGCATCCGCCGCTTCGACGAAATGCGCCGCGCGCTCGGCATCGCCACCAACATACTCGCGCACCGCCTCAAGCTGCTGGTCGAGGCCGGCGTGCTGCAGCAAGCCCCGGGCAGCGACGCGGGCAAGCGCCTGGAATACCGCCTGACGGAAAAGGGGCGCGGCCTGATCGTACCCGCCCTTGCCCTGCACCAGTGGAGCCTGAAATGGCTGCCCGCCGGCAAGGGTCCCAGCATGCAGATCTTCCACGACTGCTCGCCCGAGCCCCTCGCCCTGCGCATGGACTGCAGCCACTGTCACCACCCCCTCGCCGCCCGCGACGTCAGCTTCCGCTAGGAGCGGGCCATGCCCGCGACCTGTCGCCCGACCCGATCCGATCCGGCGCGCCGAGCGGCGGGTCCGCTGCCGCGCGCGGCCGCCGCCTGGCACGTCCATGTGCGGCGGCTACGCGTGTTGCCGAAATCGCTCCCGGCGATTTCGGCATCCACATGTCCGCTCGCGGCAGCGGACCCGCCGCTCGCCACGCCTACCGTTGGTGGTTCGCGGACCTTGTGCAGTTTCGAGCACGCGCATCGTGTCACGGGAACATTCGGCAGCAGCGTCATTTGCTTGCATTAGAAAACTCACAGACCTAGACTCGTCTCCAGACCGACCCGGCAGCGAGGCGAATCCCGTGAACGCGCGCCTGAACGATTCCGATGCACCCTTCGGCGAATCCCACGGACCGCTGCTCACCGGCGCCTTCGCGCCGGTCTTCGAGGAACTGGTGCTGGACGCGCTGCCGGTCGACGGCGAGATCCCGGCCGACCTGAACGGCGTGTACCTGCGCAACGGCCCCAATCCGCGCTTCGAGCCCAACGGCACCTATCACCCCTTCGACGGCGACGGCATGATCCACGCCGCGCATTTCGACCGCGGCCGCGTCACCTACCGCAACAAGTGGGTGTGCACCGACGCACTGCGGGAGGAACAACGCGCAGGCGCCTCGCCCTTCTGGGGCATCATGGGCACGCTGAAGGGCCGCAGCGACCGCCGCCTGAAGGACACCGCGAACACCGACGTCATCGCCCACGGCGGGTATGCCGTCGCCTCGTGGTACCTGGCCGGCACGCCGTACCTCATCGACCCGATCACGCTCGAGACGATGCGCAAGGCCGACTACGTCCGCGCGCCGGGCAATGGCTTTTCCGCACACCCCAAGGTGGACGAGCACAGCGGCGAGCTGTGCTACTTCGACTACGGGCACGAGCACCCGTACATGTGGTACGGCGTGGTGGATGCCGCGGGCAGCCTGGTGCATCACGTGCCCGTGGAACTGCCCGGCGCGCGTCTGCCGCACGACATGGCCATCACCGGGCACTACGCGATCCTGCACGACCTGCCGGTGTTCAACGACGCGCAAGCCTGGCGCGCCGGGCGCCACAAGATCCGCTTCGACTCGGCGCTGCCCGCGCGCTTCGGCGTGATCCCGCGCTACGGACAGCCGTCGGCGAAATCCGCTGGTTCGAGTTCTCGCCCTGCTTCCTGTACCACGTGGTGAACGCGTGGGAGGAAGGCGACGAGGTCGTGATGGTGGCGTGCCGCTACATGCCCGCGCGCACGCCGGACGGCCGCATCGACGATACGCGTACCGCGCACATGATCGCGCACCTGATGATGGACGCGCGGCTGTGGCGCTATCGCATGAACCTGCGAACGGGCGAAGCGCGCGAGGAATGCCTGAACGCCGAGCACAACGTCGAGTTCCCCAGCTACGACAGCCGCCGCACCGGGCGGCGCACGCGCTGGGCCTACCTCGTCGACCACGACCCGAACATCCTGCGCTGGACCGGCGTGCGCAAGTTCGACACCGACTCCGGCGAATGCACCGGCGCCTGGAGCGACGGTCACGCGCACTGCTGGTACAGCGAGCCGTGGTTCGCGCCGGCCGACAACCAGCGCAGCGAGGACCACGGCTACGTGGTGAGCTTCGTGTGGAACGCGCGCGAGCGCACGCAGCAGCTGCAGGTCTTCGATGCGCTGGACATTTCACGCGGCCCGGTCGCACGCGTGCACCTGCCGCAGCGCGTTCCCGCCGGCTTCCATGCCTGCTGGGTGAAGCCCGGGCAGATAGGCTCTCGGGGAGCGCCCTAATCCCCTCCCAGCGTCCCGCTGTGCTCCTTTTCCTCGAGCCGATGGATCAGCCAGTAGCCTACGCTCATGGCCAGCACAACCGCGGCAATGGCCAGCACGTATTCGGCGCTCACCGCCTCGATGTCCAGGATGATGACTTTCCGCGCGATGGCCATCAGCGCGGTCGCCATGACGATCTTCACGTGGATCACGTCGTCACGCAGGTAGACCGTGATGTTGATGAATATCTCGATCGCGATCAGGACCGCGATGAAGGCGCCGAAGGTGGCCAGCATGTCGGAGATTGTCAGGATGAAAACGGGCGGCGTGACCAGCTTCTGGTAAATGGTCCAGCCGACGTCGACCACGCCCATGACGATCACGAACACCATCATCAACGCCAGCACGCGGACGGCTGCATGAATCACGCGCTGCAGCGACGAGATGAGCCTGTCGTTTTCTTCGATCTTCACCACTATCACTCCCGGTCAACCTGCCAAACCACCGATGACACGGGTGCAGAGTATACTGCGAAGCAAATCGCAACCACCGATCACGTAATCGTTCCTGCATGACTGCCTTCCCCCGCCTTCGCGCCAGCGACCGGTGCCGCGGACACGGTCCCCGACGCGCGCGAGCGCGCGTGCGCTGCCGCGCATCCGCAAGGCTGCTCCTGGCCGCGCTGCTCGGCACCGCTGGCGCCGCACTGGGCGATACGTCGGGGCCGCGCTGGGAACTGGGCCTCGGCGCCGGCGCGATCAGCTTTCCGCCCTGGCCCGGCTCCTCGCATCGCAACGAGTTCATCTCCCCGGCGCCCTACGTGGTTTATCGCGGCGAGCGTTTCCAGGCCGACCGCAGCGGACTGCGCGCCCTGCTGTTCGATACCGACAACGTCTCGCTGCGGCTCAGCCTGCAGGCCAGTCCCCCGCCGGACGACGACGGGGACATCGCGCGCGAGGGCATGGACGGTCTCGATCCGGTGGCGGAATTCGGGCCGGAATTGCGCTGGCGCCTGTGGCAGGCGGATGCGCGCGACCTGCAACTGCAACTGCGCCTGCCGGTGCGCTCGGCCTGGAGCGTCAGCAGCAACGGCGTGGACTCGATCGGTTACGTGTCGAATCCCGCACTGGCGCTGGACCTGCACGAAAACGGCTGGAAATTCGGCCTCGGCGCCGGGCCGGTATTCGGCAGCGCCGATTACCACGAATACTTCTACGGCGTGGCACCGCGCTACGCCACCGCAACACGGCCGGCCTACGACGCCGATGCCGGCTTCGGCGGCATGCAGCTGAGCACGACGCTGACGCGGCGCAAGGGCCGCTTGTGGGCCGGCATGTACCTGCGCGCGAACTGGCTGGAGGGCGCGAGTTTCGACGACAGCCCCCTGGTCCGATCCAGCACCGCCCTCACCGGCGGCGTGGCATTCGCGTGGGTGTTCGCAACGTCGAAACACGCTCGTGGACACGCGGATGGAGGACTGATGACCGCGACCATCACGACAATCGTCCTGCTCGCGAGCGGCACTCTGGGCATTCACCCGCTTCGCGCTGCGCGGCGAGAACCTGGCCCGGTACGACGAGCCCGGGCACGTGGCATGCCGCGGAGCCGTCCGACCCGAGCGCCGGGCATCACGAAGCGCTGGAGCTGCTGCGCGAATTCCAGGCCCCGGCCCAGGGACGCACCTCGGCGCGCGATCGGCTGGGCCCAGCTGCGCGAGAAGCTCGACAGCCTCGGCGACCGCGCGGACCTCGACGGCGTGGAGATCCGCCCCGTGGACATCGACGGCGTCCCGGGCGAATGGGTGCTGGCCGCGGGCGCCGATCCCGAGCGCCGACTGCTCTACCTGCACGGCGGCGCGTTCACGATGGGCAGCCGCAGGAGCCATCGCGGCATCACCGCCACGCTGTCGCGCCTGGCCGGCGCCGCGGTGCTCGCCATCGATTACCGCCTGATGCCGGAGCACCGGCGACTGGATTGCCTCGCCGATTGCCAGCGCGCCTACCGCTGGATCCTGGACAACGGGCCGCAGGGGGCGGCACCGGCAACGACGCTGTTCGTGGCCGGCGACTCCGCGGGCGGCAATCTCTGCCTCGTGCTGATCGCGTGGGCGCGCGACGCGGGCCTGCGCCGCGCCGATGCCGCGGTGGCACTGTCGCCGCTCACCGACGGTACGCTGAGCAGCCCGAGCCTGCTCGCGAACCTGCACAGCGACCACATGCTCGGCCCCATGTTCGGGCGCCTCGCCCGCCTGCCGCGCGGCCTGATGCTGTGGCTGGCGTGGCTCGGCAACCGGGTGCGGCCCTGCGATCCGCGCGTCTCGCCGGCGCACGGCAGGCTGCACGACCTGCCGCCGACCCTGGTTCACGCGAGCGAGGCGGAGATGCTGCTCGACGACGCGCGCCGCTACGTGAACAAGGCGCGCGCGGCGGGATCCGACGCGCGGCTGCAGACCTGGCATCACATGGTGCACGTCTGGCACGCCTTCGGCGCATCGATGCCCGAGGCAACCGAGGCCTTCGGCCGGATCGCGGAGTTCCTCGAGAGCGTGAAGCCGCGCGGGGGCGCAATCGCCCCGACCGTGGAACAGCCGCATACGCCCGCGTAGAATCCGCGCACGATGAAACCCGACCTTTCCGGCGGCTAGATGCCCATCACGAATACCCGCATGACGTCCGACACCCGCGCCGGCGCAAACCGTGCCGACGACATCCTTGACGCTGACATCCGCCCTTTCGACGTGCCCGCCGCGTGGGACGCCACGACACTGCAGCGGGACGATTCGTGGATCATCCGCCTGACGGACGCCGACCGCGCCGAACTGGACGCAGCGCTCGCGTTCTTCAAGGACGCCGCCGACGCGCGCGGCCTCACGGCGCAGTGGCTGCACGGCAACATGATGCCGACGCCGGCGACATTTCCGCTGCCCGCGCTCGGCAGGAAGCTCGCGCGGGCGCAGGCGGATCTCGAGCACAGGTACGGCCTGGTGCTGGTCAAGGGTTTCCCTGCCGGGCGGTACGGGCACAAGGACACGCAACTGCTCTACGCGGGTCTGTGCAGCCACGTCGGCACGCTGCGCCCGCAGACCGTATTCGGCGAACTGGTGCAGGAGATCCGCGACAGCGGCCAGGCACCGCTCAAGGAGCGACGCGGCAGCAAGCACAATCGCCCGCTGTCCTTCCACAACGATCCCTGCGACGTGATCTCGCTGCTGTGCCTGCAGCCGGCGCTCACCGGCGGCGAGGGCCTGTTCCTCAGCAGCGTGTCGCTGCACAACGCCCTGCTCGCGCGCAATCCCGGGCACGTGCGCACGCTGTACGAGGACTTCACGAACACCTACCAGGATTACCTGTTCGTGCGCACGGGCAGCAATCGCGAGCTCATGCCGCGGCAGGCCCACTACGCGATGCCGACCTTCAGCGCCGCGCATGGCCATTTCGCCTGCAAGTACTCGCGCTTCTACATCGACCAGGCGCAGGAGCTCCCCGAGGTCCCGCGCCTGACACCGGCGCAGTGCGCCGCGCTCGATGCGCTGGAGCGCGAGATGCAGAACGAGAAGTGGTGGCTGCGCATCCGCTACGAGCCCGGCGACGCGGTGTTCTCGAACAATTTCGTGTGCATGCACGCGCGCACCGCCTTCAGCGACGATCCCGTCGACGAGCGCCGCAGGCGCCACCTGCTGCGGATCTGGCTGGCCGCGCCCAACTCGCGGCCGCTGTCGCCGCGCTACCGGCATTACTTCTTCCCGGACGTCGCCGCGGGCGCGGTGCGCGGCGGGCTTCCGCTGCCGCCGGTGGACTACTCCTGAGTGCAACCGGCTCCCGGGCTCGACAGGCCGCCACGCATGGACGTGCGTGACATCGCGCAACCGGGCCGCACAGCGCCGCGGGACAAGCTGGCGCTGGTGTTCCGCGACCGTCGCTACACCTATGGCGAGCTGGCGGCGGAATCCGCGCGCCTGGCCCGCGGCTTGTCGCGCCGGCTCGCGCCCGGCGAGCTGCTGGCGCTGTGGCTGCCGAACGGCCCGGAACTGCTCTGTCTCTACCTCGCGTGCCTGAGGACCGGCATCGTCCCGGTGCCGCTGCACCGGGAAATGACCCCGCCCGAAGTCGGCGCGATCCTGCGTTCCTCGCGGGCGAAAGTGCTGATTACGTCGGGCAGCCTGCTCGCCGAGGCGGAGCACGCGATCACGCCGAACAGTGCGCAACGCATCTACGTCATCGGCGCGCCGGCACGAGCCGGGTGCCGGGACTACGAGGAACTGCGGCGCGAAGCCGGCGCGATAGCGCCGCACCGCGGCAGCGCGGACAGCACGGGTTTCGTGCTGCACACCTCGGGCTCGGACGGGCGCGCCAAGGGCGTGATGCTTTCCTGGCGCAACCTGAACGAGATCCTCGACCTGCGCCTGTCGCACACCGGGCTCGGGCCGGACAGCGTGTCGGTCGTGGCGTCCTGCCTGACGCAGAGCGTGGGCCTGCACCAGAGCCTCGCACTGCTCGCGGCGGGCGGCACGCTGGTGCTGCTGGAAGGCTATGACATCGAACGCATGGTCGATGCCATCCGCCGCTACCGGCCGACGCACCTCATCATGGTGGTCAATGCCTTCGACCGCCTGCTGCATCACCCGGCCATCGATGCGGCCAGCCTCGCCAGCGTGCGCTTCGCCGCGGTGGGCGCCGACCGCGTGACGCGTCGCGTGCAGGAGCGCTTCATCGCGCTCACCGGCCGGCCGTTGCACGTCAGCTACGGCATGAGCGAATCGAGCTGGGCCATCGTCAACCTGGACGGGCGCAGCGACAAGTGCCTCGCGCTCGGCAAGCCGGCGCCGGGAGTCGCGCTCAGGCTGGTCGACGAGCAGGGGCTGGAAGTGCCGACCGGCGCAACGGGCGAAATCCGGATCCGCAGTCCGCGCACCATGCTGGGCTATCTGCACGACCCCGCGCTAACGCGGGCGGCGTTCACCGATGGCTGGCTGCACAGCGGCGATCTCGCCTGGCGCGACGACGAGGGTTACTTCTGGTTCGCGGGGCGCAGCAAGCACATCATCGTGCTCGCCAGCGGCGACAACGTCTCGCCGGTCGAGATCGAGCAGGCCATCCTCGGCCATGCCGGCGTCGCCCGCTGCCTGGTGACCGCAGCCACCGCACCCGAGGATGGCTCCGACGTGCCGTGCGCATTCGTGGTGCGCGCAGACGCGTCGCTCTGCGCGGGCGGGTTGCTCGATTACCTGCGCCCGCGGCTGGGCGCCTGCAAGCTGCCGCGCGAGATCATCTTCGTGGAGGAACTGCCGGTGGGACCCACCGGCAAGCTGCGCCGCGCGCACCGCGAGAATCCAGGCCGTGAAGCTGTAACGGCCGTCACGGGCGTCACACCCGCGCGGCCTGCACGTGCATCCAGTCGTAGTTGCGGCTGCGCCCCAGGCTGACCCAGCCTTCCGCCTCCCAGCTGCGCCACCAGGCGTCGTACTCGGCTCTGGCGAAGGCGGCGCGGTCGCGGCCCCATTGCAGCTTGTTGTGCATGGGATCGAAATCGAAGGCGATGCCCCAGGCATGGGTCGACAGCGTCGTGCCGCCGCGCTTGTCGCGCAGGTTGAATCCGCCGCCGTAGAGGTCGAGCCGCAATTGCACGATGCCCTCCAGCCCGTAATGCCGGCGCACGCGCGTCAGCACGTGGTGCAGGCTGTCCCTGACCACGGCGTTGCATTGCGTGCGCGTGACCTGTGTCGCGGTGTCCCAGGCAAGGCGCAGCGGATACGGCAGCTCGAGCGGCACGAGGTTGGCACCCGGCTTGCCATAGCGCGCCGTGAGATCCGCCTGGCGCTCCAGCGGCCAGCCGTTGGGGTTGGCGGGCACGGGATAATCGTCGCGCCACGGCCGTGGCAGCTGCCCGTCGGTCTGCAGGTGCGCGAGCTGGCCGCAGGCGTATTCGGTCTGCGGCCCCCACCAGCCGTCGAGCCTGCCGGGGTCGAGGCCCGCCTCGCGGCAAAGGGCCTGCAGGCACAGTACGTCCCGGCGGGCGAGAGGCCAGCTGCGCCATTCGGTCGCGGTCCCGGGATCGAGGCGCGTGAGCGTGCTGGCGATCGCGGCGCGCGTCGCGGCACTCATCCGGCCGTCCACGGCGCCGGGCTGCGCGCCCTTCGCCCGCAGCTGCGCCTGCAGCACGCGCACGGCAGCGATGTTCATGTGATGGCCTCCTCCATGCCCGGAAAGCTCCGAGCCCCGCCGCGTATCGCCGCGAGCAGCTCGTCGGCAAAGCCGGCCGTGTCGAAGATCGCGAGCCGCTCGCGATCGCCCAGCCGCGCGCGCGCCGCGCGGTTCGTCTGCGGCAATGCCAGCGCGCAGGCGCGCTCGACATAGCCGTCCACATCCGCCGCCACCCAGTCGTCGCAGTCGATCGCGTGCAGCAGCGCCGCGCTCTGCCGCGCGACGAGGCTGTTGCCGCGCAGCGCCACCAGCGGCACGCCCATCGCGAGCGCATCGCAGCTCGAGACGCAACCGTTGAACGGGAACGGGTCCAGCGCCACGCTGACCGCGCCGTAGCGGCGCAGCGTGTCGGCATGGCTGCCGAAGCCGTCGAATCGCAGCCGCGCCGGATCGATGCCGCGCGCGGCGAATCGGGCCGCGGTGTGTTCGCGCAGCGAGGCCTGCTCGAGGCCATCCGCACGCAGCAGCAGCGAGGACTGCGGCACTGCCGCGAGTATCCGCGCCCAGCAGGCGACGGTGGCATCGCCCAGCTTTGCCAGGCGGTTGAAGCTGGCGAAGCAGACCGCTGCCGGCGGCTCCGCCGCTGCAGCCGGCGCGTCCGCCGGCAGCGCGTACGCGAAGCGCGTGCGCGGCAGGCGCAGCACGCGCTCGCTGTAGCAGTGCTCCTCGGCGGGCGGCGTCGTGACGGCATCGCCGATGAACAGGTCCATGTTCGGCAGGCCGGTGGTGCAGAACCAGTCGCCCCAGCTCGGCTGCAGCGGCGCCAGTCGCGAGGCGAAGGCGCGCAGCCGGTTGCCGGGCGCGTGACCGCAGAGATCGAACAGCACGCCAACGCGCTCGCGCGCGACACAGGCGGCGAAGCCCTCGTCGTCCAGTTCGCCGACCTCGTGCCAGGCGGCGGCAAACGCGCGAAACGGCGCCGCCTCGGCTTCGCCGTGCGCATGACCCGAGAACAGCACGACGCGAATGCCGCGTCGCGCCAGCGCGCGCAGCACCGGCAGCACCAGGCTCGCGACCGGCCCTGCGCCGAAGCGCGGCGAGTAGAAGCCGAAGCAATCCGCGTCACGACTGCCCGCCGCGCGCGCGGCCACGCCGCGCGCATGCAAGGCCGCGGCGGCACGCGCGCGCTGCCCCAGTGCGGCGGCATCGGCGTCCGCGCGCAAATGGGCCGCGATCAGCGCGGCACTCGCGATGTCGGCCGACTGCGGATCGAGCTCACGCGCGCGCTCGAAAGCGGCGATCGCGTCCTCCGCGGCGCCGATGTTCTGCAGGACGTTGCCGTAGTCGAGGAAGGCGCCGGGGTCGTCGCCGCCGGCGGCGACATAGCTCGCGTAATACCGCGCCTTCGCGAGCAGCTCGCCGGCCGCGCGCGCCTGGCCGAGCAGCGCCAGGCGGCGGTTGTGCACCGCACCGGCATGTTGCGGATTGCGCGCCAGCACCTGCTCGGCGCTGGCCCTCGCTTCGTCGAAACGATCGAGCGCCAGCAGCATCGCCGCGCGGTTCGATTCCGCCGCATCGCGCCGCGCCAGCTGCGGCAGCGCGCGATCCAGCCACGCCAGCGCCTCGTGCGAACGGCCGTCCTGGTGCAGCAGCGAGGCCAGCAGTTGCATCGCGTCCGGGTCGGCGCTGGCCGCGATGATCGCGCGGTAGCCCGCCTCGGCCTCGGGCAGGCGGCCCGCGCGGTGCAGCGACAGCGCATCGCCCAGCGGCCGCGGATTCATCGCAGACAACCCCGGGTCACTGCAGCAACGCGCGTTCCGCGCGATCCAGATCGTCCGCCGAGCCGAACAGCACGAGGATGTCCTCGCCCGCCATGACGGTGTCCGCCTCCGGGTTCAGCCGGCGCACGCCCTCGCGCACCAGCGCGGTGACGACGATGCCGTCGTTCATGACGGATTGCAGCGGCTGCCCCGCATTGGCCGACTGCGCGGGCAGCACCACCGTGCGCAGGCGATCCTGCCGTTCCACCATCTCGCCGAAGAGTCCGCTGTGGCCGGCAAAGGACTCGCGCAACAGCCGGTAGTGGCTGTTGCGCTGCTCGCGCATTTTCTGCACCACGCGCACCAGCGGCACGTCCAGCAGCAGCAGCGCGGTGGACGCCACCATCAGGCTGGCTTCCAGCGTCTCGGGGATCACCTCGGTGGCGCCGGCTGCGCGCAGCTCCTCGACATGGGTCTCGTCGACGGTGCGCACCATCACCGGCAGTTCGGGGCGCTGGCGGCGCACGTAATGCAGGATGCGGCGCGCCGCGGCAATGTCGTTGTGGCTGATCACCAGCAGCCGCGCCCGCGCGATGCCGACCGCGTCGAGCACACTGCCGTCGCTGGCATCGCCGTAGAACACCGGCTCGCCGGCGAGGTGCGCCTCGCGCACGCGCTCCGAGTCGAGATCCAGTGCCACGTAGGGGATGCTCTCCTCTTCCAGGAAATTGCCCACGCTCTGGCCCATGCGGCCATAGCCGCAGATGACGACGTGGTTGTCGAGCTTGCCGGCCTGTTCCACGCTGACGCCGGGGACGCCGGGCTTCGCTTCCCCGGTCACGTCGGGCGTGAGCCAGCTCGCGATCGCGTGGTTGTAGCGGATCAGGAACGGGGCAACGATGATCGACAGCAGCACCGAATACAGCACGATCTGCCCGGTGTGGCTGTCGATGGCGCCATCG
>CAWFXU010000017.1:0-131591 GCA_963819895.1 uncultured Gammaproteobacteria bacterium
CGGCTGCGGCTGCAAGATCGCCCCCGGCCTGCTCTCCGAGCTGCTCGCGGCCATGCCCGCCGGGCTGGTGCCGCCGGACCTGCTCGTCGGCATCGACACCGCCGACGACGCCGCGGTCTACCGGCTCAACGACCACCAGGCGATCGTCGTCACCACCGACTTCTTCACGCCGATCGTCGACGACCCGTACGACTTCGGGCGCATCGCCGCCACCAACGCGCTGTCCGACGTGTACGCGATGGGCGGCACGCCGATCATGGCGCTGGCGATCGTCGGCATGCCGCTCGACAAGCTGCCGGTCGAGATGCTCGCGCGAGATCCTGCGCGGCGGCGCCGACGGTCGTGCCGCGAGGCGGGCATCCCGATCGCCGGCGGCCACTCGATCGACGCGCTCGAGCCGATCTACGGCCTGGTCGGCCTCGGCGTGGTCCATCCGGCGCGCGTGCGCACCAACGCCGGCGCGCAGGCGGGCGACGTGCTCATCCTGACCAAGCCGCTCGGCATCGGCATCCTGTCGGCCGCGCTCAAGCAGGGCCGGCTGTCGGCCGACGGCTACGCGCAGATGATCCGGTGGGCGACCACGCTGAACCGCGTCGGCGCGAAGCTCGCCGACATCGACGGCGTGCACGCGGTGACCGACGTCACCGGCTTCGGCCTGCTCGGCCACCTGCTCGAGATGTGTCGCGGCGCGGGGCTGACCGGCCTGGTGCGCTTCGACGCGCTGCCGGTGATCGAGGAGGCGCGCGCGCTGGTGCGGGACGGCGTCGCCACCGGCGCATCGGCACGCAACTGGGCGGGCTACGGCGACAGCGTCGCGCTGCCGGCGGACGCGGCGCACATGGCAGCGCGACCTCCTCACCGACCCGCAGACCTCGGGCGGCCTGCTGATCGCCTGCGCGCCCGACGCGGTCGAGGCCGTGCAGGCTGAGATCCGCGCGGCGCAGGGCGAGGCCGGGACGATCATCGGCGAGATGCAGGCCGGCGCGGCGCGGGTGGTGGTGGGCTGACGCGGGCGAGCTGCGGAGCATCTGCGTCATCGCGTCCATGTCCACTGCAGTCCGATCGGCTGTTTCGTGAACGTGCAGAACAGCACTTGGCGGAAGGAACCGTGGACCCAGCTCATGATGCGCAATGGCAGGCTGGAGCGGCAGACATCTTGGCGATCCGCGAACGTCGAACTAAAGCCGGCCTTGGCACCCAGGGTCAGCATTTCCGGACGGGTGTACTCGCGGAAATGTCCGGGATTGTCGAGATGTTCACGTAGCATTTCGAAGGGATTGCGTCCCTACCGGTCCCTGCTCCGGGGCTTCGGACTGGGGTTGAGCCCGCGAGTTTCCCCTGCTTTCCGCTCCATGCCGGGATTGCGCCAGCCACTTTCTGCCTGTTTGCAATCGCCGCGGCGAATCGTGATCCCGCAGTATTCGAGCACCCGGATCGCTTCGAGCTCGAGCGCGACAGCGGGAAGAAGCGGCTCAGCCTCGGCCCGGGTCCACGCCTGTGTCCCGGCATGCATCTGGCCCGTCGCCAACTGGCTGTTGCACTCGATGTGCTGATGGATAGACTTCCGAGTTGCATCTGCGCGACGTGGACGCCGCTCAACCCCGAGGGGCAATATTGCGCGGCCCGGCTCGGCTTCCCGTGGCATGGTAGACGTCGGTTTCGGATGGACCAGCGGGGCTGGTGTTGTGTTGTATTCCTGAACGTATTCCACGTACACGTCTTTTCCCTGAGGACTCCAGGTTGCCTATGTCCATACAACGAATTGCGGACGATTTCCTGAACATCCGCGGCTCATTCAGGATCGGCGGACTGATCGATATCGGCACCCAGGCATCCCTGGTGCGGTGCGCCAATGGCAGGTTCGTCTTTCTCGACTCCTGTGCGATGAGCGATGCCGTGCAGCGCGAAGTCGACGCGCTGACCAACGGCGGCGAGGACGTGGATGCCATACTCAACCTTCACCCGTTTCACACCGTTCATGTGCGTGCGATGCACGAGCGTTATCCTCGGGCAAAGCTCTACGGAACGGCCCGGCACGTGTCCCGGTTTCCCGACCTTCCGTGGCAGAAGACGCGCACCGAGCAGCAGCGTCTGCACACGATGTTCGCAAAGGATTTCGAATTTTCCGTGCCGCGCGGCGTCGACTTCATATCGGCGAACGAGAATGTGCATTTCTCGTCGGTGCTCGTGCTGCATCGCGCGTCGCAGACGATCCATGTCGATGACACGCTGATGTACTCCCGCCTGCCGCTGCCCATGCGGATGCTGGGATTTCCGGACATCCTGCTTTTTCATCCCACGTTGTGGCTGGCATTGGAAAAGCGCCAGGGGGCGGGCCGGGATTTCCGGGACTGGGCGGAGGAGCTCGCCGAACGCTGGCGCGATGCCGGGAATATGTGCGCCGCTCATACGGCGGTGCTCACTGCAGAGGGCAACCGCGGTGCCTCGATCCACGATCGCATCCTCACCGCACTGGATCGGGTCTCCGTTCTGCTCCGATAGGGTCACGATGATATTCGTCACGGCGTGGTTTCCCGCGTCGTGACCATCAGCACGGAGGTCATGATGCTGGTAACGTTTTCCTGTCCGGCGTACGCGGCAATAACCATGTTCGGCGACGTCGCGATCCGGTTGCTCGAACTGATGGGGCACAGCGGCACGGTGCCTGGCGCCCTGCTGGCACAAGAGGTCCAGCCGGCACTCGAGCGTCTCGAGGCCGCGGTCGCTGCACGGCAGCAGCTGCCGGCGCCGCAGGAAGCTGTAGACGAGGAGGAAGAGGGACCAGCGGTAAGTCTGCGGCACCGCGCGTTGCCGTTGATCGAATTGCTCAAGGCGGCCGCGAAGGAGGAATGCAACGTGATGTGGGACAGCGACTGACCTGCCGGATTTCTTCGGCCCATCCGTCAGCGGAAAGTGGTCTCCGCAGACCGATAAAGGACTATCCGGACGACACGCGGGATTGCTGCGTCGGCGCGGTCTCGGGCGGCAGCAAGGTCAGGAACTCGCCGAACGGCCGTGGCTCGGGGAGCGCGACGATGTAGGTCACGGGCGCGGGCGTGTCTCCCTCCGCATGCAGCACCCCGGCCGGAATGACCAGCTTGTCGCCGGGCTCCATCGCCACGCGCTCGCCGGTCACGCCATCGAGCGTCCAGGTCGAACCCGCGATCACGTAGGTGTGAACCTCGCAGTCGTGCCAGTGCAGCGGCAGCTCGGGCGAGGCGGGCGCGATCAGCGTCGTCGGCCAGAACCCCGTTGTCTTGATGTCGTCCAGCACCTGCGCGGTCGTATCGAAGAAGCGTTTGAAGATCCGGATAGCCATGGCGTGTTCCTGTTGTCCAGAGCTGGATATTGCATCAAGCCGGCGGATTCTGCACGTGTCCGGCGACGAGAACAGACAACACCGAAGCCGATCGTCGCCGCATTCAGACGACGAACAGGGAGGCATCCACTTCCTGCGCCCACGCCAGCAGGCCGCCTTCGAGGTGCGCCGGGGACTGGATGCCTGCGCGCGAAGCGACCGCGCATGCCGCGAGGCTGCGGCTGCCACTGCGGCAGACAAAGACCGGCGTGCGCAATGGCGGCAGCTCGAGCAGACGATCGGCAAGTTGCGCCAGGGGAATGTTCAGCGCGCCCGGCAGGAAACCGGCCGCGAATTCATGCGGCTCGCGCACGTCCACGAGCACCAGCGACGCATCGTCGCGCAGCGCCTGCAGTTGCCGCGCCGACAGGCGGCGAATCGTTTCCGGTATCCCGACGCTGCAAGGTTCCGGCGCATCCTGCGGCGCAGAGATGGCGGGATCGGTGCCACACACGGCACAGTCTTCGCGGCGCGCGAACGGGAATTCATCGAAGCGCATCTCGAGCGCGTCGTACGTGAGCAAGCGCCCGATCAACGGCTCGCCGATGCCCGTGATGATCTTGATCGCTTCCGTCGCCTGGATCGTGCCGAGCACCCCGGGCAACACACCCAGCACGCCGGCCTGCGCGCAATTGGGCACCAGAGCGTCTGCGGGCGGCTCGGGGAACAGGCAGCGATAGCACGGACCGCGACCGGGAATACAGCGTCAGTGCCTGGCCTTCGAAGCGATGAATGGCGGCGGACACCAGTGGCAGGCCGAGGATCACGCAGGCATCGTTGACGAGGTAACGCGTGCCGAAGCGATCCGTGCCATCGAGCACGACATCGTAGTCCGCGAAAATCCCCATCACGTTGCTCGCGCGCAGCTCGAGGCGATGCGCGATCACGTCGATCCCGGGATTCAGCGCACGCAGGCGCCGTGCCGCTGCATCCGCCTTGGGTTCGCCCACGCTGGCGGTGTCGAACAGCAGCTGGCGCTGGAGATTGGAGATATCGACGACATCGAAATCGACGATGCCGATCGTGCCCACGCCCGCCGCCGCGAGGTAGAGCAGCGACGGCGAGCCCAGGCCGCCGGCGCCGATGACCAGCACCTTCGCGGCCTTGAGTCTTGCCTGCCCCGCGACGCCGATCTCGTGCAGCGCGAGATGACGGCTGTAGCGGGCCACTTCGGCGGGCGACAGGCTCACCTCAGCCTCCGCTCAGGGCGCAGATCAGGTGCACCGTGTCGCCGTTGGCTACGGGCGCAGACAACGCCTCGACCGCGGTGGTGTTCACGAACAGGCGGATGTGCTGGCGGATGCGATTCTGCTCGTCGATCATGCGAAAGCGCATGCCGGGAAAGCGCCGCTCCAGGTCGGCGAGCACGTCTGCGACCGACTCGCCGTTGGCGCTGACGACAGCGGCGCCGCCGGTGTAGGAGCGCAAGGGGCTGGCGATTCTGACGGTGCAGGACATGGGCCGGGGGAGGGCGCAGCCGTTGGATGGCCTATACCGCGTGCGTGACCGCATGGATCTGCGGCAGGTTGCGCGCGATGCCCTTCCACGACTGGCCTTCGTTGGTGCTCGCCCATACCTCGCCTTGCGTCGTGCCGAAGTACACGCCGACGCGCTGGTGCGTATCGGTGCACATGGCCTGGCGATACACCGTGAACCACGCCTGCGCGGCGGGCATGCCCTTGTCCTGGCGTTGCCAGCTCTTGCCGCCGTTGCGCGTCACGTACGCCGCCGGCTTCCCGGCTATGGACGTTCGCGGCCAGACGGTGGTGCCGTCCATGGGAAACACCCACGCGGTGTCCGGGTCGCGGGGATGCAGCACGATCGGGAAGCCGATATCGCCGATGCGCTTGGGCATCGCCCTGCCGATACGCTGCCATTCCCGCGCGGGACGATCGATGCGGTAGATGCCGCAGTGGTTCTGGTGATACAGGCGATCGGGATGCAACGGATGCAGCGCCACGCAGTGCGGGTCGTGGCCGAACTCGACGGAGGGATCCGGAATGTAATCCGCTTCCACGCCCCTGTTCAGCGGCTTCCAGTCCTGGCCGGCGTCGGTGGATTCGAAGATCCCGCCAATCGATATGCCGATGTACAGGTGTCGCGCATCGCGCGGATCGACGAGGATGGAATGCAGGATTTCGCCGCCCGGAGTGGCAAGGCCGGGTGCCCATTGCGCACGCATCGGATGATCGTTGAAGCCTGCCACCGGCTCCCAGCGATCGCCGCCATCGACGGAACGGAACAGGCCCGCGGGCACCGTGCCGGCATACCACGTGCCGGGTTCACTTGCGTGTCCGGGCGTCAGCCAGAACACCGCCTCCACGGCGCGGCTTGCCTCTGCGTCCGTCGCGGCGCGAAACGCGGGCGGCTGCTTCACTTCCGTCCACTTGCGCCCGCGATCCGTCGAGCGATACATGGTCGGACCGAGGTGCCCTGTCTTCGCGGCCATCAGGACGACTTTGGGGTCACGCGGGTCCTGCACGATGTGGTGGACGATGTGCCCCAGGAACTGCGGGCCGCTCAACTTCCAGCTGCGCCGGGCGGCATCGCTGCGCAGCGCGAACGCGCCCTTGCGCGTGGCGATCCAGAGTGTGTGGCTCATAACGCACTCCCGGAGATCCTGGCGGGGTGTCACGATCGCGCCGAAGCCGATGCCTGTCAACCGGCGGCCGGAGAGCTTCGGCTGCAATATGCCGCGACGGGCCGGGTTGATTACCGTGGGTTTCAGGAGGATTCTGCGTGTCGTTGCCGGGCCACGCGTCGCTTCGGCACGGCGTCCGGGTAGCGGATTCATGCAAGCAGGGGGGCATCCATGGGCAAGGCGCAAGGCAGTCACGTAGCGGATCTTCGCGGCGCCAGCCGCCTGGCGATCGATGCCACGGCGGGCCTCACCGGGCTGGTCGAGGCGATTCACGCCAACATCGCGCGGACGCCGACGAAGCTGGGTGGCCCGATCGTCGGTGGCGCGGTGAACGGGATCACCGGGCTGGTTTACCAGAGCATCCGGGGTGTCACGCGTGCGGTGGGGGGCAGCCTGGAGCTCGCGCTGCGCGCGGTGCCGTCCGCGCTCGGGGAAATGGAGTCGACGCCGGCACGCGAACGCATGATGGCCGTGCTCAACGGTGTGCTCGGCGACTACCTTGCCGCGACGGAAAACCCGCTGGCGATCACGATGCGCATGCGCCGCGAAGGCAAGCCTCTTGCACTGAGCCGGGAAGGCCTGGCGGCGGCACTGCCGAACGCGGGCGCAAAGCTGCTGGTACTCGTGCACGGCCTGTGCATGAACGACCTGCAGTGGACGCGCGACGGCCATGACCACGGTGCCGCGCTGGCGAAGGACCTCGGCTACACGCCCGTGTATCTGCACTACAACACCGGGCTGCACATTTCGAGCAACGGTCGCGCGTTCGCCGACACGCTCGAAGCCCTCGTCGCGGCCTGGCCGGTGCCGCTCGGGGAGCTCGTCATCCTGGCGCACAGCATGGGTGGCCTGGTGACGCGCAGTGCGCTCGATGTGGCCGCGGGCGCCGGTCACGCGTGGCCGCAGGTGCTGCGCAAGATCGTCTTTCTCGGCACCCCGCATCACGGCGCGCCGCTCGAGCGCGGCGGGCACTGGATCGCTACCGTGCTCGGGAAGACGCCTTACATCGCGCCCCTGGAGCGCCTCGGACGGATTCGCAGCGCCGGCATCACCGATCTGCGGCACGGCAGCGTGCACGACGAGGACTGGCACGGCCGCGACCGCTTCGCGCACGGGAAGGATCCGCGGCGCCCCTTGCCGCTGCCGCGCGGTGTGCGCTGCTACGCGATCGCGGGGACTGTCGGCAGCACGGAAACGCCGCTGCGCGACCAGGTGCTCGGGGACGGTCTCGTGCCCGTGCCGAGCGCGCTCGGGCAGCATCGCGACGCGCGCTTCACGCTGGCGTTCCCGAAGTCGCACCAGTGGATTGCCGCCGACACCAGCCACTTCGACCTGCTCGGCCGGGCCGACGTGTACGGCAGGATCCGCAAGTGGCTCGCGCCATGACGAGGTGCGTCAGCCCAGGTCCACCTCGACATGGTGCGCCTGGCGGTCGTCCACCAGCGCGAAGCGGCCGCGCCCCGCTCCTTCGCGGCCGGCGCCATCGATCTCCGCGCCATCCACCGCCACGCGGATGACGACCCGCCCGGGAGCCGCGCCGACGCCCCTGATGTCGATGCGGTAGAAGGTCTCGCGGTAGCGGTAGTGGATGGTGTAGGCATCCCAATGCGCCGGGATGCAGGGCGTGATGCGCAGATGGTCCACCTCGAGTCGCAGGCCCAGCAGCGTTTCCACGGTCAGCTGGTACATCCAGCCCGCCGCGCCCGTGTACCAGGTCCAGCCGCCGCGGCCGGTGTGTGGCGTCGCCGCGTAAATGTCCGCGCACATCACGTAGGGTTCGACCTTGTAGCGCGCGATGGCATCCGGCGTACTGCCGTGATTGACCGGATTGATCAGGGCGAACAGTTCCCACGCGCGCTCCCGGTCTCCCTGCATGGCAAACGCCATCGTCGTCCAGATTGCCGCATGGGTGTATTGGCCGCCGTTCTCGCGGATGCCGGGCACGTAGCCCTTGATGTAGCCGGGCTCGAGCTCCGATCGATCGAACGGCGGGTCGAGCAGCTGGATCAATTGCGCATCGCGCCGTACCAGGCGCTGGTCCACCGCCGTCATCGCGAGGCGCGCACGCACGGGGTCGCCGCCGCCGGAGATGATCGCCCAGCTCTGGCTGATCGAATCGATCTGGCATTCGTCGTTCGTGGACGAGCCCAGGGGCGTGCCGTCGTCGAAATACGCGCGCCGGTACCAGGCGCCGTCCCACGCCTGGGCCTCGATGTTGCTGCGCAGCCGTGCCGCGTGGCCGCTGCACTCTGCCGCAAAGTCGTGATCGTTGCGCTCGTGCGCCAGGGCCGCGAACAGCTCGAGGTTCTCGTACAGGAACCACGCCAGCCACACGCTCTCGCCCTTGCCCTCGCGGCCGACCAGGTTCATGCCGTCGTTCCAGTCGCCGCAGCCGATCAGCGGCAATTCATGCGCGCCGAAGCGCAGGCCGTGCCTGATCGCTCGCACGCAGTGCTCGTACAGGCTGGCCGCTTCGGGCGAGCGTTGCGGCTGGTCGTAGTAGGCTTCCTCGAGCGGATACAGTTCGCGGCCTTCCAGGAAATGGAGCGACTCGTCGAGCACGCCCGTATCGCCGGTCGCACGCACGTAGCGGCAGGTGGCATACGGCAACCACAGGTAGTCGTCCGAGAAATGGGTGCGCACGCCTTGCCCCTCGGGCGGATGCCACCAGTGCTGCACGTCGCCCTGGGGGAACTGGCGCTCGGCGCAGCGGATCAGCTGCTCGCGGGCGAGCCACGGTGTCGCATGCAGCAGCGCCAGGGTGTCCTGCAACTGATCGCGGAAACCGTAGGCGCCGCCGGACTGGTAATAGCCGCTGCGGCCCCACAGCCGGCACGAGAGCGTCTGGTAGACCAGCCAGCCGTTGGCCAGCACGTCCAGCGCGGGGTCCGGTGTCTCGACGCGCACCGCGCCCAGGGTGCGGTTCCAGTGCTCCCACACCGCTTCCAGTGCCTGGCGCGCCCCCGCGCGTCCGCCGAAGCGCTGGATGCACTGCCGCGCCTCGTCGGCGTCGCGCGCCGCGCCGAAGACGAACACGATCTCGCGCGCCTGTCCCGGGGCCAGATCGATCCGGGCCTGGATCGCGGCGCACGGATCCAGCCCGGCACCCGTGCGGTCCGACAGGCGCTTGCGGCGCATCGCCGCCGGGCTGGCCAGCGAGCCGTTGCGGCCGATGAACTCGGTGCGGTTTCCGCTCACCGAGCGCTGCGCTTCGTTCACGTGGGCAAAGACCACGCGGTTGGCGCAGGCGCGGCCGTAGGCATTGCGGGCAAACAGTGCCCCGCTTTGCGGATCCGTTTCGGTCACGATGTGCATCAGGTTGGCGTGACGCCATTCGCCGAGCACCAGTTCCCAGTACCCGGTCAGCGACAGGCTGCGCGCGCGCCTCGACTGGTTGCGCAGCGTGACCACCACGAATTTCACCGGGGCGTCCATGGCGACGTAGGTGAACATTTCCGAGGCGATGCCGGCCTCGTAATGCTCGAACACGCTGTAGCCGAACCCGTGCCGGCACACGTAGCCGGAGCGGCCGCGCGCGGGCAACGGCGTCGGTGACCAGAATGCGCCCGTTTCCTCGTCGCGGATGTACAGTGCCTCGCCGCTGCTGTCGCTCAGCGGGTCGTTGTGCCACGGGGTGAGCCGGAATTCGTGCGCGTTGTCCGCCCAGGTGTACGCGCTGCCGCCCTCGCTGACGACCGTGCCGATGTGCGGGCTGGCGATCACGTTGACCCACGGCGCCGGCGTGCTCTGGCCGGGCTCGAGGGTGACGACGTACTCGTGTCCGTCGGGTGTGAAACCGCCCAGGCCGTTGCCGAAGATGCGCTCGCGCGGCGCGAGCGGGTATACCGGCTCGGCGGCTGGCGTCGCGCACGGGCTCCAGCCGGTCCGACTTGCGCTCCGCCAGCACCCGGCGCTCGACGAGCTCGAGCGCGGCCTCGTCGGTGTCGCTGAACACGATGCGGGCGACGGTCTGCAGCAGGACCCGCTCGTCCTCGGAAAGCTCTTCGGCGCGCCGCACGAAGACCCCGCCCGGCTTGTCGAGCACCTGTGCTTCGGGCCCGGCGTTGATCAGTCCCATGATCTGGTCCTGCAGCACCGCCCGGTAGCCGGAGAAATCCTCGTTCACGATCACCAGGTCCGCCGCCAGGCCCTTCATGCGCCAGTACGCGTGGGCCTGCAACACCAGCTTGAGTATGCCGATGCGGTTGATGTCGCCGATGTGCAGCAGCACGATCGGCAGATCGCCCGAGATCCCGAAGCGCCACAGCCCCGACTGCGTCCTCTGGTTGCGGGCAATGATGCCGGGCGCGGCGCGGCGCAGCGCATTGCCGTAAATGACGGAGGCGGCCAGGCGCCCGTAGACCTGCGCATCGGCTTCGCTGGCGTTGAGGTGACGCAGCACCTCCTGGCTCTGGAACCACGCCATTTCGAAGGCGCGTTCGACGAAGTGCCGGTCGCAATACTTGTCGAGCAGCGCGAGGGCCGCCTCGCGCGAGTCCGCGACACCCGAGATGATCTGCACGGTGGCGGTCTCGTCGGCTGACAGGCCGACGGTGCGGCGGATCGCCACGATCGGATCGAGCACCGAGCCCGCGGTGTTCGACAGGGCCGCCGGCCGGTTGCCGTCCAGTACCTGCGGGTTGGCCGCCGTTCGACCGCGCCCGATGAACCGGGCGCGGTCGGTTTCGTAGCTCGGATCGCCGGCCGTCGCACCGGGCGCCGCCAGCAGGTGGAACATCCATGCGACCTTCTCCCCGGGTGCACGCGGGCGCCGCGTGCAGAGGATCGCCTGCTGCTCGTGCAGGATCTCGGTCTGCACGAACAGGTTGCTGAACGAGCGGTGCGCCAGGTCGGCATTCAACGGCGCCAGCACGACCTCGGCGTAGCTGGTGACCTCGATATCGCGGGGCCGGGACGACTGGTTGGTGAGCGTGACCCGGCGGATCTCGACGTCGTCTTCGGGCGAAACGCAGATCTCGGTGTGCGTTTCGATCGCCTGGTCGCGGCGCCGGTATTCGGCGCGCCCCTGCACGAAGATCGCTTCGTAGTGATCGGCACGGCGCAGCGTCGGCTGGTGCGCGGTCGACCAGTAACGTCCGTTGTCGCGGTCGCGCAGGTAGATGAAAGTGCCCCAGCAATCGGCCGTGGCGTCCTCGCGCCAGCGGGTGACGGCGAGGTCGTTCCAGCGGCTGTAGCTGCCGCCGGCGTGGGTCGCCACGACGTGGTAGCGTCCGTTGGACAACAGGTGAACCTCGGGGATCGGGGTGTTCAGCGCGGTGAACACGCGCATGGTCGCGCCGGTGTCCGCGGCGGGAGGATGGGCGGCGGCGCTCACTTCGGCCGCGTGCGGCTGCAGCGTCGCGCCGGTCTTCGGCACGCGCTCCTGCAGCAGCAATTCCGTTGCCCGCACCAGCGGGTCCGACATGAAGCGGCGCTGCATCGGCTGGCCGAGCAATACATGCGCAAAGCCCAGCAGGCTCATGCCCTGGTGATGCGCCATGAACGAGCGCACGATGGCGTGATGCTTGCCCGGTGGCACGCGCGTCGGGGTGTAATCGATGGCCTCGTAGAAGCCGTAGGCGCCGAGAAAGCCCTTGTCGGCCAGCGTTTGCAGGTTGCGGCATGCTTCGCGTGGCATCACGGTCAGCGCCAGCGCGCTGGCATACGGCGCGATGACCAGGTCGTCGCCCAGTCCGCGCTTGAAGCCCAGGCCGGGCACGCCGAACGCGCGGTACTGATAGACCTGGTGCATGTCGGTGGCGTTGTAGCTGGACTCGGATATGCCCCATGGCACGACGCGTTGCCGGCCGTATTCGATCTGGCGCGACACCGCGGCCTTGCAGCTCAGGTCCAGCAGGGTGTTGTCGTAACTGGGCATGATCAGGCACGGCATGAGGTACTCGAACATCGAGCCGCTCCACGAGATCAGGCTCAGGGCGCCGCCATGGCCGGTCAGCAGGCGCCCGAGCGCGAACCAGTGCTTCTGCGGTACCTGGCCCTGTGCGATGAGCAGGAAACTGGCCAGTCGCGCTTCCGATGCCAGCAGGTCGTAGCAGGACGGGTCGCGGCGCCGTTCGCCGACGTCGTAGCCGATGCTCAGCAGGCCGCACGCGTTGTCGTAGAGAAACTCGAAATCCATCGCTGCCAGATCGCGGCACCGCTCCACCAGTTCGTCGATGAGCGCGATGCGCGCGGCCGCGCCGGCATGACGCAAGGCTGACGGGCGCGCTGGCGTCCCCGGTGCACACCCCGCGGCCAGCTCGGCCAGCGTCGGGATGGCGTCGAAGGGCGGCGCATCGCGCAGCAGGAATTCGAGCTCCTGTCGCAGCGCGAGGCATTGCCGGTCGAATGCCTGCGCCCAGTAATACAGCTCGCCGTCGATGTCGATTTCCGTCGGCAGCCACGCCACCAGCGCCTTGCCGACGTCGTGGATGCGGTCCAGCACGCCGAGGGCGGCAGGCAGTGTGCCCGGCTGTGCCGCTGCCGTGGCGAGCAGGGTGTCCTGCAGCGCCCTGATCCTTGCCGCCAGATCGGGGGCAGGGGCCGCGGGCACGTGTTCGGCAAGCACCTGCAGGGTGTCCTGCAGGCCCTGGAACGCGTTGGGTGACAGCACCGGCTGGTCTTTCAGTTCGACGAGTCCCGCCTGCAGCGTGAGCAGGCTGCCGGCCAGGTTGCCGCTGTCCACCGACGAGACGTATTGCGGGTTGAGCGGCTGCAGTGTGCGCGTGTCGTACCAGTTGTAGAAGTGGCCGCGGTAGCGCTCCAGCGTTTGCATGGTCGCCAGCGTGTTTCCCGCGCGGCTCAGCAATTCCCCGGCCGGGATGTAGCCGAAATCGTGCGCGGCCAGGTCCGCCAGCAGCGACATGCCCATGTTGGTGGGCGAGGTGCGCGAGGCGACGAGGGGGGCCGGGTATTCCTGGAAGTTGTCGGGCGGCAGCCAGTTGTCCGTCGGCCCGACGAAATCCGCGAAGTAGCGCCAGGTTCGCCGTGCCGAAGCCCGCAGGAACGCCTGCTGCGGCATGCTCAGCCCCGGCACGGACGGTGCGAGCGGCCTGCTGATCCACCAGCCCGCGAGGGGCGACACCAGCCAGAGCAACAGGATGGGTGCGACGGCGAGGAGCCACTGCGCCGACCGGGTGTCGTCGCCGCTCGCGGCCAATGCCACGCCCAGCGCCAGCGCCACAACGGGTCCGATCCACATCTCGCGCAGGAAGTCCGTCGGCGTACGGCTCGCGTTGCGGCGGGCGTAGGATGGCAGTTGCCAGAGCAACAGGCCGCGTTGCGTGAACAGCATGCGCACACCCGAATGCAGGATCGCATCCAGGCAGATCAGCGCGTCGTAGGGCAACAGGATCAGGTTCAGCGCGGCGTGCACGATCGGGCGGGCCCCGGATTCTCCCGTCAGCCGCAGGTGCAGCAGCCAGTCACGTTCTTCGGGCTTGCGCACCAGGGCGATCGCGGCTGGACAGCAGCGGCGGCAGGCACAGCACCGCCACGACCAGCAGGGTCCAGAACCACGCCGGACCGGCACCGAACAGCCATCCGCCTGCCAGCAGGCAGAGCAGCGACGCCGGCACGAGGCTGCGGCGCAGGTTGTCGATGATCTTCCACTGCGACAGCCGCGACAGGCAATTCGGCTGCCGGCTCGTGTGCGCGCCGTCTGCGCCGGGCGGGCCCGGTACGCGCGGGAGCAGCCAGCCGGCGATCTGCCAGTCGCCGCGTATCCAGCGGTGGCGCCGGCTGGCCTCGATGGCATAACTGGCCGGATGCTCCTCGATCAGCTCGACATCGCTCACCAGTGCCGAACGCGCATAGCCGCTTTCCAGCAGGTCGTGGCTGAGGATGAGATGCTCGGGAAAGCGTCCGTCGACGGCCTGGCGGAACGCATCCACGTCGTAGATGCCCTTGCCGATGAACGAGCCTTCGCCGAAGACATCCTGGTAGACATCCGACACCTCGCGCGTGTACGGGTCGATGCCCGACTCGCCCGCGAACAGCCGGGTGAAGCGCGACTGGCCGGCGCTGGTCAGGCTGATCGACGCGCGCGGCTGCAGGATGGCGTAGCCTTCGACGATGCGCCCCCTGGCGGCATCGAAGACCGGCCGGTTGAGCGGGTGCGCAAGATTGCCGATCAGGGTGCGCGCCGCGTCGCGCGGCAACTGGGTGTCGGTGTCCAGGGTGATGACGTAGCGGATCGAACCGAGGATCGAGGCATCGCCGACGAGCTCCGAGAAGGCGGTTTGCGCGCCGCCGCGCAGCCGGGCATTGAACTGCTCCAGCTTGCCGCGCTTGCGCTCGTAGCCCATCCATACGCGCTCCACCGGATTCCACAGCCGCGGACGGTGAAACAGGTAGAAGATGCAGGGGCGGTCCTCGCGATGGCTCGCGTTGAGCGCCTCGACCGCGGCGCGTGCGTGAGCCAGCAGGGCGCTCGTCATCGGGCAGCGTTTGCTCGGAGGCGTCGCGAAAATCCGTGAGCAGGGCAAAGAACAGGTTGGGATCGCGATTGCCCAGGTAGCGGATATGCAGCGCTTCGAGCAGATCATCGAGCTCCTGCGCGCTGCCGAGCAGGGTCGGGACGATCACCATCGTGCGGTGCGCGTCCGGGATGCCGCTGGAGAAATCCAGGCGCGGCAATGCGCGTGGCGGCACGAACAGCGTGACCAGCAGGTTCACCAGCGCGACGGCCAGTGCCGAGGCGCTCACGGCGCCGGCGAGCGCAAGCAACCAGTCGCGCCAGTCACCCGGCGCGAAACCGTGGAACGGGAGCAGCACGACCGCGGTCGCCAGCGCGGTGAGCAACGCGATGGGGCAGAGATACAGGAACAGGCGGACACGCCGGCTCGCGCTGATGATCCGCGATTTCAACGGCACGCGGCAGCCGACCGCACGCTCCAGATCGCGCCGTCCGTCATCGATCAGGTAATACCCGACGTGTGCGCTGCGATCGTCGGGACTGCGTTGGGCGGCCGCTGTCTGCGCGAGCGCAATGGCTTCCCGTGCCACCGCGAGTTCGCTGCGCTCGCTGCGGCGCGCGACGTCCTCGACGACGTGCCGGTAACGGTCACGGGTGGCGAAGTCCTGGCTCGCGTGCATGCCCGCCGGGTCTTCGCGCAAGGTCTGCTCGACGACACTGAGCGACTCGACGTAATCGCGCCAGTCCATGGCGCCGATGAAGCGCAGGCTGCCGATGCTGTTGGCGATGGAGATCTGGTTGGTCGCGGCCGTCCGGCCGGCGGCCTCCGACAACTGCGCCGCGGTTACGCCCTGTTCGAGCAGCTTTTGCTCGACCCAGGTCTGCACGAAGGCCATGGCGGGGCCCTGGGACTGGAGCCTGGCGTAGAACTCCTCCACGAATGGCGCGGTCAGCGGCACATCGGCGTAGGCAAATTCGGCCAGCAGCTGGATCAGCTGTTTCGGATCGCGTTCGGCCGTCTCGAGCATGCGGTCGGCCCAGGCGATCGGCCGCATCGCGCTCCTCGCGCCGGCGGGCGATGCGTACCGCAACGCGGCGCAGGTTTTCCAGCAGCGCCAGCTGCAGCATGATCGGGAATGCCCAGAGCTCGCCGAGCTTCAGGGGTTCGACCGTCTGGTAGGCGGCGATGAACTGGGTGGCGTTGTCGCTGTCGACGCGCCCGTCCATGTGGGAAATCAATTCCAGCGCGAGGTCGTAGATGCGCGGGAAGCCGGCTGAGGGGCCCGTCGGCCAGTCGCGGCAACTGCCGGCTGTAGCCGCGCGGCAAGATGCCGTCGCGCCAGGCTGATCTGCTGCTCGATCAGGTAGAAATTGTCGAGCAGCCAGGCCTCGGCCGGCACGATCCGCTGCCCCTCGGTCGCGGCGGCGGTGACGACGTCGTATGCCGCCAGCAGGACCCGCGCGTTGTCCGCCAGCCGCGGCAACAGGCGGTCAGGGCCCGGACGTGGATCGACCGGATGCTGGCCGGCCAGCGTGACGGCGTGCCGCTTCAGCTGTTCGATGCTGAACAGCTCCGAACGCAGCAGCTCGGCGTCCGGGGCGCGGTGGCGCGGCGTTATTCCGCGCACGCGCGGAAAATACGTAATCTTTTCTGACGATGGGATTGCTCCTTGCGCGACTTCCGGGCACTCAGCGCGGGATGTCGAGGGATTATGCGCCTTCCTGCGGACAAACCAGATTCCGCCCTGGTGGCGGACATGGCTGGCGCCTGCTTGCGGATGGGGGGAATGCGCGGGAGGTGAACACCTCGCGGAGTTCGAGTATGCGCTTGCCGGGCCGGAATTGACAGGAGCCGGGCAGCACAAAGATAGTGCGCATCGGGCGTGTGGCATGCGGAAACCAACAAGATGAAAAGCGATCATGTTTCCCGGTGAGCGCGACATCGATCGCGCCGTCGCCGAGCTGGAAGACGGCCTTCCCGAGCGGCTGCGGCCGCTCGCGCGCGTGGCCTACGACTATCGCTGGTGCTGGGCCGCCGACGGGCCGCCACGTTCGCGGCGATCGATCCGGAACGGTGGGCCCGTAGCGGATGCAATCCGCGGCGCCTGCTCACCGAGACGCATCGGACGACGCTCGAGCGCGCCGCCGGCGACGCCGCGTTCGTCGAGCGCGTCGAGCGTCTGGCGCGCGAACTCGCGGCAGACCGGGCCAGGCCGTGGCGTGCCGGTGCTGCCAGCCCGGAGCGCCCGATCGCGTTCTGCTGTGCCGAGTTCGGTGTGCACGGTTCGCTGCCCATTTACTCGGGCGGGCTCGGCATACTGGCCGGCGATATCCTGAAGGAAG
Source organism: uncultured Gammaproteobacteria bacterium (assembly GCA_963819895.1). Lineage (GTDB taxonomy): Bacteria > Pseudomonadota > Gammaproteobacteria > Pseudomonadales > UBA5518 > UBA5518. The sequence continues at coordinate 16,759 of CAWFXU010000017.1, forward strand.
CCTCCGACCTGGCGCTGCCGATGGTCGGGGTCGGTCTGCTGTATCGCACGGGCTATTTCCACCAGCGCATCGACGTATCGGGTCTGCAGCACGAATACTGGCTCGATGCCGACCCCGAACGGCTGCCGTGCGTGAGGGTCACCGGCGCCGATGCTGGCCGGTCACCGTGGAGGTGCCGATCCTCGATGAAAACGTCATCGCGCAGGTGTGGCGCGTCGACGTGGGGCGAGTGCCGCTCTACCTGCTCGACACCGATCTCCCCGCCAACAGCGCGGTCGGACGCTGGGTCACTTCACGGCTCTACGAAAGCAACCGCACGATCCGGCTGGCGCAGTACGCCGTGCTCGGCGTCGGCGGGGTGCGGGCGTTGCGCGCGCTCGGCATCGATCCGGCCGTCTATCACGTCAACGAGGGGCATGCCGCGCTCGGCGTGTTCGAGCTGCTGGCCCAGGCGCGGGCAGCTGGCGAATCGGCTCGACGCCGCGTGGCAGCGGGTGCGCGAGCAGGTGGTGTTCACGACCCACACCCCGGTGCCGGCCGGCAACGAGACCTACCCGCGCGAGGAGATACTGCCGGTGCTCGGGCGTATCGCCGACCTGGCCGGCGACCGCGAGCAGTTCCTCGCCGCCGGCCGCATCGACCCGGGAAACGCCGGGCAGCCTTCGGGCATGTCGGCGCTCGCCCTGCGGGCGAGCCGTCGGGTCAACGCTGTCAGCAGGCGCCACGCCGAGGTGGCCCGGCCATGTGGCAGCCGCTGTTTCCGGGCCGTGCACTCGAGGAGGTTCCGATCACGCATGTCACGAACGGCGTGCACGTGCCCACCTGGCTGCGTGGCCCGATGCGCGAACTGCTCGATCGATACCTGGGTGAAGGCTGGCTGGGCCGCGCCGATCGATCCGGCGACCTGGGAGCGGGTGAACGACATCCCCGCCAGCGAACTGTGGGCGGCACGCTGCGCGGCACGCGGGCAGCTGGTCGACATGATCGCGCAGCGAAGCACGGCGCCATCGCCTGAGTCGTGGCGACCCGATGGACTACGCCGAGGCCGCGCGTACCGGATTCGATCCTGGACGGCTCACCATCGGCTTCGCCCGCCGACTCGCGACCTACAAGCGCCTGCACCTCCTCGCGCTCCTGCCGGAGCGGGCATTCGCCCTCCTTGGCGGCGAGCGCCCGATCCAGTTCATCTTCGCCGGCAAGGCCCATCCCGCCGACGCCGACGCCAAGGAGATCGTGCGGCAGCTGTTCGCGCTCAAGCGCGCGCCGAGCGTTGCCGGGCGGGCCGTGTTCCTGGAGGACTACGACATGGCCATCGCCGGGCAACTCGTTGCCGGCTGCGACGTGTGGGTCAACCTCCCGCGGCCGCCGCTCGAGGCCAGCGGGACCAGCGGCATGAAGTCGTGCCTCAACGGCGGCCTGCAGCTGTCGGTGCTCGACGGCTGGTGGGCGGAAGCCTGGGACGGCAGCAACGGCTGGGCGATCAATGGCGACGTCGAACGGCGATCACCAGGCGCAGGACTACCGCGACGCTCGCACGCTGTTCGACCTGATCGAGCACGAGGTGCTCCCGCTGTTCCACGAGCGCGACGGCGAGGTGTGCCGCAGCGGTGGGTGGCGATGATGCGTCGCAGCCTGCAGACGAACGGACCGCGATTCTGCGCCACGCGAATGGTTCGCGAGTACGCGCGAGCGGATATACCCGAGCGGCTGATTGTCAAGCGTAACGGCCTGGCCGGCTGCGCATCAGTCACCGTGAAAGGCGGTCGTTGAAAATCGCGAGCCCGATGGATAGAAACGCCATTCCCGTGGTCGAACCCCGGCAACGAAGTGTCGTCGGACTCGAACAAGACCATATGCTGACAGTCGTGCTAGTGTGCGTTTTCGCTGATCGCGATGACGACGGTGGTTCATTCTATGAAGTGCTGGCCACCCTCAACGCGAGGTTGCCATCCTTCGCCATCCCCAACCGTAGCAAGCTCGTGGCGGTGATCTTTGCCACCTTTGCGGCCCATGCCATCGAGGTTGCGGTCTACGGCTTTGCCATCTACGGTCTGGTGCAATACTTCGCCGTTGGGCTGCTGAACGGCCCCGATGGCTTCTCGCTGGCGAACTGTCTCTATTTTTCCGCTGAAACATTTACCTCGCTCGGGTTCGGGGATATCACCCCGACCGGCGAGATCCGCATGCTCGCAGGTGCCGAGGCGCTCAACGGCCTGCTCCTCATCGGCTGGTCGGCTTCGTATGTTTACATCGCGATGGAACGCTTCTGGAAGGACGGCGAGCAAGAACTGGACGAATGAATTGCTGGCCGCGCGCGGCGAGACGTCTTTGCTCTTGACGGATACGCGTGTGACGGTCGGTCAGGGGGCTACTGTTTGAAGGCAAGATGGATCAGTGCCGCGTTGCCTCCGGTCGCGCTCGGTATCGCCTTGTGGCTTGTGCATCGCGAGTTGCAGGATTACAGCCTGCCGCAGCTGATCGACCTGGTGTTCGGCTTCTCTCCCCGCGGGTGCTGTCGGGGGCGTTGGGGCTTACCCTGGTCGGCTACCTGGTGCTCGCCGCCTACGACGGCATCGCGCTGCACCATGTGAAGCGTGATTTGCCGTGGTGGCAGGTCCTGCTGGCGGGCTTCAGCAGCTTTGCCGTGAGCAACACGGTCGGGCACGCGCTGGTATCGGGCGGTGCGCTGCGCTACCGTTTTTATTCGGGCTGGGGGGTCGGAAGCCTGGAGATCGCGCAGATCATCCTGCTCAGCACCGTCGCCTATTTCCTGGCCAGCGGGACCCTACTGGCCGCGAGCTACCTGCTCACGCCGTCCGCGTACTTCGACGACCGGCACCTCGCGGGCGGTTATCTCCACCTGGTGATGTGGGTCGTCATCGCCATGCTGCTCGCGTACTGGACCCTGGTGCTCGGAGGCAAGCGCATCGCTGCAGCTGGCGCGAGCACACGGATCACGCCTGCCGGCCCGAGGATCACGCTGCTGCAATCCCTCGTGGGCGCCGCGGACCTGCTGCTGGCCGCGGCCGTGCTCTACGTGCTGCTGCGCCAGCACATGGAGCTCTCCTTCGGGATATTCCTGAACGCCTACCTGCTGGCGCAGGTGGTCGGGCTGTTCAGCCAGTCGCCCGGCGGCATCGGCGTTTTCGAGGGCGTTTTCCTCTACCTGCTGACCGGCAGCAATCCGTCGGCGCACGTGCTGGCGGCGTTACTGGTCTACCGGCTGATCTACTTTTTCCTGCCGCTGCTGATCGCCGGCGTGCTGATCCTCGTTTACGAGCTGTGGGAGCGGAGGCGCTGCGCAAGCGCGTGATGGCGCCCTGGCTGGCGATCCGGCCGCTGCTGCCCATGGTCTTTTCCCTGCTGATGCTGGCAGGCGGCGCCATGCTGCTGATTTCGGGCGCGATACCGGCGCAGGACGATCGCCTCGACTGGCTGGGCGACATGCTGCCGGTCGGCCTGATCGAGGCGTCCCACCTGGTTGCCAGCATGACCGGGCTGCTGCTGGTCGTGCTGGCGCGGGCGGTTCGCCTGAAGTTGCGGGCGGCCTATTTCGCCGCGATGGCATTGCTCGCGGTGGGGATCGCGGCATCCCTGCTGAAAGGCGCCGATTTCGAGGAAGCAGCCGTCTGTCGGTGCTGCTGCTGTTGCTGCTGCCGGCGAAGGCGGCCTTCTACCGGCCGTCGCGCCTGGATCGGGTGGACCTGACACCGCAGTGGGCGCTGGTCGTCGCCGCGATTCTCGGCGTGGCGGTGTGGCTCGGCCTGTACGCCTACCGCGAGGTCGAGTATTCCCACGAGCTGTGGTGGACCTTCGACCTGCACGGCGATGCGCAACGCTTCCTGCGCTCCACACTGGTGCTGGTGATCGCGGCGCTGGTGGTGCTCGTGTTCTTCTTCCTGCGCCGCAGCCGCTACGTGCCGCACCTGCCGGATGCCGCGCAGATGCAGCTCGCGACAGCACTGGTTCGCCAGAGCCCGTACTCGAACCATTTCCTCGCCCTGACGGGGGACAAGTGCTTTTTCTGGAACGAGGGCCGCACCGCGTTCGTCACCTACGTCACCACGCGCCGCTACTGGATCGCCATCGACGATCCGTGCGGGAGTCCGGAATTGCTCGACGAGCTGCTCTGGCAGTTTCGCGAGGCGGCGGACCGGTTCGGCGCCAGGCTGGTGTTCTACCGCGTGCGGCCCGAGCTTCTGCCGCTCTATCTGGATCTGGGGCTCAGCCTGGTGAAGCTCGGCGAGGAGGCCGTCACCGATCTTGCCGGCTTCGGGCTGAGCGGCAAGCACCGCGCCGCGTTGCGTTATGCCCACAACAAGCTGCAGAAGGAGGGCTGCGAGTTCCGCGTGCTCTCTGGCGATGCAGTCGCCGCGGCGATGGACGAGCTGGAAGCGGTTTCCAGCGACTGGCTGCAGGCCAAGAACACGCGCGAGAAGGGCATATCGCTGGGGTTTTTCGACCGGGACTACCTGCTGCGCAGTGACGTGGCGGTGGTAACGCAGGCCGCTCGCATCGTCGCCTTTGCCAATCTGTGGCGTCCCGATAACCGTCGGGAGCTGTCGATCGACCTGATGCGCTATGCCAGCGGTGCGCCCAAGGGCGTGATGGAATATCTCACGATCTGCCTGATGCTGTGGGCGCAGGAGCAGGGCTACCAGCGCTTCAATCTCGGCATGGCGCCGTTGTCCGGCCTGGAGCAGCACGCGCTGGCGCCGCTGTGGCACAAGGTGGGCAATTCCGTGTTTCGCTACGGCAACGAGTTCTACAATTTCCAGGGGCTGCGGGCCTACAAGGACAAGTTCGACCCGCAGTGGTCGCCGCGTTACCTGGCCGTGCCATCGACGCTCGATGTGCCGGCCGTGCTGCTGCAGGTCTCGACGCTGATTGCCGGCGGCCTGCGCGGGATCTTCGGCAAATGAAGCGGGCTCTGGTCGTGTTGCTGCTGCTGGCGGTTTTTGGCGGCGCCGCTATCGGGTGGCTGTGGACCGCCCGGCCCCAGACGCTGAGCTTTGCCGAGCTCGGCGAGACCGCGCTGTGGCGCGGCGGGGACAAGGCGCTGGTGGTGGTGCTTGCCGATCCAGGGCAGCGCATGCGTTCGACGCTGATTGCGCGCGCGCTGTCGCTGCGCGGCTACGCGGTGGCCGTCGTCGACCTCGACCGCTACTTCGCCGCGGTGGCGGCACAGGCACCCGAGTGCTTCGACGCGACGACGCTGCTGGACGTCTACGCCCAGCAGGCGCAGCAGGAACTGCGTTTCGATCACTTCCGCAAGCCCCTGCTGATCGGGGTGGGTCGGGGGGCGGCGTATCTGAAGGTCCTGCTGTCGCAGGCTCCTGCGGGCGTCTTCGCCGCGGGCACCAGCCTCGATGCGGCATCGCGGGTGGCGTTGCCCGCGCGCCCGTGCGGCGTGGATGTGCCCTGGCGTGGCGCAGCGCTACCCGTGCCGAGCGATGCCTTCACGCCGGCTGCCACACCGTGGGCCGACACCCGGGCCGGCGCGTTCTGGTGGTCATTGCTGTTCGATCCGGGATTCCTGCATGCCCGGGGAGATCGGGCGGATTCGCAGGCTCCCGGCGACCTGCCGCTGATCGAGTTGTCGCAGCCGGACGACGGCGGGCCGGTGCTGGCCATCGTGATTTCCGGCGACGGGGGCTGGGCGAATATCGACAAGGATATCGGCAACGCGCTGGTCGAGGAGGGCGTGGCGGTCATTGGCTGGAACAGCCTGCGGTATTTCTGGAATGCGCGCACACCGGAGGTGATGTCGGCGGACCTGGCGCGCGTGATGGAGCATTACCGCTCGGCCTGGCACAAGCCGCGCGTCCTGCTGGTGGGTTTTTCGCTGGGCGCGGACGTGTTGCCGTTCATGGTGAGCCGCTTGCCGCCGGCGCTGCGCGAATCCCTGATCGGCATGGTGCTGCTCAGCCCGTCGCGGAGCGTGGATTTCCAGTTCCACATCGGCAACTGGCTGCACAGTGGCGGCGGCAGTTCGCACGATTTGGCCGCCGAAATGGCCGGCATCCACGGCTTGCCGGTGCTGTGCATCTACGGCGAGGAAGACGGCGAGGGACTGTGCCCGACGCTGAGGTCAGCGCCAGCCGCCACCGTCATCGGCCTGCCGGGGGACCACCATTTCGATGGCGATTACGCCACCGTCACGCGCCTGGTCCGGGAGAATTTCCTGTCCCCGCCGCGCGCAGCACAGCCGCTTCAGGGTCAGTGAAGCCGTCGTAGCGGATTGCCCGTTTGCCTTCGTATCAATGATCGCGCGATGATTCCCCGGCGCACCGGCGCCGCTGGTTGCCAGAGCGGAGGAATTCCCTGGAGGCCGTTCCGTGTCCGCACTGCTCACCGAGAAGGACGTATTCCCCTGGGCCGAGCGCGTGCTGCAGGGGCGCATCACCGCGAGTACCCGCCAGGGCGGGCGTGAGGCCGGCGGCCGTCCGGGCTGGTTCGTCGACGTCGCTGGCGGCGGCACGAGCGCGAAGTACTACATCCGCGGTGATCGCGGCGGCGACTTCGGTTACATCCAGGAGTACGGGCTGCAGCGTGAGGTGCGGCTGCTGAAGCTGCTGCGCGATGAAGGCATCCCGGTGCCCGAGGTGATCGCGAGCAGCGACGAGCCGAACGCGGCGATCCTCGGCTTCGTCGAGGGCGTCAACGATTTCACCCGGATCGCAGACGCCGCCGAGCGCGACGCCGTGGCGCGCGACTTCGCACGCGTGATGGCCCGGTGGCACGCGATCCCGGCCGGCAAGTTCGCCGAGATCGGGCTGGCCGTGCCGCTCAACGCCGAGCAGCTGGTCGGGCAATGACCTGTCGGTCTGGGAGCGCGGGCATTTTCCGCTGCTCAGCGAGCCAGTGCCGCTGGTGACCTTCGCCTGCCAGTGGCTCAGGCGCAATCTGCCGCCGATGCCGGAGAAGCTGGTGCTGGTGCAGGGCGACACCGGCCCCGGGCAGTTCCTGTTCCGTGACGGGCGCGTGCAGGCCGTGGTGGACTGGGAGCTCGGTGCGCTCGGCGACCCGATGCGCGAACTCGCGCACATCCGCACGCGCGATGTCTGGTATCCCACGGGCAACCTGCCGGACTGGTTCCGCTACTACAGCGAGTTCAGCGGCACGCCGCTCGATGACGACAGGATCCGTTACTACAGCGTGATCGGCATGCTCACCACGGCACTGGCGCTCGCGCCCGTGGTGCAGAAGCTCAATCCGCGCGACGAGCATGCCGAGTGGCTCGCGCAGGACGTGTGGTCCAAGTGCGCCACCGCCGAGGCGATTGCCGAGGCGATGGGCATCACGCTCGAGGACGTCGCGCTGCCCGCGGCCGCACGGCCCTACGTGTCGGCGCTCTTCGACACGCTCCGGGAGAATCTCGAACAGGAGCAGCTTCCGCACATCGAGGATTCCTTTCGCCGCCATCGCCTGCAAATGGATCTGCGCCTGCTGGCGCGGCTGCGCAACCAGGCCGAGATCGGGCCCGAGATCGAGGCGATGGAGCTTGCGGACATGCAGGCGCTGCTCGGCAGGCGCCCGCGCAGCGTGGCCGAGGGCCAGCGCAGCATCGACGCGCTGGTGCGCGCCGCGGAGCCCGGGCGCGACGAGGAATTCGTGCGCTACTTCCATCGCCATGCGCGACGCGAAGAGGCGCTGATGCGTGGCGGCATGGGCCGGGCGGCGAATGCGCGGGCCGCGGCAATCCGCTAGCGCGAGCGCGGCTGCCGGGCAATCGTCACGACCGGATCCGCGCGTGCGCGCTGCGGATCGTTGCCACGCCAACGCACGGGAGGAAATGACCATGGAAAGTCCTGTTCATGCCCTGGGCGACCTGTTCCGCCAGCTGGGCCTGCCCGATGACGCCGCGAGCATCGAGCAATTCATCGCGACCCACCGGCCGCTGGCGCCGCATGTCCCGTTGGCGGAAGCGTGTTGCTGGAGTGCCTCGCAGGCGCAGTTCCTGCGCGAGCAGATCGCCGACGACGCCGACTGGGCGGAAGTCGTCGACAGCCTCAACGCGCGGCTGCGCGCTTAGCGTGCGGTCGCGGTCGGGCATGCGTCTCCTCAGCAGCCGGGCGGCGCACCGGACGGCCGAAATCCGGGTCGCTGCTGATGCGCCGCGCCACGGTGCCCGGCGGGATTGCGATAGGGACCGGGATCGCGGAAGTCGCCCGGCGCGAGCTCGTCGCGCACCTTCAGCACGGTGAACATGCCGCCCATCTCCAGGTTTCCGAACGGGCCCTTGCCCATCATCATCGGCAGCGTGTTCTCGGGGCCCTGCATATGGCCCAAGTCGGTGTGGTCCTGGTGCTCGCCCATGCCGTTCTCGCCCATCGCCATGTAGCCCGGCAGCAGCGCGCGGATGTCCTGCTCCACGCCGCGCTGGTCCACGCCGAGCGGGTTGGCGATGCCGTGGCCCATGGCGTTCATCGTGTGGTGCGACTTGTGGCAGTGCAGGGCCCAGTCGCCCGGGATCGCGACGAACTCGATGTCGCGCATCTGGCCGACGCCGACGAGCTCGGTCACCTCGGTGCGCCAAGCGATTCTCGGGCAGGCGCCCGCCGTCGCCGCCGGTGACGTGGAACTGCACGCCGTGCAGGTGGATCGGGTGCTCGTGCATCGACAGGTTGCCGACGCGGATGCGCACGCGCTCGCCCGTGCGCGCGACCAGCGGCTCGATCGCGGGGAACACCTTCGAGTTGAAGGTCCAGAGATCGAACTCCGTCATGATCGACGGGTCGGGGCGGTAGGTGCCCGGGTGCAGCGCCCAGTTGTGCAGCAGGAAGCAGTAGTCGCGGTCGATCGGGTGCGGCTCGCCGCGCTTCGGGTGGATGATGAACAGGCCCATCATGCCGACGGCGAGCTGCACCATCTCGTCGGCGTGCGGGTGGTACATGTGCGTGCCGTGCTGGCGCAGCGTGAACTCGTAGACGAAGGTCTCGCCGGGCTGGATGTGCGGCTGGTTCAGGCCGCCCACGCCGTCCATGCCGCTCGGCAGGTACAGGCCGTGCCAGTGGATCGTGGTGTGCTCCTGCAGGCGGTTGGTCACGAAGATGCGCACGCGGTCGCCTTCCACCGCCTCGATCGTCGGGCCCGGCGTGCTGCCGTTGTAGCCCCAGCACTTCGCGACGCAGCCGGGCGCGAACTCGTGCTCCACTTCCTCGGCGACCAGGTGGAACTCCTTCACACCGTCTTTCATGCGTGTACGGCAGCGTCCAGCCGTTCAGGGTGCGCACCGGCGTGTAGCCGGCGGCGGGCGATGACGCGGCGCGGCCGCGCGCTGCCGGCCGCGGTGGTCTCGGCTGGCGCGGATGCCGTTGCTGCGGGCATGGCGTGTCCCTCGTGCGCGCCCTGGCGCGGCTGCGCTGCGCGACGGATACGAGCAGCGCCGCGAGCGAGCCCAGGCCGATGCGCGACAGGATGTTGCGGCGGCTGATCATGGCCGGTCTCCGTGGCTGGATTCGTGGGTGGCGTGCGGCGGCGGCGCCGCCGAGCGTCGTGCTGCATATGCTGCGAGTGATCCATGGGCGCGGGCTGACTCTCAGGCTGCATCAGCGTTTGCGCATCGAGCGCGACGTCGCCGACGCGCGCGCTGCTCGGCAGCGCCGCGCCGACCGCGCGGCCGAGCTCCACGCGCGCCAGCCAGTAATCGCGAACCGCCTCGAGGTAGCCCTGGTAGGCGTCGTATTCCTGCTGCTTCACGAACAACAGCTGGAACTGGTCGGCGAGCATGAAATTCACCTCGCGCTGCGTGCGCGCGACGATCTCCTCGCGCAGCGGGATCAGCGACTCGCGGTAGTGATCGGCGCGCGCCTTCGCGGCGGCGACCTCGGCGGCGCCGCGCTGCACGGCGTTGCCGATGTCGATCTCCAGCGCGCGCAGCTGCGCTTCTGCCCGTTGCAGGCTCGCCTGTGCGCGCGCCACGCGCCCGTGACCGTGGTCGAACAGCGGCAGTTCCAGCCCCAGCGTCGGTCCGGTGATACGCGAACGGTCGGTCTCGCGCTCGGTTGCCACGCCGAGCTCGACATCACCCAGCAGGCGGAAGCTTCGCGTCACGCCGAGCGCATCGGCGAGCAGCGTGACTTCGCGGCGCGCCGCCGCCAGGTCGAGGCGGTTGGCATCGGCGCGCCGCAGCAGCTCGGGCACGGCGTCTTCCGCGGCGAGCGGGACGGGCAGCCGGTCCACGACGCGCCAGCAGTCCTCGCTCGGCGCCAGGCCCATCAGCCGGTTCAGCGCGCTGCGCGCCGCGCCGAGCTCCGCGCGCGCCTGCAGCACGTCGAGCTGCGCCTCCGAGGCGGCGGCCTGCTGCAGCGCCAGTTCGAGGCGGCCGATATTGCCCGCCGCGTGGAAGCGCTGCGCCAGTTCGGCCGAGGCGGTCGCCGCCTTCGCCACCGCTTCGCGCATCGCGATCAGCTGCCAGCTGCCGACGACGCGGATGTGGGCGGCTTCGGTATCCGCCGCCAGCGTCAGTGCCTTTGCGCCGATCAGCTCCCTGGTGCGCGCGTACTCGCCCTCGGCCAGGCGGCTGCGCGATCGCAGCAGCAGCACGTCGGTGAAGTTCTGCGCCAGGCCGAAGCCGACCTGGTTGGCCTCGCCGCCGGCATCGGGAAACAGCACCGAGGCGGACAACACGGGGTTGGCCATGCGCCCGGCCTCGTAGACCTCGGCCGCGGCGAAGCCGAGGCTGGCGTATTCGGCTTTCATGTCCGGGTTGTTCAGCAGCGCCAGGCGCACGGCGTCGGAGGCCGTCAGCGGCCGCTCGCGCAGTGCCGCCAGCAGCGGCGCGACAGTCGCGTCGCCATCGGCGGCGGCCAGGTTCTGGCCGCGCGCGGCCAGCAGATCCGCCGTCCCGGTGCGCCCGTCATCCGTTGGCAGGGGCGCGCAGCCGGCCAGCGTGGCGCCGAACACCAGCACGGCGGTTGCGAGACATCGACTCATCGATGGGTCTCCATGGTTTTGTTGGGGGGCGCGCGGCGCAGCCGCAGCGCGTTGCTCACCACCGACACCGAGGACAGGCTCATGGCCAGCGCCGCGATCATCGGGCTCAGCAGCAGGCCGAACGCCGGGTACAGCAGGCCAGCCGCCACCGGAACGCCGAGCGCGTTGTAGAGGAACGCGAACGCGAGGTTCTGCTTCATGTTAGCGACCGCCGCGCGCGAGATCGCGCGGGCGCGGACAATGCCCTGCAGGTCGCCCTTCACCAGCGTCACCTGGGCGCTCGACATCGCCACGTCGGTGCCGGTACCCATGGCAATGCCGACGTCGGCCGCCGCGAGCGCCGGCGCATCGTTGATGCCGTCGCCGGCCATCGCGACGCGCCGCCCCTCGGCCTGGAGTCGCGCCACCAGCGCGGACTTGTCCTGCGGACGCACTTCCCCGTGCACTTCATCCAGCCCGAGGCGGCGCGCCACCGCCTGCGCGGTCGTGAGCCCGTCGCCGGTCGCCATCACGATGCGCAGGCCGTCGGCCTGCAGCGCGCGCAGCGCCGCGGGCGTGCTGTCCTTTATCGGGTCGGCCACCGCGATCAGGCCGGCTGCCCTCCCGTCGACCGCAAGGAACATGACGGTGGCCCCGTCGAGTCGCAACTGCTCGGCCGCGGGAGCGAGCGCATCCGCGTCGGCGCCGGCTTCATGCATCAGTGCGGCATTGCCGAGGGCAAGCGGGCGGCCCTCGACGCGCCCCCTCACGCCGAGCCCGGTCACGGACTCGAAGTCCTCCGCCGTGCCCAGCGAGAGTTCCCTGCGACGCGCCTCGTGCACGATCGCCTCGGCGAGCGGATGCTCGCTGCCCTGCTCGAGGCTGGCCGCGAGCCGCAGCACCGCGTCGGGATCGAAACCGTCGTGGCCCTGCACCGCGTGAAAGGCCGGCCGGCCCTGGGTGAGGGTGCCGGTCTTGTCGACGACCAGCGTGTCGATGCCGCGCAGGCGCTCGATCGCTTCGGCGTCGCGGAACAGCACGCCCGCCTGTGCGGCGCGGCCCGTGGCGACCATGATCGACATCGGCGTCGCGAGGCCGAGCGCGCAGGGGCAGGCGATGATCAGCACCGCCACCGCGTTCACGACGGCATGGGTCCAGGACGGCTCCGGCCCGAAAAATCCCCAGCCGAGGAAGGTGGCGAGCGCCACGGCCAGCACGGCCAGCACGAACCAGAAGCTCACCTTGTCGGCGAGACGCTGCATCGGTGCACGGGAGCGCTGCGCCTGCGCGACCAGCTGCACGATCTGTGCGAGCACCGTCGCGGATCCCACCTGCTCGGCACGCATGATCAGCGCGCCCACGCCGTTCAGGGTGGCGCCGATGACCTTGGCTCCCGGACCCTTTTCGACCGGCATCGGCTCGCCGGTCAGCATCGATTCGTCGACGCTGGAGCGCCCCTCGAGCACTTCGCCGTCCACCGGCACCTTTTCCCCCGGGCGCACGCGCACGCGGTCGCCGACGTGCACATGCGCGAGCGGGATGTCCTCCTCGGTACCGTCCTCGCGCAGGCGGCGCGCGGTCTTCGGCGCCAGGCCGAGCAGCGCCTTCAGTGCGGCCGAGGTGCTCGAGCGCGCCTTCAGCTCGAGGATCTGGCCGAGCAGGGTGAGGGAGACGATGATCGCGGCTGCTTCGAAATACACGGCCACGCGTCCGTGCACGCGGAAGGAATCCGGGAACAGGCCGGGCGCCACGGTGGCAACGACGCTGTAGATGAACGCGGCACCGACCCCGGTACCGATCAGCGTCCACATGTTGGGGCTGCGGTTGGCGATCGACTGCGCCCAGCGCTGGAAGAAGGGCCAGCCAGCCCACAGCACCACGGGCGCGGTGAGCGCGAGCTCGAGCAGGCTGCGCGCTGCCGGCGTCAGCAGGCCTGCCGCGTCGCCGAACATGGCAAGGACGAAGACCAGCAGCGACAGGGGCAGTGTCCACAGGAAGCGGCGACGGAAGTCGACGAGCTCCGGGTTCTCGCCCTCGTCGAGGGCCGGCATCACGGGCTCCAGTGCCATGCCGCACAGCGGGCAGCTGCCGGGCTGGTCGCGGATGATCTCGGGATGCATCGGGCAGGTATAGGTGGCGCCCGGCGGCGCGGCCGCAGGCGCGGCATCGCGCGGCCCGAGATAGGCGGCGGGGTCGGCCGCGAACTTTTCGCGGCAACGGGCCGAGCAAAAGCGGTACTCCCGGTTCTGCGTGCCGCGCAACGTGCGGCGCATCCGGGCGGACCGTCATGCCGCATACGGGATCGCGCAATTCCCCCGGCGCCGATCCATGGGGGTCACGGTGGTGACAGGCGTGGTGTTCATTCACGTTCCAGTCCTCCTCGATAATGTTGGTTAAGGACCTCTCGAGCTGGAAGTCCGTCGATTCGGGGAGCACTCTGCACTCTGGACCATAGTCCAGAGTCAATACCGAGATTCGATATCACCTGTCCCGGTAACGCACAAATATCCGGGAGCAGTTCTATCGCTTGACACGCAGGCGAAAGCCGGAGCAGTCTCATAATCACAACGGCGCATCCTTGGCGCTTGACGACAGGACGTTATGAACAGACGCGTCGTGGCGAGATTACTGATTCTGTGGGTTTGCCTCGTGCTTCCCATGGAGTCGGTCGCGTACGTGACCGGATCGCTTGCGTCCGATGTTTCTTCCGCCGCAACGCAGTTGACGCATAGCGAACATCATGCCGCGCCCGAGGGTGACAAGCAGGGCATGAAATGCTGCAAGTCCTGCAACTGCCCGGATTGCGCCAAGTCTTCCCCATGTGCCCGGACGTGCGCAAAGACGTGCGCATCCAGCCTCACGCATTCGCTTGCCTTCGAACCCTGCATTCCGCGTCTGTGTGCACGCGGTGTGCAATCAGTGGCCGCCAATGGCCACCGCAGCCGCTTCCCCGCACACATCCCGACTGTTGCGCCCCCCCATCGGCTGGCAAGCCACCGCCATCACCGGGCGCGCGCGTGACGGTCGACGCTGCCCAGTCGCTCGTTCGGCTCGCTCCGATTGACCGGAATATCGTGCGGGACACCCGCATCTGCCGCGAGCTGCACGCGTGGTGGTGGCTGATGCTCCGGAGCACCCGGAAGGTGCATCTGGTCCACGCACCATGGAAGGTTTTGCATTCCTCAGGAGGACATTGGCGATGAAAACTGCAACGAAAGCACTTGTGACAGGTCTGGCCGTGCTGGCGATGAACTCCGCAATGTCAGCGGAGCCAGCCGCCGAGCAGGTAGAGCTGAAGGACGGTTCGACGCTATTCCTGCACCCGGACGGCACGGGGCGCATGGTCGACCAGCACGGCAAGCCCATGAGCATGGCTGACGGCGTGGAAATGGAAGCCGCGGACGGACGCGTCATCCTGATGCAGAACAAGCGCATCTGGGTTCGTTACGGTCCGCCGGGCAAGAGCAGCTCGGTCCCGAAAATCGACTGAAGCGATCGCTTGCCACGACATCCCTCGGGGTGTCGTGGCAACCGGCGGCGGCAACCGCCGGAGGGCCGCAATGCATCGTATCCACTGCACCTGGAAACCGGAGAAATTGACCATGATTCCACGTTCTTTGCCAGCGCGGGCACTTGTGCGCTTCCTGCTCGGCGTCGCGCTGCTGCCAGCGGCAGCGTGCGCCATCGAAGCCGCAGCTGCCGACAATCGCACCGCGGCGCCAGCACCCGCCGGACCGACCACGCACACGAGCGCCCCGGGCACAGCGGTCGTTCTCGATGTCTACAAGAGCCCCAGCTGCGGCTGCTGCGAAGTGTGGATCAGGCACCTCGAGCAACAAGGCTTTCTCACCCGCACCCATCACCCGGTCGACCTGGACGCGCTGAAAGCGAAGCAGGGAATACCACCCGAACAGCAGTCGTGCCATACGGCCGTCTCGGCCGGAGGATACGTGTTCGAAGGCCATGTTCCGGCACGGTTCATCCGCCAGTTCCTTGCCAATCCCCCGGCACACGCGCGCGGCCTTGCCGTCCCGGGCATGCCCATCGGCAGTCCGGGTATGGAAAGCGGGGACGCATTCCAGCCCTATCAGGTCATGCTGTTAAAGGACGACGGCGGACCCGAGGTGTATGCGACCGTATCGACGCCAGCCGATCAGCGCGCCGCGGAAGACGTGCCATGAAGCGAGCGCACCCGGCGGCACTTCTGCTCCTGCAGCTCGGCCTGCTGTGGACCGGCGCCGCCCTTCACGCCGAGGCGCCCGCCGTGAGCTACGAGGCGCTGCTGGCGCGCCTCGGAGACATCCACCCCGATTACCAGGCCATGCAGGGTGAAGTGCACGCCGCGAGGTTCGCCATCGACGCGGCGCGGGCACTGCCCGACCCGACGGTACGCGTCGAGTTGATGGAGATCGACGACGTCAACCTGCGTCCCGACCAGGTCGGGACAACGAAATACACCTTCGAACAGATGTTTCCCCTGTGGGGAAAGCGCGGCCTCAGGCGTGAGGCCGCCGAAGCAGGCTACGCCGCCGCGCAGGCGCGCGCCGACCTGACCCTGGCCGAACTGCGCGCCATGCTGCGTGCGGCCTACGCCGAGCTCTACGCCGCGCACATGGCGCGCGGCATCAATGCCGAGGTGCAGGCGCTGGTCCACGACATGGGGCAAAGCGCCAGCAAGCGCTACGCCAACGGCATCGCCGCGCAGCAGGACGTGATCAAGGCCAGGACCGAGCAGACGATGCTGCTCGCCGAAGCGCAAGAGCTGAACGGCCGCTATGCGCGAGCAAGCGTCGTCATCAACAGCCTCGTCGGGGACCCGCTCGACACGCCGGTACCTGCCCCCGCGGGTTTGCCGCAAACCAGCAGATTCATGGAAGCATGGAAGGGCTTCGAACAATCGGAAGGCAGCAACTCGCCGGCACTCGCGATCGCCGATCGGCAGGTGCAGCAGCGCCGCGCTTCGCGCGAGCTGGCCGCGCGCGAGCGCTACCCGGACCTCACGGTGGGCGTCACGCCGGTGCAGACGGGCACCAGCTTCGACACCTGGGAGCTGATGCTGGGCGTGAACGTCCCGCTTTACGGCGGTACGCGTGCAGTGGAAAAGGAGCAGGTGGCGATGCTCGCTGCGGCCGAAGACCAGCGTCGCGCGAAGCTGCTGAGCCTGCGCTCCGCGGCCGCCGAGGCCAGGGTCGCCTACGAGGCTGCGCGGGCACGCCAGAAGCTGTTCGACGAACAGCTGCTCGTGGAGTCGGAAATCAGCTACCGCTCCGCAATCGCCGGTTACCAGGGCGGGCAGGTCGACTTCGACACGCTCATCGAGGCCGGCCGGCAGATTCGCAATGCCCGCCTGCAGAGTGTCGACGCCGCCGTGCAGCAGCAGATGGCGGTGGCCCAGTTCGAAAGAATCACGGGAGTGCAGCCATGAACAGGACGGCTTACGTGCTTGCCGCGCTGCTGCTCTTCGGCGCCGGCGCGCTGATGGGGCGCTGGGTCGAACAGCAACCCGCCACGGACGAAGGCACGACGCCAAGGAAGCCGCTCTACTACCGCAACCCGATGGGTTTGCCGGACACCTCGCCCGTGCCGAAAAAGGACGGCATGGGGATGGACTACATCCCCGTCTACGAGGGCGACGAAGCAGGCGGGAACATCCTGCGGATTGCGCCGGAGAAAGTGCAGAGGATCGGCGTACGCACCGAGGTGGCCGCACCCCGGGAGATCAGGTCCGACATCATGGCGGTAGGCGTCATCGAGGCCGACGAGCGCTCGCTGGTCACGATCGCGCCGCGCTTCGAGGGCTGGATCGAGACGCTTCACGTGAACGAGACGGGGCGGCGCGTGCGTCGCGGCGAGGCATTGTTCTCCGCTTACAGCCCGGAGCTCGTCGCGGCACAGCAGGAGTACCTGCTCGCTCTCGACGCGAAAAGGCGCGGCGCGGGAAAACTCGGTGACGACCTGCTGCAGACCGCCCGCGCGCGCTTGCTGAACTGGCAGCTGGAAGAGGCTGATATCCGCGCCCTCGAGGCGCGCGGGGAACCGCAGCGCGCGGTCACGCTGCGGGCGCCCTCGGACGGTGTCGTGCTGGAAAAGGTGGCCGTGCAGGGCATGCGATTCATGCCGGGCGAGACGCTCTACCGGCTGGCCGACCTGGGCCAGGTCTGGCTGATGGCGAGTGTCTACGAGCAGGACATAGGCGACGTACAGGTGGGCCAGCCCGCAAGCGTGCAGATCGAGTCGTTTCCCGCGGAGGTCTTCCAGGGGCATGTGGACTTCGTTTACCCGACGCTGGACGAGGGCACGCGCACGGCCAGGGTCCGCGTGCAGTTACCCAACGCGGACCTGCGCCTGCGACCGGGCATGTACGGTCGCGTCGACATCCAGGTCGAGCGTAGCGGCCATGCCGTGCTGAGCGTCCCGGATTCGGCCGTGCTCGACAGCGGCACGCGCCAGCTCGTGCTGGTGGAGCGTGGCGAAGGCCTGTTCGAGCCGCGCGACGTGGTCGTTGGCGAGCGCGGCGGTGGCTACGTCGAGATCCGCCGCGGTATCGCCGAGGGGGATCGCGTCGTGGTCAGTGCGAACTTCCTGATCGACGCCGAGAGCAACCTGAAGGCAGCGCTGGACAGCTCGGCACGCGGGCACGGTGCCACGCCCGCGACGGAGCCGCACCAGCGCGCGAGGCACCGCCGCCCTCGGTCACGCCGGACACGGAGGCCACTGAGCATGCTGTCACGCCTCATCGCCTGGTCGCTGCGCAACGTCGTCCTGGTACTGCTCCTCACGGTGGGCATCATCGCCGCGGGCATCTACGCGCTGTTGAAAACGCCGCTGGACGCGCTGCCGGATCTTTCGGACGTACAGGTCATCGTCTACACCGAGTACAGCGGGCAGGGTCCGCAGGTTGTCGAGGACCAGGTGACCTATCCCCTGACCACGGCGATGCTGGCGGTGCCCCGATCGAAAGTCGTGCGCGGCTTCTCGTTCTTCGGTGCTTCGTTCGTCTACGTGATCTTCGAGGACGGCACCGACATCTACTGGGCGCGTTCGCGCGTGCTGGAGTACCTCAACACGGCCGCCGAGCGCTTGCCGCAGGGCGTCACGCCGACGCTCGGACCCGATGCAACCGGGGTGGGCTGGGTGTACCAGTACGCGCTCACCAGCGACCGGCACGACCTCGGCGAACTGCGCGCGATGCAGGACTGGTTCGTGCGCTACCAGCTGACCAAGGCCAGGGGCGTGGCCGAAGTCGCCAGCGTGGGCGGATTCGTCAAGCAGTACCAGGTCACGGTCGACCCGCACAAGCTGCACGCCTATGGCATCGACCTCGAGACCGTGATGCGCGCCATCCGCGAAAACAACCGCGATGTCGGCGGGCGCGTCGTCGAGATGGCCGAGCGCGAGTACATGGTGCGCGGCCGGGGGTATCTGCGGGGCACGGACGACCTCGAGCGAATCGTGCTGCGTCCGAGGGGGGCACGCCGGTGCTGCTGCGCGACGTCGCGCGCATCGAGATCGGGCCGGACGAGCGGCGCGGCATCACGGAGCTGAACGGGGAGGGGGAGGTGGTCGGCGGCATCGCGATGGCGCGCTACGGCGGCAATGCGCTCGACGTCATCCACTCCCTGAAAGAGCGCATTGCCGAGATCGCCTCGGGTCTCCCGGACGGCGTTCAGCTGCGGACAGTCTACGACCGCTCCGAGCTGATCCACCGCGCGATAGCAACGCTGCGCCGGACGCTGATCGAGGAGAGCCTCATCGTCGCGCTCGTCTGCGCCCTGTTTCTCCTGCACGTGCGCAGCGCACTGGTGGCGATCGTGATGCTGCCGGTCGGTGTGCTGATGGCCTTCATCGCGATGCGCGCGCTGGGCATGAACTCCAACATCATGAGCCTCGGCGGCATCGCGATCGCGATCGGCGCGATGGTCGACGCGGCAATCGTGATGATCGAGAACGCGCACAAGCACATCGAGCGCGACGACGGCAGCCGCTCGCGGCTGCAGTTGATGACCGACGCGTGCCGCGAGGTCGGGCCTGCCCTGTTCTTCAGCCTGCTGATCATCACGGTGTCCTTCCTTCCCGTCTTCGCGCTCGAGGCGCAGGAAGGACGGCTGTTCCACCCGCTTGCCTACACCAAGACCTTCGCGATGGCGGCGGCGGCGCTGCTGTCGGTCACCCTGGTGCCCGTGCTGATGCTGCTCTTCATTCGCGGCAGGATCCTGCCCGAGCGCAGCAACCCGGTGAACCGGATGCTGATCGCACTCTATCGCCCGGTGATCCGGCTCGTGCTGCGCCACAAGGTGGCCACGCTGGCGCTGGCCGTGGTCGCGCTCGCGCTGACCGCCGTGCCGGCGAGCCGCATCGGGAGCGAGTTCATGCCGACGCTCAACGAGGGCACGCTGCTGTTCATGCCGGCGACGCTGCCAGGCCTGTCGGTTACCAAGGCCGCCGAGCTGCTCCAGCAGCAGGACCGCATCATCAAGAGCTTCCCGGAGGTGGAATCGGTATTCGGCAAGGCAGGGCGCGCCCTCACCGCCACGGATCCCGCGCCGATGGAGATGTTCGAGACGGTGATCAATCTCGAGCCCGAGGCCGAGTGGCGCCCCGGCATGACGATCGACAAGCTCGTCGCGGAACTCGACCAGGCGCTGCAGTTCCCCGGCGTCAGCAACGCGTGGACGATGCCGATCAGGGCGCGCATCGACATGCTGTCGACGGGCATCCGTACGCCGATAGGCATCAAGGTATTCGGCAAGGACCTCGGCGAGCTCGAACGCCTCGCGAAGGAAATCGAGGCGGTCGTGAAGACGGTGCCGGGTACCACCAGCGCCTACGCGGAACGGCTGAACGGCGGCTATTACCTCACGATCGAGCCGCGGCGCGAGATGCTCGGCCGCTATGGCCTGTCGATCGACGCGTTGCAGGGCGTGATCAGCAGCGCGCTCGGGGGCGAGATGGTCACGACCACCGTGGAAGGACGCGAGCGCTTCGGCGTCAGCGTGCGTTACCCGCGGGAACTGCGCGCCGATCCCGATGCCATCGCGCGCCACGTGCTGGTCCCGACGATGAGCGGCGCGATGATTCCCCTCGGGCAAGTCGCGACGGTGAGCGTCGAGCTCGGCCCGCCGGGCATCCGCACGGAAAACGCGCTGCTATCGGCGTACATCTTCGTGGACATCCGCGATCGCGACATCGGCGGCTATGTGGCCGAGGCGCAGCGGGTGGTGACTGAGCGCGTGAAGTTCGCGCCCGGCTACTACGCGACGTGGAGCGGCCAGTTCGAGTACATGGAGCGCGCGGCCGCGAAGCTGAAGATCGTCGTTCCGGTCACGCTGCTGATCATTTTCCTGCTGCTGTACCTCAATTTCGGCCGGTTGACGGAAACCCTGATCGTCATGCTGTCGGTGCCCTTTGCGCTGGTGGGCGGCGTCTGGCTGATGTGGTGGCTCGGCTACAACTTCAGCGTGGCGGTTGCCGTGGGGTTCATTGCGCTGGCCGGTGTCGCCGCGCAAACCGGGGTCGTGATGCTGATCTACCTCGACCACGCGTGGGAGGCGCTGAAGACGAAGCGCGCCGATGAGGGAATCACTCCGGACATCGGCGACCTGTACGAGGCAATCATGGAAGGAGCCGTCGAGCGCGTGCGGCCAAAGATGATGACGGTAATGGCGATCATGGCCGGCCTGCTGCCGATCATGTGGGGCAGCGGCACCGGCTCCGAGGTCATGCGCCGCATCGCGGCCCCGATGGTCGGCGGCATGATTTCGTCGACGGTGCTGACGCTGGCGGTCATCCCGGCCATCTACGCGCTGGTCAAGCAATGGGGCCTCGGACAGCAGCGCGTAATCGTCGCAACGAAGCAGCCGGGCGTCGAAGGATCATGAGGCGTCGTCGTCGCTGAGCGCGTTGAGGATCGGGCAGGCCTCCGCGCGCCCATGACCGGGGCAGGCGGCCACCAGCGCCCGCAGTCCGTTGCGGATGCGTTCCAGTTCGGCCAGGCGCTGCTCGACGTCGGCGAGTCGGGCCTCGGCGGCGCGCTTGACCTTGGCGACGTTGCGCTCCTCGCTCAGGGACAGCAGCGCGCGAATGTCCGCGAGCGAGAAGCCCAGCGCCTTCGCGCGCCGGATGAAGCGCAGTCGCCTGAGTTCGCTGTCGCCATAGCGGCGGTAGCCGGACTCGAGGCGCCCGGCCGGATCGAGCAGCTGGTTGCGTTCGTAGTAGCGCACGGTGTCGATGGCGACGCCGGCGCGCTTGGCAAGTTGACCGATGCTGTAGGTGGGCATTGCCGATCTCCTGTGTGCGGGCACTCTGCAGTCTGGACCATGGTCCAGAGTCAAGGGCCGAGCTTAACCCGGAAAGGCGCGACGCGCGCCAGCGGGCAATACCTGCCGCCCCGCGCCGGTAACCGCACCGCAGAGGGCGCATGCCGCGCCATGGTGCAGCGGGCGTGCATGCGCCTCGCTTTGGTGCGCGACGAGCCCGAACCGGCAGGCTGTGCACGCCCGTGAATCGCGCAACAGCCACCACGAAGCCCCATGGCACGAATGTTGATGGCATTGCGGTGAGACTCGCCCCCGCCGGAACCCCTGGTTGAACACCGACAGCAGCAAACCACCCGCCCGCGTGATGCTGGTGGACGACAGTCCGGAGCGCGCGCAGCTGGTCGAGGAGCGGCTGTGGGCCGCGGGCTACGAGGTGGTGGCCGTCATCGCCTCGGCGAAGGGGCTGCTGTTCCAGATCCAGCAGCACGCGCCCGACGTGATCCTGATCGACATCGAATCGCCGGACCGCGACGTGCTCGAGAGCCTCGCCGTGGTGAATCACCACAACCCGCGCCCGGTGGTGATGTTCACGCAGCAGGACGACCCGGACTATATCGAGCAGGCCGTCGGCGCGGGCATCAGCACCTACCTGGTGGGCGGCATCAATCCCGAGCTGGTCAAGCCCGTGATCGACGTGGCGATCGCGCAGTTCCGCTCGTTCCAGACGCTGCGCGCGGAGTTGCACGACACCCGCGTCCAGCTCGAGGACCGCAAGCTCATCGAGCAGGCCAAGGGCCTGCTGATGGCCTATCAGCAACTCAGCGAGGACGCGGCCCACCGCATGCTCACCAGGCTCGCGATGGACGCCAACCAGCGACTGCCGGACGTGGCCAGGACCGTGCTGGCCACGCTGTCACCCAAGGGCAAGGGCAAATCCCGATGAGCCGCGACAAGCAACTTCCCCCGCCGGAAAAGTCGGCGCTGACGCTGGGTTTCATGCGCCTCACCGACAGCGCGCCGCTGGTGATGGCGCGCGAAACCGGGCTGTTCGCGCGTTACGGACTCGAGGTCGAGCTCGCGCGCGAGGTGTCCTGGGCGAATCTGCGCGACAAGCTGGTGGTGGGCAAGCTCGACGCCGCGCACCTGCTGGCGCCGTTGCCGATGATGACCGGGCACGGTGCCGGCGGCATGCGCGCCAACCTGCTGACCGGGCTGTCGCTGGCGCTGAACGGCAACGCCATCACGCTGTCGCGGGCGCTGTGGGACGCGCTCGGCGGCGAGCGTGATGGCAGCGCGCCGGGCATGGCCGCGGCCCTGCGCGCGCGGATAGCGGGCACTCCCGGCGCCGAGCCCCTCACGCTCGCCACGGTGCACCTGTTCTCGATGCATACCTTCCAGCTGCGCATGTGGCTGCGCGCGGGTGGCGTGGATCCGGAGCGCGACGTGCGCATCATCGTGCTGCCGCCCGAGCAGATGTGCGACAGCCTGGCGCGCGGCATCATCGACGGCTTCTGCGTGGGCGAACCGTGGAACACGCTCGCGGTGCAGCAGGGCATCGGTGCGGTGGCCGCCACCGGCTACGAGATCTGGAACAACGCGCCGGAAAAGGTGCTCGGTGTCACCGAGGCCTGGCACAACCATCATCCGGCCACGCACCTGCGCCTGCGCATCGCGATCATGGCCGCCTGCCAGGCGCTCGCCGACCCCGCGCAGCGCGAGCTCGCCGCGCAAATCCTCAGCCAGCCGCAGTACCTCGGCCTGCCCGTGAAGATCCTGCTGCCCTCGCTGACGGGCAGGTTCTGCCGCGCCAAGCACCTCGCGCCGGTGGATGCGCCGGAGTTCCATGTCTTCGGGCGCTATCTCGCCGGCTTCCCGTGGCGCTCGCAGGCGCAATGGATGGTGCGCAGCAGCAGCGCGCTGCTGGGCAAGCAGATAGGCGAGGAGCAATGCCGCGCGCTGGTGCAGCAGTGCTACCGGCCCGATCTGTACCGCGAAGCGGCCCGCCATCTCGGCCTGCCGGCACCCTCGCGCGATGCCAAGCCCGAGGGGGAACACGCCGGGTGCTGGGAGTTCGAGCCGGGCGTCCTGCTGGGCCCGGATTTGATGATCGGCGAGCGGCGTTTTTGCCAGTCGGCAGGGTGAGCGGATGCGCGTGCACGGTGCAGCGCGCACCACTTTGGCATGGGCGGCGCGTCGATCCTGCGCCCCGGATCGGACAGGCATCGGCGCAACGGATTGAAATAAATAGAGAAAATATATTGGCACACAAACTGCTTAGTTGATTTCAGGCCAGGCCTTGCGACCGTGCAGGGGCCGAGCCCGAACATCTCAACCACCGGGTAATGATGCCCACGAACCGCCGGCGCGGTACGTGGGCATTTTTTTTGGGCGAATTTTCATGCGGAGAGCGCACATGACAGGACGACACGAGATCAGGACTTCCGGGTGGCGTGCACGGGTGGCGGGCGATCCTCGGCATCTGCGCGGCGGGGCTGCTCGCGAGCGCGCCGGCAGCGGCCGCGGTAGGCGAACCGGAGAAATGGGAACTGAAGTTCGGCTTCATCAAGCTCACCGACATGGTGCCGCTGGCCGTTGCCTACGAGCGCGGTTACTTCGAGGACGAGGGTCTGTACGTCACGCTGGAGGCGCAGGCGAACTGGAAGGTGCTGTTCGACCGCGTCGTCAGCGGCGAGCTCGACGGCGCGCACATGCTGGCGGCCATGCCGCTGGGCGCCGCCACCGGCGTGCTCACCACGGTCGGAAATCGTCACGCCCTTCACGCTGTCCTACAACGGTGCCGGCATCACCGTGTCGAACGCGGTGTGGGCCGAGATGAAAAAGACCGTGCCGGTGGAGGATGGCAAGCCGAAGCATCCGATCAGCGCGGCCGCGCTGAAGCCGGTGCTCGAGTCGTACAAGGCGCAGGGCAAGACCTTCAACCTGGCCATGACCTTCCCGGTCGGCACGCACAACTACCTGGAGCGCTACTGGCTCGCCGCGGGCGGCATCAACCCGGGCGTGTACGCACCGCAGAAGGGCGACAGCAGCGGCTCGCTCGGGAGCCGAGGCCATGCTGTCGGTGGTGCCGCCGCCGCAGATGGTGCCGACCATGGAGGCGGGCACCACGGTGGGCTACTGCGTCGGCGAGCCGTGGAACCAGCAGGCGGTGACCAAGGGGCTCGGCGTGCCGGTGATCACCAGCGAGAACATCTGGACCGATGGCGCCGACAAGGTGTTCGGCATGACCGGCGAGTTCGTGCGAGAAGAATCCCGAACACCACGGTGCGCGTGGTGAAGGCGCTGATCCGCGCCTCGTACTGGCTGGACGAGAACAGCAACGCCAACCGCCCCGAGGCGGTGAAGATCATCGCGCGCCCGACGTACGTGGGCGCCGACGAAACGGTCATCGCCAACAGCATGACCGGCACCTTCGAGTTCGAGAAGGGCGACAAGCGCCCGATCCCGGACTTCAACAAGTTCTTCCGCGGCCAGTACGGCATTCCCTACTACTCCGACGCGATCTGGTGGCTCACGCAGATGCGCCGCTGGGGCCACATCACCGAGCACAAGCCCGACAGCTGGTACCTGGAGACCGCGCAAGAAGGCCTTCCGTCCCGACATCTACGTCGCCGCCGCGAAGGAACTGATCGCCGATGGCGTGATGAAGGCCTCGGACTTCCCGGACCTCGACAACGCCACGTTCATCAAGGCGCCGCAGGCCGGGCCGCTCGACGGCATCGTCTTCGACGGCACGCAAGCCCAACGCCTACATCGACAGCTTCGCGATCGGCCTGAAGGGCAGCGCACAGCCCTGAGGCGCGGCGCCGACGATTCCGCCATCCACCTGCAGGAGTGAAGATCATGGAAACGACGACGAGAACGCCCGCCTGGATCGGCGCCTGCGCACGGGTGCTCGACGCGCGCAGCGCCGGGCGCCAACTCGCGATCCTCACGCGTGCGCTGGCGATGCCGGTGCTCGGCATCGCGATCTTCCTGTTGCTGTGGCAGGCAGGCGCCGCGCGCGTGCAGACCACGCTCGGGCAGTTGCCGGGGCCGGCGCTGGTGTGGAGCGAAGCGAAGGGCCTGCACCGGGAATACCTGCTGGATCGCGAGAAGGAAGCGGCCTTCCACGAGCGCCAGCAGGCGCGCGCGGCGAAGCTGGCGGCGGCCAATCCCGGGGCCGCGGCGGCACCGGTGCGACCCTACACGGCGTCTCCGACGTTCTACACCCAGATCGTGACCAGCCTGAAGACCGTGATGAGCGGCTTCCTGCTCTCGGCACTGCTGGCGATCCCGGTGGGCATCGCGATCGGGCTGAGCGGGCCGCTCCACGGCGCGGTGAACCCGCTGATCCAGGTCTTCAAGCCGGTGTCGCCGCTGGCCTGGCTGCCGCTGGTGACGCTGGTGGTGGCCTCGGTCTACGACAACCCCGATCCCGCGGTGCCCAAGTCCTTCATCACCTCGCTGATCACCGTCGCGCTGTGCTGCGTGTGGCCGACCGTGATCAACACCGCGGTGGGCGTGGCCTCGGTGAGCGACGACCTGAACAACGTGAGCAAGGTGCTGCGCCTGGGCTGGCTGCAGCACGTGCGCCGCATCGTGCTGCCGGCGGCCGTGCCGATGATCTTCACGGGCCTGCGGCTGTCGCTCGGCGTGGCGTGGATGGTGCTGATCGCCGCCGAGATGCTGTCGCAGAACCCCGGCCTCGGCAAGTTCATCTGGGACGAGTTCCAGAACGGCAGCTCGCAGTCGCTCGGCCGGATCATGGTCGCGGTGATCACGATCGGCCTGATCGGCTTCCTGCTCGATCGCGTGATGCTCGCGCTGCAGCGCGCGGTGTCGTGGGACAAGAACGCCGTGACGCGCTGATGTCGCGCCGCGCCGACGCCAATTCACCAGGAGATCGCACCGTGAAAACACTGCTGGAACTGAGCCAGGTAGGGATCGAGTTCAAGACCGACAAGGGGCCGTTCAAGGCGCTCGACAACGTCAACCTGAAGATCCGCGAGGGCGAGTACGTGTCGCTGATCGGGCACTCGGGCTGCGGCAAGTCGACCGTGCTCAATATCGTCGCCGGCCTGTTGCGTGCCACCACCGGCGGCGTGGTGCTCGATGGCCGGGAAGTGACCGAGCCGGGGCCCGAGCGCGCCGTGGTGTTCCAGAACCACTCGCTGCTGCCGTGGCTCAGCGCGTACCAGAACGTCGAGCTGGCGGTGAAGCAGGTGTTCCGCGGGAAGAAATCGCGCGCCGAGATGCGCGAGTGGATCGAGCACAACCTGAAGCTCGTGCACATGGAGCACGCGCTGCACAAGCGCCCGGGCGAGATCTCCGGCGGCATGAAGCAGCGCGTCGGCATCGCGCGCGCGCTGGCGATGCAGCCGCGCGTGCTGCTGATGGACGAGCCTTTCGGTGCGCTCGATGCGCTGACGCGCGCGCACCTGCAGGACTCGCTGATGGAGATCCAGCGCGAGCTCGCGAACACCGTGATCATGATCACGCACGATGTCGACGAGGCGGTGCTGCTGTCGGATCGCATCGTGATGATGACCAACGGCCCGGCCGCGACCATCGGCGAGATACTCGACGTGGACCTCGAACGCCCGCGCAACCGCCTCGAGCTCGCCGAGGATCCCCGCTACAACCATTGCCGCCAGGAAGTGCTGCGTTTCCTCTACGAGAAGCAGCGCAAGGTGGACGGCACCGCGCGCGCGTCGCCCGGCGCAGGCCAGCCGGGGGCGGCGCACGCACCACTTGCCGCGAATGCCTCCGCCGGCGCGGAGAAGCCGCAACCGCCACGTGCCGGGCGCACGGTGGTGACGCCGCTGCACGGCAAGCATGTCGCGTGAGCACGATTGCACTGATGCAGGGCAAGATGCCGGGCAACCTCCGTGTGCGCCAGCGACTGCTGATCGTCGGCAGCGG
This sequence comes from uncultured Gammaproteobacteria bacterium, assembly GCA_963819895.1. GTDB lineage: Bacteria > Pseudomonadota > Gammaproteobacteria > Pseudomonadales > UBA5518 > UBA5518. The sequence goes on from CAWFXU010000017.1 coordinate 43,854, forward strand.
CATGGCCGCGGCGCGGCTGCTCGAGGAGCTGGCCGCGCGTGACTGCGCCGACGAGATCACGGTGGTGGGCGAGGAGCCGGATCCCAGCTACAACCGCATCCTGCTGTCCTCGCTGCTGTGCGGCGAAAAGAAGCCCGCGGACCTGCCGCTGCTCGATCGCCAGTGGTACCGCGCGCATGGCGTACTGCTGCTGACAGGCGAAGCGGTGACGCGGGTGGATGCGCTCGCGCGGGTCGCGTGGACCTCGCGCTCGCGTCGCATCCGCTTCGATCGCCTCGTGTTCGCGACCGGCGCCCGCGGCCACCTGCCGGTGATTCCCGGCGTGGCGTCGGAACGGGTGCTGGCATTCCGCACCCTGCAGGACCTGGCGGCGCTGCGCCGCCTGGCCGTGCCCGGCGAACCGGCGGTGGTCGTCGGTGGTGGCCTGCTCGGACTCGAGGCGGCCCACGGCCTGGATGCGCTCGGGCTGGCGGTGACGGTGGTGCATCGCCAGCCGTACCCGATGAACCGCCAGCTCGACCCGCAGGCGGGCGCCCTGCTGCAGCAGCAACTGCAACGGCGCGGCATCCGCTTCGCGCTGGGCGCCAGCCCGGTGGCCGTCGGGAGCCTGCAGGGGGCAGTTGCGTCCGTGCGCCTGGACGACGGACGCTCGCTGCCGGCCCGACTCGTGGTGTTCGCCGCGGGCATCGCGCCCAACGTCGAGGTGGCCGCCACGGCCGGCGTGCCCTGCGGCCGCGCGATCCGTGTCGACCGCTGGCTGCGCACGGGCGTGCCCGCGATCCACGCCCTCGGCGAATGCTGCGAGATGGAGGGCCGCGGCTTCGGCCTGGTGGCGCCGGTGTGGCGCCAGGCGCAGGTGCTCGCCGACGTGCTGACCGGGCGCGCCAGCGCGGGCTTCGCGCACGTGGAGGATCCGGTACAGCTCAAGGTCTCGGGCATCGAGCTGTTTTCAGCCGGCGCGATGCCGTTTCCGGCGGATGCCGAGAGCCAGGTGCTGCAGGACGCGGCGCGCGGGATCTACCGCCGGCTGGTGTTCGCGGGCGGGCGAGCTGGTCGGCGCGATCCTGCTGGGTGATCGGCGCGGCGGCAGCTGGTACGGCGAACTGATCGCCGCGGGTCAGGACGTGTCGGCGCTGCGTCCGCGGCTGATATTCGGTCGCGAGTTCTGCGAGGCGCCGGAAGGCGCCGCGGCGTAGCGTGCCGCGCGTGCGCACCATTTTCGGCGTTGCGCGGGCTTGCGTTCACCGCTTTGGTGCGGCGGCGCGCCGCGAAGGGAGTGTAAACGCCGTGATTTGCCGCCTCTGGCGGCGGTTCGCAGGGATGGCACGGCGTTTGTATTGATCGAGCAGACAGCGTGCGACGCTGGTTCAACAACATCGCGCGGCAGCCAACGAAGGCTCCGCCGGTCAGCTGCAACTCTCCCCGGGTAACGACGCCCTTGCCGCCACAGGCGGCAGGGAGCGTTGCCGTTCGCCGGTCCGCGCGGGCAACGACGAGGGAGAGCGTTCATGGCAGCCAGGAAGATCGTGGTGGTGGGCAACGGCATGGTGGGTCACCACTATGTGGAGCAGCTGATCGCGAGCGGGCTCGAACTGGACATCACGGTGCTGGGCGCCGAGCCGCGCCCCGCCTACGACCGCGTGCACCTGTCGGAATTCTTCGCCGGCAAGAAGCCCGAGGAACTGGCGCTCACCACGCGCGAGCATTACCGCGAGCAGGGCGTGAAGGCGCATTTCGGTGACGCCGTGACGGTGATCGAGCGCGACGCGAAAGTCGTGGCCACCGCCGGCGGTCGCCGCTTCGCCTACGACACCCTGGTGCTGGCGACCGGCTCGTATCCTTTCGTGCCGCCGATTCCGGGCGGTGCGCGCGACAGCTGCCTCATCTACCGCACCATCGACGATCTCGGCGCCATCCAGGCGCAGGCGCAGCAGTCGAGGATCGGCGTGGTGGTCGGCGGCGGCCTGCTCGGCCTCGAGTGCGCCAACGCGCTGAAGGACCTCGGTCTCGAGACGCACGTGGTGGAGTTCGCGCCGCGGCTGATGGCCGTGCAGCTCGACGACGGCGGCGGCCGCCTGCTGCGGCGCAAGATCGAGGCGCTCGGCGTGCGCGTGCACACCGGCAAGAACACGAAGGAGATCGTCGACGGCGAGGACTGCCGCCTGCGCATGAACTTCGCCGACGGCAGCCACCTCGAGACCGACCTGATCGTGTTCTCCGCCGGCATCCGCCCGCACGACGAGCTGGCGCGCGACTGCGGCCTGGAGGTGGCGGCGCGCGGCGGCATCGTCATCGACGACCACTGCCGCACCAGTCGACTCCGACATCTTCGCGATCGGCGAGTGCGCCGCTTCGGCAACCGCATCTACGGCCTGGTCGCGCCGGGCTATCGCATGGCGGAGGCCGCCGCGCAGCCAGCTCGGCGAGCGACAAGCAGGTATTCCAGGGCGCCGACATGAGCACCAAGCTCAAGCTGCTCGGCGTGGACGTGGCTCGCATCGGCGACGCGCACGGCCGCGCCGAGGGCGCCTCGCGTACCAGTTCAGCGACGAGAAGGCCGCGGTCTACAAGCGCATCGTCGTGAGCGCCGACGGCAAGCGGCTGCTCGGCGCCGTGCTGGTGGGCGACTGCGCGGACTACGACACGCTGCTGCAGTACTTCCTCAACGGCATCGCGCTGCCGGCGGCACCCGAGTCGCTGATCCTGCCCGCGGTGGCGGGCGGCGCGCCGAGCTCGGGCCGGCGGCGCTGCCGCGACCGGCGCACGATCTGCTCCTGCCACAACGTCACCAAGGGCGCCATGTGTCGAGGCCATCGACGCCGGCTGCCGCGCGCTCGGCGACGTGAAGACGGCCACCAAGGCCAGCACCGGCTGCGGCGGCTGCGCGGCGCTGCTCAAATCCGTGGTCGAGCACGAGCTGGAATCGCGTGGCGTCAGCGTGGACAGGAGCCTCTGCGCGCACTTCCCGTTCACGCGCCAGGAGATCTTCCACCTGGTGCGGTCGAGCAAGATCCGGACCTTCGACGAGCTGCTGGCGCAAGCACGGCAAGGGCAGGGGCTGCGAGATCTGCAAGCCCGCCGTGGCCTCCGATCCTGGCCTCGCTGTGGAACGAGCACGTCCTCGACGACGCCGCACGCGGCGCTGCAGGACACCAACGACCACTTCCTGGCCAACATGCAGAAGGACGGCACGCTACTCGGTCGTGCCGCGCGTGCCCGGCGGCGAGATCACGCCGGACAAGCTGATCGTGCTCGGCGAGGTCGGCGCAAGAAGTACGGGCTCTACACCAAGATCACCGGCGGCCAGCGCATCGACCTGTTCGGCGCGCGCGTCGACCAGCTGCCGGCGATCTGGCAGGAACTGGTCGATGCCGGCTTCGAGACCGGCCACGCCTACGGCAAGGCGCTGCGCACCGTGAAGTCCTGCGTCGGCACCACCTGGTGCCGCTACGGCGTGCAGGACAGCGTCGGCATCGCGATCGCGATCGAGAACCGCTACAAGGGCCTGCGCTCGCCGCACAAGCTCAAGTCCGCCGTCTCGGGCTGCACGCGCGAGTGCGCCGAGGCGCAGCGCAAGGACTTCGGCGTGATCGCCACCGAGAAGGGCTGGAACCTCTACGTCTGCGGCAACGGCGGCATGAAGCCGCGCCACGCCGACCTGCTTCGCCACCGACCTCGACGATGCAACGCTGATCCGCTACATCGACCGCTTCCTGATGTTCTACGTGCGCACCGCCGACCGGCTGCAGCGCACCTCGGCGTGGCTGGACAACCTCGAAGGCGGCATCGACTACCTGCGCGAGGTGGTCATCGACGACAGCCTCGGCATCGGCGCCGAGCTCGAAGCGCGAGATGGCGGCGGTCGTCGACACCTACCAGTGCGAGTGGAAGAGCACGATCGAGGATCCGGAAAAGCTCAAGCGCTTCCGCCAGTTCGTCAACGCGCCCGAGGCGCGCGACGACAACGTGGTGTTCGTCGAGGAGCGCGGCCAGATCCGGCCCGCGCGCGACGAGGAGCGCGCCAGCGCTCGTCGCGAAATCCGCCTGAGCCCGGCTCCGGCCCATCGATACAGCAGCGAGGAATGGCTATGCATCTGGTCTCTGCAAGCAAATGGCAACGGGTGTGCACGCTGGACGACCTGGTGCCGGACGCCGGCGTCTGCGCGCTGGTGAACGGCGCGCAGGTCGCGATCTTCTACCTGCCCGACGCACCGCGGCGGCTGTATGCCATCGGCAACCGCGACCCGATCGGCAAGGCCAACGTGCTCTACCGCGGCCTGGTCGCCGATATCGGCGGCGAGATCACGGTCGCCTCGCCGCTGTACAAGCAGCACTTCAGCCTCGTGAGCGGCGCCTGCCTGGAGCAGCCCGGGTCGAGCGTGCCGGTGTACGAGGTCGCGCTCGACGGCGACGACGTGCTGATCGGCGCCTAGGCGATGAACGCGCCCGCCGCCGCGAGCTGCCGCACCACCTGCCCGTACTGCGGCGTGGGCTGCGGCGTGGATGCGCGTGCGGTGGCGGGCGAGATCGTCGCGGTGGCCGGCACGCCCGATCACCCGGCCAACCTCGGGCGGCTGTGCGTGAAGGGCTCCGCGCTGCACGAGACCGGCGGGCTCGCGGGTCGCCTGCTGCACCCGGTGGTCGAGGGCGAGCGCGCGAGCTGGGACGAGGCGCTGGCGCGCGTCGCCGGCGGCTTCGCGCGCGTGATCGCCGAGCACGGGCCGCAGGCGGTGGCGTTCTACCTCTCGGGGCAGCTGCTCACCGAGGACTACTACGTCGCCAACAAGCTGATGAAGGGCTTCATCGGCAGCGCCAACGTCGATACCAACTCGCGGCTGTGCATGGCCTCGGCGGTGGCGGGCTACAAGCGCGCCTTCGGCGCCGACGCGGTGCCGTGCTGCTACGAGGACCTGGAGTGCTGCGACCTGCTGGTGCTCACCGGTTCGAACGCCGCCTGGACGCCACCCGGTGCTGTACCAGCGCATCGAGGCCGCCAAGCGCGCGCGACCCGGCATGCGCGTGGTGGTGATCGATCCGCGGCGCACCGCGAGCTGCGACATCGCCGACCTGCACCTGGCGATCCGCCCCGGCAGCGATGCGCTTCTGTTCACCGCGCTGCTGGCCTACCTGCAGGCGAGCGGCAGCATCGATCACGAGTACGTGGCCGCGCACACCGAGGGTCTCGACGCCGCGCTCGCGGCGGCGGGCGCATGGGACCTGGCGCGCGCGAGCGAGGCGCTCGGCATCGCGCCTGACGGCGCTGCAGACCTTCTGCGACTGGTTCGCGGCGACCGAGCGCACCGTCACCTTCTACTCGCAGGGCATCAACCAGTCGGCCACCGGCACCGACAAGTGCAACGCGATCATCAACTGCCACCTCGCCACCGGGCGCATCGGGCGCGCGGGCATGGGGCCGTTCTCGATCACCGGCCAGCCCAACGCGATGGGCGGGCGCGAGGTGGGCGGGCTGGCGAACCAGCTCGCGGCGCACATGGATTTCACGCCCGAGGCCATCGCGCGCGTGGGGCGCTTCTGGGGCGCGCCGAACATGGCGACGGCGCCCGGCCTGAAGGCGGTGGAGCTGTTCGACGCGATCGAGCGCGGCGAGGTGAAGGCGGTGTGGATCATGGCCACCAACCCGGTGGTGAGCCTGCCGGATGCCGACCGCGTGCGGCGCGCGCTCGCGCGCTGCGAGCTGGTGGTGGTGTCGGACTGCATCGCGAACACCGATACCACCGCCTGCGCGCACGTGCTGCTGCCGGCCACCGGCTGGGGCGAGAAGGACGGCACCGTGACCAATTCCGAGCGGCGCATCTCGCGCCAGCGCGCGCGTGCGTGCCGCGCGCCGGGCGAGGCGCGCCACGACTGGCGGATCGTGTGCGACGTCGCCGCGCGCATGGGCTTCGGCGCACGCCTTCGACTACACGGGGCCGGCCGCGATCTTTCGCGAGCACGCGGCGCTGTCGGGCTTCGAGAACGCGGGGACGCGCGCCTTCGATATCGGCGCGCTGGCGGGCATTTCCGCGATGCGGCAGTACGAGGCGCTGGCGCCGGTGCAGTGGCCGGTGAACGCGGCCAATCCCGCGCGGCACGCGCCGCCTGTTCGGCGACGGGCGCTTCTTCACGCCCTCGGGACGGGCGCGCCTCGTGGCGGTCGCAGCCGCGTGCCGCGTCATGACGGCGCCGCGGATTATCCCTTCGTGATGATCACGGGCCGCGTGCGCGACCAGTGGCACACGATGACGCGCACCGCGCGCGCCGCGCGGCTGCTGCGCCACATCGACGCGCCGGCCGTGAGCATCCACCCGGGCGATGCCGCGCGGCTCGGCATCGCCGACGGCGCACTGGTCGAGGTCGCGAACGCGCGCGGCCGGCTCTGCCTTCCCGCCGAGCTCAGCGACGAGCGTGAGGCCCGGCGAGCTGTTCGTGCCGATGCACTGGAGCGATCAGTACGCCTCGGCGGCGCGCATGGGCGCGCTGGTCGCGCCGCTCACGGATCCCGTGTCGGGCCAGCCGCAGAGCAAGTTCGTGCCGGTGCGGCGTGCGCCCGGTGGCGACAGCCTGCTGGATGCAGCTCGTGGTGCGCGCGGAGCTCGACGTGAGCGGCGCGGACTTCTGGGTCAAGATGCCGCTCGCCAACGGTGTGCGCTACCTGCTGGCGTTCACCGCGCTGGCGCCTGCCGAGGCGTTCGCGCGGGTGACGCTGCGATGGTCGCGACGAGCGGCGCATCCCCGCCCGATTGCCTGGAATTCGCCGATACCGCCAGCGGCGAGCATCGGCTGCTCGGGCGCGATGCCGACCGGCGTGGCGCTGATGCTCTACGCCGCGCGCGACCGCGCACGCCTGCCCGAGGCCGGCTGGCTCGCCGACAGCTTTGCCGGCACGACGCGACGACTGGCTGCTGCTGGCCGGGCGCAGTGCGGCCGGGGCGAGATGCGGGCAGGCTGGTGTGCTCCTGCTTCGAGGTCGGCGAGCAGCAGATCGCGCGCGCGATCCGTGGCGGCGCGGCCACGGTGCGCGCGCTCGGCGAGACGCTGCGCTGCGGCACGAACTGCGGCTCCTGCGTGCCGGAACTGAAGGCGTTGCTCGCGCGCAGCGTGCAGGTTCCCCCCGTCACGCCCGCGGCGTCGGTCGCAGCGGTGTGCTCCGGCAGCAGCTGACCGCGGCAATCGCGCTCGGCGAGTCCTTTCCGGAACCCTCCGCATCGGTTGAATCGCTGGGCTGAGCGGGGGCATCGATATTGACCTTCAGTCGGCCCCAGCGTAGTTTCGGGAGCCTCAAGTCGCCGGTTTCCGGCGCGCTCAAAGCGGCGCCGTCGCGGGCCGGTCTTGCCGAGAGGAGGGCAGGCCATGCTGCCGCGCCGTACCCGCCTGTGCTCGTTCATGCTCTGCTTCTGCCTGCTGGCTTTCGCCTGCTCCACCCGCCCGCCCCACGCGCCGGAACTCCCGCCCGATTCGACGCCGGAATTCCCGCCCGATCCTCCACCGGAATTTCCGCCCGCATTGCTCGATCGAGCTGGACCGGCGCGTGCGGTCGCCGTCGTCCCCGCCCGTTACAGGCCCGAGTCGAGCGTGGTCGTCGAGATAAGTGATCCTGTCCCCGGCAGGGTGGAGAGCGCGTTGGTCGGAGCGGCCAGGGGCGCGGTGCTGCCACTGCAGTTGCTCTCGGATCCCTACAGTATGCCCGCCGCGATTGCCTTGATGCCAGGCACGGCGCTGATCGGACTCGTGGCGGGAGCGTACAGTGGCAGATCGGGTATCACGCCTCCGGAGTCTGCAGCCGCGATCGAAGGTCTCGTCGGCGAACGTCTGGACGAACTCCGCATGTCCGAAGCGACGGCGCACATCGTCGCCGCTTCGATCGGTCGGACCGGCCTCCTGCGCGGGGAAGTCCTGAGCGACGCCGGACCCCTTTCTGCGGAACTCGCGCCGGATTACCGCGCGCTGGCAGATCGTGGTTTCGGTGCCGTACTCGAAGTGCGGGTTCGTCGCGTCGCGTTCACGCGGGCAGGCGGAAGCGATCCGAGGCTCGCGCTGGTTGTGACCGCCGACGCGCGGCTGCTCGACGCGGAGTTGGGCACGCCGGTGGCATCCCGCCGTTTCGCCTACCAGAGTCCAATGTACGAGGGTACGCGCTGGGTGCAGGAACAAGGCAAGCTGGTTGGCGCTGAATTCTCGCGCTCCCGGCTCGTATTGGGGGAGCGGATTGTCGAAAGTCTCCTGCTCGGAACGGAATGGTCAGCCTTGCAGCCCGTTGGCGGCCCGCTGCGCAATGTAGATTACTGTGGATTGCCGCCGGTCGCTCCGTTGTGGGCGGGCATCTTGAGCGAGATGGTCGTCGAATCGATGTCACCGACGATCAGGTGGGCGGCGTTCCCGCTCGCGGAGTGGGTCGAGTCTGATGACCGGCTTGGCGCCGCAGAGAGCGTCCGCTACGAGCTTCGCATCTGGGAGGCATCGGCGGAGGGAGCACTCGGCGGCCCGATTTACGAACGATACGATCTCTTGTCGCCAAGCCATCAGGTGGAACGTGAATTGCCAGCGGACACCGCATATTTTTGGAGCGTCCGCGCCCGATATGTGCTGGAGGGTGTGCCCCGGGCCACGCGCTGGAGTGCCGAGCAGTATCCTCTGTTCCAGCGCAGCGAGGAATTGGTTGTCGCTGCCACCGATCCGGGGATTGAACGCGATCGAGTGCGTTCGGCGGTCTGTGACGCGGGAAGCCACCCCGACGAGAATATCGGCTGGATGCCTTGTGTTTGCCTCGACTTCATCCCCGTCATGAACTATTTCAGGTTCCGGACGCCGACGCGCGAGTCCTCCACCGCACGCGCCGAGTAATATTTTTTGATGAAAACTGATCCTCTTGCTCGGACTCCCTTGGTCCCGCCCACGGGCGGGCGGGGAGTGGGCATGGCCCCTTTCCTCACGGGAAGGGGTGGGGGATGTGTGGTGTTCTTCGCAGCCGAAGCAGTGCGCCGGTTTTCCGGCCCACCGCTCGAAGATCCTTCCACAAGTCCCTCTCGTGGATTGACGGGGGCGCCGTGGTGGGAGCGCGGTGGGTCGACTGGCGCACGGGGTACCCCCTCCATCGGACGGCGCAGCTGCTGCGTGCACTCGTCTGCATTCCAGACTTCAGCGGCTCGACGCGCAGCGCAACAGCCCGGCCCCGCGCAGCGGGGACACGCCCAGGCCCACGGAGACCTGGGCGCAGACCCGACGGCACATACGCCAACCGCAGCTGTATTCGGCCCGACGTCGCACGCCAATTGCACATTGTCCTGACGGCATCGCGATGACTCCGACAAGAACCGGGAGGGAGAACACCTTTAGCCCGAACGACAACGACGACAGCCGATCCGTCGCGATGTACTGGGACTTCGAGATCTTGCATGCCGGAGTCATGGAGGCCGAGTACGGCGCAGGCATCAAGCTCTGCCTCGACGCCACGGAGGACGTCAGCCGCTTCGCCCACATCGGTACCGTCGTCATCATCATCGGCGGCGACAGCGACTTTATGCCCGTGGCTCAAAAGATCAAAGGCGCGGGCCGACATGCCCAAGCGTGCGGTTCGACTGCTCGTCGAAACCATGGGCGAGACCGACCACCTGCTGCGCGCTCGCTGAGGGGCCTGGCAGCTCTCGGGGCGCGCAGCACAGGACCACACTCCATCTTGACAACTATTGATAGTCCGGCGGAGCATGAAAAGTATGAGTACCAACACCATGAGCTTTGCCCTGCCGGAGGCCATGCGCAGCTATGTCGACCAGCGCGTGCGCTCCGGACAGTACGGCAACACCAGCGAATACCTGCGAGAGCTGATTCGGCGCGACCAGGACGAGCAGGCCAGGAAACGCCTCCGCGAACTGATCGAGGAAGGCCTGAACGCCGGCCCCGGCAGGGCGCTCACCCCCCGACGTGTCGCTCAGTTGAAGAAGCAGGTCCTGGGCAAGCTGCGTTGAAGCGTTCCCACCTGCGCGCGCAGGCGGAGGCCGACCTGGTGCAGGCCGCCAGGCAATACGCGAAGGAAGACAGTGTTGCGCTGGCCGAGCGCATGTTCGACGCTGCCCTCGCGGCGCTCAATTCGATCGAGCGCACGCCCGCCATGGGCTCGCCCCGCCTGGGACAGCTGTGTGAGATCCCGGGCCTGCGCTCCTGGAGCATCGCCGACTTCCCGATGCAGTGGCTGTACTTCGAGGCGGATGACCATCTGGATGTGGTCCGCCTGCTCGGCGATCGCGAGGACATCGTCGCCATCCTCAGCTCAGGCGGCGGCAGCTGACCACGGCGGTTACGCGGCGGCAAATCCCGCGGCGATTCGGTTACCATTCGCGGCGACAACACGCCGGACCCGCACCCCGGCGCCACCGAACGGATTTCGTCCCGTCATGAACATGCGCCGCTGGTTGATCACCCTGTCCGTCTGCCTGCTGGTACTCGCTGCCCTGGCGGGCATCAAGTACCAGCAGATCCGCGCGGCCATCGCCCTCGGCGAGTCCTTTCCGGAGCCCTCCGCGTCGGTCGAGGCGCAACGCGTCGCCCGGAGCCTGGCAGCGAGTCACGTCGCCATCATCGGGGAGATCGTCGCCCCCGAATCCCTGGAGCTGCGCAACGAGCTCGAAGGGCGCGTCAACGCGGTGAACATGGCGCCGGGCAGCCGGGTGCGGCAGGGCGATATCCTGCTGCAGTTCGACATCAGCGAGGAGGCAGCCCGGCTCGAGGCCGCGAAGGCCAGCGCCGCGCTCGCCGCGCTGAACCGCAATCGACTGCAGAAGCTGCTGGTGAACAAGTCCGTCAGCCAGGACCGTGTCGATCAGGCTCGCGCCGAAGCCGATATCGCACAGGCCAACGTGCGACAGCTGGAAGCGACGATCGGCAAGAAGACCCTGCGGGCACCCTTCGACGCGGTGGTCGGGCTGCACGACATCGAGGCCGGCGAGTACCTCGCGGCGAATACGGCGATCGTCATGCTGATGGGCATCAACGACTTCCTGTGGGTGGATTTCAACCTGCCGCTCGCCCAGGCCAGCGTGGACGTCGGCGGCACCGTCGAGGTGTTCGTCGCGGGCCATGCCGACGATGCGCTGAAGGCCCGCGTTATCGCGCGCAATCCCGCCGTTTCGCTGCAGTCGCGCAACCTGCGCTACCGCGCGCGCCTCGACGCCGTCCCGGGCATTCCGCCCGGATCGGTGGTCAATCTGCGCGTGCCGACGGGCGAGCGCAGCGTGATCCGCGTGCCCACGCCGGCCGTGCTGCACGACGACATGGGCAGCTACGTGTTCGTGCTCGCGGCGGACGAGGCAGGCGAGGGCTACCGCGCCCGGCGCCGCCCGGTCCAGCTCGGCGAGGAGGACGCAAACCTGGCCGCCGTGCTCGCGGGACTCGAGGACGGCGAGACCATCGCCACGCACGGCGCCTTCAAGCTGCGCGACGGCATGCGCGCCCTGGTGCGCGAACGCGCGCCGCGCGCGGCCGGCCAGGGCGCAGCGGAGTAGGGCGATGGCATCACCCGCGGCCAGGCCGCGCTTCACCGACCTCTTCGTGATCCGCCCGGTACTTGCGGTGGTGATTTCGCTGGTACTGATCATCGGCGGCCTGAAGGCGGCCACCGGGATACCGGTGCTGGAATTCCCGCAGATCGAGAGCTCCTCGCTGGTGATCAGCACCGCCTACGTGGGCGCGCCGGCCAGCGTGGTGCAGGGCTTCGTGACGGAACCGATCGAGCGCGTCGCCTCCACGGTGCCCGGCGTCGATTACGTCGATTCCTCGACCACCGCGGGCTTCAGCACCGTCACGGTCTGGCTCAAGCTCAACGAGGACAGCACCGCGGCGCTCGCGGAGCTGTCCTCGCGGCTCGGCCAGATCCGCTACGAATTGCCCGCGGGCGCCGAGGATCCGGTCGTCACGGTGCAGCGCGCCGACCGCTCCGGGGCGCTGTTCTACCTCGACGTGATCACGGACGAGTTCCCGCGCGCCGCCGTCACCGATTACCTGGAGCGCCACGTGACCCCGCTGATGGGCGCGATCGACGGCGTGCAGCGCGCCCTGGTCGAGCCCGGGCGCAACCCCGCGATGCGCATCTGGATCGATCCCGCGCGCATGGCGGCCTTCGACATCAGCGCCGGCGAGGTACAGGCCGCGCTGGTCGCCAACAACGTGATCGCCACCATCGGCACCAGCGAGAACCGCCTGCAGCGCCTGAACCTGATCGCGAACACGACGCTGCAGACCGTCGGGGACTTCGAGCGCCTGGTGCTGCGTGAACGCGACGGAGCGCTGCTGTACCTGCGCGACATCGCGCGCGTGGAGCTCGGCGAGGAAGAGGGCGAGGTGAACGCGCGCTACAGCCAGCAGGACGCGCTGTACCTCTCGATCTGGCCGGTGCCGGGGGCCAACGAGATCGCGATCGGCGACGACCTCTACGAGGTGCTCGAGGACATCAATGCGACGCTGCCCGACGGGCTGCGCATCCGCATCGCCTACGACGGCACGCTGTACATGCGCGATGCGATCCGCGAGATATTCACCACGCTGGTCGAGACCATCGTGCTGGTCGGCATCGTGGTGCTGGCGCTGATGGGCTCGGTCCGCACCGCGCTGGTGCCGCTGGTCGCCATCCCGATCTCGCTGCTCGGCGCCGTCGCGGCGATCACGCTGGCCGGATTCTCGCTGAACCTGCTGACGATACTGGCGATCGTGCTCTCGGTGGGCCTGGTGGTGGACGACGCGATCGTGGTGGTCGAGAACGTCTCGCGCTACATGCGCGAAGGGAAGACGCGCATCCAGGCCGCGCTGGCGAGCTCGCGCCAGCTGCTGGCGCCGATCGTGGGCATGACGATCACGCTGGCCGTGGTGTACGCGCCGATCGGCTTCCTTTCCGGCCTGACCGGCGTGCTGTTTCGCGAGTTCGCGTTCACGCTGGCGGTGGCGGTGCTGATTTCCGGCGTGGTCGCGATCACGCTGTCGCCGATCATGAGCGCCTGGGCCAACCCGGAGGGCGGCCGCGAGGGGCGCATGACGCGCCGGGTCAATGCGCGCTTCGACGCGCTGCACCGCCGCTATGGCGCGCTGCTCGCGCGGGTGCTCGACTGGCGCGCCCAGGTGCTGGCGGCGGGCCTGTTCTTCTCGCTGCTGATGGTGCCGTTCTACCTGTTTTCGCAGAAGGAACTCGCGCCTATCGAGGACCAGAGCTCGATCAATATCGTGGTCGATGCGCCCTCGAGCGCCTCGCTCGAGTACACGAACGACTACATGTACGACGTGATCGCGACCGTGCTCGGGATCCCCGGCGTGCGCTATGTCTGGCAGGTGGTGCAATCGAGCGGGGCATTCGGCGGCATCATCTTCGTGCACCCGTCGCAGCGCGACCAGAACGTGCAGGAACTGCTGCCGCAGGTCTTCGCGCGCGTGGCCGAGGTCACGGGCTTGCGCGTGTTCCCGATCCTGTTCCCGGCGCTGCCCTCGGCGGGGCAGTTCGACGTGGAGCTGGTCGTGCAGTCCTCCGAGTCGCCCGGGCAGATGAAGCGCTACGCGGATCAACTGCTCGAGGCGGCCCAGGCGAGCGGGCGCTTCATGTTCGTCGACACGGATCTCGAGATCGACATGCCGCAGCTGCGCTTCGTGCTCGATCGCGAGCGCATCGCGGAGCTCGGCCTCGATCTCGATTCGGTGAGCCGCCAGCTCGCGCTGCTGCTGTCGGGAGACTACGTGAACCGCTTCGACATGAACGGCAAGGCCTACCAGGTGATTCCGATGGCGCCGCTGCAGGATCGCGCCAATCCGCACGCACTGCTCGACCTGCAGCTGCGCACGCCCGCTGGCGAGCTGGTGCCGCTGTCGGCGATCGCGACGCTGGAACGTGAAGTCGGGTCCGCGCATGCTGGGCAAGTTCCAGCAGAAGAACGCGTTCCGCATCCTGGGCGGCGTGCTGCCCGGCACGACCAAGGAGCAGGGGCTCGCGGCGCTGGAAAAAGCCGCCGCCGCGATCCTGCCGAAGTCCTACACCATCGATTACGCGGGCGAGTCGCGCCAGTTGCGCCAGGAGGGCACCACGCTGGTGGGCATCCTCGGCTTCGCGCTGCTGTTCGTGTACTTCGCGCTGGCGATCCAGTTCAACAGCTTCCGCGACCCGCTGGTGGTGCTGCTGGGCTCGGTGCCGCTGGCGCTGGCCGGTGCGCTGATGCTGCCGTTCCTCGGGCTCACCACGATCAACATCTACTCGCAGATCGGCTTCATCACGCTGGTGGGGCTGGTCGCGAAGAACGGCATCCTGATCGTGGAGTTCGCCAACCACCTGCAGTCCGAGGGCTTCAGCAAGCTCGAGGCGATCAAGGGCGCCGCCGAGACGCGGTTGCGACCGGTGCTGATGACCACGGCGGCGACCGTGCTGGGTCATTTCCCGCTGGTGCTGGTCACCGGCGCCGGCGCCGAGGCGCGCAACAGCATCGGCATCGTGCTGGTGGCCGGCATGCTGATCGGCACGCTGTTCACGCTCTTCGTGCTGCCCTGCCTGTACCTCGCGCTGGCAAAGGCGCACGTGCGCGAGGAAGTCGACCCGCAGCACGATGCCGAGCGCGCGGCCGAGGTCAGTTACGCCAGTTGAGCGGCGGGCGGCCTTGCCGCAGGAGCCGCCTGCTCAGGCCGCCGCCGGCAGCGAGTTGCGGATCAGGTAGTCGAAGGCGCCGAGGCTCGCCTTCGATCCCTCGCCCATCGCGATGATGATCTGCTTGTAGGGCACGGTCGTCGCGTCGCCCGCGGCGAACACGCCGGGCACCGAGGTCTGGCCGCGCGCATCCACCTCGATCTCGCCGCCGCGCGCGAGCTCGATGGTGCCCTTCAGCCAGTCGGTGTTCGGCAGCAGCCCGATCTGCACGAAGATGCCTTCGAGATCGACGCGGTGGCTGGTGCCGCTGGCGCGGTCCGTGTAGACGATGCCGTTCACCTTCTCGCCGTCGCCGCTGACTTCGGTGGTCTGCGCGTTCATGATCACCGTGACGTTCGGCAGGCTGCCGAGCTTGCGCTGCAGCACCGCGTCGGCGCGCAGCGTGTCCATGAACTCCAGCACCGTCACGTGCTCGACGATGCCGGCGAGGTCGATGGCCGCTTCGATGCCCGAGTTGCCGCCGCCGATCACCGCCACGCGCTTGCCCTTGAACAGCGGGCCGTCGCAGTGCGGGCAGTACGCCACGCCGCGGCCGCGGTATTCCTGCTCGCCCGGCACGTTCATCTCGCGCCAGCGCGCGCCGGTGGCGAGCACGATGCGCGCGAGCCTTCAGCACCGCGCCGCTGGCGAGCCTGAGCGCGTGCAGGCCGCCGGGCTGCGCCGGCAGCAAGGCCTCGGCGCGCTGCAGGTTCATGATGTCGACGTCGTATTCCCTGACGTGCTGCTCCAGCGCGCGCGCCAGCTGCGGCCCCTCGGTGTGCGGGACCGAGATGAAGTTCTCGATGGCCATGGTGTCCAGCACCTGGCCGCCGAAGCGTTCGGCCACCACGCCGGTGCGGATGCCCTTGCGCGCGGCGTAGATCGCGGCGGCCGAGGCGGCCGGGCCGCCGCCGACCACCAGCAGGTCGAAGGGCTCCTTCTGCGCGAGCTTCGCCGCTTCGCGCGCCGCGGCGCCGGTGTCCAGCTTCGCCAGGATCTCCTCGATGGAGATGCGGCCCTGGGCGAAGGGCTCGCCGTTCAGGTACACGGCGGGCACGGCCATGACCTGGCGCCGCTCGACCTCGTCCTGGAACAGCGCGCCGTCGATCATCACGTGGCTGATGCTCGGGTTGAGCGCCGCCATGGTGTTCAGCGCCTGCACCACGTCGGGGCAGTTCTGGCACGACAGCGACATGTAGGTCTCGAAGCGGTACTCGCCTCGCAGGGCGCGTGATCTGCTCGATCACCGCGGCATCGATCTTCGGCGGATAGCCGCTCGCCTGCAGCAGCGCCAGCACCAGCGAGGTGAACTCGTGGCCCATCGGCAGGCCGGCGAACTGGATGCGCGCGGCCTCGCCGGCGCGGCGCGACCGCGAAGGAGGGCGCGCGCTCGGCGCTGCCGCCCTCGCGCAGCGTGATCTGCGCCGAGCTCGCGGCGATCTTGCTCCAGCAGCACGCGCATCTCGCCGGACTGTCGCTGCCATCCAGCGAGGCGACCAGTTCGATCGGGCCGGAGGCGTTCCAGGTAGGTCTTCAGCTGGGCTTGATGTTCGCGTCGAGCATGATCATCTCCTGTGCGGAATGCAGGCAAGGCGCCGTGCGGCACTGCCTTGCGTGCGATCCGAGCAGGTGCGCCGGAGCGGATGCGTGGCCGTTCAGATCTTGCCGACCAGGTCGAGCGAGGGGGCGAGCGTCGCTCTCGCCTTCCTTCCACTTCGCCGGGCAGACTTCGCCGGGGTGGCCGGCGACGTACTGCGCCGCCTTGACCTTGCGCAGCAGCTCGGAGGCGTCGCGGCCGATGCCGCCGGCGTTGATCTCGACGATCTGGATCTTGCCCTCGCGGGTCGATCACGAAGGTGCCGCGCTCGGCCAGGCCCGCTTCCTCGATCATCACGCCGAAGTTGCGCGTGATGGTGCCGGTGGGGTCGCCGATCATCGGGTAACTGGATCTTGCCGATGGTTTCCGAGGTGTCGTGCCAGGCCTTGTGGGTGAAGTGGGTGTCGGTGGACACCGCGTAGATCTCCACGCCCATGCGCTGGAACTCGGCGTAGTTGTCGGCCAGGTCGCCGAGCTCGGTCGGGCAGACGAAGGTGAAGTCGGCCGGGTAGAAGAACACGACGGACCACTTGCCCTTCAGGTCGGCCTCGGTGACGGTTTCGAACTTGCCGTTCTGGAACGCGGTGGCCTTGAACGGTTTGACTTCGGTGTTGATCAGCGATTGCATCGTTACTGCTCCTGTAGGTTGCTGCAATGGGATGTCGTTGTCGACAGGGCCAACTCTAGGGTGACGCACGTGATCAATCCAATTGAATGTAGAGGATGTAACGATCGGTTTTATGAATGATTGGCCGGGCGGTTGCGCGACAGCGCCGCGTGATCTGTCGCGTTTCGGGTGGCAACGCCGCTGCACGGCTTGCGGTGTGGCGTTGCGGGCGCCAATCTACGCACCCCTGCGACACTCCCCGTTCCACCGGAGCCTGCCAATGAATACCGTGCTGCTCGAAAAACGCGACGGCTACGCCATCGTGACCCTCAACCGCCCGGAGCACATGAACGCGCTGTCGCGCGAGTTGCGCGCGCGATTTCGTGGCGGTGTTCCGCGACATCTGCGCCGATGCGAGCATTCGTGTCGTCATTCTGACCGGCGCGGGCAAGGCGTTCTGCGCCGGCTTCGACCTGAAGGAGTTGGGCTCGGGCAACTCGGAGAATGCGGCCGAGGAGGTCGGCAACGAGCTGGCCGGGGCAATGGAGGCCTTCGACGGCCCGATCATCGGCGCGATCAACGGCCACGCGGTCACCGGCGGCTTCGAGATGGCGCTGGCCTGCGACGTGCTGATCGCCTCCGAGAACGCACGCTTCGCGGATACGCACGCGCGCGTCGGCATCCTGGCCGGCTGGGGGCTCAGCCAGAAGCTGCCGCGCATGATCGGCCTGTCGCGGGCGAAGGAGATCTCCTTCACCGGCGCGCCGGTGTTCGCGCGCCAGGCCTGCGAGTGGGGGCTGGTGAACCACGTGGTGCCCGCCGGGGAATTGCTGCCGCGCGCGGTGAAAATGGCCGAGGACATGTGCGCCTGCGTGCCGCACATCCTCAGGCAGTACAAGCGCCTGATCGAGGACGGCTACTCGATGCCCTACAAGGAGGCGCTGGCCTGGGAAACGCAACAGTCGATCGCCTCGGCGAAGCTGGCGGCGGCACACCTGATCGAGGCGCGGCGCCAGGGCGTGCTGCAGAAAGGCAGGAGCGAAAAGGCGTGAAGGGCAAGGTCGCACTGGTGATGGGCGGCGGCGCGGGCACGGGCCGCGCCACGGCGATGGCCTTCGCGCGCGAGGGTGCGCGCGTCGTGGTGGCCGATATCAACGAGACGCTGGCGCAGAAGACCGTCGGCCTGATCCGGGCCGCGGGCGGCGAGGCGCTGGCGATCCGCGCCGACATGGCGCAGGCGGCGGACATCCAGGCCGTGATGGAGGCGGCGCGCACCACCTGGGGCGGGCTGCACCTGGTGTCGAACAATGCCGCGGCGGCGCCGCCGAACAAGCCGCTCACCGGGATCACCGAGGAGGAATGGGACCGCTGCATGAGCGTGACGCTGCGCGGCGTGTGGCTGTGCCTGAAGTACGAGCTGCCGCTGATCGAGGCCTCGGGCGGCGGTGCGATCGTCAACGTCGCCTCGCTGTCGGGCTTGCGCGGGGATCCGCACCAGGGCGCCTACGCCGCGGCGAAGGGCGGCGTGCTGGCCCTGACCAAGACGGCGGCCACCGAGTACGCGCGTCGCGGCGTGCGCGTCAACACGGTGTGCCCCGGCGGCATCGCCACCAGGGGCATGGAGTTCTACCTGCAGGGCATGCCGGAGCTGCGCCAGAAGACCATGGACATCCACGCCATGGGTCGGCTCGCCGAGCCCTCGGAGATCGCCGATGCGGTGGTCTATCTGTGCTCGGATCGCGCCAGCTTCATCACCGGCCACGACCTGGTGGTAGACGGCGGCGTGCTGGTGCGATCGAACGTGATCGACCTGTAGGTGCGCATTCATGCGGACATGTGTCGGCGCCGATCCGTATAAGCCCGAAAGAATGTCCGGATGAATCCGGACCCACGATATACCTCCAAAGGAAATTCGAAACGCAATGAACAAGCTCGAATTCAAGGACATCCACGACCGCCACATCGGCCGCTCGATCCGCATGCAGGCCGAGCAGAACGGCGACACGCGCTTCCTGGTGTTCGACCGCACCGTCTATACCTTCCACGAGACCAACGCGAAGGTGAACGAGCTGGCGGCCGGGCTGCGCCGGCTCGGCATCGGGCCCGGCGACCGCGTGGTGTTCTACATGTCGAGCGCGCCGGAAGTGATGTTCCTGGTGCTGGCGGTGAACAAGCTGGGCGCGGTGTGGGTGCCGGTCAACAGCGACTACAAGGGTGCGTGGCTCGAGGACACCATCAACCGCGGTCGCGCCAGGCTCCTGGTCACCGACGACAGCCATGCCGGGCGCATCGCGGCGGTCGCGGGCCAGCTGAACGTCGGGCGCATCGCGGTGCTCGGCGACCACGCCTGCCTGGCCGGCGCGCTGAACTTCGAGGAACTCTACGCGCCCTCCGCCGGCGAGCCCGATCTCACGGGGATGGACTACGGCGACACCAGTTCCGTGCTGTGGACCTCGGGCACCACGGGCAAGTCCAAGGGCGTGATGCAGAGCCACAACGTGTGGTTCGAGGCCGCGCTCGGCGGCGACACCATGTACGACACGCGCCCCGGCGACGTGGCCTACAACGTGATGCCGATGTACAACTCCGGCGCCTGGGCGACCTCGCTGTTCCGCGCGCTGTTCTGCGGCATCACGCTGGCGATCGACCCCTCGTTCTCGGTGAAGCACTTCTGGGAACGCGTGCGCTTCTATGGCGCCACGCAGTCGTTCACGATCGGCGCCATGCACATGTTCCTGTGGAACGCGCCGCCATGCCCGGACGACGCCGACAACCCGCTGCGCGAGCTGCAGGCGGTGCCGATGCCCGGCGAGATCAGGGAGCCTTTCAGCCAGCGCTTCGGCGTGAAGATCATGGGGCAGGGCATGTCGCAGAGCGAGGCGATGGTGATCCTGCGCCAGGACACGCGCAAGCGCTCGGACTGGCCGCTCGGCAGTTGCGGCAACCCGGTGGACAGCCTGGATGTCATGCTCGCCGACGACGCGGGCCGCGAGGTCCCGGTGGGCGAGCCTGGCGAGCTGTGGGTGCGCCCGCGCCGGCCCTTCGTGATCTTCAACGGCTACTTCGACGATCCCGGGGCGACCGCGAACGCGTTTTCGGGCGATTGGTACAAGACCGGCGACATGCTGCGCAGGGACGCCGGGGACAATTATTTCTTCGTCGACCGCAAGAAGGACGCGGTGCGCTACAAGGGCCGCAATATCTCCACCTACGAGGTGGAGCTGGTGGCGCGCCGGCATCCT
This sequence comes from uncultured Gammaproteobacteria bacterium, assembly GCA_963819895.1. Taxonomy (GTDB): domain Bacteria; phylum Pseudomonadota; class Gammaproteobacteria; order Pseudomonadales; family UBA5518; genus UBA5518. The sequence goes on from CAWFXU010000017.1 coordinate 63,941, forward strand.
GCCATCGCCGACTGCGCGGCCTTCGGCATTCCCGCCGAAGAGCTGAAGAGCGAGGACGAGATCAAGCTGAACGTGATCGTGAAGCCCGGCGCCGCGGTGACCGAGCTCGGGATCGCGCAGTTCATCAACGACAACGCGCCGTACTTCTTCGTGCCGCGCTACATCGAATTCGTGACGGAGCTGCCGTACACGCCGAACCAGAAGATCCAGAAATACAAGCTGCGCGAGGCCGGCCTGAGCGCGGCGACCTGGGACGCGAACAAGGCGGGATTCAGGGCCAGGCGCTGATCGCCGGCGGGTTTTGCGACCGGCTTCACATCGCCTGCGCGGTGCGGCGTCCATACTTCGGCGGGCTCAGCTGAACAGGAGCGTCCGCATGATCCGGGATGTGCTCGGATACGCCAGTTTCGCGGTCTTCGGGTGGTGGTTGTGGACCGGTCCGGTCCACGACATGAGGAACGTGCCGCAGGACGAGGCGCTCAGGTTCAACGCGCAGAACATGGCGCGGTGCATGGAGTCGAGGGAATTCGCCTCGAGTTTTACCGCGCCGGCCCGTACCGACCCCCAGCGCGCCTGCGCGCGCAAGTACGGTCTCTACCAGAGCGAGGGCCGCTGGCTCGCGGCGAATCCGCCGCGCGACTGAGCGATTTCCGGCTTTTCGCCTCGCGGACTGCTGGCGCTGGCAGTCTGCCCGTCTATAATTGCCCGCAGATAGAGAATTTCTGGCTGAGGGGGCAACCTGGCGTGTCTGGTTCCGTGCTGCGGTATTGCGTGATTCCTGTGACCGTTCTTCTGCTGGGTGCGGGTTCGGCGCTGGCCGATATCGCGGCGCCACCGGATTCGGTTGACGGGGCCTACGGCGTGCTGGAGCGCCTCGGCCTGCTGCAGAACGAAACCGGGGCCGCGCCAAGGGCGGTGCCCGCGCCCGCGCCCGCAGCGGTGCCTGCATCCGCAGCCACATCGGCGCCCGCGTCGCAGGAGTCCGCCGAGGCCTACGGGGTGCTGCAGCGACTCGGGCTGTTGCAGAAGCAGGAGGCGCCCGCGCCTGCCGGTGAACCCGCGCCGGCATCCCCGGCATCCGCAATCGCACCCGCCGCACCCACACCCGTTGCCGCTGCTCCCGCACCGGTAGCTGCTACACCCGCGCCAGTACCTGCCGCACCCGCATCGGCGCCCGCGCGGTCGCGTTTCGCCGCCGGGGCCGTTGGCATGCTCGAGCGCCTCGGGATGGTGTACAAGCCGGCGCCGCCGGTGCCTGCCTCTGCAGCAGCGCCTGCGGCTTCAACCGCCACCGTACCCGCGCCCGTGGTGGCCAGCGGGAGCGGTCTGGCCGAAACCGAGGTACGCAAGGACGCGGCCACGCAGCCGGCCGAGCCGCCCTCCTACCAGGTGCTGCGCCGGCTCGGCCTGTTGAAGCCGCTGCCGGGTGCCCCCCAGGTTCCCCTGGCCAACGCCGGGCCCCGCGTCGACCGCGTGGTGGTGGAGAAGAGCAAGCGCAAGCTTTACCTCGTGCGCAACGGCGAGAAATTCCGCGAATACCCGATCCTGCTCGGCGCCATGCCGCGCGGTCCGAAGGTGCAGGCCGGCGATCTGCGCACGCCCGAGGGTGTCTACACGCTGGATTGGCGCAACCCGAAGAGCCGTTTCTACAAGGCCATGCACATTTCCTACCCGAGCGAAAGCGATCGTGAGCGCGCGCAAGAGAAGGGCGTCGATCCGGGCGGCATGGTGATGATCCACGGTGAGCACTACGAGCCCGCCATGCGGCGCGTCCTGCGTCGCAAGCCCAAGGACTGGACCGAGGGCTGCATCGCGCTGAACAACGAAGACATAGACGAGCTCTGGCACACCGTGCCGGTCGGCACGCCGATCGAGATCAAGCCCTGAGCACACGCCCTGCGCGCACCGCGGCGCCGCCCCCGGCGCCCTCGCCCGGCTAGGGGACGGAGGGACTCGATCATGAGTTTTCATCCCGACGACCGCTTCCACGCGCCGACGAGCGACAGTCCGTACTGGGCCGAGACCTGCTGGTTCACCTTCGCGGTGCCGGAGCGACGGCTGTCGGGGCAGATCTATCCGTTCTTCCAGCCCAACCAGGGTGTGTATGCGGCGGGCGTCTACCTCTGGGACGACTGCGGGCACGAACCGCACACGATCGTGTTCGGGAAGAATTTCTGGCACCTGCCGATTCCGGCGCAGGATCTGGACGACATCCAGCTCGCCAACGGCGTCAGCATCCGTTGCACCGAGGCGCTGCGCCGTTACGAACTGAAGTACCGCGATCCCGACGCCGACGAAGTTGCCATCGACCTGGAGTTCACCGCGATCTGCGCGCCCAATTACCTGCAGGGCGGGCATTACGAGCACGCGGGCCGCTACCGCGGCACGATCCGCATCGGCAGCGAAGTCATCCCCGTCGATAGCTATGGCATGCGTGACCGCTCCTGGAGCGTGCGCTCGCAGTTCGGCGTCGACATGCACGGCACCGGGGCGGTGCGCGGCGGCTACAGCTACGCGACGGCCGACGAGACCCACGCGTTCCACATGATCAGCATGGCCTTCGTGGCCGAGGAGTGCGTCGGCATCCACGGCTATTACCTGCGCGACGGGCAGTTCGCGCGGCTGGCGGGCGGCAAGCGCACGGTGCTGGCGCGCGACCCGACGACGCGCGCGCCCGTGCATGTGCTGATCGAGGCGCGTGACGAACTCGGGCGCGAGCTGCGTGCCGAAGGGCGCTGCCTGAACCGGATCGGGCTGCACCTGAATCCCAACCTGTTCACCTGGAACTGCCTCACCGAATGGCGCTTCGACGGGTGCACCGCGTTTGGCGAGGATCACGACAACTGGACCGCCGCCGGCGCGCGCCACTTTTTCCGCTCCCAAAAAGGGGACGGAGGGATTTAATTTCGACCAGCGGCCTCGGAATCGGTCGCTCACGCGTAGCGGGGCGTGAGTCGATGCTCACGTCTTCCGGGGTACGCGCCGGTGATCGGTTTGCTTCGCGTGGGGCGTGTCGCGCGGGTGCTTGGCATCCCCGCGCGGCAGTGACACACTGAACGCGCCTTTCGATGAGCAAACGGAGTTGCTTATGCCACGGCGTGCAAGGATGTACGTTGGCGACGTCGCGTATCACGTGATCCAGCGCGGCAACAATCGCCAGGCCTGTTTCGGTGACGATCACGATCGCGGGCTCTATCTCGACCTGCTCGAGGACAGTTGTGCTCGCTATGGCGTGGGCGTCCATGCCTACGTGCTGATGAGCAATCACGTTCACTTGCTCGTCACGCCCCGCGACAGCGACGGCATTTCCCGTGCGATGCGCGTGCTGGGAAGTCGCTACGCACAGTGCATCAACCGCAAGTACGAGCGCACCGGCACGCTGTGGGAGGGCCGGCACAAGGCCGGCGCGGTGGATGCCGAGAGCTACCTGCTGGCGTGTTACCGCTACATCGAGCTCAACCCGGTGCGCGCGGGGCTGGTGGCGCGCCCGCAAGACTGGCGCTGGTCCAGTCACCAGAGCAATGCCTGGGGTGTGACGGCGGACTGGCTGGTTCCGCATGCGGTCTATTTGGGGTTGGCCGAGGAGGGTGAACGGCGTTTGAGTGTCTACCGGTCGCTGTTCGCGGATGCGCTCGGCCCCGAGCGTATCGGCGCGATTCGTGCCGCGGTGCATTACTGCCAACCCGTGGGTTCGACCGCTTTCGCCACGACGCTCGCAAAACTTGCGGGCCAGCGGCCCGGGCAGCTGGCGCGCGGCCGGCCGCGCAAGGATCAGCGGCACCTGCGCTTCGACAACTGATACGGGAGCGGGTACTGCGCAGAGAACCTCCGGAAGGAATGGCTTTTGCGGGCGCTGATCAAGATGTAATCCCTCCGTCCCCTTTGCGGTCCCCTTTTCGGAGGTGCGGAGGCTGGAAAGTGGGGCGGCACTCGTCGACACTGCGATCGGGGGGGCGCGTGTCGGCGCGAAGCTTGGTACTCCCTCAACTGCATGCATCGATTCCTGTACGCCCAAAAAGGGGACGGAGGGATTTAATTTTGATCGGACGCTGTACAAAAAATAATCCCTCCGTCCCCTTTTCGGGGGGCGGCTGAGCGATGCGGATGCTGCATACCTCGGATTGGCACCTGGGGCGACAATTCCACAACGTCTCGCTGCTCGAGGACCAGCGTCATGTGCTGGAGCAGATCATCGCGATCGTGCGCGAGCGCGCCGTCGAGGTGGTGCTGGTTGCCGGTGACATCTACGACCGTTCGGTGCCGCCTGCCGAGGCGGTGCAGTTGCTCGACGAGGTGGTGCACCGCCTGAGCGCGGAGTGCGGCGTGCCGCTGATCCTGATCGCCGGCAACCACGACGGCGCCGAGCGCCTGGGCTTCGGGGCGCGGCAGCTGGCGCGCGCCGGCGTGCACATCAGCGGTCCGCTCGGGCCGGAACCCGCGCCCGTGATACTGCAGGACGCGCACGGTCCGGTGGCGTTCTACCCCTTGCCTTACGCGGAGCCGGCAACGGTGCGCAGCGAGCTTGGCCTCGAGGTGCAGGGCCACGAGCAGGCGATGCGCGCGCTCACCGCACGCTTCCGCGCACACAACGGCGACAGCCGCCGCAGCGTGCTGATCGCCCACTGTTTCCTCGACGGTTTCGCCGCCTGCGAGTCGGAGCGCCCGCTGTCGATCGGCGGGGTGGAAACGGTGCCGGCGGACTGCTTCGCGGGTTTCGATTACGTCGCGCTCGGCCATCTGCACGGCCCGCAGGCGCGCGGCGCGCAGCACCTGCGCTACTCGGGCTCGATCCTGAAGTATTCGTTCTCGGAGGAGAACCAGCGCAAATCGGTGACGCTGGTCGACATGGACGCGCACGGCGCCTGCACCGTCGAGCAGGTTGCGTTGTGCCCGCGCCACGATCTGCGCGTGCTGGAGGGCGCGCTCGAGGCGCTGCTCGAACAGGGCCGTCGCGATCCCGCCGCGGCGGACTACCTGCTGGTGCGCCTGCAGGATCGCCACGCGATTCTCGATCCGATGGGCAAGCTGCGCACGGTCTACCCGAACGTGCTGCACCTCGAGCGGCCGGCGCTGGCGCAAGCAGGCGAGCGCCGCGCGCCGGACCGCGAACGCCTGCGCGAGGGCGAGCTGCCGATGTTCCGCGATTTTTTCCGGCAGATGAGCGGCGAGGCGCTCGACGATGCCGGCGAGGCCGTCGTCGCGGCACTGCTGGAACGCCTCCACCGCGGCGCGGAGCCCTGAGATGCGCCCGCTCACGCTCAGCATGACCGCCTTCGGTCCCTTCGCCGGCACCGAGAGCATCGATTTTCGCCGCCTTGGCGAGAACCCGCTGTTCCTGATCAACGGTCCCACCGGCGCCGGCAAGACCAGCATCCTCGATGCAATCTGCTTCGCGCTCTATGGCGAGACCACCGGCGGCGAACGCCAGGGTGCGGAGATGCGCTCGCACCACGCGGGGGCGCAGACGCTGACCGAGATCAGCTTCGAGTTCGCGCTCGCGGGCAAGCACTATCGCATCCGCCGCGTGCCCGACCAGGAGCGGCCGAAAGCGCGCGGCGAGGGCACGACGCAGCACAAGGCCGAGGCGCAGCTCGACGAACTCGGCGCCGACGGCAGCGCGCGCAACCTGGTGCCGCGCAAGGTCGGCGAAGCGAACCAGCGCGTGATGGAGCTCACGGGTCTGAGCGCCGACCAGTTCCGCCAGGTGATGGTGCTGCCGCAGGGCAGGTTCCGCGAACTGCTGCTGGCGCCCTCGCAGGAGCGCGAGGAGATCTTCCAGCAGCTGTTCCAGACCCATGTATATGCGCGCCTCGAGCGCGCACTGAAGGATCGCGCCAGCGCCCTCGGTAGCGAGGTCGAGCGCCTTGGCGAGCGGCGCCGCGGCCTGCTGCAGGCGAGCGGACTGGAATCGGCCGACGCGTTGGCGACGGCAGCGGACGATCTCCTCGCGCGGATCGCGGCCGCGCAAACAGCGCGCGATGCCGCCGTCGCGCGCCACGGCGAGGCGCAGCGAGCGCTGGAAGCGGCGCGCCAGCTCGAGCAGCGCTTCGTGGCGCACGACCGCGCGCGCGACGAGCTGGAACGGATCGCGGCCCAAGAGCCGGTGCGCTGCGCCGAACGCGCGCGCGCCGGGGCGGCGGCTGCCGCGCGCGCGCTGGCACCGCATCACGAGACCGTGGTGCAGCGTGCGCGCGATCACGAACTCGCCGCCGAGCGCCTGCGGCAGGCGGAGGCGGCGCTGGCACGCGCGGTCGAGGCAAGCGAGTACGCGGAGGTTGCCTGGCGCGCAGCCGCCGCGCAGGAGGCGGAACTCGCGCGTGTGCGTGACGAACTGGCGCTGCTGCGCCCGCTGGCGTCCGTTGCTGTCGCGCTGCAACAGCATGAAGCGTCGCTGCGCGAGTGTCGCGGCGAACGCGCGCGGTCCGAGGCGGCGCAGGAAGCGGCGCGCGCCGCGCACGAGGCTGCCGCGCAGGAACTGGCCGGGCTCGATGCGCGCATCGCTGCCCTGCGCCAGCGCACCGAGTCGCTGGCGGGTGCGCCGCTCGCGAGCGAGCGCTGCGCCGTGCTGCTGGGCGCCCGCCGGCGGCAGGAAGAATTGACGGCCACGCAGCAGTCACAGTGCGCGGCGCGCGAAGAGGCCGCGCGGCGGCTGGCCGATGCGCTCATCACACAGCGGCAGGCGAGCGAAACCGTGCGCGCCCTGCACCGGGACTGGCAGGCCGGGCAGGCAGCGGTACTGGCGCGCGAGCTGCAGGACGGCGTGCCGTGTCCGGTGTGCGGCAGCACCGCGCATCCCGCGCCCGCCGCGCGCGCGCACGCGGTTCCGGCGCAGGCGACGCTCGATGCCGCGCGCGAAGCGGAAGAGACGGCGCGGCAGGCGCACGAGGCGGCGCGACTCGAGCTCGCGCGCAGTGACGATGCCATCGCGGTGCTGGAGACAACGCTGGCGCGGCTGCGGCTCGAGCTGGGCGATCACGCCACGGCGCCGCTGGCGGCGCTCGAACAGCAGGCAGCGACACTGCGCGCCGATGTGCAGGCCTATGGCGTGGCGCAGGCCGAGCTGCGCGAAGCGGATCTCGTGCGCCATGAGCGCCTCGGGCAGGCCACGCGTCTTGCGGATGCCCGGGAGTCCTCGCGAGCGGCGGCGCAGGCTGCCGCGCAAACGCAAGCGGTGGCGCAGGCCTCGCTCGAGGCGCAGCAGCGCCAACTGCCCGACGCACTGCGCGCGCCCGGCGCAGTGGCTGAAGCGCTGCGCGTGACAGAGGCGGCGGTGACGCGACTCGATGGGAGCATCAAGGCGGCAGCTCTGGCGCATCAGGGCGCGCGCGAGAGCCTCGCCGGTGCACAAGTGGAAGCCGCCGGCAGGCGTGACGAGGCGCAGCGCGCGGCGACAGCGCTGCAGGAGGCCAATGCGGCCTGGCAGCAACTTCTCGCGGCTAGCCCTTTCGCGGATACGGCGGCATTCCGGCAGGCGCTGCTCGAGCCCGAGGAACTGCAGCGGGTGGAGCAGGGCATCCGTGACTGGGAGAACGCGCTGCTGCTGGGGCGGCGCGCGTTCGAGGACAGCGCCAGCGCCATCGCGGGCGCAGTGAGGCCGCTGTTGCCGGCGCTGGAGCAGGCGGAACTCGCGGCGCGCGAGGCACGGGATGCGGCCGTCGGTGACGTACGGGTGCTGGCCGATCGCCGGGCCACGCTGGAGAAGGCGCAGCAGGCGCTCGCGCAGTTGCTCGCGGAGCAGGCCGCGCTGGAGGCCGAGTACGCGGTGGTGGGGCGCCTCGCGCGTGTCGCCAACGGTGGCAACGCCTACAACCTCAGCCTGCAGCGCTTCGTGCTCAGCGTGCTGCTCGACGAGGTGCTGGTCGAGGCCGGGCACCGGCTGCGCGTGATGAGCCGCGGCCGCTACCAGCTGTCGCGGCGCGAGGAGGTGCGCGACGCGCGCAGCAAGTCGGGACTCGAACTCGACGTCGAGGATGCCTACACCGGCCGCGTGCGCTCGGTGGCCACGCTTTCCGGAGGCGAGAGTTTCATGGCCGCGCTGGCGTTGGCGCTCGGACTGTCGGATGTGGTGCAGGCGCACTCGGGCGGCATACGGCTGGATACGCTGTTCATCGACGAGGGCTTCGGCAGCCTGGATGCCGATGCGCTGGACCTCGCGATCCGCACGCTGATCGACCTGCAGGCGAGCGGACGCATGGTGGGCATCATCTCGCACGTGCCCGAACTGAAGCAGCAGATGGACGTGCAGGTGGTGGTGGAACCGGGCGCGAGCGGCAGCCACCTGCGGCTGGTCGGACCGTAGGGGGAATGCAGCGTATGCGGCGCAACCGCACGATCACGACGGCGTTGGTGCAGACGCGCATCCGCTGCGATCGTAACGGCGGTTTCCGGGCGCTGGTGAGCCAGCAGTTCGATGGCCGGGCGCTGCGGCGCGAGCTGCATTTCAGCGTGAGCCCGGAGGTGATGGCGGAGTCGGGGGGTACGCCGATGTATTGCCCGAGCTGCCGCGCGCTGCGCCGCTGCGATGCGGTCACGCTCGCGCAACCCGGGCTGGCGCCCCAGCAGCGCCACGTAGTGCGTGCGAGACCGCAGAGCAACTGGTCGCGGCGCGTGCGCATGTGCCGCAGCTGCTTCTACCACTTCATCACCGCCGAAGTGTCCGAGTCGCTGATCCTCGAAATGGGCGAGATGCTCGACGAGAAGGGCGAGGGCGGCGAACCGGGCGGTCCCGGCGAGTCGCGGGTGATCCCCTTTCCACGCGGCGGCCGCCGGCGCTAGGACATGTTCGCCTGCAGCATGGCGATCAGCTTGCTCTTCATCGGGATCACCCAGTTCTGCTTCAGTTCGGCCGAGAGCAGGCCGTGCGTCTCGAGCTCGTCGCACAGGTGCATCTGGTGGGCCAGGTCGAACACGTCGAACTGCGCGGTGATCCTGCCCTCGCCGTTGAAGGTGATGAACGAGATGCCGGGCGTTTCGAACCAGGAGCCGTCGGGCCGCTTGCCCGGGCCGCGGTTCATCCAGTGCGTCACCACGCGCCCCCCGTTGCCGACGTAGACGTCGAGGTAGGGGAAGGTCCAGCCTTCCCAGCCGCGCTGCATGTCGCGGCCGTAGTGGGTGGCCTTGATCTCGTCGATGCCGTTGGCGCACACGCGCATGGTCCCGGCGTATTCGCAGATGTAGACGCACCCGCGCGCGTACATCTCGTCGACGAAGAAGGTCCACTCGTTGCGCTGTTCCGCCTCCTTGTGGAACGCGATGAGTTTCTGCGCGGCCCGTTGCCAGATTTCCTGCGACACGTTGTCGGTCTCCCTTGGTTACATCGGCATGAAGCGCAGCTCCGGGTCGGGGCTGCTCCTGTGCCAGAGGTCGTCGAACTGCCCGGTGTAGTGCTTCACCAGCGCGCGGTCGTCGCGGTTCCAGAAGCACACCTTGTCGTCCTCGTTGGGGACGAAGAAGATCCCGCCGTCGTCGACCAGCACGTAGTTCGCCACGTAGTGGTCGGGGCAGTACGTCAGCTTGCGCAGCAGTACGGAGGACACCAGGCGCTGGTGCAGGGCGCCGATGCGGTGCGTTCGCCGCGTCAGGAACTGGCTGTCCTTGATCAGGATGCGCACCTCGCAGGCGCGACCCTGGCGTGCCACGCGCGACAGCTCGCCGGCGAGCCCGGCGTGGTCGAAGAGCTGCGGGCTGAGGCAGTCGCTGAAGATGCGCACGATGTGCTGCGCGCCCCGGACCAACTCGCACAGCGCCTCGGCCTGGTCGCCGCTGGCCTCGATCTCGACGCGTCCCTCGCTTTTCGGTCGCACCATGGTCGTCGCCTCAGCCTTTCAGGTGGTCGCGGATGCGCTGCGCCTGCGCGGCGGCATTGCCGATGTAGCTCGCCGGCGTCAGCTCCGCCAGGCTGCGCTTCGCCTCGAGCGGGATGTCGAGTCCGTCGATGAAGGCGCGCATCCCGGCGGCGCCGAGGCGCTGGCCGCGCGTCAGCGCCTTCAGCTTCTCGTAGGGCTCCGGCACCGCGTAGCGACGCATCACGGTCTGGATCGGCTCGGCCAGCACCTCCCAGTTGGCGTCGAGGTCGGCGAGCAGGCGCGTCGCGTCGAGCTCCAGCTTGCCGATACCCTTCAGCGCGGCCTCATAGGCGATCAGGCTCTGCGCAAAGGCGACGCCGAGGTTGCGCAGCACCGTGGAATCCGTGAGGTCGCGCTGCCAGCGCGAGATCGGCAGCTTCTCGATCAGGTGTCCGAACACCGCGTTCGCGAGGCCGAGGTTGCCCTCGGCGTTCTCGAAGTCGATCGGGTTGACCTTGTGCGGCATCGTCGAGGAGCCCACTTCGCCGGCCCTGGTGCGCTGGCGGAAGTAGCCGATCGAGATGTAGCCCCAGACGTCGCGCGCGAAGTCGAGCAGGATGGTGTTGAAGCGCGCCATCGCCGCGAACAGTTCGGCGAGGCAGTCGTGCGGTTCGATCTGCGTGGTGTAGGGGTTCCAGTCGAGCCCGAGCGAGGTGACGAAATCGCGCGCGTTCGCCTCCCAGTCCACCTCGGGGTAGGCCGCGAGATGCGCGTTGTAGTTGCCGACCGCGCCGTTGATCTTGCCGAGCAGCCGCACGCCGGCGACCTGCTGGCGCTGACGGTGCAGCCGATAGGCCACGTTCGCGATTTCCTTGCCCATCGTCGAGGGCGTCGCTGGCTGGCCGTGCGTGCGCGAGAGCAGGGGCACCGCGGCCCAGTCCTCGGCCATCACGGCCAGCGCCTCGATGATGCGGTCCATCGCCGGCAGCATGACCTCGGCGCGCGCCGCGTTCACCATCAGCGCATGGCTCAGGTTGTTGATGTCTTCCGAGGTGCAGGCGAAGTGCACGAACTCGAGTCCGGCGGCCGCGCCCGGGATCGCGCCGATGCGCTCCTTGAGGAAATACTCGACCGCCTTCACGTCGTGGTTGGTGGTGGCCTCGATGGCCTTGACGCGCTCGGCGTCGGCCAGCGCGAAGCCGGCGGCGATCGCATCGAGCGCGGCGGACGTCGTGGCGTCGAAGGGGCCGAATTCCGGCACGCCCGGCAGCGCGGCGAGGCGCTGCAGCCAGCGCACCTCGACCAGCACGCGAAAGCGGATCAGGCCGAATTCGCTGAAGATCGGGCGCAGGGTCGCCGTCCTGGCGCCGTAGCGGCCGTCGAGGGGGGAAATGGCGCTGAGTTCGCTGAGCTGCATGGTGTTCCCTGGGTGCGGCGCGCCGCAGCGCGCGTGTCGTGGTGGATGATAACGCATGCTGCGCAGGTCCGGATTCATCCGGACATTGTCCGTGGTAGGTCCGGATTCATCCGGACAATGTCCGCTTGAAAGCGGACCTACAAAGCGGACGGTTCGCGGCGCAGCGCGCGGCAGGCCTCGCGCAGCCGGCCGCGGCCGAGCAGCAGTCCCAGCCGGTTGCCGCCGACGAAGCGCCACAGCACCGCGGCGCGCACGCCCGCGAGCAGCAGGGCGCGGACGCGCGCCGCGACGCGCTCGTCCTGCAGGTGCTGCGCGCTGCCCGCGACCTGGATGCGGAAGCGGTAGGTGCTGATGGTGTCCTGGTAGATCGCGGCCATGCTGGCGGCGAGCTCGTCGTAGCTGGTCGCGAAGTGCTCGGACTTCAGCCCCGTGTGCTGCAGGCGGGAGCGGATGATCGCGAGACGCTCGCGGTCGCGCGAAAGCCGCTTGCCCAGATGCAGCAGCGACATCGCGTAGCGCAGCACCGGACCCTGCTCGCCGCCCGGGACCTGCGCGACCATCGCCTCGAGCTGCTGCAGCCCTCGGGCGAGATTGCCGATGCCGCCGAACACCTCTTCCACGGCATCCCATTCGACGCGGAACAGGCTGTCGGTCAGCGCGCGCATCTCCTCGGCGGGGGCGGCACCGGTGCGCGCGAGCTGGTCGACCAGGATCGCGCACTCGAGCACGGCGGCGAGCGCGATCGCCTGCGAGCGCGCGGCGTCGGCGGCGCTCATGCGAAACGCTCCTCGATGACGCCGCCGCCGAGGCAGCAGTCGCCGTCGTAGAACACGACGTACTGCCCGGGCGTCACCGCACGCTGCGGCTGGTCGAATTCCACGCGCCAGCGCCCGCCGGGTGCGGCGTGCAGCGTGCACGCCTGGTCGGCCTGGCGGTAGCGGATCTTGGCGTGCAGGCGCAGCGGTGTCGGCGCGGGCGGCGGGCCGATCCAGTGCAGCTGCCCGCAGCCGAGCGCGCGGTGGCGCAGCGCCGGGTGCTCGCTGCCCTGGGCGACGATCAGCGCGTTGTTCGCGAGGTCCTTGTCGACCACGTACCACGGCTCCTCGGCGTGGTCGCGACGACCGCCGATGCCGAGTCCCTGGCGCTGGCCCATCGTGTAGTACATCAGGCCGTGGTGCTCGCCGAGCAGCTCGCCGTCGACGCTCTTCATGACCCCCGGCTGCGCCGGCAGGTAGCGGCGCAGGAAGTCGCCGAAGCGCCGTTCGCCGATGAAGCAGATGCCGGTGCTGTCCTTCTTGGCGGCGATCGGGAAGGCGTGCTCGCGCGCGATGCGCCGCACCTCGGCCTTGGGCAGCTCGCCGACCGGGAACAGGCACTTGGCCAGCTGCTCGCCGGGCACCGCGTGCAGGAAGTAGCTCTGGTCCTTGCCGGCATCGAGGCCCTTGAGCAGCCGCGCGCGGCCGTCGACGAGCGCCATGCGCGCGTAGTGCCCGGTGGCGATGCGCGTCGCACCCAGCGCCTCGGCGTACTCGACGAAAACCTTGAACTTGATCTCGCGGTTGCACAGCACGTCGGGATTGGGGGTGCGTCCGGCGCGGTACTCGGCCAGGAAGTGCTCGAACACGTTGTCCCAGTATTCAGCGGCGAAATTGGCCGTGTGCAGGCGGATGCCGAGCAGCGCGCACACGGCCTCGGCGTCGGCGAGATCGGCCTTCGCGGTGCAGTACTCGGTACCGTCGTCCTCGTCCCAGTTCTTCATGAACAGGCCTTCGACCGCGTAGCCCTGCTCGCGCAGCAGCAGCGCCGAGACCGCCGAATCGACGCCGCCCGAGATGCCGACGATGACGCGCTCGCCCCGGCTCATGGGGCGTGCGGATAGAAATAGTGCAGCGGGAAGCGGTGCCCGGCGCGGTGCTGCTCGATGGTCGCCAGCACCGACTCGCTGCGCAGGCGCGCGCGCTCGGCGAGTATCTCCTCGTAGCTCAGCCAGCGCGGAGCGACGATCTCGGCGTCGAGCGCGCGCTCGACGTGATGGTGCACGGCACGCGCCAGGAAGCTGGTGCGAAAGTAGCTGACGCCGGTCTGCGCGCTGGTGAACAGGCTGGCGCCCAGCAATGCCTCGATCGCGACGTCCCAGCCGGTCTCCTCGAGGGTCTCGCGCCGCGCGGCCTCGACCAGCGTCTCGTTCGGCTCCAGGTGACCCGCGGGCTGGTTCAGCACCCGGCGGCCGTCGGCGATCTCCTCGACCAGCAGGTAGCGGCCGTCGCGGAACACCACCGTGGCCACGGTGACGTGCGGCATCCATTGCGCGTGCTGGTCGCTCATCGTCGGGTCCCGTCAAAAGGCGCGCATTATAGCCGCCGGCGCGGGCGGCGCGGGGCAGGGCGTTCCGTGGTTTTTTTCGCCTCCGCGGGCAGGCTGACCGGCTCGCGCCGCCAGGCGCCGCTCGCCAGCCCCGCCAGGCTCCAGGGGCCGATGCGCCAGCGCACCAGGCGCAGCGTCGGGAAGCCGACCGCGGCCGTCATGCGCCGCACCTGGCGGTTGCGGCCCTCGGTGAGCGTGAGGCTGAGCCACGAGGTCGGGGATGCTGGCGCGAAAGCGCACCGGGGGATCGCGCTCCCACAGCGGCGGGGCGGCGATGTGCTCGGCCCCGGCCGGCCGCGTCGGGCCATCGTTCAGCACCACGCCCCGGCGCAGTTGCACGAGTGCCGCATCGCTGATCTCGCCCTCGACCTGAACCAGGTAGGTCTTGGGCAGCTTGAAGCGCGGCGAGGTGATGCGCGCCTGCAGTGCGCCGTCGTCGCAGAGTACGAGCAACCCCTCGGAGTCGTAGTCGAGCCGCCCTGCCGGCCGGAAACCGGGCGCCTGCACGAAATCGGCCAGCGTGCGGCGTCCCTCGCGGTCGCTGAACTGGCTCAGCACGCCCCAGGGCTTGTTGAACAGGATCACATCGGGCACGCGGGCTGGCTCGTTCGCTGTCCGTCCGGGGGCGCTCCAGCGCGGGGAAGCGATGGTATACTGCCGCGCCTCGAAAGAGACCGGCTATTCATTCCCTGGCCACTTCACTGGAGCAGACAATGGCGTACAAGCACATCAAGGTACCAGCACAAGGCGAAAAGATCACCGTCAACGCGGACTATTCGCTGAACGTCCCCAACAATCCGGTTATTCCGTTCATCGAGGGCGACGGGATCGGCGTCGATATCACGCCGGCCATGCTGAAGGTCGTTGATGCGGCGGTGGCCAGGGCCTACGGCGGCAAGCGCAAGATCAGCTGGATGGAAATCTACACCGGCGAGAAGGCCGCCGAGCTCTACGACGGCGACTGGTTCCCCGCCGAGACGCTGGAGGCCATCCGCGAATACGTGGTCTCGATCAAGGGTCCGCTGACCACGCCGGTGGGCGGCGGCTTCCGTTCGCTGAACGTGGCGCTGCGCCAGGAGCTCGACCTCTACGTCTGCCTGCGCCCGGTGCGCTGGTTCAGCGGCGTGCCCTCGCCGGTGCGCGAGCCCGGCAAGACCAACATGGTGATCTTCCGCGAGAACTCCGAAGACATCTACGCCGGCATCGAGTGGAAGGCCGGCTCGGCCGACGCCGACAAGGTGATCAGGTTCCTGCGCGAGGAAATGGGCGTCACCAAGATCCGCTTCCCCGAGAACTGCGGCATCGGCATCAAGCCGGTGTCCAAGGCAGGCACCGAGCGCCTGGTGCGCCGCGCGATCCAGTACGCGATCGACCAGGATCTGCCCTCGGTCACCATCGTGCACAAGGGCAACATCATGAAGTTCACCGAGGGTGGCTTCAAGGAGTGGGGCTACGCGCTGGCGCAGTCGGAGTTCGGCGGCGAGCTGCTCGACGGCGGCCCGTGGGTGAAGGTGCGCAATCCGAAGACCGGCAAGGACATCGTCATCAAGGACGTGATCGCCGACGCGATGCTGCAGCAGGTGCTGCTGCGTCCGGACGAGTACAGCGTGATCGCCACGCTGAACCTGAATGGCGACTACCTCTCCGACGCGCTGGCGGCGCAGGTCGGCGGCATCGGCATCGCGCCGGGCGCGAACCTGAGCGATACCGTGGCCCTGTTCGAAGCCACCCACGGCACGGCGCCGAAGTACGCGGGCCAGGACAAGGTGAACCCCGGTTCGCTGATCCTGTCGGCCGAGATGATGCTGCGCCACATGGGCTGGAACGAGGCCGCCGACCTGATCATCACCGGCATGAACGGGGCGATCCAGGCGAAGACGGTGACCTACGACTTCGAGCGTCTGATGGAAGGGGCGACCCTGCTGAAGTGCTCGCAATTCGGCGACGCCATCGTCAAGCACATGGCCTGAGCCGGGGGGACCGGCCGCGCCGCCCGGCGCGGCCGGTCCCGCCTCATTTCATCAGCATCGCCGCGGCTTCCTCCAGCGCTTCCAGCGCCTCGATGGCGATCGCGTGCATGCCCTTCGGTCCGGCTTCCACCTCGAAACGCACGGTCTGGCCAGCCTTGAGTGTCTTGTAGCCTTCCATCCGGATGGCGGAATAGTGGGCGAACACGTCGGTGCTTCCCTCGTCCGGCAGGATGAAGCCGTAGCCCTTGGCGTTGTTGAACCACTTGACGATACCAGTACGCATGACTCTGGTCCTCGCTGCCCTGGACGGGCCGGCGGATTGTTGTCGTTATGTTCCTGCCGTCCATGGCTGGTGCACGGCGGCATGGGGAGCGTTTTAAACGACACGCAATCCAATAGTCAAGCCGTGGGCGGCGGCGCCGTTGCACCGCGCGGTTCGCCACTTGTGCGCGACCGTGATCCGTGAAACATTCTGTGAACGTATGAAGTTACGCAAAGCGGCCATGAACCAGATTTTCGCCATGAACATCCGACTGGCCTCGCGCGGCGGCAAGGGCGCCCCCAAGGGTGATGGCGACCTTGCGCTGCAGGAGGCGAAGCCCGAACTGAAACAGCCGCCGATGTACCAGGTGGTGATGATCAACGACGACTACACGCCGATGGAGTTCGTGGTCGAGGTGCTGCAGCTGTTCTTCGGCATGGGGCGGGAAAAGGCCACCCAGGTCATGTTGACCGTGCACACCCAGGGTCGGGCGGTCTGCGGCATCTACACGCGCGACATCGCCGAGACCAAGGCGATGCAGGTCAACCGCTACGCGCGCGAGAACCAGCACCCGCTGCTGTGCGAAATCGAAGCCGCGGGGGATGCGCCATGAGCAGGCGCCACGTCGCGGACTTTCTGGTCTATGCTGAAATCGGAGCTGCAGTTGCTGCCGGAGGTTTGTCATGCTGAGCAAGGACCTGGAGCTTAATCTCAACGCCGCCTTCAAGGGGGCGCGGGCCAGGCGACACGAGTTCATGACCGTCGAGCACCTGCTGCTCGCGCTGCTCGACAACGATGCCGCGGGCAAGGTGTTGCGGGCCTGCGGCGCGGACATGATCCAGCTGCGCGGCGAGCTCGCGGAATTCGTCGAGACCACCACGCCGGTCATTCCCGAGGACGACGCCGAGCGCGAGACCGAGCCGACGCTCGGCTTCCAGCGCGTGCTGCAGCGCGCGGTGTTCCACGTGCAGTCCTCGGGCCGCAACGAGGTCACCGGCGCCAACGTGCTGGTCGCGCTGTTCAGCGAACAGGAGAGCCAGGCGGTGTACCTGCTGAAGAAGCAGAACATCGCGCGCATCGACGTCGTCAACTACATCACCCATGGCATTTCCAAGGTCTCCGACACCCCGCGTCCCGGCGGGGGCGAGCCGGGCGAGGAGGAGCAGCAGCAGGGGCAGGAAGGCGAGGCCAGCCCGCTGCAGAGCTTCGCCACCAACCTCAACGACGAGGCCCGCGCCGGGCGCATCGACCCGCTGGTGGGGCGCGGCGTGGAGCTCGAGCGCGTGGCGCAGATCCTGGCGCGCCGGCGCAAGAACAACCCGCTGCTGGTCGGCGAGTCCGGCGTCGGCAAGACCGCGATCGCCGAGGGTCTGGCCAAGCGCATCGTCGACGGCGAGGTGCCCGACGTGCTGCGCTCCAGCGTGGTCTATTCGCTGGACCTGGGCTCGCTGCTCGCGGGCACCAAGTACCGCGGCGATTTCGAGAAGCGCTTCAAGGGACTGCTTGCGGAGCTGAAGCGCAAGAAGCACGCGATCCTGTTCATCGACGAGATCCACACGATCATCGGCGCGGGCGCTGCCTCGGGCGGGGTGATGGATGCCTCCAACCTGCTGAAGCCGCTGCTGAGCTCCGGCGACATCCGCTGCATCGGCTCGACCACGTTCCAGGAATACCGCGGCGTGTTCGACAAGGACCGCGCGCTCAGCCGCCGCTTCCAGAAGATCGACGTCGGCGAGCCCAGCGTCGCCGAGACCGTCGAGATCCTGAAGGGCCTGCGCTCGCGCTTCGAGGAGCACTACGGGCTGCGCTACAGCACGAAGGCGCTCCAGGTCGCCGCCGAGCTCGCCGAACCGCTACATCACCGACCGCTTCCTGCCCGACAAGGCCATCGACGTCATCGACGAGGCCGGCGCCTACCAGCGCCTGCAGCCGGAGTCGCGGCGCAAGAAGGTCATCGGCGTGAAGGAAGTCGAGGAGATCGTCGCGAAGATCGCGCGCATCCCGCCGCGCAGCGTCTCGGCCTCGGACAAGGAATCGCTGCGCACGCTGGACGCCGACCTCAAGCACGGTGGTGTTCGGGCAGGACGAGGCGATGGACGCGCTCGCGACCTCGATCAAGCTCTCGCGTGCCGGCCTCAAGAACGCGGAGAAGCCGATCGGCTGCTTCCTGTTCGCCGGTCCCACCGGGGTCGGCAAGACCGAGGCGAGCCGCCAGCTCGCGAAGACGCTGGGCCTCGAGCTGATCCGCTTCGACATGTCCGAGTACATGGAGCGCCACACGGTGTCGCGGCTGATCGGCGCGCCGCCCGGCTACGTGGGCTTCGACCAGGGCGGGCTGCTGACCGATGCGGTCACCAAGCACCCGCACTGCGTGCTGCTGCTCGACGAGATCGAGAAGGCGCACCCGGAGGTGTTCAACCTGCTGCTGCAGGTGATGGACCACGGCACGCTCACCGACAACAACGGCCGCAAGGCGGATTTCCGCAACACCGTGCTGATCATGACCACGAATGCCGGCGCCGAGATGCTGAGCCGCCGCTCGATCGGCTTCACCGAGCAGGACAACAGCACCGACGGGCTCGAGGCCGTGAAGAAGGTGTTCACGCCGGAGTTCCGCAACCGGCTCGACAGCATCATCCAGTTCGGCGCGCTGAGCCCCGAGGTGGTGCGCTCGGTGGTGCGCAAGTTCCTCGCCGAGCTCGAGGCGCAGGTCGCCGAGCGCAAGGTGCGCATCGAGATCGACGAGGCGGCGCAGGACTGGCTGGTCGCCAAGGGTTACGACGAGAAGATGGGCGCGCGGCCGATGGCGCGCGTGATCCAGGAGTACATCAAGAAGCCGCTCGCCGAGATCCTGCTGTTCGGCGAGCTCGAGCACCGGCCCGGCGTCGTGCATGTCACCGTGGAGGGCGACGGACTGGCGCTGCAGGTGGAGCGCCCGTAGCTCCGAGCGTCCGTGGGTCCGGATTTATCCGGACAATGTCCGGTTGAAACCGGACCTGCGGGCGCGCGAGGCTCAGCGCTCGCGGAAGGTGATGCGGCCCTTGCTGAGGTCGTAGGGGGTCAGTTCGACCTTGACCTTGTCGCCGGTGAGGATGCGGATGTAGTGCTTGCGCATCTTGCCGCTGATGTGCGCGGTCACGATGTGCCCGTTCTCGAGGCGCACCCGGAACGTCGTATTCGGCAGGGTGTCGACCACCTCGCCTTCCATTTCCAACACGTCTTCTTTCGCCATCCAGAGCCACTCAGGTAAAAATCAGGCCGCGGCATTCTGCCTTATCGACGGGGCGGAAGCAAAGCGGGAACGGTCCGGAACGGCGAGCCGGCATACTTTTGCCCAAATCCGTGCCGCGGGTGCCGGCGCGACTCAGTCGACGCGCACCCAGTGGCCGTTGGCGAGCAGCTCGATCGGGCGGAATCGCGTCTTGTAGTTCATCTTGCGGCAGTTGCGGATCCAGTAGCCGAGGTAGACCGCCGGCAGGGCGAGCTCGCGCGCGCGCTCGATCTGCCACAGGATCACGTAGCTGCCCAGGCTGCGCTTCTCCTCGGCGGGTTCGTAGTAGGTGTAGATGGCGGACAGCCCGTTCTCGAGCCGGTCCATCACGGCGACCGCGAGCAGCTGTCCGGCGGCGCGGAACTCGACGAAGCTGGTGCTGCCCCATTCGCGCGTGAGGAAGGAGTCGTACTGCTCGCGATCCGGCGGGTACATGTCGCCGTCGCGATGGCGCTGCTCGATGTAGCGGCTGTAGAGCGCGAAATGCGCATCGCTGTGGATGGAATCCACGACCTGCGCCTCGAGGTCGGCGTTGCGCGCCAGGATGCGCCGCTGGCCGCGGTTGGGCGCGAACGCCTCCACCGGCACGCGTGCCGGCACGCAGGCGTTGCAGGCGGCGCAATGCGGACGGTAGAGGTGCGGGCCGCTGCGGCGAAAGCCGATGTAGGAGAGCTGGCTGTAGATGCGCGCGTCGATCGGCGTGCTCGGATCGACGAACAGCGTCGTCGCCTGCTCGCCCGCCAGGTAGCTGCAGTTGTGCGGATACGTGGCGAAGACGCGCACGTTCGCCAGCAGGGTTACGGAGTTACCCATGCCTCCTCGCCATCACTCCAGTCCAGGTGCCAGGGGCCGGGGCGGCCCGGCAGGTCCACGTTGGCGTCCAATATATCGCGAAATCGCGCGCGCGCAATGGTCCGCGCGCCGAGGCGGCGCATGTGCGCCGTATCCTGCTGGCAATCGATCAGCGCGAAGCCCCACGCACGCAGCTGCCGCGCGAGGTGCGACCAGCGCGACCTTCGAGGCATCGTCGGCGCGGCTGAACATCGATTCGCCGAAGAACACCCGCCCGAGCGCGATCCCGTAAAGTCCGCCGACCAGTTCCCCGTCGCGCCAGGTCTCGATCGAGTGGGCATGGCCGAGGCGGTGCAGTTCGCAATAGGCCGCGCGCATGCCGGCACCGATCCAGGTGTCGGCGGTGCGCGCGCGCGGCGCGGCGCAGGCGCCGATCACCGCGGCGAAGCAGCGGTCGGCGCTCACCGTGTAGAGGCGCCGGCGCAGCGTGCGGCGCAGGCTTGCGCCGAGAGGTGCAGCTCGGCGGGAAACAGCACCGCGCGCGGGTCCGGCGACCACCACAGGATGGGCTCGCGGCTCCTCGTACCACGGGAAGATGCCGCGGCGGTAGGCGGCGATGAGCCGCGCGGGGCTGAGGTCACCGCCCGCCGCGAGCAGCCCGTCGGGCTCGGCGAGCGCGCGCGCGAGCAGCGGGAATGCCTCCACGTCCGCCGTGAGCCACGGAATGGAGGGCATCGCGCGACTTACTGCGCGTCGAGGTACTTTTCCGCGTCCAGCGCCGCCATGCAGCCGAAGCCCGCCGAGGTGATCGCCTGGCGGTAGACGTGATCGGCCACGTCGCCGGCGGCGAACACGCCCTCGACGCTGGTCGCGGTGGCATTGCCCTCGAGGCCGCTGCGGGTGCGGATGTAGCCGTTGTGCATCTCGAGCTGGCCGGCGAACATTTCGGTGTTCGGCGAGTGGCCGATGGCGACGAAGACGCCCTCGAGCGCGATGTCGCGCGTCGCGCCGTCCGCGGTGGAGCGGATGCGCATGCCGGTGACGCCCGTGGCATCGCCCAGCACCTCGTCGAGGGTGTGGTTCCACAGCATCTCGACCTTGCCTTCGGCCGCGCGCGCCAGCAGGCGCTGCTGCAGGATCTTCTCCGAGCGCAGCGCGTCGCGGCGGTGGACCACGTAGACCTTGGCCGCGAGGTTCGACAGGTACAGCGCCTCCTCGACCGCGGTATTGCCGCCGCCGATCACGGCGACGGTCTTGCCGCGGTAGAAGAAGCCGTCGCAGGTCGCGCAGGCGCTGACGCCGCGCCCGAGGAACTTTTCCTCCGAGGGCAGGCCGAGGTAGCGCGCCGAGGCGCCGGTGGCGATGATCAGCGCATCGCAGGTGTAGGTGCCGGAGTCGCCGCGCAGCACGATCGGGCGCGCCGCGAGGTCGGTGCTCGCGATGTGGTCGGAGATCGATCGTCGCCTCGAAACGCGTGACATGCTCGCGCATCGCCTCCATCAGTTCGGGGCCCTGCAGGTGCGCGTGGCCGCCCGGCCAGTTCTCGACTTCCGTGGTCGTCATCAGCTGCCCGCCCTGCTGGATGCCCGTGATCAGCGCCGGCGCGAGGTTCGCGCGCGCGGCGTAGACGGCGGCCGTGTAGCCGGCCGGGCCCGAGCCGAGGATGATCAGGCGGTGATGGATGCTGTCGGCCATGGCGAGCGGTTCCTCCGGGACATGAAGCGGTTGTCGGGTGCCGGGCGGGCAGGGCAGGGCGCCGAAATGCGCCTATACTACGGCGTGGTTCCGCTGCGGCGGGCGGGGCGCAGTCTACCCGCAACGACCACGGTTTCACAGGATGGCCTCCGCGCGCGCGGAGGCCCGCAGAGGACCAGAGCGCTTGGCCAGGACACGAGGCGCATCGACGGTAGCCGCGAGGACGCTGCCCCCCATTCTGCAGCACGGCTTGCGCGAGGGGCTGATGATCGCCTGGGTCGCGCTGGCGGCGTACCTGCTGCTCGCCATCGGCACCTACAGCGTCGGCGATCCGGGCTGGTCGAGCACCGGCAACGGCGCCGGGATCAGCAACTCCGCCGGCTCCGCGGGGGCGTGGATTGCCGACGTGCTGCTCTCGCTGTTCGGCTACGTCGCCTACCTGTTCCCGGTGCTGCTCGGTTTCCGCGCCTGGGCGCTGGTGCGCGACCGCCAGTCGCCCTTCGTGTTCGACTGGCTGCTGGTATCGATCCGCAGCGTCGGCTTTGTGCTGGTGGTGCTCGCCGGCACCGGGCTGCTGGCGATCAAGGGCAGCGCGACCACGCTGCTGCCCTTCGGCATCGGCGGCATGCTCGGCGAAACCCTCGCGCAGGTCTGCCAGCGCGCCTTCGGCCTGCCGGGCAGCCAGTTGCTGATGGTCGCGCTGCTGCTGTTCGGCGTCACCATCTTCACGGACCTGTCGTGGGCGCGGCTGCTCGAAACCACCGGCCGGCTCACGCTGGCGGCGCTGGGGCGCGTGGCCCCGCTGGCCGGCGCGGCGATCGCGCGCATGCCGCGCCGCGAGCCTGCGGGCGAGCAGGACGGCAAGCCCGGGTCGCGACCCGGGACTGCAGCCGTCTGCGCGCGAGCTCACGGCGGACGAACTGGAAGAGGCCAATCCGCGCAAGCGCCGCGCCCGGCGCGAACCGGTGCTGGACGATGTGCCGATGGACCTGCCGGCTACGCCCGGGATGCGCGTGACGCCGGAAATCGAGCGACGCACCGCAGGTCCGCACGACGCCGGAGATCCGCCTGCCCGAAAAACGCAAGGAATCGCAGGGCGAGCGCCTGCAGCGCGAAAAGCAGGGCGCCCTGTTCAGCGCCGCCGGCACGACGCTGCCGCCGCTCGGCCTGCTCGACATGGCCGACAAGAGCAAGCAGCGCGGCTTTTCGGCCGAGGCGCTCGAGGCGATGTCGCGGCTGCTCGAGATCAAGCTGCGCGATTTCGGTGTCGAGGCCAAGGTGGTCTCGGTACTGCCGGGGCCGGTGATCACGCGCTTCGAGATCCAGCCCGCGCCCGGCGTGAAGGTCAGCCGCATCAGCAACCTGGTCAAGGATCTCGCGCGCTCGCTCGCGGTGATCAGCGTGCGCGTGGTCGAGGTGATCCCGGGCAAGTCGGTGGTCGGCATCGAGATCCCCAACGAGGACCGCGAGACCGTGCTGCTCGGCGACGTGCTCGCCTCGCGCGCCTACGAAGCCTCGAAGTCGCCGCTGACGCTCGCGCTCGGCTACGACATCTCGGGCGAGCCGATGGTGGTCGATCTGGCGCGCATGCCGCACCTGCTGGTCGCGGGCACCACCGGCTCGGGCAAGTCGGTGGGCGTCAACGCGATGCTGCTGTCGCTGCTGTACAAGTCGACGCCCGCGGACGTGCGCCTGATCATGGTCGACCCGAAGATGCTGGAGCTCTCGGTCTACGAGGGCATCCCGCACCTGCTGACCCCCGTGATCACCGACATGAAGGACGCCGCCAACGGCCTGCGCTGGTGCGTGGCGGAGATGGAGCGCCGCTACAAGCTGATGGCGGCGATGGGCGTGCGCAATCTCGCGGGCTTCAACCGCAAGGTGCTGGACGCCATCGAGGCCGGCGAGCCGATCGCCGATCCGTTCTGGACGCCCGATCCCATGGTGTTCATCACCGAGGAGGAGCAACTCGCCACGCCGCCGACGCTGGAGGCGCTGCCCGCGATCGTGGTGGTGATCGACGAATTCGCCGACATGATGATGATCGTCGGCAAGAAGGTCGAGGAGCTGATCGCGCGCATCGCGCAGAAGGCGCGCGCCGCCGGCATCCACCTGATCCTCGCCACCCAGCGCCCCTCGGTCGACGTGATCACCGGCCTGATCAAGGCCAACATCCCGACGCGCATGGCCTTCCAGGTGTCCTCGAAGATCGATTCGCGCACCATCCTCGACCAGGGCGGCGCCGAGCAGCTGCTGGGCCATGGCGACATGCTGTACCTGCCGCCCGGCAGCGGCGTGCCGATCCGCGTGCACGGCGCCTTCGTCTCCGACGCCGAGGTGCACCGCGTGGTGGCGAACCTGCGCGCGAGCTCGAGCCCCGACTACATCGATGGCATCCTCGAGGAGAGCGCCTCGTCGCCGCTGGCGCTGCTGCCGGGCGAGGCCAGCGAGGATCCCGAGGGCGACGGCCTCTACGACGAGGCGGTGCGCTTCGTGACCGAGAGCCGCAAGGCCTCGATCTCGGCGGTTCAGCGCAAGCTGCGGATCGGCTACAATCGCGCCGCCCGGATGATCGAGGCCATGGAGGCCGCGGGCGTGGTCAGCGCCATGAACAGCAACGGCAGCCGTGAAGTTCTGGCCCCCCCGCCGCCCGCCCACTGACCCACTGCAGGTGTTCCCGTGTCGCGAATTGCCGCTCTCGCAGCGCTCGTCTTGCTGTGTTCCCACGCGCTGGCCGACAGCGCCGCCGCCACGCGCCTCGGCGCACTGCTCGCCGGCATGCAGCGCATCGAGGCCGGGTTCTCGCAGCGCCTGATCGACGAGGGCGGCGAAGCGATGCAGGAGAGCAGCGGGCGCGTGCTGCTCGCGCACCCGGGGCGCTTTCGCTGGGAAACCACCGAGCCCGTTCGAGCAGCTCGTGGTCAGCGACGGCGAGACCGTGTGGCAGTACGACGCCGACCTCGCGCAGGTGGTGGTACGCCCGCTCGACCGCCGTGCCGACCAGGTGCCCTCGCTGCTGCTCAGCGGCGAGATCGCCGCGGTCGAGAAGCAGTTCGAGATCCGCAGCGCCGCGGCGCCTGCCGGCAAGGAACGCTTCGACCTGCTGCCGCGCGAGCCGGGCGGTGCTGTTCGCCGCGCTGGCCGTGCAGTTTCGCGCCGGGGTGCTGGAGCAACTGGTGATCGCCGACGGCCTGGGCCAGCGCACCGAGGTGGAGTTCTCGGATGTGCAGCCCGCGGGCGCCATCGATGACGCCACCTTCCGCTTCAAGGCTCCACCCGGGGTCGACGAGCTGCACGATGACTGATCCGGCCGCCACCGCGCCCTACGTGCCGCTCGCGGCGCGCATGCGGCCCCGGCGCCCGGAAGACTTCTTCGGCCAGGAGCACCTGCTCGGCCCGGACAAGCCGCTCAGCAACGCGATCCGCTCGGGCGTCGTGCACTCGATGATCCTGTGGGGGCCGCCCGGCGTCGGCAAGACCACGCTGGCGCGCATGCTCGCCGAGACCACGCGGCGCGCACTTCCAGAGCATTTCCGCGGTGCTTTCCGGCGTGAAGGAGATCCGCGCGGCCATCGACGGGGCGCGCGCCGAGCGCGCCGCGAGCGGGCGGCGCAGCATCCTGTTCGTCGACGAGGTGCATCGCTTCAACAAGACCCAGCAGGACGCCTTCCTGCCGTTCGTCGAGGACGGCACCGTGATCTTCATCGGCGCCACCACCGAGAACCCGTCCTTCGAACTGAACGGCGCGCTGCTCTCGCGCGCGCGCGTCTACCGCCTGCGCCCGATGAGCGAGGAGGCGATCGAGGCGGTGCTGGCGCACGCGCTGGCGCACGACGAGCCCTTGCGCGCGCGCGGCCTCGCCGTGCGAGCCGTCGAGCTCGGGCGCATCGCGCGCGCGGCCGACGGCGATGCGCGCCGCGCGCTGAACCTGCTGGAGATCGCGGCGGATCTCGCCGGCGCCGGGGTGATCGACGACGCGGTGCTGCGCGAGGTGCTGGGCGGCGATCCGCGGCGCTTCGACAAGGGCGGCGACATCTTCTACGACCAGATCTCGGCGCTGCACAAGGCGGTGCGCGGCGGCTCGCCGGATGCGACGCTGTACTGGCTGGCGCGCATGCTCGACGGCGGCTGCGACCCGCTCTACATCGCGCGGCGCGTGGTGCGCATGGCCACCGAGGACATCGGCAATGCCGATCCGCGCGGCCTGACGATGGCGCTGGCGGCCTGGGACACGCAGGAGCGCCTCGGCAGCCCCGAGGGCGAGCTCGCGATCGCGCAGGCGCTGGTCTACCTCGCCTGCGCGCCGAAGAGCAACGCGGTCTACACGGCTTTCGGCGCCGCGCGCGCCGAGGTGCAGCAGTCGCCGAGCTACGAGGTGCCGCTGCACCTGCGCAATGCGCCGACGCGGCTGATGAAGGAAATGGGCTTCGGCGGCGGAGTACCGCTACGCCCACGACGAGGACGACGCCTACGCGGCCGGCGAGAACTACTTTCCGCCCGAGCTCGCCACGCGGCGCTACTATCACCCGGTGCCGCGCGGACTGGAGAAGCAGATCGCCGACAAGCTCGACAGCCAGCGCACGCGCGATGCGCAGAGCCCGCGCCAGCGCTATCCGGGCGCGAGCCGTCCGCGCAAGGGCTGAGGGGGCGCGATGACCGACCTGCTGCGCAACATGCTCTTCATCGCGCTGGGCGGCGCGCTGGGCGCGCTGGCGCGCTTCGGCGCGCCAACCTGGTTCACGTGCTGTGGCCCGCGCGCTTCCCGTTCGCGACGCTGGCGATCAACGTCAGCGGCTCGCTGGCGATCGGCGTGCTGTACGTGCTGATCGCCGAGCGCGCCGTGATGCATGCCGACTGGCGCAGCATCGCGATGGTCGGCTTTCTCGGCGCGTACACCACCTTTTCCACCTTCTCGCTGGAGTCGGTGACGCTGATCGAGAACGGTTTCGTGGTGCAGGCGCTCGGCTATATGCTGGGCAGCGTGTGCTTGTGTGTGGGCGGGGCGTGGGCGGGTATCGTGCTCGCGCGCCTGCTGTGGACCCCTTGAGGATTGCGGAATGATCGATGCAAAGGCCTTGCGCCAGGATGCCGAGGACGTCGCGCGAGCGCTCGCGCGCAAGCGCTTCACGCTGGATATCGCGCAGTACCGCGCGCTCGAGGAGCGGCGCAAGGGTTGCGACGTGGAGTCGCAAGGCCTGCAGGCGGCGCGCAACCAGGCCTCCAAGCGCATCGGCGAGCTGGTGCGCGAGGGCGTGCCGGTCGACGAGGCCAAGGCGCGCGCCGGACAGGAGATGGCGGAGATCAACAGCGCGCTGGAGCGCGTGCGCGAGGAGGGCGAGGTCATCCACGCCGAGCTCGACGCCTTCCTCGCGGCGATCCCGAACCTGCCCGATGCCGACGTGCCCGAGGGCACGTCCGAGGAGCAGAACGTCGAGGTCCTGCGCTGGGGCACGCCGCGCGTCTTCGATTTCCCGGTGCGCGACCACGTCGATCTCGGCGCGCGCGGCGCGGCGATGGATTTCGATGCCGGCGCGCGGCTGACCGGCTCGCGCTTCGTGGTGCTGCGCGGCGAGATCGCGCGGCTGCACCGCGCGCTGATCCAGTTCATGCTGGACCTGCACACCGGCGAGCACGGCTACGAGGAGCTGAACGTGCCCTACATGGTCAACGCCGATGCGCTGTTCGGCACCGGCCAGTTGCCGAAGTTCGCCGAGGACCTGTTCCGCCTCGGCATCGACGAGGGCTACTACCTGATCCCGACCGCCGAGGTGCCGGTCACCAACCTCGCGCGCGATGCCATCGTCGAGGACGCCGCCGCGCTGCCGCGGCGCATGGTCTGCCACACGCCGTGTTTTCGCAGCGAGGCGGGCAGCTACGGCAAGGACCAGCGCGGCATGATCCGCCAGCACCAGTTCGAGAAGGTCGAGCTGGTGCAGCTGGTGCGCCCCGATCAATCCGCCGCCGCGCTGGAGGAACTCACCGGGCACGCCGAGGCGGTGCTGCGCCGGCTCGAGCTGCCGTACCGCAAGATCGTGCTCTGCGGCGGCGACATGGGCTTCGCGGCGCGCAAGACCTACGACCTCGAGGTATGGCTGCCGGGGCAGGACAAGTACCGCGAGATCTCCTCGTGCAGCAACATGGGCGATTTCCAGGCGCGGCGCATGCAGGCGCGCTGGCGCAATCCCGAGACCGGCAAGCCCGAGCTGCTGCACACGCTGAACGGCTCCGGGCTCGCGGTCGGCCGCACGCTGGTCGCGATCCTGGAGAACTACCAGAACGCCGACGGCAGCGTCACGGTGCCGGCGGCGCTGCGACCCTGGATGAACGGTGCGGCCTCGATCCTGAACCCCTGAGGCGCGCCATGGACTACCTGCCGGTCTTTCTCGACGTGCGCGGGCGCGACCGCGCTCGTCGTCGGCGGCGGCAAGGTGGCGCTGCGCAAGGCCGAGCTGCTGGTGCAGGCCGGCGCGCTGCCGCGCGTGGTGGCGCCGGCCATACAGCCCGCGCTCGTGGAGCTGGCCGAGCGCCATGGCGGCAGCTGCGACGCCGTGCCCTTCGCGCCGGGGCACCTCGAGGGCGCCGCGCTGGTGATCGTGGCAACCGGCGTGCCCGAGGTCGACGCGGCGGTGCACCGCGAGGCCGGCGCGCGCGGCGTGCCGGTCAACGTCGCCGACCGTCCCGAGCTCTGCACGTTCATCCTGCCCGCGGTGGTCGACCGCTCGCCGGTGATCGTCGCCTTCTCGACCGGGCGGGCGCGTGCCGGTGCTGGCGCGCAGCCTGCGGGCGCGGCTGGAGGCCATGCTGCCGGCAGGGCTCGGCCGGCTCGCGGATTACCTCGGCGCCAGGCGCGGCTGGCTGCGCGAGCGCGTGCCCGATCCCGGCCTGCGGCTGCGCGCCTGGGAGCGGCTGCTGGAGGGGGCGGTGGCCGAGCGCGTGCTGGCGGGCGACGAGGCCGGCGCGGAGCGCCTGCTGCAGGAGGAGGTGGCGGCGCTCGGCGCCGCGCCGCGCGGCGAGGTGTACCTGGTCGGCGCCGGTCCCGGCGATCCGGACCTGCTCAGCTTCCGCGCGCTGCGCCTGATGCAGCAGGCGGACGTCGTGTTCTACGACCGCCTGGTCAGCGCGCCGGTGCTCGCGCTGGTGCGCCGCGAGGCCGAGCGCGTCTACGTCGGCAAGCGCCGCGGCGACCACGCGGTGGCGCAACCGGACATCAACGCGCTGCTGGCCGAACACGCGCGCCGGGGCAGGCGCGTGCTGCGCCTGAAGGGCGGCGATCCGTTCATCTTCGGGCGCGGCGGCGAGGAGATCGAGCACCTGGCCGAAGCCGGGATTCCGTTCCAGGTGGTGCCGGGCATCACCGCGGCCTCGGGTTGCGCGGCCTATGCGGGCATTCCGCTCACGCACCGCGATCACGCGCAGTCGGTGCGCTTCGTGACCGGGCACCTGAAGGACGGCAGCATCGACCTCGACTGGCCCGAGCTGGCGCGCGCCGCAGCAGACCGTGGTGTTCTACATGGGGCTGGTCGGGCTGCCGGTGATCTGCGAGCGGCTGATCGCGCACGGCATGCCGGCGTCCACCCCCGTGGCACTGGTGCAGCAGGGCACCACGCCGGCGCAGCGGGTACTGGTATCGACGCTCGGCGAGATGCCCGAGCGGCTGCGCGCGGCGCAGTTCCACGCGCCCACGCTGGCGATCGTGGGCACGGTGGTGAGCCTGCACGAGCGTCTGAGCTGGTTCCGGCCGGCGGCGAACTAGAATCAACTTTAAGTTTTTCAGATAACATTCTGAACATATTGATTTCATTGAATTAACAGTCAAGAAAGATCTCAAGTTCGCTGCCGCGCTGCCGATGCACCACTGCCCGAGCAGTCCTGCCTCACGGAGTCCAGCCATGAGCATCGACATACCCCGCGTACTTCCCGTCGTGACCCCGCCCGCGGCCGCGCTCGACGACGAACTGCGCGTCAAGCAGTCGGCGCGTGTCGATCCGATACCGGCCGACCCCGGTCACCCACGGGTGGAGCGGCGGGTGGTGCCGGAGCGGCGCACCCGCACCGAGCAGCGGCGCGCGGCGCTGGAATTGCGCGGCCGTCGCGACCGGCGCACCCAGCGCGGCATCGACGTGAGCACCTGAGGCTGCGGCGAACGTGATGGCTACCTTCGATTTCGACCTCTTCGTGATCGGCGCCGGATCGGGCGGCGTGCGCGCCGCCCGCATCGCGGCCGGTTACGGTGCGCGCGTCGCGGTCGCCGAGGAGCGCTACGTGGGCGGCACCTGCGTCAACGTCGGCTGCGTGCCCAAGAAACTGTTCGTGCATGCCGCGCATTACGCCGAGGATTTCCACGACGCCGCCGGGTTCGGCTGGCAGCTCGGGCGCGGCGGCCTTCGACTGGCCGCGGCTGCGCGACAACAAGGACCGCGAGATCGCGCGGCTCAACGGGATCTACCGCAACCTGCTCGACAGCAAGGGTGTCACGCTGATCGAGGGCCGCGCGCGCGTGGTCGACGCCGCACACGGTCGCGGTCGGCCAGCAGCGCTACAGCGCGCGCCATATCCTGATCGCGACCGGGGCCTGGCCCTTCGTGCCGGACTTCCCGGGGCGCGAGCACGTGATCACCTCCAACGAGGCTTTCCACCTGGAGCAGCTTGCCGCGGCGCGCGGTGGTGGTCGGCGGCGGCTACATCGCGGTGGAGTTCGCCGGGATCCTGAACGGCCTGGGCGTGCAGACCGACACTGCTCTATCGCGGCCCGCTGTTCCTGCGCCATTTCGACCGCGACCTGCGCGATACGCTGGCCGAGGAAATGCCGAAGAAGGGCGTGCAGCTGCGCTTCGACACCCGGGTGGACGCGGTCGAAAAGCGCCCGGACGGCAGCCTGGACGCTGCAGCTGGGCGACGGCACGCGGCTGGAGACCGACCTGGTGCTGTACGCGACCGGCCGCCGCCCGCTGACGCGCGACCTCGGCCTGGAGGCCTGCGGCGTCGGGTTGCGCGAGGACGGCTCGATCATCGTGGACGAGTACTACCAGAGCGCGGTGCCCTCGATCCACGCCATCGGCGACGTGATCGGCGGCCCGGAGCTGACGCCGCTCGCGACCGCGCAGGGCATGGCGCTGGCGAGCACGCTGTTCCTCGGCGACAAGCGCAGCGTCAGCCTCGAGAACCTGCCGACCGCGATATTCTCGCAGCCGCCGGTGGGCACCGTGGGCTTGAGCGAGGAGCAGGCGCGCGCGCGCTATCCCGCGGTGCTGGTGTATCACACCCGCTTCCGGCCGCTGAAGCACACGCTGAGCGGCAACCCGGAAAAGACCTTCATGAAGCTGGTGGTCGACGGCGAGAGCGATCGCGTGCTGGGCGTGCACATGGTCGGGCCCGAGGCGGGGGAGATCATCCAGGGCATGGCGGTGGCGCTGCAGGCGGGCGCCACCAAGCGCGTGTTCGACGCCACCATCGGCATCCACCCGACCTCGGCCGAGGAGTTCGTGACCCTGCGCGATCCGGTGCGCTGAGTCCGGGCTCAGTTGCTGGTGGCGATGCGCTGGTTCAGCTGGATCGCGTCGAGCAGGATGTTGCCCGACTCGGTCAGCAGCGCGTCCGGCTCGTCCTCGGCCCTGGTGCCGTCCTGGTCCGTGGCGGCCGCCGCAGCGTCGTCCGCGTCGGCCGCTTCGTCCTGCTCGAGCTCGTCCACCGAGGCGAGCGGCTTCTCGCCCTTCGCGGCGCGGCGCCGGTTTTCGAGCTGCAGCTGCATTTCGCGCTGTTTCTGGCGTTCGGCAAGCCGCACCGGTTCGCTGAGCGAGACCGAGGTCACCGCGTCGAGCTTCGCGGCGAACGCGATCTCCTCGCGCAGGTAGGCGAATTCCGGATCCTTGCTGACGCGGGCCTCGTGCCGCTCGCGCAACGTCGGGAGGATCGAGCCGAGATCCTGGTAGGTGCGGTGGCGCACCGGGGCGATGCGGTCCCACGGCAGCGCGTTGTCGAGCGCGCTCTCGCCGACCTCGCCCAGGTTGTAGATCGACGGCAGCTCGATGTCCGGCACCACGCCGCGATGCTGCGTGCTCTCGCCCGAGATGCGGTAGAACTTCGACTCGGTCATCTTGAGCTGGCCGTGGTTCAGCGGGCTCAGCGACTGCACCGTGCCCTTGCCGAAGGAGGGCGAGCCCACCACCAGCCCGCGCTCGTAGTCCTGGATCGCGCCGGCGAAGATCTCCGAGGCCGAGGCGCTCAGGCGGTTGATCAGCACCAGCAGCGGACCGGCGTAGAAGCTGTCGTCGCGGAACTTCTGCTTGCGCTCGACGCGCTCGTTGCTGTGGCGGATCTGCACCGTCGGGCCCGACTCGATGAAGAGGCCGGTGAGCGCGTTGGCTTCCTGCAGCGAGCCGCCGCCGTTCTCGCGCAGATCGATGATCACGCCATCGACCTGCTGCGCCTGCAGCTCGGCGAGCAGTTTCGCCACGTCGCGCGTGGTGCTGCGGTAGTTCGGGTCGCCGCGCTGCATGGCCTCGAAATCGGCATAGAAGGCCGGGATGTCGATCACGCCGATCTTGCGCGTCTGGTCCTCGTAGGGAATCTCCAGCACGCGGCTCTGCGCGGCCTGTTCCTCGAGCTTGACCTGGTCGCGCACGATGCTGATGACGTGGTGTTCCTCGCCGGCGCCGCTGCCGCGCACGACCTCGAGGCGCACCGTGCTGCCTTTCTTGCCACGGATCAGGTCGACCACGTCGTCGAGGCGCCAGCCGACGACGTCGACCATCTCGCCGGCGCCGGCCTGGCCCACGGCCACGATCCGGTCGGACTGGCGCAGCTGACCCTGCTTGGCCGCCGGCCCGGCCGGCACCAGGCGCGCGACCTTGGTGAACTCGTCGTCCTGCTGCAGCACCGCGCCGATGCCTTCCAGCGACAGGCGCATGTTCATGTTGAAGTTCTCGGAGCTGCGCGGCGAGAGGTAGTTGGTGTGCGGGTCGAACAGCTCGGTGAACGAATTCATGTAGAGCTGGTAGACGTCCTCGCTGTTGACCTGGGTCATGCGCCGCAGCTGGTCCTTGTAGCGCTTCTCGAGCAGTTCCTCGATGGCGTCCATCTTCTTGCCGGCGAGCTTCAGTCCGAGCACGCTGGACTTCAGCTGCTTGTGCCAGAGCTCGTCGGCCGCCTGCTCGTCGGCCGGCCAGTCGAGCTTGTCGCGGTCGGTCAGCAGCACTTCGTCCGTGCTGAAGTCCATGGCCTGGATCGTGGCGTGCAGATCCTTCGTCACGCGCCCGAGCCGCGCGTCCATCCGCTCGCGGTAGCGATCGTAGATCGCGAATCCGGCGCTGACGTCGCCGGCCAGCAGCTGGTCGTCGAGCTGGTGGCGGAGCTTGCGGAACTCCTCGATGTCCGAGCCGAGGAACACGTTGCGGCCCGGATCGAGGTTCTTCAGGTAGTTCTCGAGCAGCCGTTCGCTCAGGGCATCGTCGACGTCGACGCGCGCATAGTGATGCCGCCCGAGGCGCTCGATGATGTCGAGCGTGGTCAGGCTCTGGGTACGGTCGTAGCCGAGCGGCTTGCCGGCTGCATTGGCCTGCAACAGCGCGGGGCAGAGCAGCGACAGCAGCAGGAAGGCACGAACGACGATCGGGGCACGGAGACTGCGGGATTGCTGCATAAGGGCTTGGCGATTGGGCTCGGTAGCAATGACTTCGCGACCATTATTACCCATAATCAACAGCGGATACATGGTCATTAACGGCCCGGGAAATGTGAATTCTCGGCGTCGGAGCATCAGGAAAGGGGAAATCGGCGCATGCGTCTCGGTCTGAACGTCGGGTATTCGGGGAAGCGGGCCACGGCGCCGCTGGAGCTGGTGCGCCAGGCCGAGTCGGTCGGCTTCGATTCGGTCTGGGTGGCGGAGGCCTATGGCTCCGACGCGGTTTCCGTGGCGGCCTGGCTGCTGGCCCAGACCACGCGCATCCGCGTCGGCACCGCGATCATGCAGATTCCGGCCCGCACGCCGGCAAATGCCGCGATGACGGCGATGACGCTGGCGCAACTCTCGGGCAATCGCTTCCTGGTCGGGCTCGGCGCCTCGGGTCCGCAGGTGGTCGAGGGCTGGCACGGCGTGCCCTACGCCAGGCCGGTCACGCGCATGCGCGAGTACATCCAGATCATGCGCAAGGTCATGGAGCGCCAGGCTCCGCTGGAGTTCGACGGCGAGATCTACCAGCTTCCGTACCGCGGCCCCGGCGCCACCGGGCTCGGCAAGCCACTGAAGTCCATCCTCGAGGCGACGCCCGGGATCCCGATCTATGTGCGAGCTTCACCCCGGCGGGCCTCGCGGCAGCGGCCGAGGTCGCCGACGGCGTGTTCCCGATCTGGCTCTCGCCGGAGCAGACCGGGCTGATCGAGGATCACCTGGCGCCGGGCTTCGCGCGGCGCAGCGACGGCCGGACGCGCGCGGACTTCGACGTGGCGCCCACGCTGATCGTCGTGGTCGGTGACGACGTCGACGCCTGCCGGCGTCCGGTCAAGGAGATGCTGGCGCTCTACGTGGGCGGGATGGGCGCGCGCGACAGCAACTTCTACAACCGCTATGCGCGCGACCTGGGCTACGCGGACGCGGCGGTCGCGATCCAGGACCTGTTCCTTGCCGGGCGCAAGGAGGAGGCCGTGCAGGCGGTGCCCGACGCGCTCGTCGACGAGATCGCGCTGGTCGGCCCGCTGGCGCGGATCCGCGAGCGCGCGGTGGCCTGGCAGCGCCTGGGTGCCGAGGGCACCGTCGGCACGCTGATCCTCGGCATGCGCCAGCCCGAGCATCTGGGCGCCGTCGCCGGGATCCTGCTGGGATGAGCATGCCGGCAAGCATGACCGTGCCGGTGATCCGCAGCGTGGAAGATCTCGAACGGCTGCATTTCGGGCATGCCGCGCAGAGCGAGGCGAAGCTCGTGAGCACGCTGGCCGATTCGGGGCTGGTCGAGCCCGAGGCGCTCGACCGGGCGCTGGCGTACCGGCAGAAGAACGGCACCTCGCTGCTGCAGGCCATCGACGACCTCGGCGTGCTCGACACCTCGCACCGGCCCGCGGTGGTCGCCTCGAAGCTCGGCATTCCCGTGGCGCGCATCGAGGAGTTCACGGTCGAACCGGCGGTGCTCAAGGCCATCCCGGTGCAGGTGGCGCTGAAGCACCGCGTGTTTCCGCTGGCGCGCCACGACGGCAACCTCGTGGTGGCGGTGTCGGATCCGGCCGATCTCGAGGCGATCAACACGATCACCTTCGCGGTCGGGCAGCGCGTGGAGCTGGTGGTGGCGCCGCTGGAGGACATCAACCGCCTCATCGACCGCCACTTCCTGATCCTCGAGGAACAGAACCTCATCGCCGAGATCGGCGACGACGCGCGCGAGATCCGGCCGCAGTCGAACCCGGCCGAGGAGCACCTGCACGACATCGAGAAGCGCGCGCAGGAAAAGCCCGTGGTGCGCCTGGTCGATGCGATCATCCGCCGCGCCGTGCGCATGCGCGCCTCCGACATCAACATCCGCCCCACCGAGCACGGCGCCGAGGTCTACTACCGCATCGACGGCGAGATGGTGTGGCAGCGCCTGCTCACGCCGGACCTGACGGCGCCCATCGTCTGCCGCATCAAGATCATGGCCGGCATGAACATCGCCGAGCGCCGCCTGCCGCAGGACGGCCACGCCGGCCTGGTCGAGGCCGGGCAGGCCGTCGACCTGCGCGTCTCGGTGATCCCGATGGTCACGGGCGAGTCGGTGGTGATCCGCGTGCTCGACAAGAGCCAGGGGCTGATCGGGCTGGAGCAGCTCGGCATCGCCGCGGGCGACATGCAGCGCCTGACGCGCATCCTGCAGCACAGCTACGGCATCTTCCTCGTGACCGGTCCCACCGGTTCGGGCAAGAGCACCACGCTGTATGCCGTGATCAACGAGCGCCTCAAGAACAATCCGCACATCATCACGGTCGAGGATCCGGTCGAGTACCACATCAACGGCGTCGAGCAGATCCAGATCAAGCCGATGATCGGCTACACCTTCGCCGAGGCGCTGCGCCACATCCTGCGCCACGACCCCGACGAGATCCTGATCGGCGAGATGCGCGACTTCGAGACCTCGGAGATCGCGATCAAGGCCGCGCTCACCGGTCACTTCGTGATGAGCACGCTGCACACCAACGATGCGGCCAGCGCGATCACGCGCCTGCAGGACATGGGGCTCGAGTCCTACCTGGTGAGCTCCACGGTGGTCGGCATCATGGCGCAGCGCCTGGTGCGGCGCATCTGCAAAGAGTGCCGCACCGAGGACACGGGCAGCGCGGAGCTGCGCGACTACTTCGGCGTGGCGGCGCACGAGACCTTCTACCGCGGTGCCGGCTGCGGCAAGTGCTTCGACACCGGCTACAAGGGGCGCGCGATGGTCGGGGAGATCATCGAGGTCACCAGCGCGCTGCGCGAGATGATCACGCGCAAGCCCGGCGCCGAGGAGATCCGCGCGCTGGCCATCCGCGAGGGCATGACGCCCCTGACGCAGAACGCGCTGGCCATGGCGCGCGCCGGCGTCACCACGCTCGAGGAAGTGTTTTCGGTCAAGCTCGAATAAGGGATTCCATGCTATCCAGATCCAGCATTTTTCCCGGCGTGGCCGGGCCGGTGGTCACCGTCGTGATGGACGGCATCGGGCAGCGCAGCGCGACCGCGGGCAACGCGGTGCGTGACGCGCACACGCCGACGCTCGACCGCCTGTTCGCGCGCTATCCGCACACGCTGCTGAAGGCGCACGGCACCGCGGTCGGCATGCCGAGCGACGAGGACATGGGCAATTCCGAGGTCGGGCACAACGCGCTCGGCTCGGGGCAGGTCTACGCGCAGGGTGCGGCGCTGGTGAACGACGCCATCGCGGGCGGCAGCCTGTTCGCCGGCGCGGCCTGGGGCGAGATCGTGGCAAACGTGCTCGCCAGCGGCGGCACGCTGCATTTCCTCGGGCTGTTCTCCGACGGCAACGTGCACTCGCACATCGAGCACCTGAAGGCGCTGATCACGGCGGCGCGCGGCGCCGGCGTGCGCCGCGTGCGCGTGCACGCGCTGCTCGACGGGCGCGACGTGCCCGCGACCTCGGCGCTCGACTACGTGCTGCCTTTCGAGCAGTTCCTGGCCGGCCTGCGCAGCGAGAGCTTCGATGCGCGCATCGCCAGCGGCGGCGGACGCATGTACATCACGATGGACCGCTACGAGGCCGACTGGGACATGGTGGCGCGCGGCTGGGCCACGCACGTGCTCGGCGAGGGGCGCCGCTTCGCCAGCGCCGCCGAGGCGATCGAGACGTTGCGCAGCGAAAAGCCGGGTGTCGGCGACCAGGACCTGCCGGCCTTCGTGATCGCCTCCGACGGCGCGCCGCTCGGTCCGATCGTGGACGGCGACTCGGTGGTGTTCTTCAACTTCCGCGGCGACCGCGCGATCGAGATCTCGCGCGCTTTCACCGAGGAGGTTTTCACGCCGTTCGCGCGCGGCCGCGTGCCGCGGGTGTGCTACGCCGGCATGCTGCAGTACGACGGCGACCTGCAGATCCCGCGCCGCTTCCTGGTCGCGCCGCCGGCGATCCGCGACACCATGGGCGAGTACCTCAGCGGCGCCGGCGTCTCGCAGCTCGCGATCTCGGAGACGCAGAAGTTCGGCCACGTCACCTATTTCTGGAACGGCAACCGCAGCGGGCGTTTCGACGAGAACCTCGAGCGCTGGATCGAGATTCCCTCGGACCGCGTGCCGTTCGAGGAGCGGCCGTGGATGAAGGCGGCCGAGATCACCGACGCGCTGATCGCGGAGCTGAAGACCGGCCGCCACCGCATCGCGCGCGTCAACTATGCCAACGGCGACATGGTCGGGCACACCGGCAACTACTACGCGGCGGTGATGGCGGTGGAGGCGGTGGACCTCGCGCTGGCGCGGCTGCTGCCGGCGATCGACGCGCTCGGCGGCGTGGCGCTGGTCACGGCCGACCACGGCAACGCCGAGGAGATGTTCGAGCTCGACAGGAAGAGCGGCGCGCCCAGCCGCGATGCCGCCGGCCACACGAAGGCGAAGACCAGCCATACGCTGAACCCGGTGCCGCTGGTGCTCTACGACAACCAGAGCGGCGGGCGGTTGGGGTTGGTGGGTGATTCGGGGGGATGTTCGGCTGAAGCCGAACCTACAGCCGAACCCACAGGCGGGGCTGGCGAACGTGGCGGCGACCACGCTGGAACTGCTGGGTTTCGCGGCGCCGGGAATGTGGCGCCCGAGCCTGCTGCGCGTGGGGGATTGAGCTTCAGCGCCTGCGCTGCACCATGAACCGGGGCGGAACCAGTTTCAGCAGCCGTCCCGCG
This sequence comes from uncultured Gammaproteobacteria bacterium, assembly GCA_963819895.1. GTDB lineage: Bacteria > Pseudomonadota > Gammaproteobacteria > Pseudomonadales > UBA5518 > UBA5518. Next base: position 101,835 of record CAWFXU010000017.1, read on the forward strand.
ATGCGCCACGGCAGCGCGGGCACGGTGGCGTAGCCGACGCCGCGCTCGATCAGGTCGGCCATCAGGCGCGCGCCTTTCTCCACGTCGATCAGGAACGGGCCGCGGGCCCTTGCCGCGGTTCAGCGGCGTGTCGATGTAGCCGGGCGCGAGCTCGGTCACCGTGATCTCCTCGTGCCAGCTCTCGGCACGCAGCGCCTGCAGGTAACGGTGCAGGCCTTCCTTCGCGGCGCTGTAGGCGCCGAAGTTCGGCAGCCCGCGGTAGCGCGCCACCGAGGTGATGCCCACCACCTGCCCGTGACCGCGCGCACGAAAGTGGCGTACCGCGGCATCGACGGTGGCGCAGGCGCCGGTGAGGTCCACGTCGATGGTTTCCTGCAGATCGGCGAGGGTGCCGCGCCCGACCGGCGTGCGGGGCGCGACACCGGCGTTCGCCACCACGATGTCGAGCCCGCCGAGCATCTCGGCGCAGGCGCTGAGCGCGGGCTCGATCGCCGCGGCATCGCGCAGGTCCAGCGCGTGCACCACCACCTGCGGCGAGCCCGCGGCGCGCAGCGCGATCGCCAGTTCCTGCAGCGCGGCCACGCGCCGCGCCAGCACCGCGAGCCGGTAGCCGCGGCGCGCGAATTCGCGCGCCAGCGCCTCGCCGATGCCGCTCGAGGCGCCGGTGATCAGCACGGCCCGGCTCATGGTGCCCCCCCGTCGCCCGCCGGCGTCTTCGGCAGCGCCCAGGCGAGCAGCATGTTGCCCGGCATCTGCCGGAACATGCCGTAGCCCGAGACCACGAACAGGAAGCGCCCGTGCGGCAGCACGCCGCCCACGTCGATAGAGCCGCCGTGGCCGTCGAGGCCGTTCACGCCGTGGAAGGCGCGCGCGGTCTCGAGCACGCGCAGCTCCCGTCCCGTCGCGGCATCCAGCGCGCGCAGCCTGCCGTCGAGCGCGCCGGCGTAGACCACGTCGTTGGCCAGCACCGCGGCGGCGGAATGCGCGTAGAAGAAGGAGCAGGCCGGCCACGGCGGGCGCGCCGCGGCCGCCGCGCCCTGGCGCATCGCGGCGAGTCCCGCCAGCGGCACATCGGCGGGATCGACCGCGCAGCCGCGCGTGACCGGGTGCTCCCACAGCAGGCTGCCGTCGTCGATGCGCAGGGCGTAGACGCCCGGGGCGCGGCGTGTAGCCGGGCAGCGTGCGCTCCGGATCGGACACCGGTGCGAACACGTGCACGCCGTCGCTGGCCATGCCCCAGTGGATGCCGCTGTTGCCGCCGTTCGGCGTGCCCTGGCTGAGGCGCTTGCGCCACAGCACCTTGCCGCGCGCGTCGGGGTCGAGCGCGAACATCTCGCCGGATTTCTGTCCCACCAGCAGCGTGTCGCGTCCCGCGGGCGAGGTGCTCAGCACCACGGAGGCGCCGATGTCCCAGTCCGGGCCGGGATTCTCCGGGCAGTTGGGACCGTCGAGCTGGCAGGCGCCGTTCCACACGTCGTCGGCGAGCGCCTGGAACTGCCAGCGCGGGGTGCCGTCCTCGATGCCGAGCGCGATCACCGCGTCGCTGGTCGCGGTCGCGGGGTGCGAGAAATTCTGGCCGGTGCCGACGTAGATCAGCCCGCGTTTCGCGTCGACGGTCGGGGTGCTCCACACCGAGGCGCCCGAGGGTCCCCAGCGCTGCACGCCCGCCGCGCTCTTCCCGGCGGGCTCGGCCGGCGGCGTGCTGTGCCAGGTCCAGAGCGTCTTGCCCGACTGCGCCTCCAGCGCGCGCACGCCGCCGTGCGAGCGGCAGCATTCGTGCGTCGGCATGCCGGCCGCGGCGACCTCGAAGGAGGACACGGGCACGAACAGGCGGCCGTCGTGGTAGGTCGGTGACCCGCTCACCACCGAGCTCGGGAACAGGCGCACATCGACGTGCCAGCGCGCGACGCCGGTGCGCGCATCGACCGCGTAGACCGTGCCGAGATCATCGGCGAAGAACAGCGTCGCCACGCCGTCGGGCGTGGCGGCCAGCGTCAGCGCCGAGCGGATGCCGCCGACGGCGCGCGAGGCCCAGTGCACGCAGCCGCTCGCCTGGTCCAGCGCCAGCAGGTTGCCGGTCTGCGTGCCGAGAAACAGCAGGCTGCCCGCCGCGAGCGGCTGCGAGCGCATGTCGGTGACCTGCGGCAGCGCCAGCGACCAGGCCAGTTCCAGTTGCCCGATGTTCGCCGCGCTGATCGCGACACCCTCGCGCAGGAAGCGCGTGTTGTGCGCGCCGAAACCCCAGTTCTGCGTACCGCTCACCGGTATCTCGCCGGGCGGGTGCGTGCAGGCGTGGCGTGGTATCCAGGCGTCGCGCCGGGCGTCTTCCGGTGCCGCCAGCCACTGCCCCAGCGCGAGGCGCTGCTGCGGCGTCAGGGCCGCGGCCTGTGCCTGCATCTTGCCGAACTCCATCGCACTCAGCAGCCGCGCCAGGGGCATCTGCTGCAGGCTCGCGAGCGTCGGGGAGCGCGTGGCCGGGTTCGCGTGGCAGGTGGCGCAGTGGCGCTGGTACAACGCCTCGGGCGCCACGGCACTGTCATCCATCGGCGCCGCGCCGGCAGCGGCCGCGAGCGCCAGCGCAGCCAGAGCGAGAAATACCCGTTTCATGCGACCCCGCGAACGTGCACCCGTGGTGCGCCGATTGTGGGCGCCGTCGCGGCGCGTGCGCAAGCGTGCGATTCCGCGATTGGGCTAGACTGCGCCCTGTCCAGGCCCCCACACAGGAAAACCCCATGAGCTCAGGCACCATCGGACCGCTGATCGACGCGGACGAGTTCTTCAATCACCAGATCGTCGACACCTTCGCGACGGTGTCGCAGAGCGACTACTCGTGGACCGAGAAGGTCTGCGGCATGGCCGCGGCGCGCGACGGCTCGCTGTCGATCGGCTTCGGCTTCGGCAAGTACCCCAACCGCAACGTGGTCGACGGCTACGGCGGCGCGAGCCGCGGCGTGGAGCAGTGGACGGTGCGCGCCAGCCGCGCGCTCGCTTCCGATCCGAACCGCATCGACGTCGGGCCGTTGAAGTACGAGGTGATCGAGCCGCTGAAGCAGGTGCGCGTGGTCCTGGAGCCCAACGCCACGCAGCCCGTCGCCTTCGACCTGGTGCTCGAGGGCATCGTGCCGTGCATGCTCGAGGAGCGCGAGGACCGGCGCAACCTGCACGGCTTTCGCCACACCGCGAACCAGATCCGTTATCACCAGACCGGCAGCGCGCGCGGCTGGGTCGAGGTCGCGGGCAAGCGCACCGAGGTCACGCCCGATACATGGATCATGACGCGCGACCACAGCTGGGGCATCCGGCCCGACGTCGGGGTGCGTATCCCCGACCTCGCGCCCGACCCGATGGACGGCTTCGTGCCGAAGGCGCTGGCGATCTGGAACCCGCTGTATTTCCGCAAGTCCGACGGCTCCACCTACGCGTTCCACCAGTACTACCTCAGCTACAGCGGGCCGGGCTTCAAGCACGAGCGCGTGCAGGGCGGTTACGAATACGCCGACGGACGGCGCGAGGCACTGGTGGGGATCGTTCCGCAGCTGCGCTTCAACCCCGACAACAAGCGCCTGCTCGGTGGCGAGTTCCGCGTGCAGATGGCCGACGGCAGCGAGCGACGGCTCACGGCCGAGGCGATCTCGGACACGGGTTTCCATCTCGGCGCCGGGCTCTACCACGGCTTCGACGGCCAGCATCACGGCTCGTGGCGCGGCGCGCTGCACGTCGAGGGCGAATACTTCGCCGACTGTTCCGACGCCCGAAAGCGTGGCGCGGCTCAACCAGTTCCGCGATTGCATCATCCGCGTGCACGATCACAGCACGGGCGCGACGGGGTGGGGGAATTGCCAGACCTACCTGGTGGGGGATTGACCGGCAGCGCGCGAGCGACGGGGAGTCAGCCGGTATTGCGCAAGCCTGCCGCGATGCCCGCGATGCTGACCATCAGCGCCTGTCCGTGGAGCGCGGCGTGGTCCGCGCGGTAGCGGCGCAGCAGCTCGACCTGCAACAGGTTCAGCGGATCGGTGTAGGTGTTGCGCAGGCGCACCGACTCGCGGGTTGCCGGCACGTCGGCCATCAGGCTGTCGTCGTGCGAGATCGACAGGACCATCCCGATATCGCGCGCCAGCCGCTCGCGCAGACGTGCGCCGAGCGGCTGCAGCGCCGGGTCCACGAGCTGCTCGTCGTAGAACGCGGCCAGGACTGCATCGGCCTTCGCGAACACCATCTCCAGCATGCTGAGACGCGCGGCGAAGAACGGCCACGCGCGGTACATCTCCTCGAGCACGGCGTGCTCGCCGCCAATCGCGAGCTGCTCCAGCGCTTCACCCGCGCCCAGCCAGGCCGGCAACATCAGCCGGTTCTGCGACCACGCGAAAATCCACGGGATCGCGCGCAGGCTTTTGATGCCGCCTTCGGCACGACGCCGCGTCGGGCGTGAGCCGAGCGGCAGCAGCGCAAGCTCCGCCTCGGGGGTGGCGCTGCGGAAATAGTCGATGAACTCGGGCGTCTCCTGCACCAGTGCGCGGTAGGCGGCGCACGAGATCGCCGCCAGCCGGTCCATCACGCCGCGCCAACGGTGCGCGGGCAATGGCGGCGGCACGAGGTTGGCCTGCAGCGCAGCGGCCGCGTACAGCGCGAGGCTGCCGACGGCGGTGTCGGGCAGGCCGAGCTTGAAGCGGATCATCTCGCCTTGCTCGGTGACGCGCAGGCCCTGCGCGAGCGAGCCGGGCGGCTGCGAGAGCAGCGCGGTGCGCGTCGGCGCGCCACCGCGGCCGAGTGAGCCACCGCGCCCCTGGAACAGCCGCAGTGCCACGCCGGCCTCGGCCGCGACCGCGAGCAACGCCTCCTGCGCGCGGTACTGGGCCCACGAAGCCGCCATTGCGCCGGCATCCTTGGCCGAGTCCGAGTAGCCGATCATCACCATCTGCCGGTCCGCGATCCGCGCGCGATAGCCGGGCACCGCGAGGAGTTCCCGCAGCACGCCGGGCGCGGCATCGAGATCGGCGAGCGTCTCGAAGAGCGGCACGATCGGCGGTGGCCTCTCGCAGCCGCACGCCTCGAGCAGCAGGGCCACTGCGAGCACGTCCGAAGCACGCGAGCTCATCGAGATGACGTAGGCACTGATCACGCCGGGTTCGGCCTGTGCGATCACGCCACAAGTCTCCAGCACCTCCGCGACCGCCGGCGACGGGGTCCAGTGTCGTGGCAGCAGCGGGCGAGGGTTGCCGAGCTCGCGCGCCAGGAACTCGAGACGTTGCGCTTCGTCCCACGCGCCGTAGTCACCGAGGCCGAGTGCGCTCGTGATCCCGGCCAGCGCCTCGGTGTGGCGCGCGCTTTCCTGGCGCACGTCGAGGCAGACGAGATGCGCACCGAAGCAGCGCACGCGGCGCAGCACATCGAGCAGCCGCGCGTCGGCGATCCGTGCCATGCCGCAGTCGTGCAGCGAGCGGTAGCACGCGTGCAGCGGCTGCCACAGTTCCGCGCTCGTGCGTAGCACATCGGCGCCATCCTCGCCCCCGCCGCGCACGCGCGCGCCGAGCTCCTCGCGGGTCGCGAGCAGCCGGTCGCGCAGGCGCTTCAGCACCGCGCGGTAGGGCTCGCGCGTTTCACCCGCGAGTTCGCGCAGCGCCCCGTTGCAGCGGTGCATCGACAGCTCGGCCACGAGTTCATCGAGGTCCGCGATGAAGAGGTCAGCGGCCTTCCAGCGCGCGAGCAGCAGCACCTCGCGAGTCACCGCCGCGGTCACGACCGGATTGCCATCGCGGTCACCCCCCATCCAGGAGGCGAAGCGCACCGGGCAGGCCTCGAGCGGCAGGCGCAGCCCGAGCGCGCGCCCGGTGCTCCGGTCGAAGCGGCGCAGGAACTCCGGCACCGCCTGCCACAGCGAATTCTCGATCACCGCGAAACCCCAGCGCGCCTCGTCGACCGGGCTCGGCTTCTCGACCCGGATCTCGTCGGTGTGCCACAACTCGGCGATCAGGCTGCGCAACCGCGCGAGCGTCGCGGGCGGCAGATGCGGCGCCGCGGCATCGAGCTCGCCGAGACAGCTGTCGATCTGGCGGTGCTTGTCGATCAGGGTGCGACGCGTGATCTCGGTCGGGTGCGGGGTCAACACCAGCTCGATGTCGAGCGTGGCCAGCGCGCGTTCGAGCGCTGCTCGGTCGTGGCCTGCAGCCCCCAGCGTCTCGAGGCACTCGTCCAGTTCCGGCAGCCAGTCGCACAGCGGATCGCGCTGCGCCCGGTTGCCCTCGTGCTGTTCGATGATGTTGACGAGGTTCAGGAAGTGGCTGAAGGAGCGCGCGACGGGCAGCAACGCGTGCTCGTCGAGCTGCTGCAGCGTCAGGAACAGCTGGCGATGATCCCGCGCCTCGCCACGGCGCGCGGATTTCGCGAGCCGCCGGATCGACTCCACGCGATCGAGCACCGCAGGCCCCTCCGCCTCGGCAATCGTCTCGCCGAGGATCCGGCCGAGCAGACGTATCCGCTCGTGCAGTGACGCAGCCTGCGCCGCGCTTTCGCTATCGTTCATCGACACCATCCTCGGAACGCTGCCCTGCATTGGTGAACGACAACTCCGACGCTCCCGTCACCGCCAGCCACCCAGCGGGCATCAATGCAGCTCACTTTGACCGCCGCCGCGCAGAGTCGCAAGATCGATCGCACGTTGGCCCGCTCTCTCGGGCGCGCGACCCTGCCAATCTATGAAAGTGGCATCTGCACCGCAACCGGGTTGCGATCTGCAATCCCTCTGCGGGACAGGACGGCAACGCGGGCGGCAGGATGATTCCGGGTTCGATCCAAAGCGGGGCATTCCTGCCTCGATAGACACCACTGCCGGCCAGCCTTAGACTTCGGTCCGGCGCACGGAAAATGGGTCCAGTATTCAACGATCCGCCCCATGACGCCCGAAGGGCTCCTCTGCGCGGCGTCGAAGTGACAGAACTCAAGCGGCCCGGAACGGACGGGCCAATCGGATAGACAGGATGATCTCGTATGAGCGATAGCGTCTCCGAACTCGAACGTCAGCGTCACGAATTGAAAGGGGCGTTCGACCTTCTCGTCGAATTGCGCGAAGAATTCGCGCAGTGGGTAGAAGAAGCGCAGGACGACTCCAAGCGTGAGGCCCTGGAAAATGTCCTGGGCCATATCGAGGCACTGAAGAGCGAATACCGGAACCGCCAGGAAGAACTGCAGAACAAGGCGAAGTCCGCCTAGTCGTTGCAACGTCCCCGGGAAACCGGAGAAGAAGCAAAAAACGTGGCTTGCGGCAACGATACTGTATAACACAACAGTTATCGTTGCCGGATGTCCCTCGCCATGGAAACCTGCACGTTGTCCGCTTCCGCACCGCAACCGGGGTGCGATCCGCAATCCCTTTCCGCCGCCGATCTCGAAGACGAAATCACCGCGCTGACCGCGAGCATCGCAGTCGCCTCCTGGCGTCTGCTGATGCTGATGCTGATCGCCGAGCTCGAACGGCGCAACGCGTGGCAGCAGTGGGGCGCGCGCTCCTGCGCGCGCTGCGCTGGGGCTTCGAGGACGATGGCACGATGAGGATCACCGTGCGCCTGCCCGCCGCGCCGATGCGCTGTGTCACATCGCAGAGCAATTTCTCGCCCACGAGGCCGTGAGCTCACGCCAGGCCGAGCGCTACCAGGTCGTGGTGCACGTGGACGGCTCGGTGCTGTCGGAGCAGGGACACGGCGATTGCTGCCATATCGAACACGGTGGAGCCATCGCCGCCGAAACCGCGCGTCGGCTGGTGTGCGACGCGTGTTTGGCCACGCTGGAGCGGCGCGACGACGGCAAGCTGCTGTTCTTCCGCCCCGATGGCGAACCGCTTCCCGAAGTGCCGAAGCCGCCGCTGTGGGTGCGCGACATCGAGACCATCGTCGCCGAGACCGGGACAGACGTTTCCGCGGAAACGTCGCGCTCGCTGTGGGACGGCAGCCGGATGGACCTGGATATGGCGGTGGGCGGGCGCCCCCTCGTCCACCCCGAGTTGGGCCAGCGAGCGGTCCACCATGTAGTGCGTGCGCTGGCGCTGCGGATGCGCACCAGGGGCTCGCGCAGGCACGCGGGTCCGAGCGTGCGGAGACCAGCTTCCACAACCACAGCTGGGGCAGTATCGACTGCAGCAGGGTCGGCGCGACGATGTGCGGGTCCTCCTCGAGGTAGCGGCCGAGCTGCGTGCCGCCGCTGCGCATGGCGCTGAGCTCGAAGACGGGCGCCGTGAGCTCGACCGCGCGCAGTTGTCGGCCACGCAGCAGCTCGCGGAAGAGCCGGACGCGCTCTGTTGGCGCGAAGGCTCGCCGGGGAGCTGCTCCGGGATGCGGTGCAGGTCCGTGACCATGGCATGCGCCTCGGTCAGGCGCCACGCACACGCCGCGGCGCGCGGTGCGCGTCGAGTTCCAGCACGATGTCCGCCCGCCCCGGCATCTCGCGGAGAATGTGCCGGGTGATGCGCTCGTAGTGGCTGATGAAACGCGCGACACCGGCGTCGTCCATCACCCGGGACATATCGCCCCCGGCGGCCGTCACCCTGTCGCGCAATTTGTGTTCCTGCTCCAGGCGCCAGCCATGGACGACGTCGAACGACGGCGCCTCGAGCAACAGCAGCATGTCGAGACGCCCGAACAGCTCATGGTACGCGCCGCGCAGCGCGTCGTTCGCATAGCGACGCCATTCGCCGCGCGGATCTTCGGTGCGCTCCAGTGAGTTCACCGGCGCCGACAGCTCCGCATCGGTCTGCGGCCGCGCGCCAACGCACCAGCCTTCGAGGATCACCACCGACGCCGGCGCGTCGAACATCGGCCACTGTGCCGTGGGCAGTCGATCATCGCGCTGCTTGTCGAAGCGGGGCAGGGCGAGCGGCCCGACCGAGTGCAGCCGCTCCAGCGTCGCAAGGCCGAGCGACACGTCATGCGTGCCGGGGACGCCGCGCGTGCGCAGCAGCGGGTGCACACGCTCGCCGAGTCGCAGACGCTCCGCGTGCGTCAGGTACAGGTCATCGAGCGAAAGCACCGCGGCAGGCAGCCCCGCGCTGTCGAGCAGTCCCTTCAGTACCGCGGCCAGCGTCGATTTGCCGCTGCCCTGCGCGCCGCACAGGCCTGCCGCAAGGTGGCCGCCCCGTCGTCGCGCTTCGGCCGCCAGGCGCGCCGCGATCGGCGCATGCACCTCGGCGATCAGCGCACGGAACTGTGGCGGCAGCCGCTCGCGCGAGAGGAAGGCGTCGATCCAGGCGGTGCTGAGGGGCATCGGGGCTCATTGCCAGGGCGTAGCGAGTCGGTGCAGCTCATCTTATACCCGGGTTTTTCACTGCACCAAAAAGTTGACTGTCTTAGTGGGGTATTGGATACTGGCCCCGTGTTTCCGGCCACCTCCCGAGGCTCAGAATCCGGTGCAACTCACCACCCGTGGACGTTATGCAGTCACTGCCATGCTCGATCTCGCGCTGCACGCGGGCGAGGGCACGATGCGGCTTTCCGACATCGCCGAGCGCCAGGGGCTGTCGCTGTCCTACCTCGAGCAGCTGTTCGCGCGGCTGCGCCGCGAAGGGCTGGTGGCCAGCGTGCGCGGGCCGGGTGGCGGCTACCGCCTGGCGCAGCCGCACGCGCAGCTGAGCATCGGGAAAATCATCGATGCGGTGAACGAGCATCTCGACGTGACGCGCTGCGGAGGCAAGGGCGATTGCCAGCAGGGCGACACCTGCCTGACGCACCATTTGTGGACCGAACTGAGCGATAATCTGCACCAGTTCCTGCACCGCATCACCATCGCCGACCTGTTGCGCGATCACGCCGCGCGCCAGCACGGCGCCGGGCACACGGAGGGCCCGCCATGACCGAGCAGATCCAGAGCCTGCTGAAGCAGGACTACGAAGCGGGTTTCGTGACCCGCGTCGACTCCGACACCTTCGCACCGGGCCTCGACGAGGAGGTCGTGCGACGGATTTCCGCGCAGGAAGGGCGAGCCCGAGTGGCTGCTCGAATGGCGCCTCAAGGCCTACCGCGCCTGGGTGACGATGCACGAGCCCACGTGGGCGCACGTGCGCTTCGATCCGATCGACTACAACGCCGTGTCCTACTACTCGGCGCCGAAATCCATGGCCGACGGCCCGAAGAGCCTCGAGGAGGTCGACCCCGAGTTGCTGCGGACCTACGAGAAGCTCGGGATCCCGCTGCACGAGCGCGCCAGGCTTGCCGGCGTGGCGGTCGACGCGGTCTTCGATTCGGTCTCGGTGGTCACCACGTTCAAGGACAAGCTGCACGAGGCCGGCGTGGTCTTCTGCCCGATCTCGGAGGCCGTGCACTCGCATCCCGAGCTGGTGCAGAAGTACATGGGCAGCGTGGTGCCGCAGCGCGACAATTTCTACGCGGCGCTGAACTCGGCGGTCTTCAGCGACGGTTCCTTCGTCTACATTCCGCCGGGCGTGCGCTGCCCGATGGAGCTCTCGACCTATTTCCGCATCAACGAGGCCAAGACCGGCCAGTTCGAGCGCACGCTGATCATCGCCGACGAGGGCAGCCACGTGAGCTACCTCGAGGGCTGCACGGCGCCGATGCGCGACGAGAACCAGCTGCACGCCGCGGTGGTCGAGCTGGTCGCGCTGAAGGGCGCGCGCATCAAGTACTCCACGGTGCAGAACTGGTACCCGGGGGATCGCGACGGCAAGGGCGGCATCTACAACTTCGTGACCAAGCGCGGCGTGTGCCACGCCGACGCCTCGATCTCGTGGACGCAGGTCGAGACCGGCTCGGCGATCACCTGGAAATACCCCTCGGTGATCCTGCGCGGCGACAACTCGGTGGGCGAGTTCTACTCGGTGGCGCTCACCAACAACCTGCAGCAGGCCGACACCGGCACCAAGATGATCCACCTCGGGCAAGAACACGCGCTCGACGATCATCTCCAAGGGCATCTCGGCGGGCCGTTCCAGCAATGCCTACCGCGGGCTGGTGCGCATCAATCCGGGCGCCGAGGGCGCGCGTAACTACACGCAGTGCGATTCGCTGCTGATCGGCGACAAGTGCGGCGCGCACACCTTCCCGTACATCGAGAGCCGCAACCCCTCGGCCACGGTCGAGCACGAGGCCACGACCTCCAAGGTCAGCGAGGACCAGTTGTTCCTGTGCCAGCAGCGCGGCCTGGACGCGGAGAAGGCGGTGTCGATGATCGTCAACGGCTTCTGCCGCGAGGTCTTCAAGGAACTGCCGATGGAGTTCGCCGTGGAAGCCGGCAAGCTGCTCGAGGTCAGCCTGGAGGGTTCGGTTGGCTGAGCGCGTTGTTGCCGGCTCTGCGTGGGGCGACGCTGCGCCGCGTACGACGCTGCGACACGCCGTGAATACGTCCCTGTAGGCTCGGCTGCGGCATCCCTGCCGCAGACGGTCGCCGCGCCATACGCGGCACAGCGCCGCCTGGCGCGTGGTGGAACGCAAGGTTAAACGCCACCCGGAATGGATGGGGGCGGTGAGAATCAGGAGTGACGATGCTGTCCATATCGAATCTGAACGCACGCATCGACGACAAGCAGATCCTGCGGGGCATCGACCTCGAGGTGAAGCCGGGCGAGGTGCACGCGATCATGGGGCCCAACGGCTCGGGCAAGAGCACGCTGGGCTATGTGCTGTCGGGGCGTGAAGGCTACGAGGTCACCGCGGGCAGCGTGCGCTTCGACGGCAAGGACCTGCTCGCGATGGCGACCGAGGAGCGCGCGCGCGCCGGGCTGTTCCTCGCGTTCCAGTACCCGGTCGAGATCCCGGGCGTGAGCAACATGGAATTCCTCAAGGCCTCGGTCGATGCGCTGCGTGCGCACCGCGGCCAGGAGCCGCTGGATGCGGTGCGTTTCATGAAGCTCGCGCGCGAGCGATGCGCCACGGTGGACCTGAAACCGGATTTCCTCAAGCGCGGTGTCAACGAAGGCTTCTCGGGCGGCGAGAAGAAGCGCAACGAGCTGCTGCAGATGATGCTGCTCGAGCCGCGCCTCGCGATCCTCGACGAGACCGACTCGGGACTGGACATCGACGCGCTGCAGGTGGTGGCCAACGGCGTGAACAGCCTGCGTTCGCCCGAGCGTTCCTTCGTGATCGTGACGCACTACCAGCGCCTGCTCGATTACATCGTGCCGGATTACGTGCACGTGCTCGCGCACGGGCGCATCGTCAGGTCGGGCGGCAAGGAGCTGGCGCTCGAGCTCGAGGAGAAGGGCTACGCCTGGATCGAGAAAGAGGTCGCGTAGATGGGCGCCTTCGACCAACACCTCGCCGCGCGCCTGCTCGGCGATGCCGGGGCGCTGCCCTGGCTGGCGGCGCAGCGCGAGGCATCGCGTGCGGAATGGCTGGGCGCGAGCCTGCCCACGCGCAAGACCGAGTCGTGGAAGTACACCAGCCTCGAGGCGCTGAACCAGCACGATTATCTGAACCGGCCGGTCGCGGCCGCCCCGGCGATCGATGCCGCGGAGCTGGTCGCCGGGCTCGACGCGGACCGGCTGGTATTCGTGAACGGCCGCTTCGCGCCGGCGTTGTCGCAGCTCGGGCACCAGGCGGGCGTGCGCGCGGTGTCCTTCCGCGAGGCGAATCCCGGTGACCGCGCGGTGATCGAGGGCGCGCTCGGGCAGATCGCCGCGGGCCACGGCAATCCCTTCGCGGCGCTGAACGGCTGCTGGCTGGACGACGGCGTGCTGTTTCACGTCGGCGCCGGCGTGAAGGCCGCGCGGCCGCTGCACGTGGTGCACCTCGGCGTGGCGCAGCCCGCGGCCTTCGCGCATGCGCAGCGCCTGCTGGTGGTGCTCGGGCGCGGCGCCGAGGCCGCGCTGATCGAGCATTTCGCGAGCCTTCCGGGCGAGCAGAACGGCTTCGTCAGCGGTACCACCGAGATCCGTGTCGGCGAGGCGGCGCAGCTGCGCCATTACCGCCTGCACCTCGAGGAGGAGCACGCGATCCATATCGGCGGCGTCTACGTCGAGCTCGGGCGCGCCGCGGTCTGCGAGAGCCTGGTGTTCGGGCTCGGCGGGCGCCTGAAACGGCTCGACCTGCGCCTGCGCCACCTCGGGGCCGGCAGCGAATGCCGTCTGAACGGCGTCTATCTCGCGCGCCATTCGCAGCACATCGACCTGCACACCTCGGTGGAGCACGAGGTGCCGCAGGGCACCACGCACCAGGTCTATCGCGGCATCGTCGACGACGCCGCGCGCGCGGTGTTCAACGGGCGCATCCACATCCATCCGCAGGCGCAGAAGAGCAATGCGGATCTCAGCAACCGCAACCTGCTGCTCAGCAATGCGGCCGAGGTCAACACCAAGCCGGAACTGGAGATCTACGCCGACGACGTGCGCTGCTCGCACGGCGCCACGGTCAGCCGCATCGACGAGAAGAGCCTGTATTACCTGCTGACGCGCGGCATCGGGCGCCGGGAAGCGGAAGTGCTGCTCGGCTTCGGCTTCATCAACGAGCTGGTCAGGGACATCCCGATCGAGCCGCTCGGCGTGGCGCTGCGCGCGGTGCTTACCGGCTGGTTCGGGCGCGCCGACGTGCTGCAGGGAGAGCCCTCGTGACGCCGGCCCGTGCACCCGCCGTTGCGGCCTTCGATGCCGGGCGCCTGCGCGCCGAGTTCCCGATCCTCGCGCAGCAGGTCAACGGCAAGCCGCTGGTCTACCTCGACAACGCCGCGACCACGCAGAAGCCGGTGGCGGTGATCGAGGCGATCTCGTCCTACTACCGCGAGATCAATTCCAACGTGCACCGCGGCGCGCACGCGCTGAGCGATCGTGCCACCAGCGCCTTCGAGGGCGCGCGCGACGCGGTGTGCCGCTTCATCAACGCGCCCTCGCGCGAGCAGGTGATCTGGACCCGCGGCACCACCGAGAGCATCAACCTGGTGGCCGCGACCTTCGCCAGGAGCCGCCTGCGCGCGGGCGACGAGATCCTCGTCTCCGGCATGGCGCACCACTCGAACATCGTGCCGTGGCAGCTCGCGGCCGAGGCCGCCGGCGCGAAAGTCGTGCCGATCCCGGTCACCGACGACGCGCGGCTCGATCTGGAGGCCTTCGCACGCCTGCTGGGCGAGCGCACGCGGCTGGTGGCGCTGGAGCACGTCTCCAACGCGATGGGCACGGTGCACCCGGTCGCGGCGATCATCGCGCACGGCGCACGCGGCCGGCGTGCCGGTGCTGCTCGACGGCGCGCAGGCCGTGGGCCACATGCCGGTCGACGTGCAGGCGCTCGACGTGGATTTCTACGCGTTCTCGGGGCACAAGATGTTCGGTCCCACCGGCATCGGCGTGCTGTACGGCAAGCGCGAGTGGCTGGAAGCGATGCCGCCCTGGCAGGGCGGCGGCGAGATGATCGAGACCGTGTCCTTCGAGGGCACCAGCTACGCGCGCCTGCCGTACAAGTTCGAGGCCGGCACGCCGCACATCGCCGGCGCCGTCGGGCTGGGGGCCGCGATCGACTGGCTCTCCGGCATCGATCGCGCCGCCGCCACCGCGCACGAGGACGCGCTGCTCGCGCACGCGCTCGAGCTCGCGCAGCGAGCTGCCGGGATTCCGCCTCGTGGGCAGCGCGCCGCACAAGGTCGCGGTGCTCAGCTTCCTGCTGGAAGGCGGCCACCCGCAGGACGTGGGCACGCTGCTCGACCAGCAGGGTGTCGCGGTGCGCACCGGGCACCACTGCGCGCAACCGGTGATGGCGCGCTTCGGCGTGCCCGGCACGATCCGTGCGTCCTTCAGCCTCTACAACACGCACGCCGAAGTCGAAGGGCTGTTTGCGGCGTTGCACAAGGTACGGAGTTTCCTGTGAACACTGCCATCGAAGTCCAGCATGCCGATCCGCAGGCGCCGGTCGTGGTGACCGAGTCCGCCGTGCGGCATTTCCGCCAGCAGATTCTCGCCGCCAGGGCCGCGGGTCTGCGCCTCAGCATCAAGGAGAGCGGCTGCACGGGGTACATGTACGTGATGGACCTGGTCGAGGCGCCGCCGGCCGACGACCTGCTGATGCAGCTGGCCGATGACGTGCGCCTGTGGATCGATCGCGCCTCGCTGCCGGTGCTGCGCGGCACCACGGTCGATTTCGTGCGCGAGGGGCTCAACAGCCTGCTGCGCTTCGGCAACCCGAACGCGAAGGATTACTGCGGCTGCGGCGAGAGCTTCAGCATCGACGGGGAGGCCCGGGCCTGATGGAGCGGCGCATGGTGGTGACGCAGCGCGACTGTCCTGCGCGCCTGGTGCCGGTGGGCACGCCGATCACGATCCCGAAGGATTCCTTCGTCACGATCACGCAGTCGCTGGGCGGCAGCTACACGGTGACGGTCAACGGCAACATGGCGCGCGTGGACGGCACCGATGCCGACGCGCTGGGATTCGCGGCGCTGGAGCTGGATTTCGCGGCGCCCGCCGACGGGCGCATCTCGCTGGAGCAGGTCTACGAGGCGCTGCGCACGGTCTTCGACCCGGAAATACCGGTGGACATCGTCGCGCTCGGGCTGGTGTATTCGGTGGACATCGACCAGGCGGCGCGCGAGGTGCGCATCCGCATGACGCTGACCGCGCCCGGCTGCGGCATGGGACCGGTGCTGGTGGGCGACGTGGAGTACCGCGTGGCGAAGGTGCCGCATGTGCGCAGCGTCACGGTGGATCTCGTGTTCGACCCGCCGTGGTCGCGCGAGATGATGTCCGACGAGGCGAAACTCGAGACGGGCTTGTTCTATTGATCTGTAGGTCCGGCTTCAGCCGGACAGTGTTCGATTGAAGTCGAACCTACGGCTGCACCTGCGTGCGGATTGGCGATCACATGTGGTGGAGCAGAGCGTGGAATACCCGAAGGCAACGCACAGCGTCGAGGACATCGTCGAGACGATCGGTTTCTTCGACGACTGGGAAGACCGCTACCGCTACATCATCGATCTCGGCAAGGAACTGCCGGCGATGCCCGAGGCGCAGAAGCGCGAGGAACTGCTGGTGCGCGGCTGCCAGAGCCAGGTGTGGCTCGACTGGCGCGAACAGGACGGACGGATCCTGTTCACGGTCGACAGCGACGCGCTGATCGTGCGCGGCCTCATTGCGATCATCCTCGCGGCCTTCGACGGCCGGACGCCGCGCGCGATCCTCGACTTCGACATCGACGGCTATTTCGGGAAACTCGACCTGCTGAAGCACCTGAGCCCCACGCGCGGCAACGGGCTGCGCGCGATGGTGCAGCGCGTGCGCGATATCGCCGCGCAGGCCCCGGCCGCCTGAGCTTCCTGGCCTGCTGCGCGGCGCGCCGCGACTCACGGATTGCCGTCCACGATCTCCTCTACGAAGCTGAACACTTCCGGCGACATCGGATCGACCCTCACGCGGATCCAGTGCACGTTGCCGGCGCCGAAGGTCTCGACGCGTGTGAGGTTGTTGAGGAAGGGCTTCGCGAGCAACTGCGGCTTGTCGACGCGGAAGAAGTGCGAGTCCCCGTGCGCCAGCACCACCGGCTTGCCGAAGGCGGCGACGCGCGCTTCCAGCGTCGCGAGGAACTCCTCGAAACCGCGGCGGTCCGCGACGCCCTGGTCGAACTCGAGCCCCGGGTTGGCCTGGATCATGATCAGCACGCCGGGTGCGTCCTCGTCCTCGGCCTGGTCGAAGGCCGCGTCCAGCCATGCAAGGTTCGCGGCGTTGCGTCGCGCGACCTCGGCGTCGTCGTCGGGCCCGCGCGTCGCGAACGGGGCCAGCGCGTTCTGGCTGCCGACGATGTGCAGCGTCGCGAACACGACGCCGTTGTGCATCCAGCGCACGTTCTCGGGGAACTCCTCGAAGCCGGCGTAGGCCGCCTGGCTGTCCACCCGCATCGGCGCGCCGCCGAGCGTGATGCCGGCGACGGGGAAGAACAGTGCGCGCAGTCTCTCCAGCCGTTCGAGCGGCAGGTAGGCGCCGTTGTTCGCGCGGTGGCAGTCGGTCCACTCGTTGTCGCCCGGCGTGTAGACCAGCGGCTTCTCGATGCGGCTCAAGCGCAGCAGCCGGTCGTGGAACATCTCGTCGCTACAGCGCGTGGAACCGTTCTTGATGTCGCCGGCGTGCAGCACCCACTTCAGTTGCGGATCGGCGTTGATTTCCTCGACCAGCCGGTCGAAGGGCGGGTAATCGGCGCCGGGCGTGTTGCTGGCGATGTAGGGCGTGTCGCCGATCAGCGCAAACTCGAAGGGGCCCTTGCCCTCGGGGCGCCTGGTTTCGCGTGCCGCCTCGGCGCCCGTGGCGCCGAGCATGGCACCGGACAGCGCGAGCGCGGTGAGCGTCGTGTACTTCATCGGCTTGTCTCCGTGGAGGTGGTTGAGGAGCCCGCATCGTGCGCGACCCGTGTTAAGGCGCGATGACGGAATTGCTGCAGCGGTTCATAATCGCGCGCGGCCGGTGATCGGCATCGGCTGCACAAACAGGGCCCCATCCATGCGTAGCGACATTTCCTTTCCCGGCTTCGGCGGCACCACGCTGCGCGGCTGGCTTTACACCCCCGAAAAGGCCGACAACGGTCCGGCGCTGGTCATGGCGCACGGCTTTTCCGCGACGCGCGCGATGGCGCTCGATCCGTTCGCGCGCGTGTTCTGCGAGGCCGGCATCACGGTGCTCGTCTACGACCACCGCAATCTCGGGGAGAGCGACGGCGAGCCGCGGCAGGAAATCAACATCTGGGCGCAGGCCCGCGATTATCGCCGTGCGTTCGACTGGTTGGCGCAACGTCCGGAAGTCGATCCGGCGCGCATCGGCATCTGGGGTTCCAGCTTCAGCGGCGGCGAGGTGCTGGTGGTGGGGGCCTGCGACCGGCGCGTGGCGGCGGTGATCGCCAACGTGCCCTTCGCCAGCCTGCCGGACACCGCGCAGCGACTCGCGGATCCCGGCGCTTTCGCGGCCATCCGCGCGGCGCTGCTGGACGAGAGCGGTGGCGGGCCGGCCGACGCCGCGGGCGAGGCAATGGGCCCGCTCGCGGTGGTGCCGGAAGAGGGCGTGGATCTGCCCGCCTTCCTGGCATTCCCCGAGGCCAGCGAGTGGTTCCTGCGCGCCGGCGCCGATCCCGGTGCCGGCTGGCACAACCGCGTGACGCTGCGCAACTGCTTCGGCACGGTGCCGGCCTTCGATCCCGGCGTCTGCGCGAGCCACATCGCCCCCACGCCGCTGCTGATGGTGGTGGCGAGCGAGGACCGGCTGGCGCCGACGCAGGGTGCCCTGCAGACCTTCGAGCGCGCCGGCGAGCCCAAGCGGCTGGAGCTGGTCGAGGGTGATCATTTCGTGGTCTACCAGGGCGCGGGCTTCGCGCGCGCGGCACCCGTGATGCGGGATTTCCTGCTCGCAACATCTCTGAGTGCCGTGGGTCCGGCTTCAGCCGGACAAGTTCGAAGTCGCGGACCAACGTCCGGCTGAAGCCGGACCTACGGTGGCTTCGCGCCAGGGCAGCGCGCTGCCGTGCGCGGCCCGTGTCTCCGTGCGGTCCCAGTAGCGCGCGAGCCAGCGCGGGCGCGCGTCGGCGCGCGGCGTGGCCGCCAGCGCTTCCCAGCGCGCCAGCCAGTCCTCGGCGATGTCCCAGCCCGCGACCGGATCGTCGAAGATCGCGCGTTGCGTGCGGGCGCGATCGGCGTGGAACGAGGGCGGGAGGGCGCCGGGGTCGCGCAGCACGTGGCGGTGCAGACGCTCGAAGCGCCACCACAGGCTGTCGAGGTCGGGGCTGGCGGTCGGACGTCCGCCGTTGCGCACGCGGCGCAACGCGAGCGGGCGGAACAGGCCGAGGCACGGCGCGGCGGTGCCGGTGGCCCAGTGGCGATCGCCGCTGTCGGCGAGCTCGCTGATCCAGCTCGCGGTGGTCTGGCTCGCCGCGAGCCAACCGCCCGCGTGTACGCAGGGTGCGTGGAGCGCGCCGGTGCAGCGGTTGTAGCGTGGCGCGGCGGCGCCGTGATCGCTCAGCAGCGCTGCGGCAGCCGCGGCATCGCCGACGCCCGCCGCCAGCGCTTCGACGCGTGCGCGGCGCGCGCCGGCACCGGTGATCCAGGCCTGTAGCCGGCGCGAGCGCGGCGTCAGCGCGGGCAGCGCAGGCGTGCCGGCAATGGCGCGCACGCCGGAACCGATGCGCTGGCGCGCGCTGTCGCGTCCCACGCTTTCCAGCAGCCAGGCCTCGCGGCGGTCGGCGATCAGGAAGCTGTTGTGGCAACCGGCGCCCTGGCCGTACTCGGCCAGCAGCGCGGCGATCACCTCGACGGCTTCCGCGGCGCTGGCGCCGCGCTCCAGTCCGAGCCGCACCAGGTCCGCGCCGGGCAGTCCGTCGGGCGCGAGCGCCGCGCGCGCGAACTCCGCGGCGTTGCCGATGGCCACGCCGTGCTCGTTGGCGCCCATCTGCGCGCCCCACATCCAGAACGGCCGGCTGAGCATCAGCGCGTGCGTGCGACGCGCCTGGGGGATCGCGCGCCAGGTGCATTGCAGCGTGCCGTGCGCGGCATGCTCGCGCGCCCCGATCCAGCCGAGCACCTGCGCCTCGTTGGGATCGCTGTCGCTGTTGGCGGCGAAGATCACGCGGTCGGGGCTGACGGCCACGAAGGCGTCGGACATGGCGGTGGTCCGTGATTGCGGTCGTGCCCGCAAAGATAGGCAAGCCGTGCAGACATTGCACGGTGAAGGACTTAGAATCCGGCCCGAACGCCAAGCCCGTCACAAGGAGCACGCACGATGCCGATCGAAGCCTTCCACTGGAGCAGCGGTGTCACCGCTGCTCGCGCTGCTGGTGTATTTCTCGGTCACCGCCAAGACGGGGCAGGCACGCCTGAAGTATGGCGTGAAGGCCCCGGCCACCAGCGGTGCGCCCGAGTTCGAGCGGGCGTTCCGCATCCAGCAGAACACGCTGGAGCAGCTGATGCTGTTCCTGCCCTCGCTGTGGCTGTTCGCGGCGCTGGTGAGCGACCTGTGGGCCGGCGCGGCGGGCCTGGTGTGGGTGATCGGGCGCATCCTCTACGCGCTCGGCTACGCGCGCGCCGCGGAGAAGCGCAGCGCCGGTTTCGGCATCGCGATCCTCGCGAACCTGGTGCTGCTGATCGGCGCGCTGGTCGGCTGGTTGCAGCACGGCTAGCACGGGCGTGAATTCCTTCGGCGCGGACACCGCCGTCGAGCGCGTCCAGCAGGGCAGTTACCGCGGCGTGCTCGTGAGCGGCTGGGACATCGGTGGCAACGCCAACGGCGGCTACATGCTCGCGATCGCGGCGCGCGCGATGGCGACCGAGACCGGGCGCCCGGATCCGGTCACGATCACCGCGCACTACCTCTCGCCCGGGCGCGCCGGCCCGGTCACGGTGGATGTGCACGTGGTGAAGCAGGGCAAGCGTTTCGGTGTGGCGAGCGCGGCGATGCACGCCGGCGGCAAGCCGCTGCTGCAGGTGCTGGGCACCTTCGGCAACCTCGGCCAGTCCGATGCGGGCGTCGAGCGCATCGAGTCCGCCCCGCCCGATCTGCCGCCGCCCGGGGAGTGCGTCGGGCACCGCGTCGAGAACGGCGCCCCGGCGCTGTTCGGCAACGTCGACCTGCGCCTGCACCCCGAGGATGCGGGCTTTGCGAGCGGCAAGCCCAGCGGGCAGCTGCGCGTGCGCGGCTGGTTCCGTTTCGCGCGCTGGCGAGCCCATCGATACCCTCGGCCTGCTGCTCGCGGTGGATTCCTTTCCGCCCACCTCCTTCAACGCGAACCTGCCGGTGGCCTGGACGCCGACGATCGAGCTGACCACGCACCTGCGCGCGCGGCCCGCGCCGGGCTGGCTGCGCGCGAGCTTCAGCTCGCGCTTCGTCAGCGGGGGATTCGTCGAGGAGGACGGCGAGGTCTGGGACGCGACCGGCCGCCTGGTGGCGCAATCGCGCCAGCTTGCGCTGCTGCCATTGAATTGAACCACAACGGGGGAAAACGCCGATGAAAACACGCGCAGCAGTCGCCTTCGCGGCGGGCCAGCCGCTCGAGATCGTCGAGGTGGATCTCGAGGGACCGAAGGCCGGCGAGGTGCTGGTGGAGATCAAGGCCACCGGTGTCTGCCACACGGATGCGTTCACGCTCTCGGGCGACGACCCCGAAGGCGCGTTCCCCGCGATCCTCGGCCACGAGGGCGCCGGCGTGGTGGTGGAAGTGGGGCCGGGGGTGAAGTCGGTGGCGCCCGGCGACCACGTGATCCCGCTGTACACGCCGGAATGCCGCGAGTGCGACTACTGCCTGCATCCGAAGACCAACCTGTGCCAGGCGATCCGCTCCACGCAGGGCCAGGGCCTGATGCCCGACGGCAGCAGCCGCTTCTCGTACAAGGGGCAGAAGATCCTGCACTACATGGGCTGCTCGACCTTCTCGAACTACACCGTGCTGCCCGAGATCGCGGTGGCGAAGATCCGCAAGGACGCGCCCTTCGACAAGGTCTGCTACATCGGCTGCGGCGTCACCACCGGCGTGGGCGCCGTCGCGTTCACGATGAAGGTCGAGCCGGGCTCCACGGTGGCGGTGTTCGGCCTCGGCGGCATCGGCCTCAACGTGATCCAGGGCGCGAGGATGGTCGGTGCCTCGCGCATCATCGGCGTCGACCTGAACCCGGCGAAGGTGGAGCTCGCGCGCCGTTTCGGCATGACCGACTTCGTGAACCCGGCCGAGGTGAAGGACGTCACGCAGGCGATCATCGACATGACCAACGGCGGCGTCGACTACAGCTTCGAGTGCATCGGCAACGTCAAGGTCATGCGCCAGGCGCTCGAATGCTGCCACAAGGGCTGGGGCCAGAGCTGCATCATCGGCGTGGCCGGCGCGGGGCAGGAGATCTCGACGCGGCCGTTCCAGCTGGTGACCGGGCGCGTGTGGCGCGGCTCGGCTTTCGGCGGCGCGCGCGGGCGCACCGACGTGCCGAAGATCGTCGACTGGTACATGGACGGGCGCATCGCCATCGACGAACTGATCACGCACACGATGCCGCTCGAGGACATCAACAAGGCCTTCGACCTGATGCACGCGGGCGAAAGCATCCGTTCCGTCGTGATGTACTGAGGCCGGCGAGCATGGAACAGATCGGATCGCACCGCTGCTTCGGCGGCCAGCAGCTGCGCTTCACGCACCGCTCGGCAACGCTCGATTGCGAGATGTGCTTCTCGCTGTACCTGCCGCCGCAGTCCGAGTATGCGCCGGTGCCCTTGCTGCACTGGCTCTCGGGGCTGACCTGCACCGACGAGAACTTCGTGATCAAGGCGGGGGCGCAGCGCTACGCGGCGAAGCACGGCATCGCGATCCTCGCGCCCGACACCAGCCCGCGCGGCGACGCGGTGCCGGCCGATCCGGAAGGCGGCTGGGATCTGGGCCCGGGCGCGGGCTTCTACGTCGATGCCACGCGCGAGCCCTGGCGCAGCCACTACCGCATGTACGACTACGTCAGCCGCGAGCTGCCGGCGCTGGTGAACGCGAAATTCCCGGTGCGGGCCGAGCGGCAGTCGATCAGCGGCCACTCGATGGGCGGACACGGCGCGCTGACGATCGCGCTGAAGAACCCGGGGCAGTACCGCTCGGTCAGCGCCTTCGCGCCCATCTGCTCGCCGACGCGCTGCCCCTGGGGCGAGAAGGCGTTCTCGAACTACTTCGGCGAGGAGCGCGCCGCCTGGGAGGCACACGACGCCGCGCTGCTGGTCGCGAAGGCCGCGGAGCAGCTGCCGACGCTGGTCGACCAGGGCGAGGCCGACGGCTTCCTGGCCGCGCAACTCAAGCCCGAGCTGCTGGTGCAGGCCGCGCAGGCCGCGGGCTATCCGCTGCGCCTGCGCATGCAGCCGGGCTACGACCACAGCTATTTCTTCATCGCCTCGTTCATCGGCGAGCACATCGCGTTCCACGCCGAGCACCTGCACGATGCGCCCCTGTAGGGTGGGCTTCTCCTGTAGGTCGGGCTTCAGCCCGACAAGGGTTCGGCAACGCCGAACCCGCCCGAATGCGGTTCTCGTCGGCATGAATGCCGACCTACACCCGACAAGCACTGCGAAGCAGCGCGCATGACCGCGGACGAGTGCTGGGAAAGCGTTCCGGTCACGCGCTGGCGCGATGATCCCGGTGCCGGGCGCGCCCGCGAGCGACGCGATCGCGCTCGAAACGCCGGTCTCGCTCAGCTACAACGGCCTCTCGCACGTCGTGATGATGATGACGCCGGCGAACCTCGAGGATTTCGCGCTCGGTTTCAGCCTGTCCGAAGGCATCGTCGAGCGCCCCGCGCAGATCTACGACATCGCGACGCAGACGCATGCGCTGGGTCTGGAGATCGCGATCACGCTCGGCAACGAACGCTTCCAGCAGCTGAAGGACCGGCGGCGCAACCTGGCGGGGCGCACCGGTTGCGGACTCTGCGGCGCCGAGTCGCTGGAACAGGCGGTGCGCCCGGTGCCGACGCTCGCGTGTGACACCGTGATCGCGACGAGCGCGATCCAGCGCGCGCTCGCGCGGCTCGACGAGTGGCAGCCCCTGCAGCGCGCCACCGGTGCCGCGCACGGCGCCGCCTGGTGCACGGGCGACGGCAGCATCGTGCTCGCGCGCGAGGACGTGGGCCGCCACAACGCGCTCGACAAGCTGATCGGCGCGCTGGCGCGCGGGCCCGCGACGCGCGGCGAGGGTTTCGCGCTGGTATCCAGCCGCGCCAGCTACGAGATGGTCAGCAAGGCCGCGCAGGCCGGCATCGGCATACTCGTCGCCGTGTCGGCGCCGACCGCGCTCGCGGTGCGGCTCGCGGCGCAGGCGGGCATCACGCTGGTGGCCTTCGCGCGCGCCGGGAGAGTGTCGGTCTACACGCGGCCCGAACGGCTTGCGCCATGCGAAAACTGATCAGAAATTTCCAGTCCTACTGGCTGGCCGATGCGAGTTTCGTCACCTTGCTGGTCATGCTCATTGCCGCAGTGTTCGTACTGCCGGTGATCATGGAAATCAGTGGTCGCGGAGTACTGCTCTTCAACATACTTTTGCTCGGCGTGTTCTTTTCCGGGATATTCTCGACACGCAGTGTGTGGCTCATGTCCCTCTCCGCAATCCTGTTCAGCATTCACCTGACGCTGCGACTCATTCGTTTCGGAGAGAACCCGTATTCATTCTTTGTCCTGGAGAATGTCATCGGCATCGCCAATGCGCTGGTATTCATTTTCATCAACCTGCGGCTGCTGTTTCGCGACCGGATCGTGAACACCTACCGGATTGTCGGAGCGGTCAATGTCTACCTGTTGCTGGCGCTCATGGGGGCGCTGACCCTGGAAGTCATTCATGCCGAGACCGGCGATTCCATCGGCGGCAATGTCGTGCTGAGCGGGAAGGACGATGACTATGTCCACTTCATTTACTTCAGCCTGGCTTCACTGACTACCGTGGGCTTCGGCGACGTCTATGCGGTGAATGCTTTCGCCAAGATGCTGGCCACTTTTTTAGTCCACGCTGGGCGTTCTGTTTCCGGCTATAGTCATCGCCCGCCTGGTCGGACTGGCTGCCAGCCGGAGTTGATCGGAGACCCCCTCATGCGCCATCTGCCCGCCCCGCACCCCGTCCTGTTGCGTGCCTGCCTGCTGGGTGCCGCGCTCGCGGCTGCCCCCCTCGCCGCGTCCGCCGCCGGCAAGATCGGCATCATCGGCGACAGCATGGCGGCCGGGACGCACAGCCTCGACACCTGCGGTGCGCGCGATATCGTCGAGTGCGTCGAGGAGCGCGGCGGCTACCAGGACCGCGGCTGGAGCTACGCGCGCGGCGAGCACGACTGGTCGCTGGCCGCGCGGCTGGGTTTCGCGCCGACGCAGGTCGTGGACGCCGCCGACGACGGCGAGGAATGGAAGGACGCCTACGACCAGGCCACGCAGGTGCTGTCCGACCCCGCGCTCGACACCGTGATGATCGGGCTCGGCGCCAACGACATCTGCCAGGCGAGCGGGCACGACTACGCCGGGGATCTCGAGCGCGTCGCGGGGCACATCGATCGCACGCTGCAGCTGCTCACCGATCGCCTGCCCGAGGGCGGGACGATCTACTGGAGCGCGGTTCCCGACGTGGCCGGGCTCTACGACATGCTGCGCGAGCGCGACCACAACCTGCTGTTCGAGAGCTGCCAGGCGACCTGGGACCTGGACACCGACAAGGTCTCCGACGGCGCGGCGCAGGATGCCTGCGATCACTTCTTCGACAACGATCTGTGCCGGCTGGCCGACACGCAGGAGGAGGCCAAGGACCGGCTCGTGGCCCTGTTCCTCGACCGCCTGCTCGAGGCGCAGGGCGTGGAGGAAGGGCCCTGCGGCAAGATCCTCTCCAGCAAGTCGACGGACGAGGACCGGCGCGAGGCGCGCGAGTTCAACGCGGCGCTGAACGGCCTGATGCGTGACAAGGCCGCCGCCTTCGACGGGCGCAACGGCGTGCGCGTGCGCTACAGCGAGCAGGTCTACCGGCCGACGCGGCCGCTCGGGCCCGAGCACATCTCGCGCTTCGACTGCTACCACCCGAGCCGCGCCGGGCAGCTGTTCCTGGCCGATCAGATCTGGCGCGGCTTCGACGGCATCCGCGCGCAGGGCCACGACGTCTTCGCCGAGGACTTCGCCGCGCCGGAGTACTGTCGCGTGGACGATGCGGCGTGGAACGGCTGCTGGAGCGAGGACAACGACGACGCCGATCCGGCCAGCGGCAACGTGCGCATCGGCGACGGGCGCCTGCAGGTGGGAGGCGCGGCCACCAGCCTCGAACGGGACTTCTCCCTCGGCGGCTACACGCACGCCTGGCTGTCGTTCAACTGGGCGCGCGACGATCTCGACCGCGCGCTCGACTACGTGAGCGTCGAGGTATCGGCCGACGGCGGCGCGAGCTGGGCCGAAGTCGAGCGGCTCGCGGGCGACGGCAACGATTTCGGGCTGCACCGCGGCGATTACCACGACATCAGCGAGTACGCCTCCCCCGACACGCGCATCCGCTTTCGCGCCTCGCCGGGCCTGGGCTCGGGCGACCGCGTGCTGTTCGACAACGTGCAGCTCATCGCATGGAACGCGTTGCCTTTCACCGCCTGGCCCGAGGTGCCGGCGACCGGATCGGTGCAGAGCGGGGTGGGCCTGATCCGCGGCTGGGCCTGCGATGCCGCGACGGTGTCGCTCTCGATCGACGGCGGCGATCCCTTCCCGGTCGCGCTGGGCGCAGGGCGCGACGACACCGCGGGCGTCTGCGGCGATGCCGACAACGGCTACGGCATGGTCTGGGCGTGGGGACTGCTCGGCAACGGTCCGCACCGCATCCAGACGTATTTCGACGACGCGCTGGTCGGCCATGCCGAATTCGACGTCGTCGCGCTCGGCGACGGATTCGTCACCGGGCTGGAAGGCGAGTACGTGCTGAACGGCTTCCCGAAGCCCGGCGAGCGCGTGCTCATCGCCTGGAGCGAACCCGACCAGAACTTCCTGATCACGGGGCACGACACCGGCGCGGGCTTTCCCGACCTCACCGCGGGCTTCACCGGCTCGTCACGCGGGATCGACGCCGACGCCGAGCGGCAGGTGGGCGGCGCGCACCACGAATCGCCCGCGCAGCACACGATCCAGAGCGGCGTGGGGCTGATCCGCGGCTGGGCCTGCGACGCGGAGCAAGTCACGATCTCGATCGATGGCGGCGCGCCGATCGCACTCGCCTACGGCAGCGCGCGCGCCGATACGGCCGGTGTGTGCGGGGATGCCGACAACGGCTACGGGATGGTCTTCGCCTGGGGACTGCTCGGCACCGGGGTGCACCGACTGCAGACCTTCGTCGACGGTGTCGAGATCGCCGACGTCGAGTTCGCGGTGCAGGCGATCGGCAACGGTTTCGTCGAGGGACTCGAGGCGAACTACACGATCGCGTTCCCCGACGCCGGCTCCCCGATCGACGTGACCTGGAGCGAGGCGGACCAGAACTTCCGGATCTTCAGCATCGGTCCCTGAGTCCCGGGACGCCATTCAGGCGCATCAATCCGCCGGCGGCTACGTTCAGGTCCATGCGCTCGCCCTGCCATCGGGAGTTACGCGTTTCCGCGGAAACGTCCTGCGCCTGCGTCGGTTCACGATCGGCGCGGGGCGACACCCTGACTAAGAAAATCCAGAGCGGAGTCAGTGTGTGATTTATGAGTACGCTTAGTAGCGCAAGCTACGCCCAGAACGGCTTACGCGATCGAAGCTGTAGACGTGTTCATCCGGGCTTTCGATACACCGGCCGACCAAACGATCGTGAAATTCCCTTTCGCCACTGTCGAGCAGTAATCGAGCGCCACAATGGGGGGCATGTGGAAGCCCGCCGCCCTAAACGGCATCGACTCGGTCAAGAAGAACGCGGCCAATGACGCACGGTACGAAAGGAAGAAGTCGGTAAAGGGCGAATCCTATTTCGTCCTGACGGCTACCAACGGGCAGACCATCGGGAAGAGCGAGATGTACTCCCGCAGCTCCGGGATGGAGGACGGCATCGCCTCGGTCAAGAAGAACGCGCCGGACGCCCAGGTTGCCGATAGCACCTGATCTCGGCGGCCAGCTGAACCTGAGCCTGCCCATCAAGGTTTGATGGCTTAATCATGAATTTTCGAAGGAGATTGGCGATGAAATTGCGTAATGCGGCACTGCTCGTGATGGTGACTCTTGGCTTGGGACTCGTTGGCTGCGAAAAGAAGGCGGAAACGCCCGTGGAAAAGGCTACCGAGAGCGTCAAGGATGCACTCGATATGCGCGAAAACGAAAAGCTCAAGGACGCCGGGGAGAACTTGCAGGATGCAGCGCAGGACGCCGCGGAAGCGACCAAGGACGCCGTGGAATAAGTCGACCGGGATGCGCTTCCAGGTGTCGAGACCGTGCGCCGCGACCGGCATTGGCAGCGCCTCGGGGTGGGTGGCAAACAGGAAGCGCAAGGCAAAGGGGAAGCTGATCACCGACGGGCGCAGCGCCACGTCGGACAAGACCTCGTCGACGAGCAGGGCGGCGGTCTCGGCCATGCGCGGATCGAACTCACTGTGCTAAGCTGGCTCACGCCATGCAGGCCAACAATAAGGAGAAGACAGTGTTAGGTAAAGCGATACTTTGGATTTCTGCCCTCATGTTCATTGTCTATGGTTTGGCGTGCCTGTTCTCGCCGGCGCTGCCCACCACATACGCCGGACTCAGCATGAATTCGGGCGATGCCTTCGTCGAAATCGGCGCCATGTACGGCGGCCTGCAGACTGGCTTCGGCGTCTTCTGCCTGCTGGGAGCTCTGCGCAAGGACCTGTACCGCGCCGCCCTGGTGTCACTCGTGTGTCTGGTGGGAGGTCTCGCCCTGGCGCGCCTGTTGTCGACCCTGACCAGCTGGGTCAATATTCAATCGGCGCCAACAGACGGGGTCTGTCGGGATCATGGAACTTTCCTGAATAGGATCACGTGACTGGTTCTTCATGCGCGGGAAGAGAGGCGATGGCTCAACGCCCGGCAAATACCGGTGCCCGCTTTTCAGCAAAGGCCGCGATTCCTTCCTTCATGTCGCAGGAGCGCATGTGCTGGCGAAACAGCACCTGCTCCTGTGCAAGCGCGTCGTCGCGCGCCTTGTCGGCAGTGGTGCGGGCTACGGCCTTCATGCGTGCCAATGCCAGCGGACTCTTGCCGGCCATCAGGTTGGCCAGTGCGAGCGTGGCATCCGCCAGCTGCGCGTCGGGGTGGACCTCGCAAACAAGGCCATGCGCTTTCATTTCCGCGGCGCTGAGTGTCTTGCCGGTCAACAGCAGGTACATCGCCAGGTTGAGCGGCAACAGCCGGGGCGGTACCGCAGCGCCACCGGCACCGGGATAGACACCGAAATTTGCGTGCGCGTCGCCGATCTGTGCACTCTCGGCGGCGACGATGACGTCCGCGCACATGGCGAGCTCGAGGCCGCCGGCGAGCGTAATTCCGTTCAGTGAGGCGATCACGGGCTTCGGCAGGTTGCGCAGGCGGGCGAGTACAGCACAAAAACCCTTCGACCATGTCGGGTTCGCCGGCCGGTGGTAGCGGCGCCAGCACTTCCTTCAGGTCGGCGCCGGCGCAGAACGCCGTGCCGCGCCCGGTCAGGATCAACACGCGGATATCGTTGCGTTCCTCGACCAGCGCGAGATGGCGATCAAGCTCATCGACCAGTGCCCGGTTGACCGAGTTCATCGCTTGCGGGCGGTTGAGGGTCAGGCGGGCGACTGCGCCAAGGATTTCAATTTCAACAGCGTTTTGGGTCATTTCGTGCTCCCGCCAGCCAGGTTCCTGGCAATCAATTTCTTCATGACTTCGTTGGAACCACCAAGGATCTTCAACACCCGGGCATCCGTGAACATGCGTGCGATCGGGTACTCGGCCATGTAGCCGTAACCGCCAAACAACTGCAGGCATTCGTCGGTCACCCGGCACAGCTGCTCGGTGCACCACCACTTCGCCATGTAGGCCGCATCGGCATCGAGGGTTCCGGCGACAAGCCGCTGGATTCCGTCGTTGACGAAGACGCGGGTTATGTGTGCCTGGGTCGCAACTTCCGCCAGCGATCCGGGTGTTTTGCAGGTCGAACAGCGTGCCGCCGAAGGCGGGGCGTTGGCGGGTGTAATCCACCGTCAGTTCAAGTGCGCGCTCGATCATGGTGGCGCAGGGGACTGCGATCAGCATCCGTTCATGCGGCAACTGCTCCATCAGTTGCATGAAGCCGCGGTTTTCAACGCCGCCGAGCAACTGGTCCGCCGGTACGCGCACGTCCTCGAAGAACAGCTCCGAGGTGTCGGAGCCATGCTGCCCGATCTTTTCAAGCCGGCGACCGATGCGGAAGC
>CAWFXU010000018.1:0-44097 GCA_963819895.1 uncultured Gammaproteobacteria bacterium
GCGATGCGCTCGATCGCGGTGTCCGCACCGAAGGTGGCCATCCGCGTGCTAGCCGCGCAGGAACCAGCCGACCAGCGCACCGATCAGCAGTACCAGGTTGGCGAGTATCGCGATGCCGAAGCCGGCGCTGCGCTTCTCGGCCGCGCGCGCATAGCCGAGCGCGTAAAGGATGCGCCCGATCACCCACGCCAGGCCGGCCACGCCGGCCCAGGGATCGCTCACCAGCGCGGCAAACAGCCACAGCGAGGGCAGGAACAGCACCATCTGCTCCAGCGTGTTCTGCTGGATGCGGAAGGCGCGCTCGAACTCCGGCGCGCCGGTGGTGGCCGGGGCCTTCACGTCGTACTTCAGCCGCGCCTGCCCGGTCTTGCCGGTGACCCAGATATACACCAGCAAGGCGAGCAGCGTGGCGCCGCTGCTCCAGTGGAAAGCCTCGATCGGCATCGTGCGTGCTCCTTGTGACGGGATTGGCGAATCGCCCGGATTCTAAGTCCTTCGCCGTGCAATGTCTGCACGGCTTGAGTATCTTTGCCGCTACGACCGAGGCGGCAGACCAAGCCCATGTGCGACACCTTCGTGGCAGTGACTCCGCAGCGCGTGATCTTCGCGAAGAACAGCGACCGCCACCCGAACGAAGCGCAGCTGCTCGACTGGAGCCCGTCGCGCGAGCACGCCGCGGAATCTACGCTGCACTGCAGCTGGACCTCGATCCCGCAGGCGCGCCGCACCCACGCGCTGATCCTGAGCCGGCCGTTCTGGAGCTGGGGCGCGGAAATGGGCGTCAACGAGCACGGTGTGGCGATCGGCAACGAGGCGGTGTTCGCGCGCGGCGCGCTCGAACCCGGGGGGCTCACCGGCCTGGACCTGGTGCGCCTCGGGCTCGAGCGCGGCGCCAGCGCGGCCGAAGCGGCCGATGCGATCGCGAGCCTCGTGCGCGAGCACGGCCAGGGCGGGCGCGCCGGCTACCAGCGCGCGGATTTCCGCTACCACAACAGCTTCCTGATCGCCGACCGGCGCGAGGCCTGGGTGCTGGAATGCGTGGGCCGCGACAGCGCGCGCGAGCGCGTCAGCGAGGGCGTGCGCGCCATTTCCAACGCACTGACGCTGCCGGGACTGAAGCCACGCTCGCGCTGGCTGCACACGCTGGTGGCACGCGCCGCTGCGCGCCGCTCACGCGTCGAATGCCGCGCAGCGGGGCTCGATGGTGCGCGCGAGGCGATCGCGGTGCTGTCGGATCACGGTGCCGACGGCGATCCGCTGTTCAGTCGCCTGAACGGGGCGATGCGCGGCCCCTGCATGCACGCCGGCGGCTGGCTCGCGGCGGCGCAGACCACCGCGAGCTGGATCAGCGAACTCGCGCACGATGGCGACCGGCACTGGGCAACCGGCACCTCGGCGCCCTGCCTCAGCGTGTTCCGCCCGCTGGAATTCAGCCGCCCGCGCGACACCGGGCGCCCGCAGGGCAGCCCTGATGCGCACAGCCTGTGGTGGCGCTTCGAGCGCCTGCACCGTGAGGTGATGCGCAATCGCGCGGCACTGCCGCCCTCGTTCCAGGCCGATCGCCAGCGCACGCAGCAGGCGATCTTCGAGGATCCCGCCGCGGGCTGGGAGTACGCGGAAGACTGGCTGGCACGCTGGGAAGCGTTCGCGTTGACCGGGCCTGGCGACACCCGGCCGCGCTGGCTGCGGCGCTACTGGCGCCGCGTCGGGGAGCAGGCCGCGCAGGGCACGCTGCTGCCCTGGCGCGACGCGGTTTGACCGCGGCGTCCGCGGCCTCGGCTCGAGCCGGCTATTGGTCAGGCTGAAGCCTGGCCCATGCGCGCCGCGGCCACGTCGCGGATACGCTGCACCATCGCGCGCAGGCCGTTGCCACGCGTGGGGCTCAGGTGCTTCAGCAGGTCGAGCTGCGCGAAGTAGCCTTCGACGTCGAACTCGAGGATCTCGCGCGGCGCGCGGCCGTCGAAGGCTGCAAGGACCAAGGCGATCAGCCCGCGCACGATCAGCGCGTCGCTGTCGATCTCGAAATGCATCCTGCCCTCGCGCTCGCGCCAGTCGAGCCACACCTGGCTCTGGCAGCCGCGCACCAGCAGCTCCTCGCGCTTCTGCGCCTCCGGCATCGCCGGCAGCTGCTTGCCGAGGTCGATGATGTACCGGTAGCGGTCTTCCCAGTCGTCGAAGAACGCGAGGGTCTCGATGATGTCTTCCACCGCGTACGTTGTGGTCGTTTGCTTGTCCAAGTTATGCCCCGGTTCTATGCAGCTCGGCATTCATGCGGGTCGCCATTCATGCCGAAGCCCGCGCTTGCTCAGAGGCACCTGTGGGTCGGCATTCATGCCGACAGCTGCCTGGCCGAATGCGCCAGTCGCCATCAATGGCGACCCACATGAATGCCGACCCACGGGAATGGCGACCCACAGCTCAGTAGAACAGCCCGGTCTCGAGCTTCGCCTCGTCGGACATCATGTTGCGCGACCAGGGCGGGTCGAACACCAGATCGACCGTGACCTTGCGCACGTGCGGCACCTTGGCCACGCGGTACTCGACGTCGCCCACGAGAACCGGCCCCATGCCGCACCCCGGCGCCGTGAGCGTCATGCGTATGCGCACTTCGCCGGCCGCGTGGTCGATGTCCACGGAATAGACCAGCCCGAGCGCGACGATGTCGACCGGGATTTCCGGGTCGAACACCGAGCGCAGCGCCTCGTAGACCTGCTCCTCGGCGATGCGTCCGTCGGTCGGCGCATCGAAGCTCAGTTGCAGCGCCTCGAAGCCCAGCGCGTCGGCATCAGTGCCGTCGAC
The DNA here is from genome assembly GCA_963819895.1 of uncultured Gammaproteobacteria bacterium. Classification (GTDB taxonomy): domain Bacteria; phylum Pseudomonadota; class Gammaproteobacteria; order Pseudomonadales; family UBA5518; genus UBA5518. The sequence goes on from CAWFXU010000018.1 coordinate 2,800, forward strand.
GCGCGCCATGTTGCCGTTCACGGTGACCGTGTAGCTGCCCCCGAGCGCCTGCGTGATCGTGACGAAGGTGTCCTTCGGGATCGTGATCGGCGTACCCACCGGCACCAGGCGCGCGGGACACGCGCGCTGCGTCACCACCATGCGACGTTCCATCAGGCTCCCGCCCCCGCCTCGATGCTGAAGCTCTCGCCGCAGCCGCAGTAGTCCTTGGCATTCGGGTTGCCGAAGCGCAGCAGGCTGTTCAGCCCTTCGCGCACGTAATCCACCGTGGTGCCGCGCAGCACCGGCAACGAGGCGCGGTCTATCCACAGGCGCACATCGTCCGCGAGCTGCATCAGCAGGTCGTCGGCCGGCGGCGCCTCGGCGAGATCGAGCACGTACATGTAGCCGGTGCAGCCGCTCTCCTTCACGCTGAGGCGCAGCCCGGCGGCATTCGCCGCAAGGATCTGCTGGCGGAAATGCCGCACGGCCGCGTCGGTGACCGTGACCGGCGCCTGCGGATCGACATGCTGTACTTCCATGGCTGTGTTCACAGGAAACTCCGGACCTTGTGCAGCGCCGCGAACAGCCGTTCGACCTCGGCGTGCGTGTTGTAGATGCTGAAAGAGGCGCGGATGGTGCCCGGCACGCCGAAGCGCGCCATCACCGGCTGCGCGCAGTGATGCCCGGTGCGCACCGCCACGCCCTGCTGGTCGAGCAGCGTGCCCACGTCCTGCGGATGCCCGCCTTCGAGCAGGAAGCTCAGCACGGCGACCTTGCGCGGCGCGCTGCCGACCAGGCGGAACCCCGGCAGCTCACGCGCCAGCTCCAGCGCATGCGCGAGCAGAGCGTCCTCGTGCGCCGCCGCGGCCGCGCGGTCGATGCCGCCGAGCCACTCGATCGCCGCGCCAAGCCCGACCGCGCCGGCGATGTGCGGCGTGCCGGCCTCGAATCGGTACGGCAGCCGGGCGTAACTCGTCGCCTCGAAGGACACGGTCTCGATCATCTCGCCGCCGCCCTGGTACGGCGGCATCGACTCCAGCCATTCGCGCTTGCCGTAGAGCACGCCGATGCCGGTGGGGCCGAACATCTTGTGCCCGGAAAAGGCGTAGAAATCCACGTCGAGCGCCTGCACGTCGACCTCCATGTGACCGACCGCCTGGGCACCGTCGAGCAGCACCGGCACGCCGGCGGCGTGCGCGAGCGCGATGATCTCCTCCACCGGGTGCACCGTGCCCATCGCGTTGGACACGTGCTCGAGCGCGAGCAGCCGCACGCGCGCATCGAGCAGCCCGCGCAGCGCATCGAGGTCGAGCCGCGCATCGGCGGTGACCGGCACCGGCACCACTTCCGCGCCGGCTGCCGCCGCCGCGAGCTGCCACGGCACGATGTTCGAGTGGTGCGCCATGCCCGAGACCAGCACGCGGTCGCCCGCGCGCAGCCGGCTGCGCGCGAACGTCGCGGCCACCAGGTTGATGCTCTCGGTGGTGCCGCGGGTCCAGATCACCTGCTCGCGCGACGGCGCATTGATGAAGCGGCAGACCGCGTCGCGCGCACCCTCGAAGGCGCTGGTGGCGCGGTCGCTCAACGCATGCGCGCCGCGGTGCACGTTGGAATTGATCGCGCGGTAATAGTCCGCGATCGCGTCGATCACGGCCGCGGGCTTCTGCGTGGTCGCCGCGTTGTCGAGGTAGACCAGCGGCTTGCCGTTGACCTGCTGCGCGAGGATCGGGAATTCCGCGCGCACGCGTCCCGCGTCGAAAGCAGCGGCCGCAAGCATCCTGCTCACGACGGCTGCCCCCGCAGCGCATCGGCGCGGCCGAACCAGTCCGTCAGCACGCCGCGCAGCGCGGTGCCCAGTGCCTCGAGCGGGATGTCCCTGACCAGCTCGTTGATGAAACCGAAGCCGAGCAGCACCTCGGCCTCCTTGCGGCCGATGCCGCGCGTCAGCAGGTAATACAGGCTCTTCTCGTCGATGCGGCTCACCGTGGCGCCGTGCGAGCAGCGTACGTCGTCGGCGTAGATCTCGAGCTCCGGCTTGGTATTCACCTCGGCAGAATTGCTGAGCAGCAGGTTGCGGTTGCTGAGATCCGCATTGCTCTTCTGCGCCTGCGGGTGGATGTGGATGCGACCGTTGAACACCGCGCGCGCGCTGTCGTCCACGATGCCGCGATAGACCTGGTGCGTGGTGCCGTGCGCCACCTCGTGCTCCACCGAGGTATGCAAGTCGATGTGCTGCGCATGCCGTGCCAGGTAGACGCCGTTCAGGCGGCACTCGCTGCCGGCGCCAAGGTGGCGCAAGCGCAGGTCAAGGCGCTTCAGGCGCCCGCCGAGTCCGAGCACCAGGCTCTCGCACACCGCGGCGCGCGCGAGCTCGACGTACACGCCGCCGATGTGGATCGCGTGCTCCTCCTCGAGGTGCAGGCGGTAATGGGCGAGCCGCGCCGATTCGCCGACGCGGATCTCGGTGGCACCGCTGACGAAGCCGTTCTGTTCGCCCGGCAGGCTGGCGAAATGCTCGATCAGCCCGGCCTCGGCACCGTGCCCCAGCACCATCAGCAGGCGCTGCCCGTGCGCGAAGGCGGCGGATTCCGGCGCGCCGAGGTGCACCACGTGCAGCGGTCGCGCGGCCCTGACGCCGGCGCCGACGTGAAACAGCACGCCATCGTCGAGCCAGCAGCCGTTCAGCGCCGCGAAGGGATTGCCGTGTCCCGCGGCGATCTGCCCCAGCGCGCCCTCGATCACGGCGCGGTCGCCGTCATTGGCTTCGCGGAAGCACACCGCGCGCACGCCGGGCTGGTGAGCCACCTGCGACAGCGCCGGCGCATAGCGTCCGTTCACGAACACCAGCCGGTCCGCCTCCAGGCCCGCGATCAGCGCACCGGCATCGACCGCGGCTTGCACGCCCGCGGGCCGCCGCAGGTAATCCTGCTGCGCCAGCGGCTCGAGAGTGGTGTATTTCCAGCTCTCGGTCTTGCGCGTGGGCAGCGTCGCGTCGAGCCACTGCGCGCGTGCCGCTCCGCGTTGCCCGGCGAGCCACGGCAGCGCCCCCGCGTCACCGAGCTGCGCAGCAAGCTTCTGGTCGAAGGCACCCATCTACGCGACCTCTTTCTCGATCCAGCCGTAGCCCTTCTCCTCGAGCTCCAGCGCCAGTTCCTTGCCGCCCGACTTCACGATGCGTCCGTCCGCGAGCACATGCACGAGGTCCGGCACGATGTAGTCGAGCAGGCGCTGGTAGTGCGTCACGATCACGAAGGAGCGCTCGGCGCGCGCGCAGGCTGTTCACGCCCTCGGCCACCACCTGCAGCGCGTCGATGTCGAGGCCGGAATCGGTTTCGTCGAGGATCGCGAGACGCGGCTCCAGCAGCATCATCTGCAGGATCTCGTTGCGCTTCTTCTCGCCGCCGGAGAAGCCCTCGTTGACGCCGCGCTTGAGGAAATCGGCGTCGAGGTTCACGGCCGCGCAGCTTCTCGCGCGCGAGCTTCATGAAGGTGCACGGCGTCCAGCGCGCTCCTCGCCGCGGTGCGCGCGCACCGCGTCCAGCGAGGCCTTGAGGAATTCGATGTTGCTGACGCCGGGGATTTCCACCGGGTACTGGAACGCGAGGAACAGCCCGGCGCGCGCGCGCTCCTCGGCGCCAGCGCGAGCAGGTCCTGGCCGTTGAACTGGACGCTGCCGCCGGTGACTTCGTAGCCCTCGCGGCCGGACAGCACGTCGCCGAGCGTGCTCTTGCCGGAGCCGTTCGGCCCCATGATGGCGTGCACCTCGCCGGCGCCGACGCTCGAGGTCGAGCCCTTGAGGATTTCCTTGCCGTCGATGCTGGCGTGCAGATTGCGAATTTCCAGCATGTGCATTCGATCCGATCCGGTAATGTCAGGCGGCGGCGATCAGCCGACCGAGCCTTCGAGGCTGACTTCGAGCAGCTTCCCGGCTTCCACCGCGAACTCCATCGGCAGTTCCTTGAACACTTCCTTGCAGAAGCCGTTGACGATCATGCGACACGGCCTTCTCCGCGTCGAGGCCGCGCTGGCTGGCACAGGAACAGCTGGTCCTCGGTGACCTTCGAGGTGGTCGCCTCGTGCTCGACCGTCGCCGAGGGGTTGCGGCTCTCGATGTACGGGAAGGTGTGCGCGCCGCACTGGTCGCCGATCAGCAGCGAGTCGCACTGGGTGTGGTTGCGCGCGCCCTCGGCGCCCGCGAGATCCGCACCAGGCCGCGATAGGCGTTGCTGGAGCGGCCGGCGGAGATGCCCTTGGAGACGATGGTCGAGCTGCGTGTTCTTGCCCAGGTGGATCATCTTGGTGCCGGTGTCGGCCTGCTGCAGGTTGTTGGTCAGCGCCACCGAGTAGAACTCGCCGACGCGAGTTGTCGCCGCGCAGGATCACGCTGGGATATTTCCAGGTGATCGCCGAGCCGGTTTCCACCTGCGTCCAGGAAATCGTGCGCGTCGCCGTGGCAGACGCCGCGCTTGGTGACGAAGTTGTAGATGCCGCCCTTGCCCTCGGCGTCGCCCGGGTACCAGTTCTGCACCGTGGAGTACTTGATCTGCGCGCCGTCCAGCGCGACCAGCTCGACCACCGCCGCGTGCAGCTGGTTCTCGTCGCGCATCGGCGCCGTGCAGCCCTCGAGGTAGCTGACGTGGCTGCCCTCGTCGGCAATGATCAGCGTGCGCTCGAACTGGCCGGTCTTGGCCTCGTTGATGCGGAAGTAGGTGGAGAGCTCCATCGGGCAGCGCACGCCCTTCGGGATGTAGACGAAGGAGCCGTCGGTGAAGACCGCGCAGTTGAGCGCGGCGTAGAAGTTGTCGCGCTGCGGCACCACGCTGCCGAGGTATTTCTGCACCAGCTCCGGGTACTCGTGCACGGCCTCGGAGATCGGGCAGAAGATCACGCCGGCCTCGGCGAGCTTTTCCCGGAAGGTGGTGGCCACCGAGACCGAGTCGAACACCGCGTCGACCGCGACGCCGGCCAGCATCGCCTGCTCGTGCAGCGGGATGCCGAGTTTCTCGTAGGTGCGCAGCAGCTCGGGATCGACCTCGTCGAGGCTCTTCGGGCCGTCGGCCATGCTCTTCGGCGCCGAGTAGTAGGACACCGCTTGGAAGTCGATCGGGTCGGATAGTGCACGTGCGCCCAGGTCGGCTCGTGCATCGTCTGCCAGGCGCGGTAGGCCTTCAGGCGCCACTCGAGCAGCCACTCCGGCTCGCCCTTCTTGGCGGAGATCAGCCGCACCACGTCCTCGTTGAGGCCCGGCGGCAAGCGTGTCGGACTCGACGGCCGTGACGAAGCCCGCCTCGTAGTCCTGCTTCAACAGGCTCTGGATCTGTTCGCTCATGTCGGGCCCTCCGTGTGCCCGGCGTCGTGCCCGCGCGCGGCGTGCTCGCGCAACAGGTCGGCGATGGTGATGCGGTGCAGGAACCGGTGCAGATTATCGCTGAGTTCGCTCCACAGGTGGTGCGTCAGGCAGGTGTCGCCCTGCTGGCAATCGCCCTTGCCGCCGCAGCGCGTGACATCGAGGCGCTCGTTCACCGCGTCGATGATGTGCCCGATGCTCAGCTGTCATGTGCGCGCGCCAGGCGGTAGCCGCCACCCGGCCCACGCACGCTGGCAACCAGCCCCTCGCGGCGCAGCCGCGCGAACAGCTGCTCGAGGTAGGACAGTGAAATGCCCTGTCGCTCGGCGATGTCCGCGAGCCGCAGCGTGCCATCGCCCGCGTGGAGCGCAAGATCGAGCATCGCCGTGACCGCATAGCGTCCGCGGGTGGTCAGTTGCACCGGATTCTGCGCCTCTGTGGTTGGCCGGAAACACGAGGCGAGTATCCAATACCCCCACTAAGGCAGTCAACTTTTTGGTGCAGTGAAAAACCCGGGTAAGTCGGATCGATCTGCACCGACTCGCTACGCACTGGCAATGAGCCCCGATGCCCGTCAGCACCGCCTGGATCGACGCCTTCCTCTCGCGCGAGCGGCTGCCGTCACGGTTCCGTGCGCTGATCGCCGAGGTGCATGCGCCGATCGCGGCGCGCCTGGCGGCCGACGCGCGGCGCCGGGGCGGCCACCTTGCGGCAGGCCTGTGCGGCGCGCAGGGCAGCGGCGAATCGACGCTGGCGGCGGTGCTGAAGGGACTGCTCGACAGCGGGGGGCTGCCTACCGCGGTGCTGTCGATCGACGACCTGTACCTGACGCACGCGGAGCGTCTGCGGCTGGGCGAACGCGTGCACCCGCTGCTGCGCACACGCGGCGTCCCGGGCACGCATGACGTGCCGCTGGGCCTTGCGACGCTGGAGCGGCTGCGCTCGGTCGGGCCGGTCGCCCTGCCCCGCTTCGACAAGCAGCGCGATGATCGCCTGCCGCGGGCACAGTGGCCGATGTTCGACGCGCCCGCGTCGGTGGTGATCCTCGAAGGCTGGTGCGTTGGCGCGCGGCCGCAGACCGATGCGGAGCTGTCGGCGCCGGTGAACACACTGGAGCGCACCGAGGATCCGCGCGGCGAATGGCGCGCTATGTGAACGACGCGCTGCGCGGCGCGTACCATGAGCTTTTCGGGCGTCTCGACATGCTGCTGCTGCTCGAGGCGCCGTCGTTCGACGTCGTCCATGGCTGGCGCCTGGAGCAGGAACACAAATTGCGCGACAGGGTGACGGCCGCCGGGGGCGACGTGTCCGGGTGATGGACGACGCCGGTGTCGCGCGCTTCATCAGCCACTACGAGCGCATCACCCGGCACATTCTCCGCGAGATGCCGGGGCGGGCGGACGTCGTGCTGGAACTCGACGCGCACCGCGCGCCGCTGCGCCTGCGTGGCGCCTGACCGAGGCGTAATGCCATGTTCACGGACCTGCACCGTATCCCCGAGCAGCTCCCCGGCGAGCCTTAGCGCCGGCAGAGCGCGTCCGGCTCTTCCTCGAACTGCTGCGCACGGGTCTGTGCGTCCCGCTGGGCGGCCTGGCCTGGTTCCTGGACGAGCTGCTGTATGGCCGACAACTGCGCGCGGTCGAGCTCACGGCGCCCGTCTTCGAGCTCAGCGCCATGCGCAGCGGCAGCACGCAGCTCGGCCGCTACCTCGAGGAGGACCCGCACATCGTCGCGCCGACCCTGCTGCAGTCGATGCTGCCCTACCTGTGGTTGTGGAGGCTGGTCCGCGCGACGCTCGGGCGTGTCGTGGACCGCGCGATGGGTCCGGGAAACGCTGCTCGGCGCGATGCCCCCGGCCTTCGTCCAGCGCCACGAGGCCGACCCCTTCCGCACCGACACGATGGACATGCCATTCGTGTTCCAGCACCTCAACATCCATGCACGCTCGCTCGGACCCGCGTGCCTGCGCGACGACTACGCCTTCGGCCGGGTGGTGGAGCACAACCGGAGCCTCTGGGAGCACGACTTCGTGCGCTACGTCGACGGGCTCGGACGCAAGGCCGTGCTCTTCGCGGGACCCGGTCCCGACGGCAGGCCGCGGCGCCTGCTGGTCAAGGGGCACTTCCTGGCCGCCGCCGACGCACTGGAGCGCCGCTATCCCGACGCGCGCTTCCTCACGGTGCTGCGCGAGCCCCTGGTGCGCATCCGCAGCGCCATCAACTTCGTGGCCCTGGCGCCGGACATGGCGGGCCTGGGGGCGCCACCGTGGTCGTGGTGCGTCGAGGGCGTCGTGCAGGCCGAGATCGACTACTGCGAACGGGAGATGGCCTGGTACCAGCGCGCGGGGGCGCGGCGCTGCGTCGTGCGCTTCACGGACTACGTGAAGGACCTGGAGGGCACGATGCGCACGATCTACCGCGAGTGCCTGGACCAGGACGAGCTGCCGCCGCACGTGCCCCGGGTGCACGCGCAGCGCCAGCGCACGCACTACCTGGTGGACCGCTCGCTGGCGCAACTCGGGGTGGACGAGGGGGAGCTGAGGGAACGGTTGAAGGCGTATGCGGCGTGGTGCGGCGCGTGACCGATTCTCCTCCGCGACATCAGCACGAAGTGATCACCATAGGCAGTCTGTTGGAGGTGCCGAGCGCGTCCTGGTCGACATCGAGGGGCGCTATCGTCAGGGATGATGGCGCGCCTCCCACCCGTTCAGCGTCATCAAGCCGCCCACCGCCATATCCAGGTCCATCCGGCTGCCGTCCCACAGCGAGCGCGACGTTTCCGCGGAAACGTCCGCGCCCGATTCGGCGACGATGGCCTCGATGTCGCGCACGCGCAGCGGCGGCTTCGGCACTTCGGGCAGCAGCTCGCCATCGGGGCGGAAGAACAGCAGCTTGCCGTCGTCGCGTCGTTCCAGCGTGAAACCGCCCTCGTGCAGCAGGCCGTGATGATGGCGGCAGAGCAGCACGAGGTTGTCGATGCGCGTCTCGCCGCCGTCGGCCCAGTGGCGGATGTGATGCGCATCGACATAGAGGTGATTCAGGCAGCCGGGGAAGCGACAGCCCTTGTCGCGGTGCGCCAGCGCGCGGCGGATCGCCGGCGGAATCACGCGCGAGCGGCGGCCGATATTCAGCAGCTCGCCGTCACCGCCCTCCTCCAGCATGACCACGGACGCGTCGCACACCAGTCGGCGCGCAGTTTCGGCGCTATGGCGCCGCCGTGCTCGATATGGCAGCAGTCCCCGTGACCCGTCCTCCGAAGAACCGAGCGGTCCACGTGCACCACCACCTGGTAGCGCTCGGCTTGCCGTGAGGTCACGGCCTCGCGCGCGAGGAAGTGCTCCGCGATGTGACACAGCGCATCGGCGCGGCGCGCCGAAACGGGCGATTCGGCGTTGTCGAAGCTGTTCGAGGAGGGCGCGAAAGGCAGGACGTTTCCGCGGAAACGTCGCGGGCCATCGGGCTCATGGCTGCGCTGTCGAGCTCGCGGTCGGCGCCGTCGCGCTCGCGCCACTGCGCATCGACCGCCGCATGGATCGCCTGCACCACCAGCGCGCCCTGCTCGGCGGGCAGGCGCACGGTGATCGTCATCGAGCCGTCGTCCTCGAAGCCCCAGCGCAGCGCGCGTTGCGCGTGGGTGCTGCGGGCATGCGCGGCCTCGTGCAGCCGTTCCACGCTGCGGTATGCGCGCACCAGTTTCTCGACATGCGACGCCGTGCCGTGGCGCGCGATCATCAGCAGGTAGTCCTGGCTTTCGGGCGTGGCGACGCGGGTGATTGCACGCCATGGTGCGACCGCTGAAGCGAATGTCGGCATGAATGCCGACCACAGCAGCACCATGTAGGTCGGCATTTATGCCGACAACTGAGGCAGTGCGCGTGCCACGCGTAGTTTCTCGCGCGCCGCACGGATGTCGATGCCGCACTTCCAGTTCAGCCAGTGCGCGCAGGAGAGCACGCCCCACTGCTGCCACGCGTGGCGACGATCGAGCTCGGCGATCAGCATCAGCAGCCGCCAGGTGGCGACCGCGATGCTCGCGCTCAGCGCGGTGATTTCGTCTTCGAGATCGGCGGCGGAAACGGATTGCAGATCGCACCCCGGTCGAGGTGCGGAAGCGGAAAACGTGCAGGTTTCCATGGCGAGGGACCTCCGGCAACGATTACTGTATTTTTAGACAGCGCCATTGCCGCAAGCCACGCTTTTTTGCTTCTTCTCCGGTTTCCCGGGGACGTTGCAACGGTCAGGCGGACTTCGCCTCGTTCTGCAGTTCTTCCTCGCGATTCCGGTATTCGATCTTCAATGCCTCGACATGGCCCAGGACATTTTCCAGGGCCTCACGCTTGGAGTCGTCCTGCGCTTCTTCTGCCCACTGCGCGAATTCTTCGCGCAATTCGACGAGAAGGTCGAAGGCCCCTTTCAATTCGTGGCGCTGACGTTCGAGTTCGGAGACGCTATCGATCATACGAGATCATCCTGTCTATGCGATTGGCCCGTCCGTTCCGGGCCGATTGAGTTCTGTCACTTCGACGCCGCAGGGAGGAGCCCTTCTGGCGTCATGGGACGGATCGTTGAATGCTGCGCCCATTTTCCGTGCGCCGGACCGAAGTCTAAGGCTGGCCGGGAGTGGTGTCTATCGAGGCAGGAATGCCCCGCTTTGGGTCGAACCCGGACTCATCCTGCCGCCCGCGTTGCCGGCCTGTCCCGCGGAGGGATTGCGGATCGCAACCCGGTTGCGGTGCAGATGCCACTTTCATAGATTGGCAGGGTCACGCGCCCGAGAGAGCGGACCAACGTGCGATCGATCTTGCGACTCTGCGCGGCGGCGGTCAAAGTGAGCTGCATTGATGCCCGCTGGGTGGCTGGCGGTGACGGGAGCGTCGGAGTTGTCGTTCACCAATGCAGGGCAGCGTTCCGAGGATGGTGTCGATGAACGATAGCGAAAGCGCGGCGCAGGCTGCGTCACTGCACGAGCGGATACGTCTGCTCGGCCGGATCCTCGGCGAGACGATTGCCGAGGCGGAGGGGCCTGCGGTGCTCGATCGCGTGGAGTCGATCCGGCGGCTCGCGAAGTCAGCGCGCCGTGGCGAGGCGCGGGATCATCGCCAGCTGTTCCTGACGCTGCAGCAGCTCGACGAGCACGCGTTGCTGCCCGTCGCACGCTCCTTCAGCCACTTCCTGAACCTCGTCAACATCATCGAACAGCACGAGGGCAACCGGGCGCAGCGCGATCCGCTGTGCGACTGGCTGCCGGAACTGGACGAGTGCCTCGAGACGCTGGGGGCTGCAGGCCACGACCGTGCGGCGCTCGAACGCGCGCTGGCCACGCTCGACATCGAGCTGGTGTTGACCCCGCACCCGACCGAGATCACGCGTCGCACCCTGATCGACAAGCACAGCCAGATCGACAGCTGTCTCGGCGAGCTCGATGCCGCGGCGCCGCATCTGCCGCCCGCGACGCTCGCGCGGTTGCGCAGCCTGATCGCCGAGTTGTGGCACACCGACGAGATCCGGGTCGAGAAGCCGAGCCCGGTCGACGAGGCGCGCTGGGGTTTCGCGGTGATCGAGAATTCGCTGTGGCAGGCGGTGCCGGAGTTCCTGCGCCGCTTCGACCGGAGCACCGGGCGCGCGCTCGGGCTGCGCCTGCCGCTCGAGGCCTGCCCGGTGCGCTTTGCCTCCTGGATGGGGGGTGACCGCGATGGCAATCCGGTCGTGACCGCGGCGGTGACACGCGAGGTGCTGCTGCTCGCGCGCTGGAAGGCCGCTGACCTCTTCATCGCGGACCTCGATGAGCTCGTGGCCGAGCTGTCGATGCACCGCTGCAACGGGGCGCTGCGCGAACTCGCGGGTGAAACGCGCGAGCCCTACCGCGCGGTGCTGAAGCGCCTGCGCGACCGGCTGCTCGCGACCCGCGAGGAGCTCGGCGCGCGCGTGCGCGGCGGGGGCGAGGATGGCGCCGATGTGCTGCGCTCGAGCGCGGAACTGTGGCAGCCGCTGCACGCGTGCTACCGCTCGCTGCACGACTGCGGCATGGCACGGATCGCCGACGCGCGGCTGCTCGATGTGCTGCGCCGCGTGCGCTGCTTCGGTGCGCATCTCGTCTGCCTCGACGTGCGCCAGGAAAGCGCGCGCCACACCGAGGCGCTGGCCGGGATCACGAGGGCACTCGGCCTCGGTGACTACGGCGCGTGGGACGAAGCGCAACGTCTCGAGTTCCTCGCGCGCGAGCTCGGCAACCCCCGCCCGCTGCTGCCGCGACGCTGGGCCCCGTCCCCGGCGGTCGCCGAGGTGCTGGAAACCTGTGGCGTGATCGCGCAGGCCGAACCCGGCGTGATCAGTGCCTACGTCATCTCGATGAGCTCGCGTGCTTCGGACGTGCTCGCAGTGGCCCTGCTGCTCGAGGCGTGCGGCTGCGAGAGGCCACCGCCGATCGTGCCGCTCTTCGAGACGCTCGCCGATCTCGATGCCGCGCCCGGCGTACTGCGGGAACTCCTCGCGGTGCCCGGCTATCGCGCGCGGATCGCGGACCGGCAGATGGTGATGATCGGCTACTCGGACTCGGCCAAGGATGCCGGCGCGATGGCGGCTTCGTGGGCCCAGTACCGCGCGCAGGAGGCGCTGCTCGCGGTCGCGGCCGAGGCCGGCGTGGCACTGCGGCTGTTCCACGGGCGCGGTGGCTCGCTCGGCCGCGGCGGCGCGCCGACGCGCACCGCGATGCTGTCGCAGCCGCCCGGCTCGCTCGCGCAGGGCCTGCGCGTCACCGAGCAGGGCGAGATGATCCGCTTCAAGCTCGGCCTGCCCGACACCGCCGTCGGCAGCCTCGCGCTGTACGCGGCCGCTGCGCTGCAGGCCAACCTCGTGCCGCCGCCATTGCCCGAGCGCCGTTGGCGCGCAGTGATGGACCGGCTGGCGGCGATCTCGTGCGCCGCCTACCGCGCACTGGTGCAGGAGACGCCCGAGTTCATCGACTATTTCCGCAGCGCGACCCCCGAGGCGGAGCTCGCGCTGCTGCCGCTCGGATCACGCCCGACGCGGCGTCGTGCCGAAGGCGGCATCAAGAGCCTGCGCGCCATCCCGTGGATTTTCGCGTGGTCGCAGAACCGGCTGATGTTGCCGGCCTGGCTGGGCGCGGGCGAAGCGCTGGAGCAGCTCGCGACTGCCGGCGAGCACGCCGTGCTCGAGGAGATGTACCGCGCGTGGCCGTTCTTCGCCGCGCGTCTGAGCATGCTGGAGATGGTGTTCGCGAAGGCCGATGCAGTCCTGGCCGCGTTCTACGACGAGCAGCTCGTGGACCCGGCTCTGCAGCCGCTAGGCACACGTCTGCGCGAGCGGCTGGCACGCGATATCGGGATGGTCCTGTCGATCTCGCACGACGACAGCCTGATGGCCGACGTGCCGGCAACGCGCGAGTCGGTGCGCCTGCGCAACACCTACACCGATCCGCTGAACCTGTTGCAGGTCGAGCTGCTGCGCCGCTACCGGGCGGATCACGCCGCGCTCCACGGCCAGGCGCTGATGGTCAGCATCGCGGGCATCGCGGCGGGCTTGCGCAATACCGGCTGACCGGCATGTACAACGTGCTGGAGAAGCTGCGCGCGGGCGAACCGCTGGGCGAGAAGGAGCGCGGCGTTTCCTTGTCGTCGTTGTCATTGCTTCCACGCGGCCGGACTCGCAAAGTAGCCGCGCCTGAACGCCGCATCGAGCTGATCCGAATAAAACGCGATCCAGGCATTTACAGGCGCATCCGTTTCGGGCTGCGGGCGAGGCGCCTGCCCGCCGCGGTTCAGGATCGCGCGCCAATCATGCTCCAGCCCCGGATGCAGTCGTTCCAGCACGCGTGCCGATTCACCGGCACGCTCCATCGCGACGCAGCGCTCCTCGAATGACACGGCATGCCGGTGAATCGCCACGGCGCCCGCGACCAATCGGGAGTAGCCCCCGCTCGCGACCCAGCGCAAACCGAATTCGTGGTCGTCCAAGGCGTCGTAAGGAAAGTGTTCGTCGAACCCACCCAGGGCGTCGAACTTGGCTTTCTTGATCGATGTGTTGCCGCCGAAGAAAAAGCTTGCCGGCCAGCCCGGCATGATCCGGCGCATGGGCACGCCGAATATCTGGCCCGAGTCCTCCTGCCAGCGCGCGAACAGGTCCTGTCGCAATTCCTCGGGAAAGAGTGCCGGACCTATGCCCGCCGCATCGATGTCGGGATTCAGCGCGTGAAAGGCGGCATGTGCCTCGACCAGTACTGCGACCGGGTCGAAGTCGTCGGCCAGGAAGATCAGCAATTCGCCGCTGGCGCGCGCGGCGGCCAGGTTGTTGCCGACCGCACGCGCGGTGCTCTCGCAGTTCAGCAGTGACGCCCGAATCGCGGGGTGCTGCGCGCGGAACGCCTCGAAGGCGGTTACCGTGGATGAGCGGCCATGACCATCGACCATGATCAATTCCAGGGCATCGTGCGCATGCGTCTGCGCCGCGACCGACGCGAAGAAATTGCTTTGCCTGCTGTGGAAATCGTCTGGCTCTGCGACCACGATCAGCGAAACGCGCACGCTCATGCTCCATTGCGGCAAGCGGGCTGCCACCTGCCGCGGGAGAGCGCCCGTTCGAGCGTGACGCGCGGAACGTGACGGATCAGGCCACTCGCGCCCAGCAGGGCGAGCAATGAGCCGCCCCAGTTCGCGAGCGTGGGCGCGAAGGGATTCGCCCAGGCCTGCCGGCTGCCGGCATATTCGACGAAGGACGCCAATACCCGTTTCATCTCGTCGCGCACGCCACCTCTCTCTTCGCTGATCGTGTTGCTGGCGTGAACACGGTATTCATACAGCGGCTCCGGCACCAGCACCGGCTCGCACTCCAGCGAGGCGCGCAGGCAGAAGTCCCAATCGTGGTTGTAGCGATAATCGCGAAAGCCGCCGAGAGTTTCCCACAGCCGCTTGCGAAACATCAGGTTGCCACTGGAAATCGCCGAATTCGCGCGCAGCAGCGCAAGCCCGAGTGTCTGCGACATCACGGCAGTGTCCTGGAAACCGATCACAGCGCCGGCGCGCGTGCCCACCACTCGGTCGAATGGCTGACCGAATCGATCGACCGGTGCAACGCGCGCATAGCCCCAGTCGGCATCGAATGCCAGCAAAGCGCCGAGCATGGCCTCGATCCGCCGTGGCCGCAGGCGGTCGTCCGAATTCAGCAGCTGGACGAACTCGCCGCGGGCGAGTCCGATGCCTTCGTTCAGGGTGGCTGCAGCTCCGCGGTTCTCACGTGCGATCAATCGCACCGGGATCGGCGCATTCTCCAGCGCGCGACGACTGCACTCGAGCGTGGCATCGCGCGACCCGTCGTCGATCACGATCAGTTCGACGGGCAGTCGGGTCTGCCCGAACACCGACGCTATCGCCTCGCCCACGTAGGGAGCGTGCATATACGCCGGCACCACGACGGAGACTGCCGGCGCGTCCGTCATCGGCGCAACAGGCTTCTTCGCGTACGGGCGAAAGCGCCGGTAGGCATCGATCCGCTCGCACTGCGCCGGCGACGAATGATCGGCGCCGACCGCTGCGATCAACAGGCCGAGGTTCGTCCAGAAGCCCGGGCTGTGCGACGCAGGGGCTGTCGCCAGCAGACGCAGGAACGCAGTGCATGCCTCGTCCATCGCGCCTAGCTGGTAGAAACACGTGGCGCGCATATGCGCGACGCACCAATCGCCGGGGTGATCGCGCAGAATCGCTTCATAGGTCTCGATCGCACGGCAGAAATCACCGCGCAGCTGCAGTGCCAGCGCCGCATTGCGCCTGCGCTCGAGACGTGCCGGGGCGGGAAATGCGTCAAGGTCCGTCGCGCCGCAGCAATGCTTGTAGCGCAGACCGCTGCCGCAGTCACAGGAAGCGTTGCGCAAGGAGATCAATCCCCCACGAGGAAGGTCTGGCAGTTGCCCCACCCCGTGGCGCCGGTGCTGTGATCGTGCACGCGGATGATGCAGTCACGAAACTGGTTCAGCCGGGCCACGCTCTCAGGCGTGGAGCAGTCGGCGAAGTACTCGCCCTCGACGTGCAACGCGCCGCGCCACGAGCCGTGGTGCTGGCCGTCGAAGCCGTGATAGAGCCCGGCGCCGAGGTGGAAGCCGGTGTCCGAGGCCGCCTCGGCCGTCAGCAGCCGCTCGCTGCCGTCGGCCATCTGCACGCGGAACTCGCCGCCGAGCAGACGCTTGTTGCCGGGGTTGAAGCGCAGCTCCGGCACGATGCCGACCAGCGGCTCGCGCCGCCCGTCGGCGTACTCGTAGCCGCCCTGCACGCGCTCGTGCCGGAAACCCGGTCCGCTGTAGTGCAGGTAGTACTGATGGAACGCGTAGGTGGAGCCGTCGGACGCTGGAAAAACAGCGGGTTCCAGATCGCCAGCGCCTTCGGCACGAAACCGTCCATCGGGTCCGGCGCCAGGTCGGGGATGCGCACGCCCACGTCGGGACGGATGCCCCAGCTGTGGTCGCGCGTCATGATCCAGGTCTCGGGCGTGACCTCGGTGCGCTTGCCCTCGACCTCGACCCAGCCGCGCGCGCTGCCGGTCTGGTGATAGCGGATCTGGTTCGCGGTGTGGCGGAAGCCGTGCAGGTTGCGCCGGTCCTCGCGCTCCTCGAGCATGCACGGCACGATGCCCTCGAGCACGAGGTCGAAGGCGACGGGCTGCGTGGCGTTGGGCTCCAGCACGACGCGCACCTGCTTCAGCGGCTCGATGACCTCGTACCTGAGCGGCCCGACGTCGATGCGGTTCGGATCGGAGGCCAGCTCGCGGCTGGCGCGCACCGTCCACTGCTCCACGCCGCGGCTCGCGCCGCCGTAGCCGTCGACCACGTTGCGGTTGGGGTACTTGCCGAAGCCGAAGCCGATCGCGAGCGAGCCGTCGCGCGCGGCGGCCATGCCGCAGACCTTCTCGGTCCACGAGTAGTCGCTCTGCGAGCACCGTCGCGAAGGTGTCGACGATCTGGTGGTTGAAGAACTCGTCCGCCTCGATCAGCGGTCCGATGGTGCCTGCGCTCATGTGCCGATTCCTCGTGCTCCGGGGTGCGTCAGGCTATAGTCTGCGCTGCGTGGCCGCAATCCGCATCGGCATTCATGCCGACAGCTGCCTGCACGAATGCTGATGTGGGTCGGCATTCATGCCGACGAGTGCATCGCCGGACGCTGCCGATTACATCGAGGCGGCAGTCGCCATGAATGGCGACCCACAGGTACGGCGGCCCACAGGAATGGCGGTCCACATTCATAGCGAGAAGCCATGAACAGGAACTTCCTCGCGATGCTCTGCCTGCTGCTCGCCCCGGCCGTTGCCGCGCGTGCCGCCGAAACGCCTGCCGCGCCCGAATCGCTCTACGCGCAGCACTGCGCGAGCTGCCACGCCGACCCGGCCACGCGCTCGCCGGCGCTCTCCACGCTGCAGCAGATGCCGCTGTCGCGGATCCTGTCGGCGCTGGAGTTCGGCAAGATGCAGGTGCAGGCCGCCGCGCTGTCGCCCGCCGAGCGGCTGGCGCTCGGCCAGTGGCTGGCAGCCGCCGAGGACGCGCGGCGCGACGCGTGGATCGCGCAGCAGGCCTGCACGCAGCCCCCGGCCGCGCTGGTGCTCGACGGCACGCAGAACTGGGGTTTCGGCGCGCACAACGCACGCTTCCTGCGCACCGGCGTCGGCATCGATGGCGCCAACATCGGGCAACTGCAGCTCGCCTGGTCGCTGGCCCTGCCGCAGGTCACGGACATGCGCTCGCAGCCCGTCGCTGCGGGCGACACGCTGTTCCTCGGCACGCAGACCGGCAGCCTGCTCGCGCTGGACCAGGCGAGCGGCTGCGTGCACTGGGCGTTCAAGGCCACCGGCGGCATCCGCTCGGCGCTGGCGCTGGCGGCCACGCCGGAACCCACGCTGTTCTTCGCGGACGACCTCGGCAGCGTATATGCCGTGGACGCGCGCCGCGGTGCGCTGCGCTGGCGCGCCGATGTGCGCCTGTTTCCGGTCAGCGTGGTGAGCGGATCGATCAGCTATCACGACGGCCGGCTGTTCGTGCCGGTGTCCTCGTTCGAGGTGGCCGCCGCCGGCATGCCCACGCACGAGTGCTGCCGCTCGCACGGCGGCGTGATCGCGCTAGACGCCGGCTCCGGCGCGCGCCTGTGGACCCTGGCACAGCACGCCCGAGGCGCGGCCCACGCACAGGAGCAGCGCCGGCGTGCAACTCTGGGGCCCCTCGGGCGCCGCGGTCTGGAGCACGCCGACCATCGACGCGAAACGCGGGCTGCTGTACGTCGGCACCGGGGAAAAACTACTCGGCGCCCCGCCACTCCGACCAGTGATGCCGTGATCGCGCTGGGGCTCGCGGACGGCGAGCCGCGCTGGCAGTTCCAGGCCCTGGCGGACGACGTCTGGAAACGGCGCCTGCCAGCTGGACGGGCCGAATTGCCCGGACGCCCCGGCCCGGACTGGGACATCGGGGCCTCGGCGGCGCTGGCCGCCGACGCCAGCGGGCGCGAGCGGCTGCTGGTCGGACAGAAGTCGGGCGAGTTGTTCGCGCTCGATCCGGATGCGAGCGGCGCGGTGCTGTGGCGCCACCGGCTCAGCCAGGGCACGCCGAACGGCGGCAACAGCGGCATTCACTGGGGCATGGCCAGCGACGGCGAGCGCGTGTTCGCCCCGGTCTGGATCGGACTGGCAGCTGCCGGGCTACACGCCGCGCCCGGGCGTGTATGCGCTGCGCGCCAGCGACGGCGCGCCGCTGTGGGCGCACCCGGTCACGCGCGGCTGCGCGCTGGATCCTGCCGATGTGCCGCTTGCCGGGCTCGCCGCGATGCGCGCGAGCTCCGCTCCGGCGCGCTCGCCGTGGCCGCCATGCTCGGTATCCTTCTACGCCCACTCCGCGGCCGCGGTGCTGGCCAACGGCGTGGTCTACGCCGGGGCGCTCGACGGCAAGCTGCGCGCGCTGGATGCCGCGA
This sequence comes from uncultured Gammaproteobacteria bacterium, assembly GCA_963819895.1. Taxonomy (GTDB): domain Bacteria; phylum Pseudomonadota; class Gammaproteobacteria; order Pseudomonadales; family UBA5518; genus UBA5518. The sequence continues at coordinate 21,081 of CAWFXU010000018.1, forward strand.
GCGGCCGGGAGCTGCGCGTGTTCGACACGGCCCGCGCGCTGCGCGGGAACAACGGCTTCGACGGCCACGGCGGCTCCATCGACGTCGGGGGCGTGCTGCCGCACGGCCGCTTCCTGTTCGTACTTTCGGGCTACGGCATGTTCCGGCAGATGCCCGGCAACCTGCTGCTCGCCTACGCACTGCCGCTGAAGGGGACAACACCATGAGCCGGGCAATATTGATCACCGGGGCTTCGAGCGGCATAGGCGAGGCGCTGGCGCGCGAGTTCGCCGCGCGCGGCTATCGCCTGGCCCTGCTCGCCCGGCGCGTCGGCGCGCTGCAGGAGCTCGAGATGGCGCTGCGCGCGGCCGGTTCGCCCCAGGTCGTGGTACACGCGCTCGACGTGGGCGACGCCGCGGCGATCGAGCCGGCGATCGGCGCCTGTGCCGAGCTGCTCGGCGGGCTCGACATCGTGGTGGCGAATGCCGGGGTCGCGCATCGGGCCGCGATCGGGCGTGGCTCACTGGCCCAACTGCAGGAAACCATCGCCGTGGACCTGCTCGGGGCCTGCGCCACCATCGATGCCGCCGTGCGCCATTTCCGCGCCCGCGGCGCTGGCCAGGTGGTGGGCATCACCTCGATGGCCCGCTACCGCGGCCTGCCCGATTTCGCGGCCTACAGCGCCGCCAAGGAGGGCCTGCACCGCTACCTGCAGGCGCTGCGCATCGAGAGCTGGCACGAGAACATCACGGTCACCGAGCTCGCGCCCGGCTACATCGACACGCCGATGAACCGCGGCAGCCGCTCGCGCCCGTTCCTGATCGATGCGCAGAAGGGCGCACGGCTGATGGCGGACCTGATCGAGCAGCGCGTGGGCTACGCCACGGTGCCCGCGCTGCCGTGGCGCCTGCTCGGGCCGCTGATGCGCCTCGTGCCGGCGCGATTCCTCGCGCGGCGTCCGCGCTGAGCGTTCACGGCCTCTCAGCCGATGCGCTCCTCACGGGTGCCGAAACGCTCGCTGTAGAACCGCAGCCGCTCGCGCAGCTCTTCCTCGCGCAGGCCGAAATCCGCCAGGTCGTAGCGGATCTTTCCCTCGCGCGCGCGCGGGTTCGCGCTGACGAATGCTTCCATCGCGGCCTGCGTTGCCGGCGTGAACGGCTGCTCCGCAAGCGCGTAGATGCGGCGCACCCAGCCCATGTCGTCGGCATTGAACTCGTGGAAGCGCACGTCGATCGACTGCGCCTCCGGCAGCAGCTCGCGATCGCGCACGCAGGCACGCAGCATCTGCTCGATGCGCCCGGCCCAGAACTGCCCGAGCTCGCGCGGCCGCACCGGGTCGCGGCTCAGCCGCGCGGTGTAGGCCGTCATCGTCGCCATCGAGGCCACCGTGGCCACCGGGTCGCGGTGCGTGAGCACCACCGTGGCGTCGGGGAACACGCGCATCAGCGGCCCGAACTGCTCCAGGTGCTGCGGCGACTTCAGCAGCCAGCGCTCGCCGCCGCGCAGCCACTGCAGCACCTTGAGCACCTTCTTCAGGTACTCGTAATGCGGCGTCTGGTCGTGCGCCATGTAGTAATCGCGCCAGCGCGGCAGCAGCGCGAGCGTCTCGAACAGCATGGTCGAGAAATCGATCGCGAGCAGGTCGATCTCCTCGTGCGCCCGCTCGGCCTGCAGATTGAACATCAGCCGGAACAGCGGGATCACCTCGTCCTGCATCGCGATGCCCTGGCGCGAGCGTGCGATGCGCGGATCCTCGGCGCCGGGCGCCGCGGCTTCGCCGGGCACCGGCACGGGTTCCTGCGCTTCCCAGTAAGGCAGCGAGCGCAGCCGGGCGTCGGCACCGAGCAGGTTCTGCAGGTGGGTAGTGCCGCTGCGCGCGAGGCCCGCGATGATGATCGGGCGCCGGATCTCGATCGCGTGGATCTCCGGGTGACGCCGCAGCAGGTCCTCGATGCGCAGGCGGTTTGCCGCGAAGCGCACCAGCATCGCGAAGTAGGTCATGCGCCCCAGCGGGCTGAGGTCGCGGTCTTCCTCGAGGCTCTGCAGGACCAGCGCAAGGCGCTCGCGGAAATCGGCCGCGCCGAAATCCGCGAGACCGGTCTGCGCGCACGCGGCATCGAGGACCGCCGCCTCGCTGAGTTCCACGCGCACGCCCGCCAGGGATTGCAGCATCTGCTGCGCTGCCGGCGAGAAGCGCGGCGCGGCCAGGTCGTCGATGTGCAGCGCGCGTGCGTTCCTGTCGTTCATCGCCCCTCCCCGTTCGTTGTCATTATCCGGGCGCGGCCAGGGCCTCAGTCGCGCAGCCGCAGCAGGCTCGGCTGCCATACCGACGGCGGCTCGAAACCGAGCAGCTCGACCGTGGTCGCGGCGAGGTTTGCCAGCCCCGCGCCTTCTGCCCCCGACAGGCGCAGCCGCCCGCCGCTGCAGTTGTCGTAGAGCACCAGCGGCACCGGGTTCAGCGTGTGGCTGGTCTTGGCGCGCGCGTGCCCCGCGGCGTCGCGGCTCACCGCACCGCTCTTGCGGTCGACCTCGAACATCTCGTCGGCGTTGCCGTGGTCCGCGGTGACCAGCGCCACGCCGCCGAGCGCGTCGATCACCGGCAGCAGCCGCGCGAGCGCCAGATCCACCGTCTCGACGGCCAGGACGGCGGCATAGTAGTCGCCCGTGTGGCCGACCATGTCGCCGTTGGCGTAGTTGACGCGCGCGGACGCGGTGCCGGCCCGTCTTCAGCTCCGCGATCAGCGCGTCGGTGATCTCGGCGGCCTTCATCCACGGCCGCTGCTCGAACGGCACGCGGTCGGAGGGGATCTCGATCGTAGGTTTCGAGCCGCTCGTCGAACTTGCCGCTGCGGTTGCCGTTCCAGAAATAGGTCACGTGCCCGAACTTCTGCGTTTCGGAGATCGCGAGCTGCGAGCACGCCGGCCGCGCGAGGTACTCGCCCATCGTGTCGTCGATGGCCGGCGGCGAGACCAGGAAGCGGCTCGGGATCTGCAGGTCGCCGTCGTACTGCATCATGCCGGCGAAGCAGACGCGCGGCAGCGTCCCGCGGTCGAACTTGCGCGAACTCCTGCTCCTCGAAGGCGCGCGAGATCTCGATGGCGCGGTCGCCGCGGAAATTGAAGAAGACCACCGAGTCGCCGTCGCGGATGCGGCCCAGCGGCTCGCCGCCGTCGGCGATCACGAACGCCGGCAGGTACTGGTCGCCGACGCCCGGATGCTCCTCGCGCAGTTGCCGGATCGCCTGCGCTGCGCCGTGCGAACTGCCGTCCCTCGCCCAGCACGTGCGCGTGCCCAGCCGCGCTCGACGATGTCCCAGTCGGCCTCGTAGCGGTCCATGGTGATGTCCATGCGGCCGCCGCCGCAGGCGATGCGGGCATCGAAGCCCGACTCCGCGCGCAGCTCCGCGAGGAACTCCTCGAAGGGCAGCGACGTAATCGAGCGCCGAGGTCGCCGGCACGTCGCGGCCGTCGAGCAGCGCGTGGATGCGTACGCGCGCGCACGCCGTCCGCGCGCGCCGCGACGATCATCGCCTTGAGGTGCTCGATGTGGGAGTGGACGTTGCCGTCGGAGAGCAGGCCGATGAAGTGCAGCGTGCCGCCGTCGGCGACGCGCGTTGGCCACGACCTCGCCCCAGGCCGGCCCCGCGAAGAGTCTCGCCGCTCGCGATGGCCTCGTTGACCAGCTTGGCACCCTGGTCGAAGACCGGCCCGCGCCGAGCGCGTTGTGCCCGACCTCGGAGTTGCCCATGTCGTCGTCGCTCGGCAGGCCCACCGCCGTGCCGTGCGCCTTCAGCAGCATGTGCGGGCAGGCCGCGTACAGGCGGTCCAGCGTCGGCGTGTGCGCATCGGCCACCGCGTTGCCGAGCGCGACGCCGCGCTGGCCGATGCCGTCCATCACGATGGTCACGACGGGACCGCTGATACCCGGGGAATTTTCTCGACCTGGAAAGCATGCCGTGGCCTATTCGAGCTTGACCGAAAACACTTCTTCGAGCGTGGTGATGCCGGCCCGCGCCATCGCCAGCGCGTTCTGCGTCAGCGGGATCATGCCTTCGCGGATCGCCAGCGTGCGGATCTCCTCGGCGCTCGGCTTGCGCGAGATCATCTCGCGCAGCGCGCTGGTGACCTCGATGATCTCGCCGACCATCGCGCGGCCCTTGTAGCCGGTGTTGAAGCACTTCCCGCAGCCGGCGCCGCGATAGAAGGTCTCCGTGGCCGGCAGGCCGAAATAGGTGCGCAGCTCCTCGCTGGCCTCGTCCTCGATGCGGCACCCCTTGCAGATGCGCCGCACCAGGCGCTGCGCCATGATGCCGACCACCGTGGAACTCACGAGGTAGGACTCCAGCCCCATGTCCTGAAGGCGCGTGATCGCGCTCGCGGCGTCGTTGGTGTGCAGCGTGCTCATCACGAAGTGCCCGGTGAGCGCGGCCTTGATCGCGATCTCCGCAGGTCTCGAAGTCGCGCATCTCGCCGATCAGGATCTCGTCCGGGTCGTGGCGCAGGATGTGGCGCAGCGCCTCGGCGAAGGTGTAGCCCGATGCCGGGCTTGATCTGGATCTGCTCGACGCCGTTGATGCGGTACTCGACCGGGTCCTCCACCGTGATGATGTGCGGGTTGATCTCAGGCGCTCGTTGATGCAGCGCGCGTACAGCGTGGTGCTCTTGCCCGAGCCGGTCGGGCCGGTGACCAGGAAGATCCCGTGGCGGCTGCAGGATGCGCCGCAGGCGATCACGCATGTCGCTCGGCCGATGCCCGAGCTGCTCGAGCCCGATCAGGCCGCTGGCGCTTGTCGAGCATGCGGATCACCACCGATCTCGCCCGTGGCGTCGGGCAGGCGGAGACGCGCAGGTCGACCGCCCGCCCGGCCTGCACGCTTGACGTGCCCGTCCTGCGGCAGGCGCCGCTCGGCGATGTTCATGCCCGACATGATCTTGATGCGGCAGACGATCGGCGCCGCGAGATCCGGCGTCAGCATGCGCTGCCAGACCATCTCGCCGTCGATGCGGTAGAAGACCTCGGCGCCGTGCTCGGTCGGGCGGACGTTGATGTCCGAGGCCCGCATGCGCACGCCGCGGCGGATGATGGCGTCCACCAGCCGCACCACGGGCTTCTCCTGGGCGCGCTTCTCGATGTCCTGCTGCTGTTCGCCGGCCTGCGTGTGCGGCGGCAGGATGTCGCCGTCGCCGATCTCGGCGATCAGGTTCTGCTCCTCGAGCACCAGGAAGTGGCGATCGATCAGCCGGTTGATGTCCTCCAGCGGGGCCACCACCAGCTCCACGCGCTGCCCCACCGCGAAGGTGATCGTGTTGATCGCCTCGAGGTTCGAGGGATCCGACACCGCGACCACGAGGTTGCCGTTGTGGCGCGCCAGCGGGAACACGCGGTGCTTCAGCGCCACCTGCACCGGGATCATCTTCAGCACGGCCGGCTCGACCGTGAACTCGTCGATGCGCGCCACCGGGATGCCGAGCTTCGAGGCCACGATCGCGGGTCGCTGCGTGGTATCCAGCACCCCGAGCGAGTCGATCGCCTGCAGCAGGCTGGTGCCGTTCTTCTGGCGGTACGCCAGCGCGCGGTCCAGCGCCTCCGGCTCGATCAGCCCGGAGTCGGCCAGCGTGCTGACCAGCCCGGCCTCGGTGGCGGCGACATGACCGAACTTGAGGCTGTTCAGGTCCTCGATGCTGCGAATGACAGGCACCGTCATCCGAGCAGGATCTCCGCGATGGCGCCGAGGTGCTCGGGCTGGCGCATGCCGAGGATCAGCGTCCCGACCTTGCCCTCGGCGCCGAGCCGGCGCCAGCGCGCCGCTCGTTCGCGAATGCGCGCCAGGGGCCCGACCAGCGCGATCTCGTCGACCAGCGCATCGGGCACGGCCGCGGCCGCCTCCTGCTTGCGCCCGGACAGGAACAGGTCCTGGATGGCGACCGCGGCCGCCTCGTAACCCATCTCGCGCGCGTAGCGGTTGTAGAAATTCTTGTCGCGGGCGCCCATGCCGCCCACGTACAGCGCGAGCATCTCCTTGACCGGGCGCCGGCAGGCGTCCAGCGTCGTCACCGACCACCACGCTCAGCGTCGGCGCGACGTCGAAGTCGGCGCGCGTGCGCCCGTCGGTGCGTCGCGCGAAGTCCGGGCGCCAGGTGATCCTCGATGAGCCGCTCCTTGCCCGGCGCGATCCAGATCGGGAACACCCCGTCGGCAACTTCCGCCGCGGCGGCGAGCCCGGCCGGGGTGAAGCTCGCGGCGTAGATCGGGATGCCCGGGGTCGCCTCGCAGGATGGACTTCAGCGGCTTGCCGAGGCCGGTGGAGCCGGGACCGCGGTAGGGCAGCTGGTAGATCTCGCCGTCGAACTCCACCGGCGCCTCGCGCGCCATGATCAGGCGCAGGATCCGGATGTACTCGCGCATGCTCGTCACGGGCTTGCTGTAGGGCACGCCGTGCCAGCCCTCGATGACCTGCGGCCCCGAGGCGCCCAGGCCGACCAGGAAACGGTTGCCGGAGAGATGCGCCAGCGTCATCGCGGTCATCGCGGTGTTCGCCGGGGTCCGGGCCCCGATCTGCATGATCGCCGTGCCGACGCGGATCCGCGTGGTGTTCGCCAGGATCCAGGCGGCCGACGCTGACCGCATCCGAGCCGTAGGCCTCGGCGACCCATACCGAATCGAAGCCCACGGCCTCGGCCTGGCGCACCAGCTCCACCGGCGCGATGGCGCGCTTGCCCGAATACCCTACCGTCAGACCCAGTCGCACGCGATGATTCTCCCCTGGACGCAGGCGGGCCGCCGACAATTCACGCAGGCGTGGCCGCTGCGGACCGTGTAAACCTCGCAGATTATCGTTAATATTGGTCGGGAAGTCATTGTAATCGGTCATATTAGCCATCCCGCCATGCTGTACCTCCGCACCCTTCGCGACCTGGCCCCTGTTCGTGCCCTGCTGGTGCTGACGCTGCTGTGGCCGGGCCTGCTGCTCGCCAGCGCCGCGCCGAAGCCGCTCGGCTACGACCGCACGCAGAGCCTGACCACGCTCGACATCATCGAGCGCCTCGGACGGCACCACTACGCGCGGCTCGAGGTGAACGACGCCCTCTCCGAGCGCCTGCTCGAGAACTACCTCGACAACCTCGACCCGGGCCGCAACGTGTTCCTCGGCTCCGACATCGAGGAGTTCCGCGCGCTGCGCCACCGCCTCGACGACCAGTTGCTCGCCGGCGACGTGAGCAGCGGCTTCGCGATCTACCAGCGCTACCGCGAGCGCCTCGAGGCGCGGCTGAGCCGGGTCACCTCGGAGCTGCACCAGACGATCCAGGCCATGGACTTCAGCAAGGACGAGGTGCTGCTGACCGACCGCAAGGCAGCTCGACTGGCCGGCCGACCAGCGCGAGGCGGACGAGATCTGGCGCAAGCAGCTCAAGTCGAGCGTGCTCGGCCTGAAGCTCGCCGGCAAGGAGATGGACGACATCGAGGAGCTGCTCGCCAAGCGCTACCGCGAGCAGCTGCGCCGCATCGGGCAGGTCAACAGCGAGGACGTCTTCCAGCTGTACATGAACTCGTTCACCGAGCTGTTCGACCCGCACACCAATTACCTCTCGCCGCGCAGCTCCGAGAACTTCAACATGAACATGCGGCTCTCGCTGGAGGGCATCGGCGCGGTGCTGCAGCAGGAGGACGAGTTCACCAAGGTCGCGCGCCTCGTGCCCGGGCGGCCCGGCGCACAAGCAGGGCGAGCTGCGCCCCTCCGACCGCATCGTCGCGGTCGGCCAGGACGACGACGGGCGAGCTGATCGACGTGGTCGGCTGGCGGCTCGACGACGTGGTGGACCTGATCCGCGGCAAGAAGGGCAGCACGGTGCGCCTCGAGATCGTGCGCGGCAGCGGCGCGAACGAGCGAGCACCGACGTCATCGCCATCGTGCGCGACGAGGTCAAGCTCGAGGAGCAGGCCGCGCAGAGCCGCGTGCTGGAGCTCGAGTACGAGGACGGCATGCGCAAGATCGGCGTGATCGACATCCCGGCCTTCTACGCGACTTCGAGGCGATGCAGCGCGGCGACCCGAACTACCGCAGCACCACGCGCGACGTGGCGCGCCTGCTCGCCGAGCTGCAGGCAGAAGCAGCGTCGAGGGCGTGATCATCGACCTGCGCGACAACGGCGGCGGCTCGCTGGCCGAGGCCAACGCGCTGACCGGGCTGTTCATCGAATCGGGCCCGACGGTGCAGATCCGCCACAGCAACGAGCGCGTGGAGCGCAAGCAGAAGTTCCGCGACGACACGCTATTACGCCGGTCCGCTGGTGGTGCTGATCAACCGGCTGAGCGCCTCGGCCTCGGAGATCTTCGCCGGCGCCATCCAGGACTACGGGCGCGGTCTGGTGGTCGGGCACGCAGTCCTTCGGCAAGGGCACGGTGCAGTCGCTGAGCCCGCTGAACCACGGCCAGCTGAAGATGACGGAGTCGAAGTTCTACCGCATCTCCGGCGAGAGCACGCAGCACCGCGGCGTGGTGCCCGACATCGAGCTGCCCTCGATCTACGACCTCGCCGAGGTCGGCGAGAGCTCGCTCGACAACGCCCTGCCCTGGGACCGCATCGCGCCGGTGCGGCACCGCAAGTACCAGGACCTGGAGCTCGCTGCTGCCCACGCTGCGCGAGCGGCACGAGGCGCGCGCGCAGAAGGACCCCGACTTCAGCTACCTGCGCGACGAGATCGCGCTGGCCGAGCAGCGCGACGCCGTCACCACGGTCTCGCTCAGCGAACCGGTGCGCCTCGCGGAGCGCCGCAAGCAGCGCGAGACGGAGCTGGCGCTCGAGAACCGCCGGCGCGTGGCCAAGGGCCTGGAGCCGCTCGCCTCGGTCGACGAGCTCGAGCAGGACGACGAGGCAGCGCTGGACGACGCGGAAGACACCGATGCCGCTGCCGATGCCGGACGGCGACGACAACGCGCAGGACGAGGAGCCGGACGCGCTGCTGACCGAATCGGGCCGCATCCTGCTCGACGCGATCCAGCTGAACCAGCGCATCGCCACCAGCAACTGAGTCGCGGCGGCGGCGCGCCGCCGCCCGCGGCTCAGCGCACCGGCTCGCGCATCGTCACGAATTCCTCGGCCGCCGTCGGATGGATGCCGATGGTCGCGTCGAACTACGCCTTGGTGGCGCCCGCCTTCAGCGCCACCGCGATGCCCTGGATGATCTCGCCCGCGTCCGGCCCGACCATGTGCACGCCGACGCACGCGGTCGCTCGCGCCGTCGACGACCAGCTTCATGAAGGTGCTGCTCCGGGTTGCCGCTCAGCGTGTGCTTCAGCGGGCGGAAGCCGCGTGTGGTAGACCACGCACCGCGCCGTAGCGCGCGCGCGCCTCGTCCTCGGTCAGGCCGACGGTGCCGACGTTCGGCTGCGAGAACACCGCCGTCGGCAGCGTTCTCCAGGCTGACGCTGCGGCTTGTCGCCGAGGAACAGCGTGCCGACGAGCGCCATGCCCTCGCGCGATCGCGACCGGCGTGAGGTTGGGGCGGTCGGTCACGTCGCCGATCGCGTAGATCGAGGGCACGGCGGTCGCGTAGTACTCGTCGACCACCACCGCAGCCGTCCGCGCGCAGCTCCACGCCCGCGCTCTCCAGGCCGAGGCCCTGCGTGGTCGGGCGGCGGCCGGTCGCGTACAGCACCAGGTCGGTCTCGATGCGCGTGCCGTCGTGCAGCGTGACCTCGAGGCGCCGTCGCGCGCCGTCTCGACGCGCACTCGACTGCGCGTGCCGAAGCGCAGGTCGACGCCCTTCTTCGGCATCTCCTCGGCGAGGCGTCTCGCGCACGTCGCGGTCGAAGCCGCGCAGGAACAGCTCGCCGCGATAGACACAGCGTCAGTGGCCACGCCGAGGCCGTGAAGATGCCCGGCGAACTCGACCGCGATGTAGCCGCCGCCGACCACCAGGCGTGCGCTGCGGCAGCTCGTCGAGGTCGAAGGCCTCGTTCGAGGTGATCGCGTGCTCGCGCCCGGGGATGTCCGGCACGAAGGGCCAGGCCGCCGGTCGCGATCAGGATGTGGCGGGCCGTGAGCGCTGCTCGCCGATCGCGACCGTGTGCGGGTCGACGCACGCGCGCGCGCCCCTCGATCAGCTGCGACGCCGCGCCCTTCGAGCAGATCTGCGGTAGATGCCGTTCAGGCGCGCGATCTCGCGATCCTTGTTGCCGCGCAGCCGCGGCCAGTCGAAGCGCGGCTCGCCGGCGTTCCAGCCGAAGCCGGCCGCGTCGCGCGAAATCCTCGCGCGTAATGCGCGGCGTAGACGAACAGCTTCTTCGGCACGCAGCCGACGTTGACGCAGGTGCCGCCGACGTAGCGCTCCTCGGCGACCGCGACGCGCGCGCCGTAGCTGGCCGCGATGCGGCCGCGCGCACGCCGCCCGAGCCGGCACCGATCACGAAGAGGTCGAAATCGAAGGCAGTCATCACGTTTGCACAGCCTCAGGTGCTCACGTCGATGCCGAGGTGGGTTCGCCGGTCGCGACGGCCGCGCAGTTCCAGCGCCGCGCGCCGCTGCTCGTGCGGGTACGCCGCTCCGGCACCGCCGCTCGACCCGTGGGTGACCGGGGTCGGCCGGTATCGGATCGGCACGCGCCGACTGCTTGACGCGCAGTTCGTCGTCCAGCGCGGCCGCGGGCGGGGTCACGACGGGAAGTACGCGGGGTATGTCGATGCTCATGGCTGGACTCCGTGAGGCAGGACTGCTCTGACAGTGGTTCATCGGCCGCGCGGCAGCAAACTTGAAACCTTTCTTTAACTGCCTGGCCGGAACCAGCTCAGACGGTCGTGCAGGCTCACCACGGTGCCCACGATCGTCAGCGTCGGCGCGTGGAACTGCGCGCCCGCAGGCGCGCGGGCATCTCGCTGAGCGTCGACACCAGCACCCGCTGCGCCGGCGTGGTGCCCTGCTGCACCAGCGCCACCGGGGTGTCGGCCGGCATGCCGTGCGCGATCAGCTGCTGGCAGATCATCGGCAGCCCGACCAGGCCCATGTAGAACACCAGCGGTCTGCTGCGGGCGCGCCAGCTCGGTCCAGTCGAGGTCGACGCTGCCGTCCTTCAGGTGCCCGGTGACGAAGCGCACCGACTGCGCGTGGTCGCGGTGCGTCAGCGGAATGCCGGCGTAGGCCGCGCAGCCCGAGGCAGCGGTGATGCCCGGCACCACCTGGAACGGAATGCCGGCTTCGGCCAGCTCTTCGATCTCCTCGCCGCCGCGGCCGAAGATGAACGGATCGCCGCCCTTCAGGCGCAGCACGCGCTTGCCCTGCGCGCGCGAGCTCGACCAGCAGCGCGTTGATGTCCGGCTGCGGCACGGCGTGGTCGCCGCGGCGCTTGCCGACGTAGATGCGCTCGGCATCGCGGCGCACCAGCGCGAGCACCGGCGCGCTGACCAGGCGGTCGTAGAGCACGACGTCGGCCTGCTGCATCAGGCGCAGCGCGCGGAAGGTCAGCAGGTCCGGATCGCCCGGACCTGCGCCGACCAGGTAGACCTCCCCGCGTGGCGCGGCGCCGAGCGCCGCCACGCTGCCTCCTGCAGCAGGCGCTCCGCGCCGGCCTCGTCGCCCGCCAGCACGCGTTCGGCCACCGGCCCCTCCAGCAGCCGCTCCCAGGCGCGCAGCCGCAGGCCGGGATCGGGCACGCGCTCGCGCAGCCAGCCGCGCTTGGCGCCCAGGTAATCCGCGAGCCGGCCGAGCCCTGCCGGCAGCATGGCCTCCGAGCCGCGCCCGCAGGCTGCGCGCCAGCACCGGCACGCGCCCGCCGGTCGAGAAGGCGACGATCACCGGCGAGCGGTCGACGATCGCGGGCAGGATGAACGTGCAGAGCTCGGGACGGTCGGCGACGTTGACCGGCACGCCGCGCGCACCGGCCTCGCGGTGCACCGCCGCATCGACTCCGGACACGCCGGTTGCCACGATCACCAGCGCGGCGCCCGTCGAGGTGACCCGGCGCGAAGGGCACGGCTTCGCAGCTGCCGCCGTGGCGTTCGGCCAGCTCCGCGAGCGCGGGCAGGATGGCCGGCGCCACCACGCGCGGCAGCGCGCCGGCCTGCACCAGCAGCTCGGCCTTGCGCAGCGCCACCTTGCCGCCGCCGACGACGAGCGCGGTGCGTCCGCGCACGTCGAGGAAGACCGGCAGGTAGTCCATGGCGCGCCTCAGGGGTCCAGGATCGTGGCCGCGCCGTTCATCCACGGCCGCAGCGCCGCCGGCACCGTGACGCTGCCGTCGGCGTTCTGGTAGTTCTCGAGTATCGCCACCAGCGTGCGGCCGACCGCGAGCCCGGAGCCGTTCAGCGTGTGCAGCAGCTCGGGCTTGCCGGTCTCGGGGTTGCGCCAGCGCGCCAGCATGCGGCGCGCCTGGAAATCGCCCATGTTGCTGCACGAGGAGATCTCGCGGTACTTGTCCTGCCCCGGCAGCCACACCTCGAGGTCGTAGGTCTTGCGCGCCGCGAAGCCCATGTCGCCGCCGCAGAGCACGATCTTGCGGTACGGCAGTTCGAGCCGGCGCAGCACCGCCTCGGCGTGCCCGGTGAGCTCCTCCAGCGCGGCGGCGGACTGCTCCGGGCGCACCAGCTGCACCAGCTCGACCTTCTCGAACTGGTGCTGGCGGATCATGCCGCGCTGGTCCTTGCCGTAGCTGCCCGCCTCGCTGCGGAAACACGGCGTGTGGCAGACCATGCGCCGCGGCAGCGCGGCGGCGTCCTCGACGATGGCGTCGCGCGCGAGATTGGTGACCGGCACCTCGGCGGTCGGGATCAGGTAGTAGCCCTCCTCCACGCCGAGGCGGAACAGGTCCTCGGCGAACTTCGGCAGCTGCCCGGTGCCGAACAGCGCATCGGCGTTGACCATGTACGGCACGTTCAGCTCCTCGTAGCCGTGCTCGCGCGGTGTGCAGGTCCAGCATGAACTGGATCAGCGCGCGGTGCAGCCGCGCGACCCCGCCGCGCAGCACCACGAAGCGCGAGCCGGTCAGCCGCGCGCCGGCATCGAAATCCATCGCCGCGCCGCGCGCGCCGAGATCGACGTGGTCGCGCACCGGGAAATCGAAGGTGCGCGGCGTGCCCCAGCGCGCGACCTCGACGTTCTGCTCCTCGGACGTGCCCTCGGGCACGTCGGCATCGGGCAGGTTCGGGATCGCCGCGAGGAAGGCGTCGAGCTCGGCGTGGATGACCTCGCCTTCCTCGCGCACGCGCTCCAGCGCGCTGTTGATCTCTTCCATCTCCCGGCCGGCGCGCGCCTTCGCCTCGTCGACCGGCACGCCCTCGCGCACCAGCTCGCCGATGCGCTTCGAGGCCTGGTTGCGCGCGGCCTGCAGGCTTTGCGACTCCACGTCGCAGCCCTTGCGGCGCTCCTCGAGCGCGCGGTACTGCGCGACATCCAGCGTGAAGCGCTTGCGCGCGAGCGCTCGCGCGACGTCCTCGGGATCCTGGCGCAGGGCCTTCGAATCGATCATTCCGCAATCCTCAACTGGTCCACAGCAGGCGCGCGAGCACGATCCCGGCCCACGCCCCGCCCACACACAAGCACACGCTGGCCAGCATATAGCCGAGCGCCTGCGCCACGAAACCGTTCTCGATCAGCGTCACCGACTCCAGCGAGAAGGTGGAAAAGGTGGTGTACGCCCCGAGGAAACCGACCATCGCAATGCTGCGCCAGTCGGCATGGATCACGGCGCGCTCGGCGATCAGCACGTAGATCACGCCGATCGCCAGCGAGCCGCTGACGTTGACCGCGAGCGTGGCGAACGGGAAGCGCGCCGGCCACAGCGCGTGGACCAGGTTGGTCGCGCCGAAGCGTGCCAGCGCACCGAGTGCGCCGCCGAGCGCGATGAAGAGCATGTTGCGCAGCAGGTCCGTCATCGCGCCCCCTCAGGCCTTGCGCGGGCGGCTCGCGCCCGGATAGCGCTGGCGCGGGCTCGCGGCGTCGCGCGCGCGCTGGCTGTCCAGCTTGTCGGCGATCTGCTTCTCCAGTCCCCGCGGCACCGGGTGGTAGTAGCGCCGTGTCGCGAGCTCGGGCGGAAAGTAGTTCTCGCCCGCCGCGTAGGCGTCTTCCTCGTCGTGGGCGTAGCGGTACTCCCCGCCGAAGCCCATCTCCTTCATCAGCCGCGTCGGCGCGTTGCGCAGGTGCAGCGGCACCTCGTGGCTCGGCTGCTCGCGCACGTCGGCGCGCGCCGCGCCGAAGGCCGTGTACACCGCGTTGCTCTTCGGCGCGCAGGCGAGGTAGGCCAGCGCCTGCGCGATCGCGAGCTCGCCCTCGGGGCTGCCGAGGCGCTCCTGCGTGTCCCAGGCCGCCAGCGCCATGGTGAGACCGCGCGGATCGGCGTTGCCGATGTCCTCGGTGGCCATCCTGACCACGCGCCGCGCGATGTAGAGCGGGTCACAGCCGCCGTCGAGCATGCGCGCCAGCCAGTACAGCGTCGCGTCCGGCGAACCGCCGCGCACCGCCTTGTGCAGCGCCGAGATCTGGTCGTAGAAGATGTCGCCGCCCTTGTCGAAGCGGCGCGGATCGCCGCCCAGCACCTCGCGCAGCACCGCGTCGTCGATCACCCCGTCGCCGGCGAGGTCCGCCGCGATCTCGAGCAGGTTGAGCGCGCGGCGCGCATCGCCGTCGGCGGCGCGCGCGATGCGCCCGAGCTCGAGCGCATCCACGGCCAGGGCGCGGGCGCGCAAGGGTTCGTCGTTGGCCAGCGCGTGCGCGAGCACGGCCTCGATCGCCTCCTCGCTCATCGGGCGCAGGCGATAGACCCGCGCGCGCGACAGCAGCGCGCCGTTCAGCTCGAAGGACGGGTTCTCGGTGGTGGCACCGATGAAGATCACGGTGCCGTCCTCGACGAACGGGAGGAAGGCGTCCTGCTGGGTCTTGTTGAAGCGGTGCACCTCGTCGACGAACAGGATGCTGCGCCGGCCGCTCGCGGCGCGTTCGGCGCGCGCCCCGTCGATGGCGGCGCGGATCTCCTTCACCCCCGAAAGCACCGCGGAAATGCTCTGGAAGTGCGCGCGCGTGGTCTCGGCGAGCATGCGCGCCAGCGAGGTCTTGCCCACCCCCGGCGGTCCCCACAGGATCATCGAGTGCACGACGCCGGAGCGGATCGCGTTGGCGAGCGGCTTGTCGGGGCCGAGCAGGTGCTCCTGGCCGAAGAAGTCTTCCGGGCGCCGGGGCCGCATGCGCGCCGCCAGCGGCACGTAGGGCGCGGTGGCGACCGGGTCAGTCATCGTGCAGCTCGTCGACCCCGGGCGGGGCCTTGAAACGGAAGGTGGCGTCGTCGATCACGCCCGCGGGCTGCACCTCCGAGAACTCCACCTCGGTGCGCTGCCCCAGACCGTCGGCGATCACCAGCTGCTCCAGCACCCCGGCGCGAAACTGCACGGCGAGCGCGGCGAACATCCCGCCCGGCTCGCGCGGCACCAGGTCGAAGCGTTCCTTGCCGGCGGGGGCCGCGGCGGTGCGGATATCGAACTGCTTCTCGACCGCCGCGATCTCGCCGCTGAGCAGCAGCGAGGGCACCTGGTCGGCGCGGCGGTCGAGCGGGCGCACGACCACCTGCGCGAGGTCGGCGTCGTACTGCCACACCGTCTCGCCGTCGCTGACCACGAGCTGCTCGAAGGGGGCGGTGGTCTCCCAGCGAAAACGCCCCGGGTGAGCGAGCAGCACGCGGCCGCTGCTCTCCTGCATCGTTTCGCCGCCCTCGTCGATCAGGCGCTGCGAGAACCCGGCCTCGATGCGCTGCATGCCGGCAAGCAGCGCGCCGAGGCGCGTGGCGGCAGCACTGTCGGCCAGCGCGTGGGAACACAGCAAGACGAGCGCTGCGAGAGCGGCAATTCGCGACACGGGAACACCTGCAGTGGGTCAGTGGGCGGGCGGCGGGGGGGCCAGCACTTCGCGGCTGCCGTTGCTGTTCATGGCGCTGACCACGCCCGCGGCCTCCATCGCCTCGATCATCCGGGCGGCGCGATTGTAGCCGATCCGCAGCTTGCGCTGCACCGCCGAGATCGAGGCCTTGCGGCTTTCGGTCACGAAGCGCACCGCCTCGTCGTAGAGGCCGTCGCCCTCGGGATCGTCGCTGGCCTCGCCCGGACAGCAGCGCCAGCGGCGAGGAGGCGCTCTCCTCGAGGATGCCCTCGATGTAGTCGGGGCCCGCGCTCGCGCGCAGGTTCGCGACCACGCGGTGCACCTCGTCGTCGGAAACGAAGGCGCCGTGCACGCGGATCGGCACGCCGCTGCCCGGGCGGCAGGTACAGCATGTCGCCATGGCCCAGCAGCTGCTCGGCGCCGCCCTGGTCGAGGATGGTGCGCGAATCGATCTTGGAGGACACCTGGAAGGCGATGCGGGTCGGGATGTTGGCCTTGATCAGGCCGGTGATCACGTCGACCGAGGGGCGCTGGGTCGCGAGGATCAGGTGGATGCCGGCGGCGCGCGCCTTCTGCGCGATGCGCGCGATCAGCTCCTCGACCTTCTTGCCGACGATCATCATCATGTCGGCGAACTCGTCGATCACCACCACGATCGCGGGCAGCGGCTCCAGCGTCGGCGGCGTGGCGAGCTGCTCCTCCTCGGTGATGAACACCATGGGGTCGGGCGTCCAGAACGGGTCCGCGATCGGCTCGCCCGCCTCCATCGCGTCGTCCACCTTGCGGTTGAAGCCCGCGAGGTTGCGCACGCCCATCGCCGCCATCAGCTTGTAGCGGCGCTCCATCTCCGCCACGCACCAGCGCAGGCCGTTGGCGGCGTCCTTCATGTCGGTGATCACCGGCGTCAGCAGGTGCGGGATGCCCTCGTAGACCGACAGTTCCAGCATCTTCGGGTCGACCATGATCAGGCGCACGTCCGCGGGCGTGGACTTGTACAGCAGGCTCAGCAGCATGGCGTTGACGCCGACCGACTTGCCCGAGCCCGTGGTGCCCGCGACCAGCAGGTGCGGCATGCGCGCCAGGTCGACGACCATCGGCTCGCCCGAGATGTCGTGGCCGAGCGCCAGGGTCAGCGGCGATTTGGAGGCTTCGAAGGCGCGCGAGGCGAGCACGTCGCCGCAGCAGACGATCTCGCGGTCCTCGTTGGGGATCTCGATGCCGACCACCGACTTGCCGGGTATCACCTCGACCACGCGCACGCTGATCACCGCGAGCGAGCGCGCGAGATCCTTGGCCAGGTTGCAGATGCGGCAGACCTTGACGCCGGGCGCCGGCTGGATTTCGAAGCGCGTGATCACCGGGCCGGGCAGTACCGACACCACCGTGGCCTCGACACCGAAATCGCGCAGCTTGATCTCGAGCAGCCGCGACATCGCCTCGAGCGCCTCGGCCGAGAAGCCGCGCTGCTTGCTCTTGTCGGCCATGTCGAGCAGGCCGAGCGGTGGCAGCGTCGTGCCGGCGGCAGCGTTGAACAGGGCGCCCTGCTTCTCGCGCTGCAGGCGCTCGCCCTGCGCTTCCTTGCGTTTCTCGGGCAGGCGGATCTCCGGCGTCGTGCGGACCTGCGGCGCGTTGCCGATGCCGGCGTCACGCGCGCCCCGGTCACCGGCAGGTCCATCGGCGCGTCGTCCAGCACCGGTTCGCGCCGGGCGCGGCGCTTGCGCGGATTGGCCTCGTCCAGCTCGTCCGCCGTGAGCTCGCGCGCAGACGCTGGCGTCCGGTCCCGACCCGGACCTGCCGTCCTGCTCGTTCGCCGGCTCGCGGCGCGGCAGGCGCGCGAGCGCCGTGCCGGCCAGCGGAGCCACGCGCCCCAGCGCGGTCAGCGTCAGCCGGCCGGTGGTTTCGAGCAGTCGCGCCCACGACAGGTCGGTGAAGATGGTGACGCCGAACAGCAGCAGCGCGACCAGCAGCAGCTGGCTGCCCGGCAGGCCGAAGGCGCGCTGGCACACCTGCGCGAGGGTTTCGCCGAGCATGCCGCCGATGCCGAAGGGCAGCAGCGTGGTCGCACTGCCCTTGATCGCCAGCAGCCCGGTGCCGGCGAGCACCACGAGCACGCAAGCCGACGCTGCGGATCGATACCAGCAGCCAGTCGAAGACGAACGGGGCCTGGCGCTCGCGCAGCAGGACCCAGGCCCGGTAGCCGAGCAGCACCGGGAACAGGTAGGAGACGTAGCCGAACAGCGACAGCAGCACGTCGGCAATCCACGCGCCGGTGGGGCCGCCGGAATTGCTGATCCCGGCGCCGTTGCCGGTGCTGGACCAGCCCGGATCGCCGACGCTGTAGGTGCCGATGGCCAGCAGCAGGTACGGCCGCCAGCGCGACGCAGCCGATCACCAGCCCCTCGCGCAGGCCGTGCTGCAGAAGTGGTGGCCGCTGTCGGCGATTCGGCGTACCGCGATGCTGCCTCGTGTTCTTGCCAAGTCTGCCTGCCATACTCTGGTCATCGCGGCCGTCAACGGCTATGGGAGGCCGTCTCTGTGAAAGGCTTATGAGCGGGTAAACTCCGCCCCCCTGCCGCGGGATGCGGGAACCCTGTCGCCTAAGTATAGGCGCATTTCCGCCCCCTGCCCGGCACGGCAGCGGATGGGCAGCAAACCCATGTTTCGCAGAGGGACCAACGTCGACCATGAGCGAGCAACCAGTCCACCACCGCCTGATTATCCTGGGCAGCGGCCCCGCCGGCTATACCGCCGCCGTCTACGCCGCGCGGGCCAACCTCAAACCGGTGGTCATCACCGGAATGCAGCAGGGCGGGCAGCTGACTCACCACGACCGAGGTGGAAAACTGGCCCGGCGGCGCACGCCGACCTGCAGGGTCCCAATTGATGCAGCAGATGCAGGAGCACGTCGAGCGCTTTGAGGCGCACGGTGGTGT
Organism: uncultured Gammaproteobacteria bacterium; assembly: GCA_963819895.1. Lineage (GTDB taxonomy): Bacteria > Pseudomonadota > Gammaproteobacteria > Pseudomonadales > UBA5518 > UBA5518. Next base: position 39,847 of record CAWFXU010000018.1, read on the forward strand.
TCGACCATATCGAGACCGTGGACCTCAGCGCTGCGCCCGTTCTGCTCAAGGCGCGCCGCCAGCTACAGCTGCGATGCCCTCATCATCGCCACCGGCGCCTCCGCCCAGTATCTGGGCCTGCCCAGCGAGGAGGCGTTGCTCGGCAAGGGCGTCAGCGCCTGCGCCACCTGTGACGGCTTTTTCTACCGCAACCAGAAGGTGGCGGTCATCGGCGGCGGCAATACCGCCGTCGAGGAGGCGCTGTACCTGGCCAATATCGCTTCCGAGGTCTCCCTGGTCCACCGGCGCGACACCCTGCGCTCGGAGAAGGTCCTGCAGGATCGGCTGTTCGCGCGGGAAAAAGAGGGCAAGGTCAAAATCCTGTGGAACCACACGCTGGAGGAAGTCGTGGGCGACAACAGCGGCGTCACCGGTATGCGCGTGCGCAGCACCAGCGACGGCAGCGACGCGCGAGGTCGACCTCGCCGGCGTCTTTATCGCCATCGGCCACAAGCCCAATACCGATATCTTCGCCGGACAACTGCAGATGAAAGACGGCTACCTCACGCATCCACAGCGGCACCGACGGCAACGCCACTGCGACCAGCGTACCGGGCGTATTCGCCGCCGGCGACGTGGCGGATCACATCTATCGCCAGGCGGTTACCTCCGCCGGGTTTGGCTGCATGGCGGCGCTGGATGCGGAGAAATACCTCGACGCGCTCTGAGCGCTGCAGCCATGCGCCGCACATCGCCGCGCCTCCGGAGCAGCGTGGACCGACTTTCCGCCTGCTCGAGGGCGCTGGATTATCCCAACGGCCTGCTGGCTGCCGGCGGCGGACCTTTCGCCCGGAGCGACTGCTCGCCGCCTATCGCCGCGGCATTTTTCCCTGGTACCAGGCGCCGCAACCGATCCTGTGGTGGACCCCCGATCCGCGCTCGGTGCTGTTTCCCGACGACCTGCATATTCCCGCGCTGCCTGCGCAAGCGACTGCGCCGGCGATGTTTTCACATCTGGGCGTAGACCGGGCCTTCCTCCAGGTCATGCGCGACTGCGCGAGCCGCGCCAGCGGCGCAGCGGCACCTGGATAGGCGGACGATGCTGGCGGCCTATAGCGCGCTGCACCGCGCTCGGATTCGCCCACTCGGTGGAGGTCTGGACGCGACGGGGAGCTGCGTGGGCGGACTCTACGGCGTGTCACTGGGGCGAGTGTTTTTCGGCGAATCCATGTTCAGCCGCGGCCTCCGACGCCTCCAAAGTGGCGCTGGTGGCCTGGTCGATATTCTGCACCGCGGTGGCTTCCATATGATCGATTGCCAGGTGGAGAATCAGCACCTGAACTCCCTGGGCGCGCGCAACATCAGCAGGCTGGACTTCGAGCAGCGTCTTGCGCAAACTGTACGACGGAAACCGAGACGCGGCATTTGGCACCTGACCGGCACTTGTGGAGACTTGCTGTGACTTCATCCCTGCGGGATCTCAAGGTATACACCACCTACCCCCACAGCTGCAGCTACCTGCGCGACCAGGAAGCGACCACCCTGTTTGTCGACCCGCGCCAACCGGTGGACCAGAAACTCTACAGCAAGCTTTCCGTGCTGGGCTTTCGCCGCAGCGGCAATCACATCTATCGACCGCACTGCACCCATTGCAATGCCTGCATGCCCGCCCGCATACCGGTAGCGCAGTTTCCAGCCCGAGGCGCGGACAGAGACGCGTATCTGGCAGCGCAACCAGGACCTGAGGGTCATCGTACCGACATATTGAACGACGATGCAGCGTTTGACCTCTACCATCGCTACATCAAGCCTGCGCCACTCGGACGGGGACATGTATCCCCCCGACCGCGAGCAGTACCAGGCCTTCCTGAACAGCGTGTGGGACTGTACCCGTTACTTCCGCTTCTACGACAAGGGTCGACTGATTGCCGTGGCAGTGGTGGATAAACTCGAGGACGGACTTTCGGCCATTTACACTTTTTTCGATCCCGGCCAGGACAAGCGCAGTCTCGGCGCCTATGCCATTCTCTGGGAGGTGGAACAGGCGCGTGAAATGGGCCTCGACTATCTCTATCTGGGCTACTGGATTCGTGACTGCCAGAAAATGTCCTACAAAGCCGACTATCGCCCGCTGCAGGTTTATCTCAACAGCCGCTGGACGACGCTGATCTAGACTCGACGCCGACGCTTGGCGTCGAAGTAGCAGGGCTGCTTTACCGCATATATACGCTAGCGCTGCGCCGAGATTCAGGCAAAATGCGCCCTCTTTTTAACCGAGGATTGCCGCCTGATGGCAAAAGAAGACCAGATTGAAATGGAAGGCGAGGTGATTGACACCCTGCCCAACACCACTTTCAGGGTACAGCTGGAAAACGGTCACGTGGTGACCGCGCACATTTCCGGCAAGATGCGCAAGAACTATATCCGCATCCTGACCGGCGACAAGGTACGTGTGGAATTGACTCCCTACGACCTGTCCAAAGGACGTATCACCTACCGCGAACGGTAAGCCCAGGCTCTAGCTCTTCTGGAGCTCAGCCTCCTCCTCTTCCACCGTCACCTCCAGTTTGTTCTCCGCCGCATTGAGGCGGACCAGCGGCCGTACCGCCGGACTGTGACAGCGAGCCGAACAACACCAGTTCCGCCAGCGGCTTCTTGATATGCTCCTGGATGACTCTCTCCATCGGGCGCGCGCCCATATGGATGTCGTAGCCCTTCTCGACCAGCCACAGCCGCGCATCTTCATCGACGTCGAGGGTGACACGCTTCTCATCCAACTGGCACTGCAGTTCGGTGAGGAATTTGTCCACCACGGTCAGTATCACGTCCTCAGCCAGCGGCTGGAATTGCACGATTGCGTCAAGGCGATTGCGGAATTCCGGGGTAAACATGCGGTTGATGGCTTCCATACCGTCAGAGCTGTGATCCTGGCTGGTAAAGCCGATGGTGCGGCGACTGATACTCTCCGCCCCCGCGTTGGTGGTCATCACCAGGATGACATGGCGAAAATCGGCCTTGCGCCCATTGTTGTCCGTCAGGGTACCGTGATCCATCACCTGCAGCAGCAGGTTAAACACATCCGGATGCGCCTTCTCGATCTCATCGAGCAACACCACCGCGTGCGGGTGCTGCGTGACCGCATCCGTCAGCAGGCCGCCCTGATCGAAACCCACATAACCGGGAGGCGCACCGATCAGGCGGGAGACCGTGTGCCGTTCCATGTACTCCGACATATCGAAGCGGATGAGTTCCAGTCCCAGCAGGCGCGCCAATTGCCGGGTGACCTCGGTCTTGCCGACGCCGGTGGGCCCGGCCAGCAGGAAGGACCCAATCGGCTTTTCACCGCCCCTGAGGCCCGCGCGCGCCAGCTTGATCGATGTCGCCAGGCTGCTGATGGCCTGGTCCTGTCCGAACACGACCATTTGCAGGTTGCTCTCCAGTTTCTGCAGGGTTTCCCTGTCGTCGCTGCTAACGGCTTTCGGCGGTATGCGTGCAATCTTGGCGATGACCGCCTCAATGTCACTCACGCCGATCACCTTTTTGCGTTTGGATGCCGGCAGCAGTTGCTGGTATGCACCCGCCTCGTCGATCACATCAATGGCCTTGTCGGGCAGGAACCGGTCCGTGATATAGCGGTCGGAGAGATCCGTTGCGACGCGCAGGGCCTTGTCGGTGTAGCGCAGGCCATGATGTTCCTCAAACCGTGACTTCAAGCCCTTCAGTATCTTGTAGGCGTCATCGGCGACTGGGCTCCATCACATCGATTTTCTGGAAGCGCCGGCTCAGGGCCTTATCCTTGTCGAAGATGCCGCGGTATTCCTGGAAGGTCGTTGAACCGATGCAGCGCAGTTTCCCCGAACTGAGCAGCGGCTTCAGCAAGTTGCTGGCGTCCATGACGCCGCCCGACGCGGCGCCGGCACCAATGATGGTGTGTACCTCATCGATAAACAGAATCGCGTTGTCGCGCTTCTTCAGTTCGTTCAGCAGGCCCTTGAAGCGCTTCTCAAAATCACCGCGGTACTTGGTGCCCGCCAGCAGCGCGCCAAGATCCAGCGAGTACACCACGCTGTCCTTGAGAATATCGGGCACGTCGCCATCGACAATCTTCTTGGCCAGTCCTTCCACAATGGCGGTCTTGCCCACACCGGATTCGCCCACCAGCAGCGGATTGTTCTTGCGCCGGCGCGCCAGTATCTGCGCGACCCGCTCGACCTCACGATGCGCCCGATCAGCGGATCGATGTGGCCAGCCTTCGCCTCGAGGTTCAGGTTC